>JADCLI010000070.1 GCA_016803235.1 Pimelobacter simplex
CAGTCCCCACCCTGGGAACGTCGCCACTCCGGCGTGTCGAGATAACAGAGAACTCCGCGAAGATCGCGGCCTCCTCCAAGGTCAGGTCGCCGGTGTCGAGCCGGTTGCGGCTCTGGTCGGCCTTGGTGACCGCCAGGGCGGCGTTCACGGTCGGGCGGTCGATGCTGGTGCGCTTGGCGATCTGCGCCGCGCTCACGCCGAGCAGGGCCAGCTGCTCCACGCCCGCGACGATCTCGGCCTCGCGCATCCCGGCGCGGTGGATGTTCTCGACCATCTGGTCACCGATCCGGTCAGCCTCGGCAGGCTGGGGCACGACGCGGGCCGGGATCAGGCCGGTGGGAGTGCCGACCTCGGCGGCGGTCACGGTGCGGCGCTGGCCGCGCAGCAGGACGTACTGACCGTCCTCGTTGCGGTAGACCGTGACGGCCTCGATGACGCCGCGCTCCTTGATCGACTTGCGGAACTCCTTGTGGTCGGGGCGCAGGTCGGGGCGGACGTTGCTGCCGATGATGATGTCGGCGGGGTCCAGGTGCAGGAACTCCTCAGCCGGGGCGGTGCCCTCGGTGCCCTCGGTGCCCTCGTCGGCGGTGGTGACGGCGTCGGTCTGGATGGTGTCGGTCATGCGGTTGTCCTCCGTGAGTAGAATAGAAAGAACTGACAGGACCAAGTCTCCCAACGGGGGCCGACGCCTACCGGCTCACAGCGCGAACCTGTGGAAAGGTGGGCGCGTCCGGAGGGTGGGGAAAACCCGCTCGCATGGACGCGGACTCCGCTGCGGCGACGCGGCGCAGCTGCACCCTCGTAGCTGTCTGGACGGAAGGAATCGAGCGAGAGTGGGAACGGCTGCACACGGCCCCGCCCGGGAATGCAGCGGCGTTGGTGTTAGCGCCAGCCGCTGCAGCAGCTCGTCGACGTGCTGCAGGGGAGTGGTGGCATGACGAGCCAGACCACAACGCCGGTCGGGATCTACTGGAAGCCTGGCGTGTGGGACCTCGCCCGGTCGGCCTACGTCGCCGACCTGGACACCGACCCAGACTCGCCCGGGTCGTTCGTCGGCTGGCTGGCCCAGGCGCTCGAGCTGCACGTCCGGCGCTCACCCCAGCAGCGTGCCGAGCTCGCGGCCGCCGGCGAGACCCATCCCGCCCTGGTCAGCGTGACCCGCAAGAGCTTCAACAAGAAACACGACCTGCCGGCCTCGACCATCGAGGCGGTCGAAGACGCACTCGTGGCCGACCGCCAGGAGCTCGGCCGGATGCTCGCCCGCTCCGCGTTCGCCCAGGAAGCAGTGATCGCTGCAGGCGAGGAATCCCGCCGGCGACTCGGCCGCGACCTGCCTCCGCCACCGCAGAAGCTCAGCAACCGACCGCCGCGACGCCGGCCCGCCCGGTAGGCCCAGCTGGCCGCCGGCACGGTTGTGTCGGTCCCTTCCCCTAGCGTCCTTCTCAGCGCCCCGATCCGGTACCCGAGAGCCGGTCGGGGCGCTTCTATTGCGCCCGCGTTGATCGCCCCGGCCCCCTCCGCGGACCTAGGTGACCGCGGGGCCGCACCTGCGTTCCCGCCCGAACCGAGGAGGAACGCATGTCCCGATCACCCGGCCGCGCAACACGCGGCGCCACCCACCGAGCAGTCCTCGCCATCCTCGCCGCCGTCCTGACCTCCGCGCTATGCCTGACGTCCACCTCGCCGGCGGCCGCGGCCGTGCCCGTAGAGGACTTGGGCTGTCGGATGGTCATCTGGGCCTCCAACAGCGTCTTCGACACCTCCTACGCCCACGACGGCATGCGGCACAAGTTCCGCGGCTGCCTGGTCAAGCGCGGCTGGTCGACGAAGTCCTACCGCGCCCTCAGGGAGCGGCAGTGGCGGCTGAACAGCCACCTCGCCAGCTCGGAGTGCCGAGTCGGCGACTACCACCTCTCCGGCGTCCGGCGAACCACCTACAAGGGCATCCGCGTCGTCGTCTTCAAGTACCGCTTCGACTACCTGGTGCCCTGCTGACCTCCTGCATGCGCCAACAGGGGATCCGAACAAGTTCAACCCAGATGATCGCTGCGGACCCCCGATGGGACCTAGGTGACTGCGGGACCGATTCCGACGTCTCGCAGTCACCTAGGAGGAAGTCATGTCCACCACCGTCACCTTCGCCGGCAACCTGGCCGAGGCTCCCGAGCTGCTCTACACCCGCGAGAACAAGCCGTTCGTCAGCTGCCGGGTCCTGGTCAACCGGCGCGTGCAGAACAACGACACGGGGGAGTGGGTCAACGACGAGCCCACCGCCCACAACGTCAAGATCTTCGGCTCGGCCGCCACCCACGTGTACGACAGCTGCGGATCCGGCGACCCGATCTTCGTCCACGGTCTCGAGCGCACCGAGAGCTGGGCGGACAAGGAGACCGGCGAGAAGCGCACCAAGGACATCGTGGTCGTCGACAGCCGCTTCGGCGAGGTCGGCGTCTCGCTCAAGTACGTCTCCGCGCGCATCGAGCGCGCCGCCCGCCCGGCCCAGGCCAGCTGAGGCGCGGGGAGGGTTCCGATGGATCTCGTCGTTCAGTCCCCGGACGAGCTGCTCGCCGCCGTCCCGCATGTCCTCGGCTTCAAGCCCGAGGAGTCGGTCGTCCTGGTTCCGTTCGGGCCGGGGCTCCCCATCACGCGCGTCGACCTGCCGACGAGTGCGGCCGCGCGCGAGGAGGTCTGGGACGCCATCAGCGGCCCGTACGGCCGCCACGCCCGCCCCGGTGCGCGGCTGGGCATCCTCTGCTTCACCGAGGACCGCCGCAGCGCCGAGCTGGCCAGCCAGCACTTGTCCAACCGACTCGAGACCGTGGGCATCACCACCCAGATCCGGCTGTGGTCCGACGGTGAACGGTGGCGGGAGTTCAACACCGGCTCCACAGGACTGCAGACCCAGGCGACCGCTGAGCGGATCGCGGCCACAACCGTGCTCTCCGGCGCCGCCCAGCCGGCCTCCAGTCGGGCCTCACTGGCGGCCTCCATGGTCGGCGACCGCGAGCCGATCGCCCAGCTGATCCCCGCAGTTCGAGCAGAGGCAGCGGCCAGCTCGCCGGCAGCGGAGCGGGACTGGGCCCTGGACCGCCTCGAGCAGTTCCATGCCGATGGCAACCGGCTCTCCGACGTCGACGGCGCCCGGATGCTCGTCGCCCTGGAGACGATCGGCACCCGCGACGCGCTGTGGGAGGACATGAGCCGGGAGAACCACACCTCCCACATGGCGCTCTGGAACGACCTCACCCGCCGCGCCCCTGACGAGGTCCGCGCGGCGCCGGCCTCCATGCTCGGCTTCGCTAGCTGGCTGCACGGCGACGGCGCCAAGGCCTGGTGCGCACTCGACCAGGTGCCCGCCGACCGGCCCTACTCCATGGCCGCCATCGTCGCCTCGGCCCTGCAGAACGGCATCCACCCCCGCGAGTGGGAGCGGTACCAGACCCAGATGCGGGACCTCGCCAGCGAGCTCGACGAGTCCTTCGTGCCCAAGCCTCCCGAGCACCAGCGCGACGTGCCGCGCACCCAGCTCACCACCGACCGACCCGCCCCGGGCCGCTGAGGAGACCGCGATGAACTACGACGAGACCGGCCCGATCGACCCCCAGGACGCCGCAGCCCAGCCCAGCGCCACCGAGCGCCAGCTGCGTCGCCTGGTGGTCCCCGAGCCCGCGGCCTACGCCCCCGACAAGCGCCTCGACGTCATCCACGACCCCGACCTCGAGCTGCTGTGGGGAGGGCAGGCATGACCACGCGCGCCGACGTCGACGACGCTGACCGGCTCGCCCGCGTCACCCTCAGCCGGACCATCGAACCCGGAGATCTCCGCGTCACCGGACTGGTCAGCGAGCTCGGAGCCGACAAGGTTCTCGGCTACCTCGAGGCGGCCGCCGACGTCGAGTCCCACTGGGGATTCGCGCTCGCCCAGGAGCTCGGCGGCGTCGACCCCGCCCAGGTGCTCGAGCAGGCCGCCGCCCAGGGCATCCGCTTCATCGTCCCCAGCGACGCCGAGTGGCCTGCCGAGCTCGGTGCACTCCGCAACGCCGGCGCCCTGTACGAGCGCGGCGGCGAGCCTGTCGGCCTGTGGGTCCGTGGAGCGCATGACCTGCGCCAGCTCGCCGGCAACTCCGTGGCCGTCGTCGGCTCCCGGGCCGCCACCAGCTACGGCACCGAGCAGGCCACCGAGCTCAGCCGCGACCTCGCCCGCATGGGGCACACCGTCATCAGCGGCCTCGCGTACGGCGTTGACCAAGCCGCCCACCGCGGCGCCCTCATCGCCGGCGGACCGACCATCGCCGTCCTACCGGGCGGCGTCGACCGGCCCTACCCGGTGGCGCACGCTCAGCTGCTCGAGGCGATCGCCGAGCGCGGCCTGGTCGTCTCGGAGGCACCTCCGGGCGCTGGACCCACCAGGACCCGCTTCCTGGCAAGGAACAGGGTCGTCGCAGGCCTCGCCGAGGGCACCGTGGTCGTCGAGGGAGCCATGCGAAGCGGGGCGCTCAACACCGCGCACTGGACCAGCAACCTGCACCGACCCCT
The DNA here is from genome assembly GCA_016803235.1 of Pimelobacter simplex. Taxonomy (GTDB): domain Bacteria; phylum Actinomycetota; class Actinomycetes; order Propionibacteriales; family Nocardioidaceae; genus Nocardioides; species Nocardioides simplex_A. The sequence goes on from JADCLI010000070.1 coordinate 4,537, forward strand.
CATGGGCGTCCCCGGCCCGGTCAGCAGCGTCGCCTCCACCGGCGTCAACCAGCTGATCCGCCTCGGCCAGGCCAGCGCCGTGACCAACGCCCAAGACGTCATCACCGACGTCATGACCCACGCCGCCAGGGCATCCGCCGCCGCCGAGCACGTCGACGAGTCCTTCGTCCCGGACCCCGTGCGTTCCCCACAGCGAGCGGCTCCTGGCCCCGTTGCAGGCGTTTCCGCGCCCCGCCGATGACGCCCGAACTGGCACCTGTGGATAACCCGATTTGGGTCTGATCCCACACCTACTCTGCTGAGAGTTCCTTGGTCTGGTCTGGTCGGCGACGTCGACCACACCGCACCTCGGGAGGAAGACACCATGAACACCCCGCCGCAGAAGGCCCCGCACCAGGACGCAGCGCACCAGGAGCGCCCCGTGCGCCCAGACCGATGGCTCCTCGATCTCGGCCTCGAGGTCGAGGCCGGTCGCCGGCCCTGGCTTCGCACCCTGGCCGGCGCACCCCTCATGCTCGGGCCGGTGCTCGTGGCCCGACTCATGACTGACTTCGAGTCCCGAGACGTCGAGCCGGATCCGACCATCGCGCCCATCGTTGACCGGCTGACCAGCCTTCTGACGGTGGTCGGGTTCGTGGGTGCGGCCGTCTTCCTGGTGGCCGGCCTCGCCCACTGGTTCGCCTGCCGCCGCGCCTACCGGGTCTGGCGATCGCTGCCCGAGGCCGAGCGCGACGCACTCAGGCGCGAGCGCGTCGAGCAGCTGCGTCGCATGATCGTTGCTCTCGGCGGCGAGGCGCCCGACGAGCTCACGATCCGCCCCGAAGACCTCGAGGACCTGAGCGACCGTCACCGCCGCCTCCTCGAGGACCTCCGGGCGTGCTCCCGACAGGCAGCTGAGTCCATCTGCGCCGGAGCCCGAGCGCGAACCGGCGACCTGGTCATGGCCGGCCGCCTTCACCGCGCTCTGTCGAAGGACACCATCGTCCGGCCGCCTCACGCCGCGGGCAGCGCGACGGACCCGCGCGTGGTCGCGTTGGTCGAGCTCGACGAGGCGATCCAGGCCGAAGCCGCGGCGATCAGGGAGTCCCTGGCCACCGGTCACTGCAACTGCGACCAGGAGACCAACGAGCGCCTCGTCCGCGCCGGGGACCGGGCCCACGCCCGCCTCCACGGCCTCGACCCGGACGACCCGAAGGCGCAGAGCTCATCCGCGCCGCGGCCGCATTGGGTCGGCCGGCTGATCTGGGCCGGCGTGGCGGTCACCATCGCGGCCCTGCCGATCGGACTGCTGACGCCGATTCCCTCGGTGACGATCAGCGCGCTGGGCCTGACCGTCACGGGCGCCGGCTTCCTCGCCGAGAACCATCGCGCTGGAGCCGCCGCGACAGCCCCAGACCAGCTCCGCCGCCGCCTGTTCGTCATCACCTGGCTCGTAGTCGTCGCGGCCGCCGCGGCCGTGCTCCTGGCGTAGCCCGTACCCGAACCAACTCACCGACCAAGGGAGGAACCTCCGATGATCACCCTGACCACCGACCCGCCGGCCGTCCGCGTCGACTGGATGTGGATCGTGAGCGTCGAGCGTGTGCTGGGAGGCGCGCCCGACCTGCTCACGTGGGCCGACGCGCCGCTCACCGAGTAGGCCGGCCATGCGCAGCGCCCACACCGAGCGGTCGATGCTGGACCGTCTGAACGTTCGCTACTCCAGCCGCGTCACGAACGGCGGGTGGACTGGGGCCAAGTACCTGCGCGCCGAGCACGTGCCGGCGGGGCTGAGGCTGCAGCGCCACCGCATCTGCGACTTCGTGGCGACCTCGATGCACTCAACGCGCTGGGCCCGCGAGCAGCCTGTCGCCTTCCCGCCGGTGTTTCACGGCCACGAGGTCAAGGTGTCGCGGTCGGACTGGCTCACCGAGCTGCGCGACCCGTCCAAGGCCGACGCGTTCCGACCCCACATGCACTACTGGTGGCTGGTCGCGGCCGCGCCGGACATCGTCCGCGACGACCTGCCCGAGGGCTTGGGCCTACTCGTTCCACACGGACCCCGCACCCTGCGAGTGGTCGTCCCCGCGGAGGTGATCGAACCCCGCGGCCACGGGCTGGTGAACTTCACCCTCCCCGGCTTGCGGGACTACCTGCGCGAACACGCCGCCAGCAGCCATTGGGGTCCCGACGCCGCGCTCCCGCCGGCCGAGCGACCGGCCCTCCCCGGCGCCGACCAGGAGAGGAGGCAACTCCCAGGGCCGCCCGACAACACCGGCGGCCGCGGGTTGCCTCGGTAGCAGCTGACGGCCCCGCCGGGCCTCCCCCCTACGGCCCCAGCTCGCGGCGAGCCTGACGGCGCAGGACCGCCTCGAGCTCGGCGACCCCCTCGCCCAGCGGCACCGGTGGGGCGACGTCGGCCAGGTCGTCGAGCAGCTCGTCGACGTCGGTGTCCTCGAGCTGCGGCGAGGTGTAGGCGTTCCACTCCCCCACCGCCGCCGCGAGCTGGCGGTAGGCCTCGACGTCGGCCGGAGCGTTGAACCAGGCCGCAGCGGAGAGCGCTACCCGCCGCGCGATCAAAGCCGCCTGGTCGTCCATGGCCGCTCAGTCTCCCGTTCCGCAGGCGTAGAGGGAACCCCCACCAGTTGTCCACAGGCAGACAGCCGGCTGCCGGCGCCGGCCGGCGAGATCCGCGAGACTCAAGATGTACCTCTCGGCAGGAAGGGCAGAGTGGTGGACAACAACGACCAGCTCGCCGCGGGCGGGCATGCGACAGCGGCCCGCGAGCACGTCTACGGCTTCAACCGCGCAACGATGTGGGACCGAGACCAGATTCCGTCCGAGACCTCCGACCAGCTGGCGGACTTCGCCGACCTCGCGGCCGCGCTCCCCCAGGCGTTCTCGCAGCTGTCCAGCACGCTTGAGCAGGCACTGGCCCACCAGGTGCTCAGCATGGACGCGATGACCGACGAGTCGGACCCGGCGATGGCGATCGGCGTCGCCCGGCTCCACTTGGAGGAGGCCCGGGGCCTCGCGGTCGACCTGCACAAGCACCTCGACGCCGCGCGCAACGCCACCGCGCACGTCATCAGCCAGGGCGTCGACGACGGGCAAGAGTCGATGCCCTGGGACCAGCCCTGACCCGGCCCAGCTGAGGCGGCCGCGAGATTTCTTCGCGCCGGGTGATCGCCCCGGCGGGTCGGCCTTCCTTTGGTGACTGAGAGATGACCCCGGTCCACCAAGGAGCTGGCCATGAGCACGCCCACCGATTCTCCCTCCGCTGCGGCCGACCGCGACCCGGTCCAGGAGGCCCGCGAACACCTCGAGCAGGCACTGGCCGCGCTCGATCGCCTCCGCGAGATCCTCCCGCCGGCGAGCAGCATGCCCCCGTCAACCACGGGAGGCGGTGAGCCGGCATGACCACGGACACCGCTCTGCAAGCGGCAGATGCAGTCTTCATGGCCGAGCAGGCCGTAGGACGTGCGCGCGGCGTCGTCGACGAGCTGCACACCACGATCAACTCCGCGATCCGGGTGCTCGATGACGCCGAGCTCGACTCTGCGAAGGCCCGACTTAGCGACCGCGGCGGCTACTACCTGGAGGCGGCCGGCGAGCACCTGAGCCGCCTGCAGCGGCGCTGCAGCGACAACGCCGAGCTGGCCGACGAGCTCACCGGGCACCTGGAGCGCGCTTCCCAGGCGATCGCCGATGCCCACGACGTCCTCCGCGACGTCGACACCAGCGATCCCGAGCTCGCCGTCGAGGTCGCCCAGTTAAAGCCACGTCTTGCAGTCATGGGCGAGATGATCGACCTGGCCAAGCCGATTGCCCGGTTGACTGCCCAGCACGTCGACAGCGCCCACCTCGCGGCTCAGCATGTGACCCCGCCGTCGCTGCTGGAACCGGTCACCCTCGAGCGGAGCATCGCGACCGCGGGCAAGGAGCTGGGTCGCGCCGACGAAGACGTGCGCCTGCTCGAGAACGTCGTCGACCACGCTGCGGCCAGTGCCCGGCAGTCGGCCGGCATCGCCACCGAGATCACCGACAACGCACGCCGGCGGCTGGCCGAACGGGGCCGCGCCCAGGTGCCTCGCCAAGCGGCGGCCCCGGCGTACGGATCGCCGGCACGGTAGGCGGGAGCACGCTCATGGATCTCGACCAGGGCGGCCGCCAGCTCGCCGGCCTCATCCTCGATGCCGCCGGCCGCGGCGAACACGACCAGGTCGCCGACCTGATCGCACCCCTCGACGCCGAGCAGCTGCGCTCGCTGGTCACAGTGCTGGCCGCCGAGGTCGACCAGAGCGCGCCGGCATCCTCGGCAACAGGCCCGGCCGCGGTGTGCGAGCTGGCCATCAACGCCGCCGCTCCGATGTCCGGTGTCACGCCGGAGGCGATTCTCAGCGCCGAGCGCAGTCGACCCGTCAGCGATGCCCGGGCGGTGGCCATGACGGCCGCCCGCGAGACCGGTTTGTCCCTGCCGGCGATCGCCGAGCACTTCAACAAGGACCACGGCTCGGTGATCCATGCGGTCCGCCGCACCGCCGAGCGGCCCCGGCTCGCCGACGCCGCGGCCAGGGTGAGCGAGCACATCAACAGCCACTACACAGCCCGTCTCCCCCGCGCCGAGGAGAACGTGGTCGACCTTCCCCAGCGGCCGCCGGCCTCGACGTTCGAGCCCTATGGCCCGGTCGAGCACGCCGTGGTGGCGGCCGCGGAGGCCTTCAACACCACCCCGGAGGTCCTCCTGGGTACGGACCGGAGCCGGGCGGCCGCGGATGCCCGGGCCGTGGCCATGACGGCTGCCCGGATCCACGGGCACAGCCTGCCCACGATCGCCCGGCACTTCGATCGGGACCACACCACGGTGCTGCAGTCCACCCGCCGCATCGAGAAGACCCCGCCGCTTCGCGACCTGGCTGCGAAGATCGCCGCGGACCTCCCCGAGCAGCCAACCCCCGCCGCCCGGCTCGACGTCGACGAGCACGTGCCCGAGAGTGGCCACCGCTCCCTCGGCCTGCGCGAGCAGCAGCGGGCGATCCCCGTTGCTGGCGAGCGGGCGCAGCTGAGGGTGGCCCGGTGAAGGCCCTGATCGGGCTGGCCGCGGCCGCGGTTCTCGCCCTCACCGCCGGCGGGATCAAGGCCGCGATCCCCGGAGCCCAGACAGGCCCCGAGCCCGCCGAGGGCAAGACCAGCCAGGTGCGTGTGACCGCGGTCGTCGACGGCGACACGATCCGCGTCGAGACGCTCGGCGGCCGCCAGCTCGGCCGAGTTCGCCTGCTCGGGATCGACGCACCCGAAGTCGCGCATCCGCCCGAGCCGGCCGAGTGCTACGCCACCGACGCCACACGCCTGCTCGAGCGACTCGCCCCGGTCGGCAACACCGTCGACCTGGTCACCGACACCGCCCAGCCCAGCCGCGACCGCTACGACCGGCTGCTGCGCTACGTCGACCACGACGACGTCGACGTAGCCCGCGAGCTCCTGGCCAACGGCGCCGCCCGCCGCTACGAGGCCACCCACGATCTCGCGCGCGAGGAGTCGTACGCCGAGGCCGTCGACGACGCCCAGGGCGCTGAGCGCGGCCTGTGGGGAAGCTGCTGAGAGCCCAGGTGCAGGTGATGGACGAGCAGCTGACGCTGGCCGCGAAGACGCTGGCCCGGTGGTGCTACGCCCGCGGCGTCGACGAACGCCTCCTCGGCTGCGGCGAGCAGCTGCGCAGAGTCGCGGTCGACCAGGCCCTCGGCCGACCGGCGCCGGCGCACCTCGAGCCGGCGTTGTGGCAACAGACCGCCACCCTGCTCCGGCAGCGCCGCGACTGGGACCGCGACCATCAGGTGACCCCACCGACGCCCGCTGCGTGCCTGCCATGCGCCGTGGCGGCCGAGCAGTGCCCCACTCACGCCGACCGCCGCTGTCGTGCGTGCGGTGGCCAGCTGCACCGCATCGTCGTCGACGAGGGCTTCGACACCCACCCGTGCTGCGACCTGCCGGGCGCGAACGGGTCCCTGGCGTTCCTCGAGCACACCGCGCAGCTGCTGGGAGCCACACTGCTGGCCAAGTCGGCCTGATCGGCCCGACTGGGCGAGACGGATCCGCCGCGGGTGATCGCTCCCACCCCTGGCCCGCACTTAGGAGACCAAGGAGGACTGGCGCAGCCGGTGCCGGTCCACGGGATCCATGGGAGTTCACATGAGTGAAGCCGCTCGCGAGGAAGCCGCGCTCGAGGAAGAGGCCCGACAGCGCGCCGAGGAGATCAGGGCGACCGAGGAGGCCGCCGCCCAGGCCGCGGCCGCCGACAACGGCCCCTCCCCCGACGCCGAGATCGCGCAGGTCCACCGTTCCGGTCGCCAGCACGACCACACCGACACGGCCGCCTACCAGCGGCCCCAGCTCGGCCGCCGCCGCAGCCCGCGCCGCTAGGAGCTCGTGATGGCAACCGCGCTCGCTGCAACGGACGTCAGCCGAACCCCCGGCCGCACAACGGTCCGCTGGGTCGACTGCTCCCACAAGCTGGGTTCGCTGCCGTGCATGAACCACAAGCCACACGAGGGCAACGGCCGCGGCTGCGTACACCACTCCACCTCCGGCTTCGCCGACGACGAGTAGCCCGCGGACCTGCAGCGCCGGAGAGAGCGCCTAGCCGTGGACCAGGTGCAGCCGTGGCCGCGCCGGCGGCTCGCGGCCGCCTCCAGGCGCTGCAGCCGCTTGAGCGTCATCGGATGGCCATGACGCCGGAGCAGGCCAGCCAGCACGGAGCCCAGGCCCACGGAGACCACCAGCTGGTCGGCCGCGGCCTCCGCGCTGGCCTCGATCCGCCGGCTGGCCGCCGGCACCAGGTAGGTCAGGAGGATCACCGCGCCGCCCAGGATCCCCGGAGCGGCCCGGCCCTCGGCGGCCGACTGCACGATGCAGATCACCCCGACGACACCTCGCAGCGTCCACGCCAGCCGCATGAACGGAAGCCAGGCGAACGCCCGGGCCACGCCGCGGAACGCCGCGACCACCAGCCGCCACGGCGCCGTCGCTGTGAGCACCGCGAGCTCGAGCCGCGGCCGGATCGCACGCCGCCGGCCGACGGCATGAGCCATCGTGGCGGCCGCCTCCGCGGCGGTCACCCCTCCCCGGTACGTGGCGTCGACCAGGCCGGGACTGACGACGACAGCGCCAGCCGCGATCGCCACCGCCACCGGGGTGCTCGACGCCTGATGCCGCCGTACGAACAGCGCGTCGACGGCGACGCCGCGGCCACCCAGCTCGGCAAGCACAGGCCTCATCACCTGGAGCTCGGCCGCAGTCGCGGGACGCGAACCGGTCAGCACCGCGATCGCCTGCGCCTCGAACCGGCCCAGCGCCAGCGCAACGAGCACGCCGGCAGCAGCCAGGAACGCCACCAGGCCGGGCGCCGGCGGGAGCAGGGCGCACACCACCACGGTGAGGACGAAGCTCACCAGCAACGCCGGCGCCAGCGTCACCACCCTCAGCACGGTCATCGGGAACCTCATCATCACGACCCTCCTCCATCTGTCAGCACTAGTGCGAATCTCTTGACTTTGTCCGTGGTGATCGTCGGGCAACCGCCATGTGACATAGGCGAACGAGACCAGTTTGTGCCCAGGCGCCGACACGACCCCGAGTTATCCACAGCCCGCCGTCCAGCGGAGCGAGGACCGACCCGGACGTGGGTTCGTGGGGCAGACCGACCTCCGACCGAAAGGAACATTCGTGGACACCCTCAACGCTGAGGGCACTCGGGACCGCCTCGGCTCGATCGCCCTCCTGCTGCACCAGGCCGCCACCCAGGTATGGAGCGACGCCGACCGGGCGGCCGCGGACTCGCCCCTGCACGGCCTCGGCCTCGGCGTCTACCTAGCGCACTCCCAGGCGAGCGCCCTGCTGCCCGAGGACTGCGAGCTGCACGACCTAGAGGTAGACGCGCCGGAGGAGCGCACGCTGCTGCAGCTGCTCACCGAGGCCGAGGAGCTGACCCGACCCCTACCGCTGTACCGGTCCGACCTGGTGCACGGCTCCCAGCTGGTTATCGACCTATGCGACCTGATCCGGGAAGCCCGTGGTCTTGGTTACTGACCAACGGCTGGCGTACGCCGACATCGACTCCGAACTCTTCGAGGTCGACCAGATCCCGATGACCTCGCGCGACGTTCGCAGCGTCGGCGAGATGCTGGTCGACGTCGACTACCTGGCGCGCCAGTTGCTGATGGACGTCGACGGAGACGCGGCCGGCACGCTGCTGCGCAGCTGGCCGACGGTGGTCGCGGCCGCCGAGGAGCTGTGGACGTCCCTGCCTGGGGGGCGTCCCGGCGTCGACGAGCGCGACCGACCCATGACCACGCTCGCCGCTCAGGCCGCCACGATCAAGACCAGCCTGTCGGGCCGAGCCGCCTGGCCAGGGCAGGGCCCGACGAGCCCCCGCGTCGACGAGATGACCCAAACGTTCCTCAGCGCCGCCGCGCTGGTCCGGCGCTACGGCGCCGAGATCCCCCACGAGCAGCCCGACGCTCACCGCGACCTCGAGGCCGCCCGCACGCGGATCATGCACGGGCTCTACCTCGCCGCCCACGCCGTCACCGTCGCGCTCCACGAGCACGGCCGCGACCGCCTCAACGACGCCCGCGCCGCCGGCCGCGGCGTCCCCCTTGCCCAGCACCGTTCCCCCTACGCGATCGCCCCTACCGGCGCCTGGATCGACCGGATGTCCGCGTGCGAGAACACCGCGCACAGCTACCTGAACGACCGGGTCGCAAAAGGCCTCGCCGGCGAGGCCTCGCGACCCGTCGACGACCCCGACCGTCTCGCGCAAGCACTCGCCAACTGGGACATCCAGACCCATCGCGGGCTGGCCCGGGACCTCCAGCCGTCCAACATCCTGCTGATCGCTCGAACTCAAAGCCTGATCGCCGGCGCGAGCATGGTCCTTGTCGACGCGGCCGCGACCGCCGGCGTTCTCGAGCATTCCGACCGCCTTGCCCACGCCATCGCCGACGCAGGACGCTCCTGGAGCAACCTGGCCAGCCGTTGGGGCGACCTCGCTCGCCCCGGAGCCCGCACCGAGCGGGAACTGGCCCGCGCGGCCGCTGAGGTCCGCGCCGCCTACCGCCAGATCACCCACGACGAGACCATTCTTGCCAGTCCCGAGGTCATCGCCGGCCGCCCAGAGCTGCCCAAGGCAGCGCGCGCCACTCTCCACGCGATCCAGGCCGGCTCCGAGCTCGCAGCCGTAGTCGCCGAAAAGGCCCATGCGCCCGACCTCACCGGCCCCGCACGAGCCCTCTCTCGCCGGGCACACAACGACGTTGAGGCCGGCTTGGCCGGGGCACCGCTGCAAGGAAATGACGTTGTGTGGATCTCCCCGGCCGACATTCTCGCAAGACGATCGGTCCCGATCCCTGTGCCAGTGGCGGAATCTCTCCATGCCGCAAGTGCCGAAACCTGCGCTGCGGCGTGTGCTGCTTCCGCAGTTGCTGCACTCTGCGACGCCGGGGGAGGGATGACCCCTGGGCGCGAGCAGGAGCGGCCGAGGCAACCTCCGAGCGCGGGAGGGCAGCACGAGGCATGGGTCCCGTCCAGGCGCACCCGAGTGCCAACGATCGGTGGGAGTCGAGGTCGAACGGACGTCCGGACGGCCGGACGCCTGCCCTAGCTTGGGGGACGAGTCCGCCTCGTACGACCCCGGACGAGTTGTCGGCATGCGCCACCGGTGAGCAATCCACTACAGCGGCGACTGTCTGCCGAAGACGGGGGAGCGCCGCGCGTTGGGTCGTGAGCGGCGGAGGACGCTCGAGCCCCGGGCCCGAG
>JADCLI010000071.1 GCA_016803235.1 Pimelobacter simplex
ACGTCGGGGCCGGGGTGGGAGGTCGGGTCGTCGTGCTCGTTCATGCGTCCACGGTCGTCCGTGACCCTGTGCTGACCCTGTGACAAGCCCGTGAGGAGCCGCAGGATCCGCACAAGGGATCCACAGGATCCCCACAGGTTGCTGGCACAGTCTCTTGCCATGACCCAGAGTGCGACCCGTCCCGACGGCACCCCGCTGCGCGCCCTGGTCGTCGACGACGAGGTCAACATCGCCGAGCTCGTCGCGATGGCACTGCGCTACGAGGGCTGGGCGGTCGAGACGGCCCACACCGGGTCCGACGCGGTGACGGCGGTCCGCAGCCATGGTCCCGACGTCGTCGTGCTCGACATGATGCTGCCCGACCACGACGGGATGGAGGTGCTGCGCCGGATCCGGGCCGACGACCCGAGCGTGCCGGTGCTCTTCCTCACCGCCCGCGACGCTGTCGAGGACCGGGTCGCGGGGCTCACCGCCGGCGGCGACGACTACGTGACCAAGCCGTTCTCCCTCGAGGAGCTCGTCGCCCGGCTCCGGGCGCTGGTACGCCGGGCCGGGACCGCCGTCGAGCAGGGCCGCTCGACACTCGTCGTCGGCGACCTGGTCCTCGACGAGGACAGCCGCGAGGTGACCCGCGCCGGTGAGGAGGTCGCGCTCACCGCCACCGAGTTCGAGCTGCTGCGCTACCTGATGCGCAACCCGCGCCGGGTCCTCAGCAAGGCGCAGATCCTCGACCGGGTCTGGAACTACGACTTCGGCGGCCAGGCCAACGTCGTCGAGCTCTACATCTCCTACCTGCGCAAGAAGATCGACGCCGGACGCGAACCGATGATCCACACGATGCGGGGCGCGGGCTACGTGCTGAAGCCGGCCGGATGATGGACCGGCTCCGGCCGCGCTCGCTCACCGCGCGCCTCGTGGTCACCGCCGTGGCCCTGGTCGCCGTGGTGTCGCTGCTCGTCGGCACCGTCACCACCCTCGGCATGCACGCCTGGCTGACCGACCGGCTCGACGCGGACGTCGCCCAGACCATGCGGCGCGGCCCGGGCCCGGACGGCCCGGGCGGGGCGCCCGGCACCCTGCAGGCGGCCTTCGTCGACGGCGAGCGACGGGGGAGTGTCGTCGCGGTCACCAGCACCAACTACGTCCTCAGGGCGCTGGACGCCGACGTCCTCGACGCCCTCGAGGAGGTCGGCGACGAGCCGGCGACCGTCGAGCTCCCCGAGCTCGGGAGCTACCGCGTCGTCGCGGCGCGCTCTCGCGACGGGGTGCGCGTCGTCGCCGGTCTGCCGACCGACGACGTCGACGAGGCCACCTCGTCCCTCGTCCGCCTCGAGATCGTGCTCGCCCTGCTCGGCATCGTCGTCGCGGCCGTCGCCGGCACCGCCGTCGTACGCCGCCAGCTGCGTCCGCTCACCGAGGTCGCCGCGACCGCGCACGCCGTCACCGAGCTGCCCCTCGCCGAGGGCGACATCGGGGTGACCGAGCGGGTGCCCGAGCACCTCACCGACCCGCGCACCGAGGCCGGTCAGGTCGGCCTGGCCCTCAACCAGCTCCTCGAGCACGTCGAGTCCTCGCTCTCCGCGCGGCACCGCAGCGAGCAGCAGGTCCGCCAGTTCGTGGCGGACGCCTCCCACGAGCTGCGCACGCCGCTGACCACGATCGCCGGCTACACCGAGCTCGCCCGGCGCCGTGGGGACGCGGACACCTCGGCGGTCGCCCTGGCCAAGGTCGAGGAGGAGGCCGCCCGGATGACCGCCCTCGTCGAGGACCTGCTCCTGCTGGCCCGGATCGACGCCGGTCGCCCCCTCGCCGCCGAGCCCGTCGACCTGACCCGGCTGCTCCTGGAGGCCGTCGACGACGCGCGCGTCGTCGCCCCGAACCACCGCTGGCGGATCGTGCTTCCCGACGGCGGCGAGCCGATCGAGGTCACCGGCGACGAGCAGCGACTGCACCAGGTCGTGACCAACCTGCTGACCAATGCCCGCAAGTACACGCCGGGCGGCACCACCGTCACTGTGACCGTGCGGCCCGACGGCTTCGACGTCCACGACGACGGCCCCGGCTTCCCGCCCGGACTCGTGCCCACCGCCTTCGAGAGGTTCACCCGCGGCGACGCGGCCCGCCACCGCTCCGACGGCGTCGGCCTCGGCCTCGCCCTGGTGCAGGCGATCGTCAGTGCGCACGGCGGATCGGTCGCGCTGCACAGCGTGCCCGGCGACACCCGGGTCACCGTCCGGCTGGCCGGGAGCGCCTTCACAGCACACCCATAGCCATCGCCGAGGGACGGCACAGTCCGGGCGCGCAGGGTCGGGCCCGTGAAACGCACGCTCCTGCGCCGCGCCGGCGGCCCCCGTCGTCCCCGGCGGCTCGTCCTCGGGCTCGTCGCCCTCGTCGTGGTCGCCGCCGGCGTCGGCGGCTGGCTCCTCCTCCGCGACGACCGGCCCGCGGCCGCCGCGACCACCACCGCCACCGTGGCGACCCAGACCCTGAAGCAGACGGTCACCGCCAGCGGCACCGTGGAGGCCGCGACGACGGCGGACCTGGCCTTCGACGTCAGCGGCACCGTCAGCGCCGTCTACGTCGAGCCCGGCGACAAGGTCAGGAAGGGCCAGCGGCTCGCCGCCCTCGACGACGACGTGCTGCAGGCCGAGCTCGCCGCCGCCGACAGCGCCCTCGATGCCGCGCGGACGGCACGCTCGGAGCACCTCGCCGACGGCGCCTCCGACGAGCAGGCCAGCGCCGACGAGGCGGCGGTCCTCGCGGCCGAGTCGAGCCTGGCCCAGGCCGAGGAGGCCGTCGACGACGCCGTGCTCCGCTCGACCACCGCCGGCACCGTGACCACGGTCGGCATCGAGGTCGGCGACACGGCCGGCTCGGGCACGCCCACCGCGGGCGCCGAGGGGGCGGACGGGACCGACGGCACCATCACCGTCGTCTCGACCGGTTCGTACGTCGTCGACGCCACCGTCGCCAGCGGGGACGTGACCAAGGTGGCGGAGGGCCTGCAGGCCGAGATCACGGTCAGCGGCATCGCCGGCATCGTCTACGGCACGGTCTCCGAGGTCGGCCTGGTCGCCGAGGCCGACTCCTCCGGCGCCGCCGTCTTCCCGGTCACCATCGAGGTCACCGGCCGGCGCGACGACCTGTACGCCGGCACCGCGGCCGAGCTCGCGATCGTGGTCAGCCAGCGCACCGACGTGCTCACCGTCGACAGCCGCGCGCTGCACACCGACGGCGGCACGACGTACGTCGACAAGGTGACCGACGCCGCGACCGGCGCCACCGAGCGCGTCACCGTCACCACCGGCGAGGCGTCCGGCATGCTCACCGAGGTCCTCACCGGCCTGGCCGAGGGCGACGTCGTCGAGATCCCCGGCCTCACCGGTCCTGGCGGTCCGGGCGGCGACGAGGAGATGCAGGAGCAGCTGCAGCAGTTCCGCGACCGCATGGAGCAGGGCGGCGGGATGCCGCCGGGCGGCTTCACCGTCGAGGTGCCGGGCGGTGCCGGCCGGTGAGCGCCCTCATCGAGCTCGACGGGGTTCGCAAGACCTACCGCTCCGGCAGCCTCGAGGTCGAGGCCCTGCGCGGGATCGACGTCCGCATCGACGAGGGCGAGTACGTCGCCGTGATCGGACCCTCCGGCTCGGGCAAGTCCACGTTGATGAACCTGCTCGGCTGCCTCGACCTGCCCACCGAGGGCCGCTACGTCCTCGCCGGCGAGGACACCTCCAGTCTCGACGAGGCGGCCCTCGCCGCGATCCGCAACCGCCGGATCGGCTTCGTGTTCCAGCAGTTCCACCTGCTGCCGTCGATGACCGCGTGGCGCAACGTCGAGCTCCCGCTCGTGTACGCCGGCCTGCCCCGCCCCGAGCGCAGGGAGCGTGCCATCGCGGCCCTGGCGCGGGTCGGTCTCGGCGACCGGGTCGACCACCGCCCCGGCGAGCTCTCGGGCGGCCAGCAGCAGCGGGTCGCGGTGGCCCGCGCCCTCGTGACCGAGCCCGCGCTCCTGCTCGCCGACGAGCCGACCGGGAATCTCGACTCCGGCTCGACGCGCGACGTGCTCGAGCTCCTCGACGAGCTGCACGGGAGTGGCCGCACCATCGTGCTGATCACGCACGAACCCGACGTCGCGGCGCGCGCCCGGCGCAACCTGGTCATCGACGACGGCGTGATCACCGTCGACCGGCTCACCGGCGCGGGGGCGAGCGCATGAGCTGGTGGGAGACCGTCCGGTCCGGGCTGGCCGCGATCCGGGCGCACCGGCTGCGCTCCGCACTGACCGTCCTCGGCATCGTGATCGGTATCTCGTCGGTGATCCTCACCGTCGGCCTCGGCCAGGGCGCGCAGCAGGAGGTCGAGGACCGGATCGACGCGCTCGGCTCCCACCTGCTCATCGTGTCGCCGGGCAGCAGCACCGACAGCTCCGGCGTCCGGGGCGGCTTCGGGTCGGCGTCGACGCTGACCCGCGCCGACGCGGTCGCGCTCACAGACCGCGCCGCCGTCCCCGACGCCGTCGGGGTCGCCCCGGTCACCACCGGCTCGGTGTCCCTCGTCAACGGCAGCACGAACTGGACCACCTCCCTCGTCGGTACGACGACCGACTGGCTCGACGTCCGCAGCCGCGAGCTCGCCGCGGGCCGGTTCTTCACCGCCACGGAGGCGGCGCAGGGCGCGGCGGTCGCGGTGCTCGGCGCCGACACCGCCTCCGAGCTGTTCGGCCGGCAGAGCCCGGTCGGCCAGCAGGTCACCGTCAACGGCACCCGGGTCACCGTCGTCGGCGTCCTCAGCTCCTCGGGCGCCTCCTCCTCGGGCAGCACCGAGGACGACCAGGCCGTCGTACCGGTGGGCACGGCGAGCCGGCTGACGGGCAGCACCAGCGACACGGTCTCGACGATCTATGTGGAGGCGGCCAGTGCCGACCGGCTCTCGGCCGCCTACCAGGAGGTGCAGACCCTGCTCGCCACCCGGCACGGCGTCACCACCGCGGACGCCGACTTCTCGATCGCGACCCAGGACTCCCTGGTGGAGACGGCCAACGAGACCAACCGGACGTTCACCGTGCTGCTCGGCGGCGTCGCCGCGATCTCGCTGCTCGTGGGCGGCATCGGCGTCATGAACATCATGCTGGTCTCCGTCACCGAGCGGGTGCGGGAGATCGGCCTGCGCAAGGCGCTCGGCGCCGCCCCGAGCGTGATCCGCCGCCAGTTCCTCGTCGAGGCCTCGCTGCTCGGCCTCACCGGCGGCCTGGTCGGCGTCGTGGTCGGCATCGCCGGCGCGCAGGTCCTGCCCCGGCTCATCGACCAGGCGGTCGCGGTCTCGGCGCTGGCCACCCTCGCCGCCCTCGCCACCGCCCTCGCCCTCGGCGTCGGGTTCGGCGTCTACCCGGCCGGCCGTGCGGCCCGCCTCACGCCGATCGACGCCCTGCGCAGCGAATGACCACCTCGACACCCGACCCAGGAGCACCCATGCCCGACTTCCTCGTCCGTCCCCTCGCCGCCGGCGCCGTCCTCGCCGTCCTGCTCTCCGGCTGCGGCGAGGACACCCCGACCGCGACGGCCACCGGTGACCCGGGTGGGACCACCCGGCTCCGGGGCGTCGTCCCGGGCACCTTCGGCGAGATCGCCGCGGCCGACGGCGGCGTCCTCCAGGTCCGGAGCCCGATGTCCGGGCAGGTCGCCGTCACGGTCACCGGGGCGACGACGATCACCGCCCAGGCCGAGGCTGCTCTCGGCGACGTCACCCCCGGCACCTGCGTGCTCGTGCGCAGCGCGGACACCGGTGCCGACACCGTCACCGCCACGTCGGTCGCCGTCTCCCCGGCCGGCGACGAGGGGTGCACCGGCGGCACGAGCCAGCGGCCCACCGACCTGCCCACCGACCTGCCCACCGACCGACCCTCGCGGATGCCGGGCGGCGCCGCCGGTGGCGGCCGGGCCGGGTTCGGCACCGCCGGACAGGTGACCTCGGTCGAGGACAGCGGGTTCGTCGTCGACGGCCCGAACGGCGCGGTCACGGTCACCGTCGGCACCGGCACGACGTACACGAAGCAGGTGCCGACCGAGGCGAGCGCGCTCACCGTCGGCCGGTGCGTCCGGGTCCAGGGCGAGCCCGACGACACCGGCGCGGTGAGCGCCACCTCGGTCCAGGTCAGCGACAAGGTGGGCGAGGAGTGCGGGCTGTGACCCGGTCCCGGCGGGTCGCCGTGCCCCTCGCCGTCCTGGCCCTCGCCGGCACCGGGGTCGCGGCGTACGGCGCGAGGTCCGACGACGGCGTCCGCTACCGCACCGTGGCCGCCACCCGCGGCGACGTGACCGAGGAGCTCACCCTCGCCGGCACGCTCGCACCCAGCGGCACCGCCGACCTGGCCTTCGGGACCGGCGGAAGCGTCGCCCGGGTGCGGGTCGAGCAGGGCGACGAGGTGCGGCAGGGACAGGTGCTCGCCGTGCTCGACCGGGCCTCCCTGCGGGCCGAGGTCGACCGCGCGAGGTCCGACCTGGCCGACGCCCGGGCCCAGCTGGCCGCCGACCGCGACGCGCAGGCGACGGCCGTCGGCACGGCCACGAGCACCCCGCCGGGAAGCACGGGAGGCGCCACGGCGGACGGTCCGGGGAGTGCGGCCCCGGGCAGCGACGTCCTGGCCCGGCTCACCGCCCAGCAGGACGACGTGGCCGCCGCCCAGACGGCCGCGTCCACCGCGCTCGCGACCGCTGCGGACCGCCTGGCCGACCAGCAGCAGGCCTGTGCCGAGCCGACGGAGCCGGAGTCCGCCGAGCCGAGTGCCCCGGAGCACGACACCACGCCCGCCGCCGTGACCGGCGCCGTGCTCAGCGAGGCATGCACCAGCGCCCTCGCGGCGGTGCAGGCCGCCCAAGCCGACGCGGCAGGCGCCCAGACCACGTTGCAGGACGCGCTCCAGGCCCTCGGCACCACCCTCACCGGCGCCCTGGGCAGCCTGTCGGCGACCACGCCGACCCAGACGCCGACCCAGACCCCGACCGCGACGCCCACGAGCACGCCGGACGCCCCGGCCTCGACCCCTACCGTCACGGCCGCCACCCTCGCCCAGGACCAGGCCACCATCGACAGGTCCCTCGCCTCGCTCGCCGCGGCCCGCGCCGCCCTGCGCGGCGCCGTGGTCCGGGCGCCCGCGGACGGCACGGTCGTTTCCCTCGCGGTCGGCGTCGACGACCAGGTCGCCTCGGGCGACACCGTGGCCACCCTCGTCGCTCCCGGCAGCACGACCGCCACGGTCGAGGTCTCCGCCGAGCAGGCGGCGCGCCTGGCGACCGGCACGCCGGCCGAGGTCACCCCCGCAGGCGCCGTCGAGGCCCTCGCCGGCACGGTCGGCCGGGTCGAGCACACTGCCAGCGACTCGTCGGGCGACGGGGGGAGCGGCGACCCGACGTACGCCGTCGAGGTCGTCCTCGACGAGCGCGACCTCGCCCTGGCCGACGGGCTGCCGGCGACGGTCGCGGTCGAGGTCGGCGCCGCGCAGGACGTCGTGCTGGTGCCGGCCTCCGCACTCAGCGACGGGACGGTCCGGGTCCTCGACGACACGGGGACCGCGCGGCGCATCCCGGTCACCACGGGCGTGGTGGGCGCGACCGAGGTCGAGATCACCGGCGGGCTCGACGTGGGGGACCGGGTCGTGCTCGCGGACCTCGACGCGGACCTGCCCACCGGCGGCTCCGGTCAGCTCGGTCCCGGCGGCGGGTTCGGCGGGTTCGGTGGCGAGGGTGTCCGGATGGGGCCGCCCGGAGGCAGCATCGCGATCCGCCCCTGACGGCTCCGGCGCAGACCGGTGGCGGAAACCGGTGGCGCCGACGGGCCCCGCGGGGTGACGCTGCAGGGGTGAGCACGAGCACCTGGACGAGCGCGGTGTGGGCGACGGAGGAGTTCCGCGCCGAGCTGGGCGCGTTCCTGAGCGCCGCGGTCGGGACTCCCGACCGGGTCGAGCCCCTCGCGATGCGGCCCTGGTCGGCGGTGTGGAAGGTGCGTGCGGGCGGCGGCGCGTCATACGCCAAGCAGAACTGTCCCGGCCAGGCCCACGAGGCCCGGCTCGTGCAGCGGCTCGCGGGGATCGCCCCGGACCACGTCGTCCCCGTCCTCGCCGCCGACGCCGACCGCGACCTGCTGCTCACCGCCGACCTCGGTCCGACCGTCCACGCCCGTGGGGGAGCGGCCGATCCGGCGACCTGGGCCCGGATCACCGCCGGTGCCGCGGACCTGCAGCGCCGGCTGGTCGGCCGGGTCGACGACCTCCACCTGACCGTCCTCGCCCCCGCCGATGCGACGACGTACGTCGCCGACGCGGTCGGCCGGCTCGCGGCCCTCCCCGCGGACGACCCACGGCGCCTGGCACCTGAGGTCGCCGTCCTGCTGGAGGCGCTGCTCCCGACCGTCGAGCGGTGGTCGGACCGGGTCGAGGACCTCGACCTCCCCCTCACCCTGCTCCACAACGACCTGCACGCCGAGAACGTCGTGGTCGCCCCCGACGGCGGCCTGCGCTTCTTCGACTTCGGCGACGCCGTCCTCGGCGACCCGCTCGCCGGCCTCCACGTGCCCCTCGCCATGGCCCGTGAGTCCCTCGGCCTGCCGCCCGACGACCCGCAGCTGTGGCGCATCGCCGATGCCGCGCTCGAGGTCTGGTCCGACCTCGCCAACCCGGCCGAGCTCCGCGCCGCCCTGCCCGCCGCGCTCCAGCTCGGCCGCCTCGCCCGGGTCGAGTCGTGGCGCCGCTGCGTCGCGACCATGACCCCGGAGGAGCGGGCGGCGTACGGCTCCGCGCCCGCCGTCCGGCTGGCCTCGCTGCTCGACCCGCCGCCGCTGGGCGCGGCCGCCGCACTAGGGTGAGTCGCGCGGGCCGGTAGCTCAGTCGGTCAGAGCAGAGGACTCATAATCCTTGGGTCGTGGGTTCGAGCCCCACCCGGCCTACTCCGCGATGTCCTGGACTCACTCGCCCCAACCCATGGGGAACACCTCGAACGGCGCGGCGAACGCGACGCCGAGCCGCGTCCCGGTCGCCCGCGCCATCCCCTCGAGGAACTCGCGCGGGTCCCAGTTCTCCCAGCCCAGCCCGTCGATGTACGCCGCGTGCGCCTTCAGCGACTCCACGCCGGCGTCGAAGGTGGCGGTCGTGTCGACGGCGTGGGTCGACTCGGGAGAGCCGAACGCCCACACCTCGCGCACGCCGCCCCACGGCTCCAGCCCGTCGGGCCCACCGAGCTGGTCGGCGAACACCCACCGGTTGCCCGCGTCCCGCACGGCATCCACGACCGCGCGTCCCACCGCGATGTGGTCGGCCTGGTTGAGGTTGCGCCCGCCCCAGGTGTCGCGGAAGTTGCCGGTGACCACGATGTCGGGCCGGTGCCGGCGTACCGCCGCGGCGATCACCTTGCGCAGCGCGACGCCGTACTCCAGGACGCCGTCGGGCTGGTGCAGGAAGTCGACCACGTCGACGCCCACGAGCCTGGCCGAGGCGACCTGCTCGGCCTCGCGCACCTCGCGACAGGTGTCTGGGTCGAGCCCGTCGATCCCGGCCTCGCCGCTGGTCACCATGCAGTAGGCGACGCTCTTGCCCTGCCCGGTCCAGCGCGCCACAGCCGCCGCGGCGCCGAACTCCATGTCGTCGGGGTGCGCGACGACGCACAGCGCACGCTCCCAGGTCTCGTCGAGCGGCTCCAGCGGGGACGGGTTCTCGGCCATGGGTCGAGCATGTCACCCGTCGAGTCGTCGGCGCAGCGCCACGGCGTCGTGTGGTGCGCGTCCCCGGGCGTCGTTGTCGAAGTACACGAACACGTCGGCGCGCTCGGACCAACGCCGGCACTTGTCGGCCCACCGGTCCAGGGACCGTGGTGCATACCCGCTGGCGTAGAGCTCGGTGTGGCCGTGCAGCCGCACGTGGACGACGTCGCTGGTCACCACCTCCGCCATCGGCCAGCGCCCCGGGGAGTCGGAGACGACGCAGCCGATCCCGTGCTCGCGCATCTGAGCGAACGCCTCGTCGACGCAGAAGCTGCGATGGCGGAACTCCACGACGTGCCGCACCCGCTCGGGGAGCAGCCGGTAGAACGCGCCCATCAGCGCGGCGTCGTACGGCAACGACGCCGGGAGCTGCCACAGCACCGGACCGAGCTTGGCCCCGAGGTCGAGGACCCCGGAGCCGAAGAACCGCGCCAGGCCCTCCTCGACGTCGCGCAGCCGCTTGAGGTGCGTGATGAACCGGCTGCCCTTGACGGCGAGCACGAAGTCGTCGGGCGTCTCGTCGCGCCACTTGTGGTACGTCGAGGGCCGCTGCAGCGCGTAGAAGGAGCCGTTGACCTCGACGGTCGTGAGCCGCTCGGCCAGGTAGGCCAGCTCGCGGCGCTGCACCAGCCCCTTCGGGTAGAAGTCCCCGCGCCACGACGCGTAGGACCACCCCGACGTGCCGACCCGGATTCTGCCCATGCGCCAGGCAGTACCCGTCGAGCCGGGTCTACTGCGCGGTCGCGTCGGCGATCAGCATCCGTTCGCCGTCCTGCACGACGAACAGCGTGATGTCCTCGGAGCGCGAGCCGCCGCCGCCGAGCCGGTAGCGGTAGGTGTAGCTGACGGTCATCGCCGCCGGATCGGCACGCACGGAGAGGATCCGCGGCTCGCGGATCGAGCCCCAGACCTCGTGGTACCGCGGGCTGCGCCGCTGGTAGGCCTCGGTCAGCCAGGTGAACCCGCGGGCCGGGTCGCCGCTCGCGGTCGCGACGTAGTCGCGGGCGAAGGCCTCCAGGTCGGCGGCGGTCGGCGGCGCCGGACCGGTGGACGGTACGGCGGGAGCCGGCTCGCCCGTGTCGGCGCTCGTCGTGTCCGACGGCTCGGTGCGCGCACCGGGAGACTCCTCGTCGCCGCCGGCGAAGAGCAGCGCGGCGCCGACGATCCCCAGCAGCGCGATCACGGCCGCGCCGGCCAGCGCCAGTCCGGCGACCGGGACCCGTCGACGCTCGTCGGGCGGCTCGACCCGGGCGCGCAGGTAGGCGGCCACCTCGGCGGAGGACGGACGCTCCCGGGGGTCGGGCCGGAGCCCGAGCTCGATCAGCGGCGCCAGCCACCCGCTCGCCCGCGGGACGACCAGCGGGACGCCGTACGTCTGCGGGGCCTCTCCGGTCGTCGCGTGCAGCAGCACCGCTGCCAGCGACCAGACGTCGTCGGGCGCACCGGGCGCCGAGAACGCCGGGTCCGGCGCGACGCGGGTGCGGTCGACCAGGAGCGCCCTGCCGCTCTCGTCGACCTCGATCGCCGCGGGCGAGATCGCACCGTGCCGGCCCGCGGCGGCGTGCACGGCGGCGACCGACTCGGCCACCGGCAGCAGCAGCCGGGCCGCGTCGTCCGGTGACAGCACGCCGTACCCGCTCACGGCTCGCAGGCTACCCAGTCGTGGCGTTGTCGATCAGGAGGTTCCCGCCGTCGTCGACGAGGAAGAGAGTGACCCGTTCGGTCCGCCGTCCCCGGCCCTGGAGCACGTAGGTGTAGCGGTAGGTGACCGTCAGCGCAGCGGGATCCGCGGAGACCTCGAGGATCCTCGGGTTCTTCACGGTGCCCCAGAACCCGGCGTAGTCCGGGCTGTTCGACCGGTACGCCGGCGTCAGCATCGCGAAACCCCGGTCGGGGTCGCTGCTCGCCGTGCCGACGTAGGTCCGTGCGAACGCCTCGAGCTCGGCCGCGG
Source organism: Pimelobacter simplex (assembly GCA_016803235.1). Classification (GTDB taxonomy): domain Bacteria; phylum Actinomycetota; class Actinomycetes; order Propionibacteriales; family Nocardioidaceae; genus Nocardioides; species Nocardioides simplex_A. Next base: position 11,696 of record JADCLI010000071.1, read on the forward strand.
TCGGTGGGCTCGGTGTGCCCGGTGCGCTCGGGGTCGAGGTGGTGGTCGAGGCCGTCGTGCGACCCGCCGCCGGCGTCTCGTCGTCGCCGTCCGGTCGCAGGGCGAGCACGGCGACGACGAGCAGCAGGACCACCACCGCGGCCACCGCGGCCACGACCGCCTCGGTCGACCGCCGGGCGCCGGGGACGGCCGGCAGCGCCATGGTCTGATCCGACGCGACGACGGTCCGCGTCAGGTGGTCGCGCACCTCCGCCATGCTCGGCCGTGCCTCCGGCTCCTTCGCCATGGTCCGGGCCAGGAGCGGTGCCAGCCAGCCGGCCTCCGGCACGACCGGCGGGTCCTCGTGGGCGATCCGGTACACCACGGCCAGCGGGCCGTTGTCGAGGTCGTCGCGGTGGTACGGCGGCCGCCCGGTCAGCAGGTGCACGAGCGTGGCGCCCAGCGACCACACGTCGCTGGCCGGTGTCGCCTGCCCGCCCATCGCGACCTCGGGCGCGAGGTACGCCGGGGAGCCGGTCACCAGCCCGGTCCGGGTCAGCGTCGCGTCGCCCGACCCGCGGGCGATGCCGAAGTCCGTCAGCTTGGCGCCGTCGGGACCGGCGAGGATGTTCGACGGCTTCACGTCGCGGTGCACGATGCCGAGCGCGTGGGCCTGCGCGAGGGCGTCGGCGACCGGCGCCAGCAGCCGGGCGGCGTCGTCGGGGGACAGGGGAGCGTCCCGGACGGCGGCCGAGAGCGGCCCACCCTCGACGCGCTCCATCACCAGCCAGGTGCCGCCGTCCTCCGTCACCAGGTCGTAGACCGCGACGACGTTCGGGTGACCCAGCTGGGCGGCCAGCCGGGCCTCCCGCTCGGCCCGCACGGCGTCGGCGCCGTGGCCCGCGGCCGTGCCGAGCCGCTTGAGCGCGACCGAGCGGCCGAGGACCTCGTCGTACGCCGCCCACACCGCGCCGTGGGCGCCGTGCCCGATCTGCTCCTGGAGGGTGTAGCGCTCCGCTATCCGTTGGTTGGTCATCGCCCTCGCAACGTACCCGCGTCCACCGAGACGAGCCCAGTGGGCCGCCCGGGTGGCCATGGGGCACCCTTGGAGCGGGGACCCTCCCCGCTGCTGACGAGAGAGAGGACCGACGTGTCCGTCGACACCACGCTTCTGGACGACCTCGAGTGGCGCGGCCTGCTGGCCGAGTCCACCGATCGTGACGCGCTGCGCACAGTGCTGAGCGAGGGGAGCGTCCGGTTCTATGTGGGCTTCGACCCGACCGCGCCGAGCCTCCACATGGGCAACTTGGTCCAGATCGTCACCGCGATGCGTCTCCAGCGCGCCGGCCACACGCCGTTCGCCCTCGTCGGCGGCGCCACCGGCATGATCGGCGACCCGCGCGACTCGGGGGAGCGCACGCTCAACTCGCTCGACACCGTCCAGGAGTGGACGGCGCGGGTGCGGGGCCAGATCGAGCCCTTCCTCTCCTTCGAGGGCGAGAACGCCGCGACCATGGTCAACAACCACGACTGGACCGAGGGCCTGTCGGTCATCGACTTCCTGCGCGATGTCGGCAAGCACTTCCCGGTCAACCGGATGCTCGCCCGCGAGACCGTGAAGCGCCGCCTCGAGTCCGGCATCAGCTACACCGAGTTCTCCTACGTGCTGTTGCAGTCGATGGACTTCCTGACCCTGTACCGCGAGCGCGGCGTCACGCTCCAGTTCGGCGGCTCCGACCAGTGGGGCAACCTCACCGGCGGCGTCGAGCTGATCCGCCGCGCCGAGGGCGGCACCGCCCATGCCTTCGCGACGCCGCTCATCACCAAGGCCGACGGCACCAAGTACGGCAAGACCGAGGGTGGGGCGCTCTGGCTCGACGCGGAGATGATGGCGCCGTACGCCTTCCACCAGTTCTGGCTCAACGTCGAGGACGAGAAGGTCGGCGAGCTGCTGCGGGTGTTCACCTTCCTGCCGCGTGAGCAGATCGAGGAGCTCGAGGCCCGGCACGCCGAGAAGCCGTTCCTGCGCGAGGCCCAGAAGGTGCTGGCCGACGAGGTCACCACCCTGGTCCACGGCGAGGCGGAGACCGCGAACGCGAAGGCTGCCGCCGAGGCACTCTTCGGGGGCGGCGACGTCACCCTGCTGTCGGGGGCGACGCTCGAGGCGGCGCTCGGCGAGGCCGGCACGGTCGACGTCGACGGCAGCGCCGGCATCCCCGACGTGGTCGAGCTGCTCACCCTCACCGGGCTCGCGAAGTCCAAGGGGGAGGCACGGCGCACGATCGCGGAGGGAGGCGCGTACCTCAACAACGTGCGCGTCGACGACGCCGAGCAGGTCCCCGGCACGGGTGACCTGATCGCCTCGTCGTGGCTGGTCCTGCGCCGCGGCAAGAAGCGGTTCGCCGGCGTGCGCGTGCGCTGAGCGCGTCCGACATCCCCCTCGTGGGCGGTCCCTGCTGGGGCCGCCCACGAGGCGTTTCCGGGGGTGGGAGGGCCGGGCGGGGGCCACCCGGCAGGCACGACGTCGCTTCGATTTGTGGTTCTGGTCGGGTGTGCGTAGTGTTCTCTTCGTCGCCGGGT
>JADCLI010000072.1 GCA_016803235.1 Pimelobacter simplex
GGGCGCTGGAGCCCTACCGCCCGACCTTCGTGTCCGTGACCTACGGCGCCGGCGGAGACCAGGTCGGGCAGGCCGTCCCACAGCGAGCTCACGGGCTCCGGCGTGGTGTCGCCGTCGACGTCGGCGAGGGACTCCGCGGGAGCGGCGGCGCGGGCCGTGGGCAGCAGGTCGGCGACCAGCTCGGGGTCGGAGCGCACCCCGTCGTGCAGCGCCTGGACCACCCGGCGCACGTGGTGCAGCAGCACGGTGGCGTCCGCGGGGCGCAGGCTCGGGTCGCGGGTGGTGGCCCGAGCGGTCAGCGCGTCGACGTAGTCGGGGATGCCGGGGGCGATGGTCGACGGGGCCGGGACGTCCTCGTGGACGTGGCGGTACGCGACCGCGATCGGCGTCTCACCGGTGTGGGGCTTGGTGCCGGTCAGCAGCTCGAAGAGGATCACGCCCACGGCGTACACGTCGGCGCGGGCGTCGGCCCGCTGCTCCACGACCAGCTCGGGGGCGAGGTAGGACACGGTGCCGATGAGGACGCCGTTGGTCGCGGTGTGCTGCGTGTCGGCACTGACCGCCTTGGCCAGGCCGAAGTCGGCGACCGTGACCCGCCCGTCGTCCGCGATGAGCACGTTCTCGGGCTTGACGTCGCGGTGGATCAGGCCGGCGCGGTGGGCCGCGCCGAGCGCGGACAGCACCGGGTCGAGCAGGGCGAGCGCCCGCTCGGGCGACATCGGTGCGTCCTTGGTGATGGTGTCGCGCAGGGTGTGTCCCGGGACGTACTCCATGACGAGGTAGACGGTCCCGTCGCTCTCGTCGCGCCCTTGGTCGAAGACCGCGACGACGTGCGGGTGGGAGATCCGGGCCGCGGCCTTGGCCTCGCTGACGAACCGGCGCGCGAAGGAGTCGTCGTCGTGGGTCGTCGCGTCGCCGAGCCCGGGGTGCATGATCTTGACGGCGACGGTGCGGTCCAGCCGGGTGTCGACGGCCTCGTACACGCTGGCCATGCCGCCGCGGGCGATCCGCACGCCGATCCGGTAGCGGCCGTCGAGGAGCCGCCCGGACTGGTGGTCCTGGATGCGCGCGGGGTCGCCGGGGCGCGCGGCCTGTCCGCCGCGGGCGCGCTGGTCTTCGTGCACAGCGACCCTCCTGTGCATGTTCTGCTGGACCGGCCGGGGAAGGTGACCGGAGCGACCATGGTACGGGGAGCGGCCACGCCCGCCCGAAGCCACGCCGACGGGCGGAATCGGCCCCAACGAGGCGTCGCCAGCAGGTCGCGCCTGCTGCGCGCCGCGACATGGGGGTGCTGGCGGCGTTGGTGTCGCTCGATGGGCGACCCGGCACGTCGTCGCTCCGCCGCCTTGCCATCACCCGCGCCTCGCGACGCTCGCGACGACGCCACCTACTGGCGACGCCTCGCCGTGGGGGAAGATGGCCCCATGAGCGAACCGCGACTGGCCGACCACGACCTCGCCGCCCTCGTCGAGGACTGGCTGAGCTGGGACCAGGCCGCCGAGCTGATCGGTGTCACGCCGGCCAAGGTGCGCACCATGGTGCGCGACCACCAGCTCGCGGCCGCCGTGCCCGGGCCCGGCCGCCCGCAGTCGGTGCCGGCGCTGTTCCTCGTCGACGGCGAGCCGGTCAAGGGCCTGCCCGGCCTGCTGACCCTGCTCCACGACAACGGCTTCGACGACCGCGAGTGCATCGCCTGGATCTTCCTCGACGCCGACCTGCCCGGCCGCCCGATCGACGCACTGCACGAGAACCGTGGCTCGGAGGTCAAGCGCCGCGCCCAGGCGCTGGCGCTCTGAGGCTGGCGCGTGCCGAGCATGACGCGACGCACGACGCAGGTCGTCTCGACGGCCATCACCATCGTGCTGCTGGTCGCGGTGTGGTGGCTGCAGTCGCGCGGGTCCGACGACGCGCCGGACCGGGCCGTGGGCGAGGCGACGCCGTCCGTGACGGCCTCGCAGAGCGGCGAGGAGGCGCCCCGCACCGACGAGGCCGGCATCCCGTACGTCGACCTGGGCGACCTGCCGCCCGAGGCTGCGGAGACCGTCGCGCTGATCGACGCGGGCGGACCGTTCCCGTACCCCGGCAAGGACGGCTCCACCTTCGGCAACTTCGAGGGCCTGCTGCCTGACCGGCCGCGCGGCTACTACGCCGAGTACACCGTCGAGACCCCCGGACTCGAGCACCGCGGCGCCCGGCGGATCATCGCCGGCGACGGGGGAGAGCTGTACTGGACCGAGGACCACTACGAGTCCTTCGAGCGGATCCGGAGGGTCGCACCATGAGCGGTCTCGCCGCCGTCCTGGCCGGACGCCACGTGCCCGGCGTCCACCGGTGGGAGTCCGCGCTCGACGTCGCCGACGTGCGGCACGCGGTCGAGCAGGCCGGCTGGGCCTTCGGGTACGTCGACGGCGTGGCCCTCGACGCCCGCGCCGACGTGCTCCGGGCGATCGGCGGCGCGCTGGGGTTCCCCGACCACTACGGCGCCAACCTGGACGCCCTCAACGACTGCCTGCGCGACCTGCCCGGCCCGACCGTGCTGCTCTGGGACGCCTGGTCCGGGTTCGCGCGGGCGGAGCCGCGCTGGTTCGGACTCGTCGTCGAGATCCTCGGCGACCGGGGCGCGGCGGGGCCGGCGGTCGAGGTGCTGCTGCGCGGCGCAGGACCCGCGGACGCCGTACCGCTGCTGGCCTGATTGAGGCGGAGTGGGTCAGGACGCGTAGAAGGACGCGGCTGTCCGGGACATCAGCCGGGCCAGCACGGCCCCGCCGCGCGGCCCCGGGTGGATGCGGTCGTCGGCGAAGTCCGGGACCCGCGAGCGCAGCGCCGCCCAGTCCGCGATCCGGGTGTTCTCGTGGGCGCGGGCATAACGGCGCAGCTTGGCGTTCACCGGCCGCATCCACGATCGCGGTCCGCTCGCCGTGACCAGGACGAACCGGTGCTCGGGCCCGGCCGCGTCGATCGCGTCGGCGAGCTGGTGCGCGGCGAAGTCGCCGTTGGTGCCCAGCGCGACCACCACGACGGGTCGCAGCGCGCCGGCCTTGCGCAGGCCCCGGATCCGCTTCTCCAGGCTCCACATCTGCATGCCCACGTGGGCGCGGACGTCGGCGTGGGGGAGCAGCTCGTAGAGCGCAGGTGCCGCGGCGACGGTGACCGAGTCGCCGATGACGGTGAGGTCACGGCCGTCGCCCGGGGCGGCCAGGGTCCACGGCGACGGCGCCGGAGCCGGGCCGGCCGCCGGCGCCGGCGGCGGGGGCGGTGCGGCCTTCCGGTGCGCCTCGATCGCCGCCTGCCCGGTGTCGAGGCTCGCCTGGAGGGCGCTGTGGTCGCGGGAGCTCCCGATCCCGGCGGTGACCGTGGCCGCGACCAGCGCTGCGACGACGGTGCTCGCGGCGATGCCGACCAGACCGGTCCGCCGGCCGAGCGCCACCACGCGCCGGGCCGACGCCCGGTAGCCGATCCGCTGCACCGGCTGCTCGAGGTGACGCCACGACAGCGCCGCGAGCGCCAGCGTGATGGGGACGGCGGCCAGGGCCAGCGGTACGCCGGGTGCCACCTGCAGCAGCACGACGATCACGGGCCAGTGCCACAGGTAGATCCCGTAGCTGCGCTCGCCGGCCCAGCGCAGCCACCGAGCGGACAGGGCGAGCGCGATCGGCGACCGGCCGCAGTCGGGGCGCCGGGCGTCGCTGTCGAGGTGGAGCACGACCAGCGCGGTCGCGATCGCGAGCGCCGCCGTCCCGCCGAGATAGGTGAGCGAGGCGTCCCAGGGCAGCACCGCGATCGCGACCAGCGTGCCGATCGACGCCGCGACCGCCGTCCGCAGCCGCACCCCGGCGGTCCAGAACGCGGCGGCCGACCCGATCAGCAGCGCGAAGCCGTGGGTGTCGCTGCCGAAGTAGAGGCGGTTCAGCGACGCGCCGCCCAGCTGTCCGACGGCCATGGCGGCGACGCTGAGCGTGGCCAGGAGCGCCACCGCCTGCCCGCGCCGGTCCGCCCCGACGCGCCGCGTAAGGGCCAGCAGCAGCCACAGCAGCAGCGGCCACACCAGGTAGAACTGCTCCTCGACGGCCAGCGACCACAGGTGCTGCAGGACCGGTGGCTCGAACCGGTCCGCGTACGACGCGGGCGCGCCCGCCTGGTACCAGTTGCTGCTGAACGTCAGCGCGGCCAGCACCTGCTGGCGCAGCCGGACCTCCAGGGCACCGCCGAGCAGGCCGGTGGTCGCGGTCACGGCCAGCAGCACCACGAGCAGCGCGGGCAGGAGCCGGCGGGCCCGTCGTACCCAGAACTGCGCGAACCGCGGCCGTCCGGTGGCGTCGGCGTCGCGCACCAGGTGCGTGGTGATCAGGAAGCCGGACAGGACGAAGAACATGTCGACGCCGAGGAAGCCGCCGGGCAGGCGCGTCGGGAACAGGTGGTAGCCGACGACCGCGAGCACGGCGACGCCCCGGAGCCCGTCCAGGGCGAGCACCCGGGCAGGGGTCTCGGGAAGCCGGTCGATCGGGTTCACGGGAGCGGTGGACCGGACCGGGTCAGTGGGCGCGGCGGGTCGCGGCGGCCGCGAGCTGCTCGAGCACCCGGCACGCCTCGGCGTCCCAGCCGGCCTCGGCCTGGCCGCGGTGCAGGGCGTCGACCGCCTGCCGGGCGAGGCCGTCGATCATCGACTCCACCTCGGCGCGGGCGCCGCAGGCGTCGATGACGATGCGCAGCTCGGCGACCTCCGCCTCGGACAGCGCGGTGCCGAGCGCGCTGTCGAGGCGCTCGGCGTCGGCAGGGGAGGCATGGTCGAGCGCCAGCGCGACCAGCACGGTGCGCTTGCCCTCCACCAGGTCGTCGCCCGCGGGCTTGCCGGTGGTGGCCGGGTCGCCGAAGACGCCCAGCAGGTCGTCGCGCAGCTGGAACGCCTCACCGAGCGGGAGGCCGAAGGCACTGAGCCGCTCGAGCGTGGTCGCGTCGGCCCCGGCGAGGGCGGCGCCGACGTGGATCGGCCGCTCGATGGAGTACTTCGCCGACTTGTAGCGCAGCACGGTCATCGCCTGGGCGACGTCGGCACGGCCCCGCGCCTGGACCGACACGTCGAGGAACTGCCCGGCGATCACCTCCGAGCGGCACAGGTCGAGCACGTCGAGCGCCGGACCCACCCGGTCCCAGCCCAGGCCGCAGCGGCGCAGCAGCTCGTCGGACCACGACAGCAGCAGGTCGCCGAGCAGGATCGCCGCCGCGGCGCCGTACTGCTCGGGGTCGCCGCGCCAGCCGTCGGCGCGGTGCGCGCTCTCGAACGTCCGGTGCGTCGCCGAGCGGCCACGACGGGTGTCGGAGGCGTCCATCAGGTCGTCGTGGACCAGTGCGCTGGCGTGGAGGAGCTCGAGGGCGGCGGCGGCGCGTCGTACCGCCTCGGCGGCGGTGCCGCTCGGCGTGCCCGCGAGAGCGGCGTAGCCCCAGTGGCAGAACGCCGCCCGGAACCGCTTGCCGCCCGACACGCTCACCCGTGCCTCGGACAGCAGCCGCGCGGCGTCGCCGCCCAGCGGTGCGAGCCGGGCCGCCTGGTCGGCGAGGAAGCCGTCCAGGGTGGCCTGGACCTCGGTCCGGAACGGGGTCGGATCCCATGCCTGGCTGGTCACGGATGTGAGCCTAGTGACTCCGGTGATTGGCGAGATGCCCGGCCCCGGCCCGTTCCGGCCACCTACACTGCGGCTCATGACCACCGGTGCTGGGCGCTCCCTCGGCGAGATCATCCGTGAGGGCGGCCGTTCGTTCTCCTTCGAGTTCTTCCCTCCCAAGGACGAGGCGGGTGAGGCACAGCTCTGGGACGCGATCCGGGCGCTGGAGCCCTACCGCCCGACCTTCGTGTCCGTGACCTACGGCGCCGGCGGCAGCACCCGGGACAAGACGGTCGCGATCACCGGCCGGATCGCGCGCGAGACCTCGATGGTCCCGATGGCGCACCTGACCTGCGTGGGCCACACCCGCGCCGAGCTGGAGGGCATCCTCGACTCCTACATCGCGGAGGGCGTCAACCACGTGATGGCGCTGCGCGGCGACCCGCAGGAGGGTCCGCGCGCCGACTGGACGCCGACCGACGGCGGCCTCAACTACGCCGTCGAGCTGGTCGAGCTGGTCCGCTCGCGCGGCGAGTTCCGGGTCGGCATCGCCGCCTTCCCCGAGGGCCACCCCTCGGCGGACTCGCTCGACGCCGACGCCGACGTGCTCGTCGCCAAGGCGAGGGCCGGTGCCGAGTTCGCGGTGACCCAGATGTTCTTCCGGGCCTCGGACTACTTCGCGCTGGTCGAGCGGGTCCGTGCCCGCGGCGTCGACATCCCGATCCTCCCGGGCATCATGCCGATCCTCAACCTGGCCGCCATCCGCCGCCAGGGCGAGCTGATCGGCACCAGCGTCCCCGACGACATCGTCGACCGGATCAGCAAGTTCGACGGCGACCCCGCCGCGGTGCGGGCCGAGGGAATCCGGATCGCGGCCGAGCTCTGCGACGAGCTGCTCGTCGGCGGCGCGCCCGGCCTGCACTTCTACACGCTGAACCGGTCCCGGGCGACGCTCGAGATCTTCGAGGCGCTGCAGATCACGGTCTGACCGCTGGCTGACCGCCAGCCGCCTGCTAGGCCGGGCCGATCAGCTGCGCGACCAGCGCGGCCGACTGGGCCACGAACGGCACGCCCGCGCCGGGAGCGGCGTGGGCGCCGGCGGCGTACACGCCGGGCACGGGGGTGCCCGGCCCGATCCGGCGGCGCACGGTGCCGCGACCCTGCCACAGCACGCCCATCGGCGAGCCGCGCCACTGCTCGACCAGGTCGCGCGGCGACAGGTCGACCCGCGTGACGACGTTCTCGCGGACGTCCAGCTTGTGCCGGGCGAGCGCGTCGAGGAGGTCCTCGGCGATCTTGCCGCGGCCGTGGATCGTCCACGCCGTGCCGCCCTCGGGGGCGGTGCCACCCGGACGCACGGTGAGCAGCGGCTCCTCGTGGATCACCAGCTCGTGCGGCAGGTCCGGTACGTCGCCCGCCAGACCGACGTGCGCGACCACCGGCGGGATCGCGGGCATGGTGCGCTCGACGTGCGGAGCGAGGGCGGGCAGCCGGCGCGGGTCGATCGCGACGACCACGGCGTCGGCGTCCGCCTCGCCCTCGGCGGTGCGGACCGCGACCACGCGTCCCTCGCGCACCACCAGGTCCTCGACCTCGACCCCGGTGCGCACCCGGACCCCGCGGGTCTCCAGGCGCGCGGTCAACAGCTCGGCGAGCCTGCCCATCCCGCCCGGCACCCGCCAGCCGCCGAAGCACTGCTCGAGGTAGGCGGTCACCCCCACCCAGGACGGCACGTTGCGCAGGTCGTGGCCCTCGGCGACCGCGGCGTGGCCGGCGACCAGGGCCAGCCGCTCGTCGCGGAACGCGTGGCGCAGCCGCTTGTACAGCGTCTCGCGGATGTCGAACATCGAGTCGAGCTCCTTCGGTACCGCGCCCTTGGTGCGCGGGTCCCAGGGGACCTCGACGTAGTGGCGGCGCAGCACGTCCCACACCGGTCCGTAGACGTCTACGTGGCGGGCCCACGTGTCGCCGAGCCCGGGGCCGAGCGCGTCGAAGGCCGCGACCTGGTCGGCCCGGGAGCCGCCGGGCAGCAGCACCGAGCTGCGGTCGGCGAACCGGTGCTCACGCAGCACCGGCATCGGCTCGAGGTCGGAGCCCAGCTCCTTCTCCAGAGGGCGCCCGGACTTGCGGAACAGGTCGCGCAGCGCCGCCGGCAGCAGGGTGCTGGTCGGGCCGGCGTCCCAGCGGTAGCCGTCCCGCTCGACCGGCGCGAGCGCGCCGCCGAGCCGGCCGGACGCCTCCAGGAGCGCGACCTCGTGTCCGAGCTTGGCGAGCCGGGCGGCAGCGGCCATGCCGCCGAGACCGCCGCCGACGACGACGATGCGTGCCATCCGGGGGTCCCTCAGTCCTTCGCGACGTCGAGCGGGGTGCCGCCGGTGAGGTCGAGCAGCTCGTCGTACGTCGTCGAGAACACGGCCGCCGGGTGCCCGGCCGCGGCCCAGACGACCTCGTGACGCTGCAGCCACGGGTCCAGGTACGTCGCGAGGGGCGCCGGGTGGCCGATGGGGGAGACCCCGCCGATCACCTGACCGGTGTGCTCGCGGACGAAGTCGGGCTTCGCCCGGCGCAGCTCCGGCCCGCCGATCGTCGTGCGGACGAGCTCGGTGTCGACCCGGTGGGCACCCGACGTGAGGATGAGCACAGGCGTGCCGTCGGCGTCGAAGAGCAGGCTGTTGGCGATCGCGCCCACCTCGCACCCCAATGCCTCGGCGGCCAGTGCGGCCGTGTGGACCGAGTCGGGCAGAATGACGATCTCGCCGGTTCCGCCCCGGCGCTGGTGCTCGTCGCGGAACCGGGTGATCGAGGGATGCTCGGCCGACATGGGGGTGACCCTACCGAGCACGACCCCACCACGGACTGGAGGAACCATGCCCGAGACCGAGGCCCCGCAGCAGGCCGCTCCGGAGGCCGAGCCGCAGGCCCGGCCGCCTGCGGTCGTGATCGCCTGCTGGCTGCTGTGGTCCATGGTCGCGGCCGGGCTGCTGGTCTGCGTCCTCGTCGTCACCCAGCGCGACGACCTCGGCAGCGTGTGGTCGCCCATGCAGGTCGGGGACAGCACCGTCCAGCCGGTGGAGTTCGTCCCCGTCATCCTCGTGCTGTACGCCGTCACGGCGGTCCTCGCGGCGACGTTGATCGCGCTGTTCCGGGTGGGCCACAACTGGGCCCGGCACTCGCTGGCCGCGATCGTGGCCGGCGTGATCGTGGTCGCGGTCGCGACCGTGCGCACCGACCCGCCCACGATGGTCGACGGGATGGCGATCGCCGCTGCCGTGATCGGCGCGGTGACGCTGGTCTTCCTCTGGCACCCGCAGAGCCGGGAGTACGTGCGCACCTTCGGTCGCTGAGCCGAGGTCGCCTGCCGCTCCTCGCCGATCCCGGCGCTGCCCCTTGAGCAGTGTCGGACCGGCGGTGTACCTTCGGGTCATTCGAACATCTGTTCGAACACAACCGGAGGAGAAGACGCCGTGGCCCAGCAGTTCGCCCCTCGCACGGTCAGCCCGCACGCCCTGCCGGCGACCACCCACAACTACCTGATCCGGTCGGCAGAATCGCTGAGCGAGGCGGTCGCCGCCCGCGACGTCGCCACCCGTTACGCCTGTGCCCACGTCGCCGCGCTGCGCGCCGCCGCCGCGCTGCTGGCCGCGCGCGCCCGTCCCGAGACGGGGCGGCGGCGGGCCCAGCGCAACGCGTGGGTGCTGCTGACCGAGGTCGCCCCCGAGCTCGCGGAGTGGGCGGCGTTCTTCGCCGCCGGCGCCGCCAAGCGGGCCGCGGCCGAGGCCGGCTCCACCCGGGCCGCCACCGAGCGCGAGGCCGACGACCTGGTCCGCGACGCCGACCGCTTCCTGGCCCTCGTCGAGCAGGCCCTCGGCCTCACTCCGCACGTCCCGCTCGGCGAGCAGCTCGCCGGCCTCGCCGTCGGCTGACGCCGCGGCACGGGGCGACGGCCCGCCGCCGGACGACTTGGGGAGGTGACCACTAGTGTTCGGCCCATGGCCTCTCGCGAGCAGCGTGGATCCGTCCGCACGGCGGTCGTGTGGGACGCCCTCGAGTCGGCGCTCGAGGGAGGACCGCGCGACGTGGTGGACCTGGGCGGCGGCACCGGCGGCTTCGCGGTCCGGCTCGCGGAGTCGGGACACCGGGTGCGCGTCGTCGACCCCAGCCCCGACGCCCTCGCGGCGCTCGCCCGACGCGCACGCGAGGTCGACCTCGAGGTGTCCGGCCTGCAGGGCGACGTCGCCGACCTGGTCGAGGTCGTCGGAGCCGGCAGCGCCGACGTGGTCCTGTGCCACGGGGTGCTCGAGGTCGTCGACGCCTCCCTGGCGCTCGACCGGGTCGCCGAGGTGCTCCGGCCGGGCGGCCTGCTCAGCCTGGTCGTCGGCCAGCGGCACGCGTCCGTCATCACCCGTGCGATGGCCGGTCACTTCCAGCAGGCCCGCGACCTGCTCGACGACCAGCAGCCCGTCGACACCCGCACCGGGCGCCGGTTCACCGCGGACGAGGTCCGGGACCTGCTCGCCGACCACGGCTTCGGTGCCGTGTCGGTGCACGCCGTGCGGGTCTTCGCCGACCTGGTCCCCGCCGCCCTGGTCGACCAGGAGCCGGGCGCGGCGGCGGCCCTCGTCGACCTCGAGCGTGCCGTCGCCGGGCGTGCGGAGTACCTCCCGCTGGCGACTCAGCTGCACGTCCTGGCGCACTCCGCCTCCTGACGGGCGCCCGCTCCGGCCCGGGAGCGGGCCGTGAGCGTCGCGTGCCCGATCCTCCACGTCGACATGGACGCGTTCTACGCGTCCGTGATGATCCGGGACCGGCCCGAGCTCCACGACGTTCCCGTTGTCGTCGGCGGCGGGCACCGCGGGGTCGTGCTGTCGGCCAACTACCCGGCCCGGCGCTTCGGCATCCGCTCCGGCATGCCCGGCGCCGAGGCGGCGCGCCTGTGCCCCCATGCCGTCACCATGGCGCCCGACTTCGGCCTGCTCACGCCGGTGTCGAGGGCGATCATGGAGACCTTCCGCACGGTGACCCCGCTCGTCGAGGTGACCTCGCTCGACGAGGCCTTCCTCGACGTACGCGGCGCCGTCCGGCTGTTCGGGCCGCCCGAGGCGATCGCCGAACGACTCCGCTCCCGGATCCGCGCCGAGCACGGCATCACCTGCTCGGTCGGCATCGCAGCCTCGATCTCGGTCGCCAAGCTCGCCAGCCGGCAGGCCAAGCCCGACGGGGTCCGGGTGATCCCACCCGACCGGTTCGTCGCCGAGGTCCACCCGCTCGACGTGGGCGTCCTCTACGGCGTGGGCGAGGCCACCCGCCAGCGCCTGCACCGCCTCGGCCTGGTCACCGTCGGCGACGTCGCCGCGATCGAGGTCGACCTGCTGCGCAGGATGCTCGGCCGGCACCTCGGCGGCCACCTGCACGCCCTGGTGTGGGGCAGCGACCGCACCGAGCTGGTCCCGGGCGGCGCGGGCGTCTTCGGCTTCGGGGAGGGCGAGCCCGAGGGCAGCATGGGCTCCCAGCACACCCTCGCGGTCGACGTGCGCGACCGCGCCGAGCTGCGTCGCGAGCTGCTCCGACTGGCCTCCCGGGTCACCGCCCGGGTCCGGGGGGCCGGCCGCACCGGCCGCACGGTCACCGTCACCGTCCGGTTCTCCGACTTCACCACCGTCCAGCGCTCGCGCACCCTCCCGGAGGCCACCGACGTCACCCAGGAGGTGTACGCCGTCGCCGTGACCCTCCTCGACGGCCTGCTCGACGCCCGCGGGCCGCGCGCCCTCGCCGTGCGCCTGGTCGGCGTCCGGGTCGAGGGGCTGCGCCGCCTGCGGCCCGTCGACAGCCGCCAGCTGGCGCTCGGCGAGCGCGACCCCGGCTGGCCCGACGCCGACCGGGCCGTGGACCGCGCCGTCGACCGCTTCGGCACCGCCGCGGTCCGCCGGGCCAGCCTGCTGTGACCGCTCGGCCGACCACCCGTCGGGACCCTCCCGGGCGCCGACCGGACAATTTCGGGGGACGGCCTACCACCGCTGGAGATGCCTGCCTACACTTGGAGGAAGAGTCATCGGGCGGGCGACCGCCTCACACGTGTCGGAGGATTCGGTGCCACTCTCGGAAGAGGAGCTGCGACTGCTGGAGCAGATGGAGCGCGCCCTCAGTGAGGAGGACCCGAAGTTCGCGTCCACCCTCCGGGGCACGACCCTCCGCCAGGCAGCCCGGCGCCGCGCCATCCTCGCCGGCGTGGTCTTCGCCTGCGGCATCGCGGTGATGATGGGCGGAGCCGTCAGCGGCTACTGGCCCGTCGGCGTCGCCGGCTTCCTGATCATGCTCGCCTCGGCGACGATCCTGCTCGGCTCGATCCGCGGCCAGCGCGGTGGCGCCGCCGCCACGATCACCTCCCACCCGTCCGGCTTCGGCGTGGTCGACGGCGGCCGGCGTGGCCACCACGGTCGCAGCCACGGCCGTTCCTCGGGCTTCATGGACACCCTCCAGGCCCGCTGGCGTCGCCGCCGCG
>JADCLI010000073.1 GCA_016803235.1 Pimelobacter simplex
GTCGCTGCGGACGAGTCAGAAGACCTGAAGGGACAGCACATGCGCATCGTCGGTAGCCGCCGGAACGACCGCACTCGGCAGCCGGGCCTGCGGCTTTGACGAAAGACAGGGAGCAGACATGTGTGACGTGATTTCTCAGGCGATGAGCCAATTACCTCCAGCCAGCAGACGCGGCGTCCTCAAGGCCCTCGGTGCCGGCGTGGCGGGCGGAGGGTTGCTGGTTGCGGGTGGGCCGGCGGCCGCAGCCACGCAGCGCGGCCACAGGGTTGGCGGTGCCCGGTTCCGTACGCGGGTGGTGCTTCTGGGGACCGCTGGCGGGCCTATTCGGTTGGGCGGTGAGCGGTCCGGCATCTCCACCGCCGTGGTGTACGAGGACCGGGTGTACATCGTCGACCTGGGCGCCGGGGCGGGTGTTCGGCTGGCGCAGAGCGGTCTCGGGTTGGAAGATGTGCCGGGCTCCATGTTGTCGCAGGTCCGGGGCATCTTCTTTACCCATCTGCACAGCGATCATGTCACCGACTGGCCCCATGTTTACCTCACCGCGCGGGCCAACACGTTCGATCGGACACTCCCGGCGATGCAGGTATACGGGCCCGGCGACCGGGGAACCCTGCCCCGGGTCTTCCCGCCCGGCCGACCTTCCCCGCCGGTGTACCACCCGGAGGACCCGACACCGGGGACGGTTGGCATGACCGGCTACCTGGACCGCGCTTTCGCGCAGGACGTCAACGACCGCAGCCGCGACAACAACGTAGGCGGTCCAGGCGAGCTGTTCAGTGTGCACGACATCGACCTCGAGGGCGTATGGGACATCGATCCGGAGGGCAAGCCTCCGCGGCTGAGCGAGCCGCTCCACATCTGGACTGACGGCGACGTCCGTATCACCGCCACGCTGGTCGACCATCATCCGACTGCGCCTTCGTTCGGCTACCGCTTCGACACGCCAGACGGATCGGTGGTGATCTCCGGCGACACGACAGTCAGCGAGAACCTGATCGACCTCGCGCGAGACTGTGACTATCTGGTCCACGAGGTCATCGATGCCCAGTGGGTGGACCAGATCGTCGCCCCGTTCCCCGACGAGGTCGCCAGCGCGGTGCGACAGCATCTCCTCGGGGCGCACACAACGATCGAGCAGGTCGGCCGCGATGTCGCTGAGCCCGCCGGGGCGAAGAACCTCGTGCTGACTCACCTGGCTCCAGCCACGAACTCACCGTCCCGCTGGCGGCGCGCACGACGCGGATACTCCGGGAGCCTCATCGTTGGCGAGGACCTCATGGAACTCGGCGTCGGCTCGCGGATAGCCGAGAGATGAACTTGGCGCGTCTCACGTAGTACGGATCGTTGTCTTCGCCGCTCCACCATCACGGGGGAGCGAGGCCCTTCGGGAAGCGCGAGCCACCGGCGACCAGCAGCATCGCGAGTCGTCTGACTGTGTCGCAACAAGGCAAGCCCGAGAGGCAGCTCATCGAGGAACATCGCAACAGGGGAGATGGTATGCAGCAGGTCCAGGCAGTCGTCGCGCGCGCCAAGGGGCGGCCGGTGGAGGTCCTCACGATCAATGTGCCGGACCCGGGTCCCGGCGAGGCGCTGGTGAAGGTGCTGGCGTGCGGCGTGTGCCACACCGACCTGCACTATCGCGAGGGTGGGATCAGCGACGACTTCCCCTTCCTCCTGGGCCACGAGGCTGCAGGGGTGGTCGAGGCCGTCGGGCCCGACGTCACCGAGATCGCACCGGGTGACTTCGTGGTGCTGAACTGGCGGGCCGTGTGTGGCCATTGCCGAGCCTGCAGGCGGGGCGAGCCCTGGTACTGCTTCGCCACCCACAACGCCACCCAGCGGATGACGATCGCAGACGGTCCCGACGCCGGTACCGAACTATCTCCCGCGCTCGGGATCGGCGCGTTCGCCGAGAAGACCCTGGTCGCCGCCGGCCAGTGCACGAAGGTGGACCCCTCCACCCGCGCGGCGGCCGTCGGCCTGCTCGGCTGCGGCGTCATGGCGGGCATCGGCGCGGCGATCAACACCGGCGGTGTGACCCGGGGGACGTCAGTCGCGGTCATCGGCTGTGGTGGCGTCGGTGTGGCTGCGGTGGCAGGGTCCGCCCTGGCCGGCGCCAGCCCGGTCATCGCCGTCGACATCGATCGCAAGAAGCTCGCTGCCGCCCAGGCTGCGGGGGCGACCCATGTCGTCGACTCGTCAGTCGTGGACCCGGTGGCGGAGATCAGGCGCATTGCCGGGGAGACCTACGAGGGAGCCGACGGCGCGGACGTCGTCATCGAGGCCGTCGGCAGGCCCGAGACGTGGAAGCAGGCGTTCTACGCCCGCGACCTCGCCGGCACCGTGGTGCTCGTCGGCGTCCCGACACCCGATATGAAGCTTCCCGACCTGCCGCTGATCGACGTCTTCGGCAGGGGCGGGGCCCTGAAGTCGAGCTGGTACGGCGACTGCCTGCCGAGCCGCGACTTCCCGATGCTGGTCGATCTCTACGAGCAAGGGCGGCTCGACCTGGACGCGTTCGTCTCCGAGGAGATCAAGCTCGGCGAGGTCGAGGGTGCGTTCGAGCGGATGCACCACGGCGACGTCCTCCGATCGGTGGTGGTCCTGTGAGTGCGGTGGGCACTGTGCGAGTCGACCACGCGGTCAACTCGGGGACTTTCACGCTGGACGGAGAGACGTTCGAGGTCGAGAACAACATCTGGGTCGTCGGGGACGACGCGGAGTGCGTCGTCATCGACGCACCGCACGACGTGGACGCCATCCTTGCTCTCGTGGGGGACAGGCGGGTCAAGGCGATCGTGTGCACCCACGCGCACGACGACCACGTCCGTGCCGCCCCGGCTCTCAGGGACCGGGTTGTCGCGCCCATCCTGCTGCACCCCGAAGAGCAGCCGCTGTGGGAGCTGACCCATGGCGGCGCCGACGACGTCCACGCGCCGCTCTGGGACGCAGACCTCGCCGATGGCCAGGTCATCGGGCTCGGCGACGCCACCCTGCGGGTCCTGCACACACCCGGCCACAGCCCCGGAGGGATCTGTCTCCACGTGCCCGAGCTCGGCTGTGTCTTCACCGGGGACACGTTGTTCCACGGCGGGCCCGGTGCCACTGGGCGCTCCTTCAGCGACCGGCCCAGCCTCGAGGCCTCGATCCGCAGCAAGCTGTTCGCGCTCCCGGCCGAGACCGTCGTGCACACCGGCCATGGGGAGAGCACGACGATCGGCCAGGAGCGTGCCCGGATGGCCCTGCCCGTCGTTCGCGCACAGCTCAGGCGTCGCCTCGCCGGCGAGGAAGTCACTCCTTGACCGCGCTGGCGGAAGGAGGGAGGTCACTGCGATGACCCGTCGGTGGCGTGCCGTGGATCTGTTGGACCTGGTCCTGGAGGCCGGCTCCTTCGAGTCGTGGGACCAGCCGATCGATCTCAGCGGCCATCCCGAGGAGTACCGCTTGGAGCTGCTGGCTGCGAGGGCCAGCGCCGGGACCGACGAGTCAGTCCTCACCGGCATGGGTCTTGTGCGAGGCAGGCCGGTGGTCGTCCTCGTCAACGAGTTCGGGTTCCTGGCGGGGTCGATCGGCCGCGACGCGGCCCGCCGGATCGTCGCCGCGGTGCGACGCGCGACAGCGCTGGGGCTTCCGGTGCTCGCTTCCACTGCGTCAGGTGGCACGCGGATGCAGGAAGGGACCCCGGCGTTTCTGGAGATGGTCGAGATCTCCCGCGCGGTCATGGACCACCGCGCCGCTGGGCTGCCGTACCTGGTCTACCTGCGGCACCCCACCACGGGTGGTGTCTACGCCTCGTGGGGGTCGTTGGCACACGTCACCGTCGCCGAGCCCGGAGCTCTGGTCGGGTTCCTCGGTCCGAAGGTCTACGAAGCGCTCCGCGGTCGTCCGTTCCCGCGCGGGGTCCAGGTCGCCGACAACCTCGCTGCCAAGGGAGTCATTGACGCGGTCGTCGAGCCACACGCTCTGCCCGAACTCGTCGACCGCGCCCTCGCCGTGCTTCTCGACGCGCCCGGAGTGCCGGTCCTGCCCAGACGCGGCGGCTCGTGCTCGGACTACGACGCGTGGGACAGCATCACGCGCACACGAGGCCCGGACCGCGTGGGAACCCGCGACCTGTTGCGCGGCGGCGGCAGCAACACGATCCGGCTTCGCGGCACCGACGAAGGAGAACGCGACGACACCGTGCTGGTCGCGTTGACTCGCCTGGACGGTCAACCCTGCGTTCTCGTCGGCCAGGACCGCTCTCGTCAGTCGCCTGCCACCCCCATGGGACCGGGGGCGTTACGAGAAGCGCGCAGGGGAATGCGTCTGGCCGACGAGTTGGGTCTGCCGCTGGTCACCGTGGTCGACACCCCGGGCGCGGAGCTGTCGCCGGCTGCAGAGAACGGAGCCATCGCGGGCGAGATCGCCCGGTGCATCGCCACCATGACGACGATGAGGGTCCCCACGATCGCCGTACTCCTCGGCCAGGGCTGTGGCGGAGGAGCACTCGCGCTGTTTCCCGCCCGAACGGTGATCGCGGCGGAGCACGCGTGGCTCGCGCCGCTGCCGCCCGAAGGTGCGAGCGTAATCGTCCACGGTGATACATCCCACGCGGCCGCGATGGCTCGTGCGCAGGGGGTGAGGGCCGCGGACCTCGCCGACCTCGGCGCCGTCCACCATGTGGTGCCCGAGCCCGAGGGAGACACTGCGGCCGAGCTGGCCGCGGCGGTGGTCGCCGAGTGCGCGCACCGTCTCGCCGATCGCTCCTCCCTGACGCTGAAGGACGTGGCTTTGCCATGAGCCGTATCCAGGTCACCCGTTCCGGGCAAGGCACCGCCTACGCGCCGCCCGGGCACGTCGACGTGACGGCCCGCCGCCTCCATGGCGCCGAGGTCGGCGGTCCGTCCGGATTCTGGGTGGGGCACTCGGTGTATCCGCCCGGTGCGTGCGCCGAGCTCGGGCCGGTCGCTGGCGACACGGTCTACATCGTCCTGGACGGGGAGCTCGCCCTCCGCGTGCGCGATGGCTCCGGGACGTCCGCGTCGGTCCTGTATGCCGGCGACTCGGTGTTCATCCCCTGGCGGACGATCCGCTCGATCATGAACCACACCCAGCAGGTCGCGACCCTTCTGGTCGTCGTTCAGCCCGGAGAGGCTCCGTCCTGATCCACGCCTGATCGCGACCTGCTTCGGGGCACGGTTCCGTCGGCCGGAACGCCGGCGTGGTCAAGGCGCGTCGCCCGCGCTGACCATGAGCCACTCAATCTTGTGCTCGAGTGCTCGGCGCCCCGCCGGTTGCTCGGTCACTCGCCCTTCGTCAGGAGCGTTCGTCGTGCATCGAAACCTTCTCTCCAGCTTCATCGGGCTCGGGCTCGCGGTAACCGCCTCCCTCACCTTCGCGTCGTGTGGGGCCGATGACTCGGTCGGGTCGTCGGGAGGAACGGCCGACATGGCGGCCGCCAAGCAACTGATCGATCCCTATGTCGGCAAGCCCAGCGAGTTTCCGATCGACGAGCCGCTCGCCGGCCCCCTCCCGGCCGGGACGACATTCGCTTACCTGCAGTGCCCGATCCCGACCTGTGCCTTGATGGCCGAGGTCGTGACGGGTGCGGCCGGGATGCTTGGCGTGGAGCTCAACGCGGTCCCGGCGTCCTCCTCGGCGGAGTCCATGCAGTCGGCGATGAACTCGATCATCGAGATGGAACCCGACGCCGTGTTGCTGCCCCCAATCGAGGCGTCGATCATCTCCAAGCAGCTGGCCACCTTGAAGAACGCAGGGGTGCCGGTCGTCTCCCTGGGGATGTCGGATGCCGCCAAGTACGGGATCACGGCCGGCGTTGCGGGCCGGGGCAGCAACGAACTCGCGGGCCGGCTGCTTGCCGGGTGGGTGGTCAACAAGCACGGCGCGGACACCCATGCGGTGTACTACGGGACGCCCGAGCTCACCTTCAGCCCGATCATGCAAGAGGCCTTCGAGAAGGAGCTAAAGGCGCTGTGCTCTGGCTGTGAGAGCCGCGCTGTCGATCTGTCGATCACCACGCTCGGCACGACCGCTCCTTCCGCGGTCGTCAGTGACCTCCAGTCGCACCCCGACACTAGTGTGGCTGTCTTCGCGGCCTCCGAGGCGACCAGTGGGCTTCCGGCAGCCCTGCGCACCGCCGACATCGGCGTCGACACCCTCGTGTTCGCGCCGAGCCCCGCCGCCTTGGCCGACATCCAAGGCGGCGGCATCACCGCGGGTCTTGGCGTCGACTTCCCGGTCGCGGAGTTCCTCACCGTCGACGCAGCGGCTCGCCTCGTCCTGGAGCAGCCCCTCGGGTCGAACCAGAGCGGGGACGAGGGTGGGATCGCGCCGTTCCAGTTCCTGGAGAAGGCCGACATCACCTTCGACCCGAGCAAGGGCTGGACGGGCTACCCGGACTTCGCCGAGCGATTCGGCGCCCTGTGGGGAGTGAGCTAGTCCTCGCCGACGGGATCTGTGGAGACTCACATGGAGCCGACGCCTCTTCTCAGCGTGCGCAACCTGTCCAAGACGTTCCCGGGCGTCCTAGCCCTCGACCAGGTCTCGCTAGACGTGCACGCGGGGGAGATCGTCGCCGTGGTCGGCCAGAACGGGTCCGGCAAGTCGACCCTGGTGAAGGTGCTCGCCGGGGTCTACGAGCCAGACCCGGGCGCCCACATCGAGGTCCGCGACGGTGCGGGCAACTACCTCACCGGTCAACGGGCGATGTCGGACCTGCACTTCATCCACCAGGACCTCGGGCTAGTGCCGGAGCTGTCGACCATCGAGAACATCGACATCGGCCGCCCGCTGCGTCATCGGGGTCTGACCCCGTACCCACGCCGGGCGGAGGTGAGGGAGTTCTCGGCGCAGGTGGCAGAGTTCGGGGGGCACTTCGACGTCACCGTGCCGGTGCACCGGCTGACAGCGGCGGAACGCACGATCGTCGCGATCGCTCGGGCGATGGACGGTTGGGAGCGGCCCGACCATGTCCTGGTGCTCGACGAGCCCACGGCTGCTCTTCACTCCGACGAGGTCAAGCTGTTGTTCGACGCGGTGCGGATCGTCGCCGCCCGCGGGGGTGCTGTCGTGTTCATCTCACATCGCCTGGACGAGGTGACGTCCCTGGCAGATCGAGTCGTCGCGCTGCGCGATGGCCGAGTGGTCGGCGATACCCCGGCTCATGCGGTCGATAACACCGGCCTCGCAGAGCTGATCGTCGGCCGGCGGATGGAGGAGACCCGCAGGGAGCCAGGCCCCATAGGAAAGACGGTGCTGAGCGTCCAGGGGCTCAGCGGCGCCACCCTCGACCAGTTGTCGCTGGAGCTGCGGGCCGGCGAGGTCGTCGGCGTCAGCGGCCTCCTGGGCTCGGGACGCGAGCACCTGTGCGGCCTCGTCTTCGGTGCGATTCCCCGGACCCGTGGGGTCGTGCATGTCGCCGCTGGGGCGCCGGTTCCGCCTGACCCGCGGGCCTCGATCGCCGCGGGGATGGCGTACGTGCCCGCCGACAGGCACCGCAGTGGGGTGATCCTGCCCATGAATGTGCGCGAGAACCTCACGCTGCCCGCGCTGCGTCCGCTCCGCCGCTGGTGGGGCGGGCTGCACGCCAAGCGCGAAGGTGCAGAGACCGCCCACTGGGTCGACCGGATCCAGCTTCGTCCCGCCCTGCCGGAGCGCGCGGTCGCCGCCTTCAGCGGGGGAAACCAGCAGAAGGTGGCGCTCGCGAAGTGGCTGCGCGCGGGCCCGCGGGTGCTGCTCCTCGACGAGCCGACGCAAGGGGTGGACATCGGCGCCCGCGCCGCGCTCTACGACATCGTCGGTCAGTCCGTCGCGGCCGGGTGCGCCGTCCTGATCTGCTCATCGGATGACAAGGAGCTCGTGGCCTTCTGCGACCGGGTGCTGGTCCTGCGGGACGGCCGCGTCGTCGACGAGCTCTCCGGCGACGAGCTGACTCCTCAGGCCCTGCTGGAGGCGACGGTCGCCCCGAGCGGGGCCGCTACCACCCCTTCCACCCGCCACAGGAACGGAACCGCTCATGTCCACTGAGATCTCACCCCAGACTGCAGACGCCTCGGACGAGGTTGCGGCCCGACCGGCCCCCCCACCGCGGAAGCGAGCGGGAGCCGGCCTCCTGCGCACGCTGTCGTTTCGCAACATCAGCGCCGTCTATGTGTTCGTCGTCCTGTTCGTCGTCTACTCGTTCTGGGTCCCCGAGACCTTTCTCGTGTGGGGGACCTGGACCTCGCTCTTCGACGCGTCAGCCACGACTGCGCTGATCGCGGTCGGTCTCGTGCTGCCCTTCGCAGCCGGTGTCTTCGACCTCGCGATCGGTGCTGAGGTCGGCCTGGCCGCGATCCTGGTCGCCTGGCTGCTCACCTCCGGCGAGATGCCCATCTCGCAAGCGATCCTGCTCACCCTCGTCGCGGGCGCAGTGGCCGGCGCGGCGTCCGGACTGCTCATCGTCCGCGCCAGGATCGACTCCTTCATCGCGACGCTGGGTCTCAGCTCAGTGCTCCTCGCCGCCATTGCCTGGGTGTCGAACGGTCAGCAGATCCTTAATCTGCCACTCGAGTTCCAGAGCCTTGCGACCGACCGGCACTTCGGAGTCACGAACGCCGTCCTTATCACCCTCGTCGTGTCGCTGGCGATCTGGTACGTGCTCGAGCGGACGCCCCTGGGGCGTCGCGTCTACGCGACGGGCAGCGGACCCGAGGCGGCCCGGCTCTCCGGCGTCCACACCACGCGGGTCATCGTGGTCTGCCTGATCGCCAGCGGCGTGGTCGCCGCGGGTGCCGGCATCCTGATCAGCTCCCGGCTTGGTGTGGGTGCGCCCACGGTCGGACCGTCCTATCTGTTGCCAGCCATCGCGGCTGTGTTCCTCGGCTCCACCCAGTTCAAGGGGGGGCGGCCCAACGTGTGGGGCACCGTGATCGCGGTGTACGTCCTGGCCGTCGGGGTCAAGGGGCTCCAGCTCGGGGGGGCGCCCGTGTGGATCCCGGACCTCTTCAACGGCGCCGCGCTTCTCATCGCCGTGGGCGCGGCCCGCTACCAGGGTCGCTCACGCCCGCGGGCCGCAGCCAGGAAGGGCTGACGGCTCGTCGCGCCCGGTGGGCTCGGCACGTCAGCGGTGGCCCAGGCAGGGCTTCCGGGCGCGTTCCGACCCGCGAAACGTGTTCCTTCGCATCGGCTCAGTTCGCGCCTAGTTTCCTCGGCAGGCAACGGACTGCCGCACTCGCCCCCGAGGACGGGCCGGCCCGAGCAGGCCCAGCACACGGTCGGCTCACGGTCGACACACGAAGCCCTCACTTCACGAAAGAGGTACTCCCATGACTCAGCTGGAAGAGGTGCCGGGCGCCGGAACCATTACTCGTCTCCCGATGACCGGAGAGGAGTATCTCGAGAGCCTCCGCGACGGCCGGGAGGTGTGGCTCCACGGCGAGCGCGTAGACGACGTCACCACGCACCCCGCTTTCCGCAACAGCGCCAGGATGATCGCCCGGCTCTACGACGCCATGCACGACCCCGCTCGCAAGGATGTCCTCACGGTCCCCACCGACACCGGCAACGGCGGGTTCACCCACCCCTGGTTCAAGGTGGCACGGACGAAGGACCAGATCCGCGAGGGCCGGCGCGCCATCGAGGAGTGGGCCCGGATGACCTACGGCTGGCTCGGCCGCAGCCCCGACTACAAGGCGGGCTTCATGATCTCCCTGGCGGGCAACCCCGGGGCGGCGGGCCGCTTCGAGGGCAACGTGCGCCGGTGGTACGCCGACATGCAGGAGCGCCTGCTGTTCCTCAACCACGCCCTCATCAACCCGCCCACGGACCGCAACCTTGGTTGGGAGGGCGCCGCGGACGTCAACGTCCGCGTCGTCGAGGAAAGGGACGAGGGCCTGGTCATCTCCGGCGCGAAGGTCGTTGCGACCGGGTCGGCCCTCACCCACCACACCTTCGTCGGCAGCCTCATGCCGATCACCGCAAAGGAGTTCTCGCCGATCTTCATCGCGCCGATGAACGCCCCCGGCGTGAAGCTGATCTGCCGCCAGTCCTACGAGCTCAACGCGGCACACGTGGGATCACCGTTCGACTACCCGCTGTCGAGCCGGTTCGACGAGAACGACAGCATCATTGTCTTCGACCGGGTGCTCGTGCCGTGGGAGAACGTGTTCTCCTACGAGGTCGAGACCTCCAACTCCCTGCTCGTCCATTCGGGCTCGCCGCAGCGTGCCTACATGCAGGGTTGCATCCGACTGGCGGTGAAGTTCGACTTCCTCGTCGGGCTGTTCATCAAGGGCCTGGAGATGACCGGCACGAGCGAGTTCCGCGGGGTCCAGACCCGGATCGGCGAGCTGATCACGCTGCGCAACCTGTTCTGGACCTGCGTGGACTCGATGGTGGAGAACGCCGTCCCGTGGCCGGACGGGTCGATGGTGCCCAATCCTGACGCCGGAGCTGTGTACCGCGTCATGATGGGCCAGGCCTACTCGCGGGCGAAGGAGATCTTCGAGCAGGACATCGCCAGTGCGCTGATCTACCTGCCCGGAAGCACGTCGGACTGGCACAACGCCGAACTCCGTCCCTACCTCGACCGGTACGTCCGGGGGTCGGGAGGCCGGTCGGCCGAGGAGCGAGTGAAGCTGCTCAAGGTCATCTGGGACGCCATCGGCAGCGAGTTCGGTGGTCGCCACGAGCTCTACGAGCGCAACTACGCCGGCAACCACGAGTTCAACCGCCTTGCGGCCGTGATGGAGCAGACGGCGACCGGCCAAATCGACGGCTACAAGGCGTTCGTGGACTCGTTCATGGCGGAGTACGACCTCGATGGGTGGACCGTGCCGGACCTGGTGAACAACGACGACGTGCGCGTCGTCGGCCCGGGTCGCCACCGCTGATCCTCGGCGCCGATTCGTCACCGCCGACCAGCACGTCCACCAGCACGTCCACCAGCACGTCCACCAGCACGTCCACCAGCACTGTCCGAACCACATCGAAGGAGCCGCGCCCATGGCCGTTGAACTCACCGAAGAGGGAACCAGCCGGTTCGTGCAGACCAAGAGCTGGAAGATCCACTACAACGAGGCCGGCGAGGGCCACCCGGTCCTCCTGCTGCACGGCAGTGGCCCAGGGGCCACGGGCTGGAGCAACTTCTACCCGAACCTCGGCGCCCTGTCCGCGCGCTTCCGCACGGTCGCCGTGGACATGCCGGGCTGGGGGCGTTCGGACGCGACCGTCTTCGGGGCGACCGACCAGTCGGCGACGGTCATCGAGGTGATGGACAGCCTCGGCATCGAGAAGGCGGCGCTGATCGGCAATTCGATGGGTGGTGCCACGTCGTTGGCGGTCGCTGCTCGCCACCCCGAGCGGGTGTCGCACCTGATCACGATGGGGTCGGGGAGCTACCTGACCGCACCGACCCTCTTCGGCCCGGGCGACGGACCGTCCGAAGGGTTGAAGGTCCTCTTCAACGCCTACCGGAACCCCACGCCCGAGCAAATCAAGGCGCTGGTCCAGATCATGACGTTCTCCGACGAGTTCGCCACGGACGAGCTCGCCGCCCTTCGGTCCGAGGCAGCGCTGGCTCGCCCCGACCACCTGGAGAACTTCCTCGAAGGCCTGCAGAACCAAGGCTTCGGCCGGTATGCCGCAGGCATCGAGGAGATCGCCAGCATCTCGACGCCGTCTTTGCTGCTGCACGGCAGGGACGACCGGGTCGTCCAGTTCGAGCACTCCCTGCGGCTGCTCCCGCTGATCCGGAACTCGCGGATGGTGCTGGTCAACCGATGCGGGCACTGGCTGCAGATCGAGCACGCCGCGGAGTTCAACCGACTGGCGATCGATTTCATCGAGAACAACTGATCGGAAGGGGTTGTGTGATGGCTGAGGTGACTGGGCTGGGGTATGCGCTGGTCGAGGC
>JADCLI010000074.1 GCA_016803235.1 Pimelobacter simplex
TGGGCCGGCTCGGGGACGACTCGTCGCTCGACGTCCGACGCTCCAAGGCCGCCGCCGAGCTCGCCCGCCACGACCTCGCGCTGGACCTGTTGATCCCCGACCCGGACACCGGGGAGGTCGTCGCGACCGTTCCGGGCCGCAGGGTGATCCTGAACGTGCATGTCACGGACACGAGCCTGACCGGACACAACCCGGTCGGGCGGTGGGACGAGGGCCGCTGCCCGATCACCACCGGGCAGATCCGCGAATGGCTACAGGCGCGGGACACCACGATCCTCGTGCGGCCGGTCATCGACCTCGCCGACCACGTCCCCGTCACCGCCTACGAGATCCCCGACCGCCACCGGGCACAGGTCGCGTTGCGCGACCACACCTGCCGGTTCCCCCACTGCACCCGACCAGCCCGACGCTGCGACATCGACCACCACCAACCCTGGGCCGACGGCGGCGAGACCTGCCCGTGCAACCTCGTCCCCCTCTGCAGGCGCCACCACCGCGCCAAGACCCACTCCACCTGGCACTACGACACCGTGATGCCGGCCACCTACGTGTGGACCAGCCCGGCCGGGTTCCGGTTCCGCGTCGACCACCGCGGCACCCACCCCCTCCACGACACCAGCGCCACCGGCCCGCCCGACCGGTAGCGACCACGCCCCACACCCCGCAGGACCTCATGTCTGCGGGGGTCGAGGCATGTCATCACGACGGGCGCGTAGAGGAAGTGGTCGCCCCAGTCGTGGCGGCGGACATGGTTCGAGTGTGGGGTCGAAGTGCTTGTGGAGGGTTCGACTGCGGACGTCGCCGCGGCCGAGCACGTGCGCGAGGTCGTGGTCTACCGGGACTTCGCCGCGGCGGCCGCCCGCTCCACCCACTTGGGGACCTCGCCGTAGCGCTGGCTCGGGATGAGCCGCCCGGCGGCGGACTCCTCGACGAGCTGGGCCATCCGGCGGTCGCGGGTCACCTCCTGCTTGGCGGAGGTCACCCAGTTGACGCAGATCCGGCGGTAGGTCCTGGTGGCCGCCTCCCAGAAGGCCGTGGCGGCCGGGGACGCGGCGAGCTGGGCGGCGTACGCATCGGGGAGGACGAGCTCGCCGTCGACCTCGTGGGTGTACGGCGCCACGTCGCGTCGCCGCTGCTCCCAGATCGCCAGGCCGGACGGCTGCATCCGGCCCTCGGCCCGCAGCTGGTCGACGAGGTCGAGGTTGACCTTGCTCCAGATGCTCGTCCTCCTGCGCGGCGTCCAGCGCTGGCGGACGGCGTCCTCGTCGATGCGCTGCGCGACGGAGTCGATCCAGCCCCAGCACAGCGCCTCGGGGACCGCCTGCGCCCAGGTCAGCCCGCGGTCGGGGACGTGCTTCTTGTACAGACCCATCCACAGCTCGGTCTCGGTGTCGTGGTGGGCGGCCAGCCAGGCGCCGAACTCGGCGGCGTCGGCGAAGAAGCGCGCCGGGCGCTCGGGGCTGCCGCCCATCCGTCCGGGAGTGGTGTCGCGTGCCATGCGACGAGCCTGCCACCGAGGGCCGACAGCCGTGCGGGATGCTGGGCCCATGACCCTCCCCACGGTGGCGATCGGCGCGCTCGGCGGCACGATCGCGTCCACCTCGACCGACGGCACCGAGGTGGTGCCCACGTTGTCGGCGCACGCCCTGGCAGCGGCCGTGCCCGGGCTCGAGGACACGGCCACGGTCCACGCCGAGACGCTCGCCTCGCTGCCGAGTCCCTCGCTCGACGAGCCGACCATCGTGCGCACCCTCGCCTGGGCGCAGGCCGCGGTCGACGCCGGCGCCCGAGGCGTCGTGGTCACCCAGGGCACCGACACGCTGGAGGAGTCGGCGTACCTGCTCGACCTGTTCTGGGACCGCCCCGAGCCGCTGGTCGTCACCGGTGCGATGCGCTCGCCCCAGGCCGCCGGCGCCGACGGCCCGGCCAACCTGCTGTCCGCCGTCCGCTGCGCGCTCGCGACGGCCTCGCGAGAGCGTGGAGTCGTCGTCGCCTTCGACGACGAGCTGCACCAGGCGCGCTGGGTGGCGAAGACCGACTCGATGTCGACCAGCGCCTTCCGCTCGGCAGGCTTCGGCCCGATCGGGCGCTGCGTCGAGGGCGAGGTCGTGTACGGCGTCCCGCCGGCCCGGGTGCCCGCACTCCACCTCGCCCCGGGGCAGGAGGTCGGCGACCCGCGGGTGCCCCTGGTGGCGACCTACCTCGGCGACGACGGCTACGTGCTGGACGCGATCCGCGCCGAGGACGTCGACGGCGTCGTGGTCGCCGGCTTCGGCGCGGGCCACGTGTCGGCGCGGATGGCCGAAGCAGTGGGCCGCCTCGCCCGTCAGGTCCCGGTCGTGTTCGCCTCGCGGACCGGCTCCGGCCCCACCGGACGGGCGATGTACGGCTACCCGGGCTCCGAGATCGACCTGCTCGCCCGCGGTGCCGTCGGCGCGGGCTGGCTGTCACCGGTGAAGGCGCGGCTGCTGCTGTGGGCGCTCGCGTTGCGGGGGCCGCTCGCCCGGGCGGACGTCGTCCAGGAGTTCGAGACCCGCGGCAGGCCCTGACCTGCCCGTTCGGACGGTCTTCGGGCTGCAACGGCGTGCAACGCTTCCGGCTCGCCCGGACCGGTCGGTGTGCTGTGGATCACATCCCCGAGAAGGTGGTCCGACATGCAGCACGACGACAAGCGCCCCATGGCGTGGTGGGCCTTCGGGCTCGTGAACCTGGCTGTGGTGCTCACAGCCTCCCTGCTCGGCTGGTACCTCCTGGCCGATCCGACGACCAGCCCGTTGGACATCTACCCGTTGCCCTTCAACGCGGCCCTGTTCTGGGCGCTGATGTTCGTCGTGTGGACGGGCTTCAACCTCGAGCTCGCCGGGTTCGCGCGCCTCCCGCAACCCGTGCGAGGCGCCGCCTACACGGCAGCGACGGTGGCCTTCGCGGTGGCCGTGACGTGGCTGCTCGGACACGGTCTCGGCGGCCTGGACCCGAACTTCGCCGCCGGGCGGGAGGGCGGTGCCGGGTACTTCGCCGGCGCGCTGTTCGTCCTGTTCGGCTTCTCGACCTACGTCATGGCAGTCCTCAACTGGGACCACTGGCCGTGGACCGACCGTGGGCTGCGCCAACCCCTCGTCGGCCTGTGCGAGATCGCCTTCCTGCTCGGGCCGACGATCGTGCTGTACGTCGTCCTGGGCATCCCCGCGGTGGCCGAGCGAGTGGCCCAGCACGGCCCCCTGCTCGAGTTGAACACCCTCCTGGGCTGGTACTACAGCGTGGTCGTCGCGATCGTGCTCACCGGCCTGTGCTGGGAGAACTGGCCATGGCGCAACGCCGGCGGCCGCGGTGCGGTCGTGATCGTCTCGCTGGCGGGCAACCTGGTGCTCGGTACCGGGCTGTACTTCGGCCTGCGGGCCGTCGTGGAGCTGGTCGTCGGCTCCACGGTCGCCACCCAGCTGGGTGGCGCGCTCAACCAGTTCCCCGCACAGATCGGCGTGTGCTGGGTCGCCTGGATGATCTTCTGGGGCAACGCCTTCGGCAACCGACCCACCGGCTTGGGCGCGGCCGCCAATCTCGTCTGCCGTTCGCTGATCACCTTCGGGCTCGCCGTCCTGACCTTCGTCGGCTACTACTACGTGCTGGCCGAACACGTCCTGCACGAGCCGGTCGTCGTCGGAGCGCTCCACGGCAATGCGCTGGGCTTCCTCGACTGGTTCGCGCTGGTGACGCTGCTCTACGTCGTGGGCTTCGGCTCCTACCCGCTGCGGTCGCCGGCCGCCGCGACCCATCCCGACCCGCAGCCCGACGTCGAGGCTGACGTCGTCCTGCCCGGTGCCGCCGTCAACTCGGCCGGCTGAACCGCACATCACCCAGTAGAGGAGAGAGACCATGAAGGCAGCACGCTTCCACGGCCGGGGGGACATCCGGATCGACGAGGTCCCCGAGCCGGTCGTCCGTCCTGGCACGGTGAAGGTCGAGGTCGAGTGGTGCGGGATCTGTGGTACCGATCTGCACGAGTACCTCGAGGGGCCGATCTTCGCGCCACCGGCGGACGCTCCGCATCCGTTGACCGGTGAGACGGTGCCGATCACCCTCGGCCACGAGTTCGCCGGCGTGGTGGCCGAGCTGGGCGAGGGGGTCACGGACCTCCGGGTGGGTGAGCGGGTCGTGGTCGAGCCGTACATCGTCTGCGGCAGGTGCGACGCGTGCACCCAGGGTCGCTACAACGTGTGCCAGAGCCTCGGTTTCGTCGGACTGTCCGGGATGGGCGGCGGGTTCTCGCAGTACGTCGTCGCGGAGCGTCGATGGATCCACCCCCTCGGCGACCTCGGCACGGACGTGGGCGCCCTTGTCGAGCCGCTCGCCGTCGCGTACCACGCCGTACGCCTCGCGGGAAGCCGTCCGGAGCACACCGCCGTCGTGTTCGGCGCGGGACCGATCGGCCTGGTGACGACGGCGGCCCTGCGTGCCGTCGGGGTCGAGGAGGTGATCGTGGTCGAGCCCGCCGACGTCCGCAAGGAGAAGGCGACGGTCGCGGGTGCGGGAGCCGTGCTCGACCCACGATCGACCGACGTGACCGCGGAGATCATGGAGCTGACCAAGGGGCGAGGCGCAGACATCACCTTCGAGTGCGCCGGGGTGGACGCCGTGCTGAAGACGGCGATCCAGTCGACCCGGGTCGGCGGGACCTGCGTCAACGTGGCGATCTGGGGACACGAGGCGTCGGTGGCCATGAACGACCTGGTCTTCCGCGAGGTCAACGTGCTCGGCAGCCTGGCGTACGCCGACGACCACCGCCCCACGATCGACCTGATCGCGCGGGGCAAGGTGGACCCGTACCAGTTCATCACCGGGCGCATCGGCCTCGACGACCTCGTCGTCGGCGGTTTCGAGGAGCTGATCAGGAACAAGGAGGAGAACGTCAAGATCCTCGTCCAGCCGCGGTAGGCCGGCGGTCCGGGCGCCGCCGGCGCGCGATCCTCAGCCGAGCGCGGTCGGCGCATCCGGCGGCCGATGAGGCAGCACGTTCGCCACGTAGTCCCGCGCCGACTCGTGGATGTCGACCTCGTGCCCGGCGGCGTCCGAGAGCGCCCAGCGGTGCTCCATCACCTCGTGGAAGTACTCCGGCGCGGAGATGGTGCGACGCAGGGAGGCCGGCAGCAGCTCGACGATCGGGGTGTAGACGTTCGCCAGCCAGCGCCGAGCGACCAGCTCGCGGTCCTCGTCGTCGTAGCCGCCGTGGGCGGTGAACGCGGCCAGGTCGTTGAGCAGCTTGCGGGCCTGGCTGTCCTCGGCGACCAGGCCGGTCAGCTCGCGCAGCTCGCGCCGGTGGTGCCCGGCCTCGACGACCTTCGGCTGGATCCGGACCCGGTCGGCCTCGGTGCGCACGTCGAGCTCGTCGACGTCGAAGCCGAGGTCGTTGAGCCGCGCGATCCGCTGCTCGACGCGGTACCACTCGTCGGCACCGAACTCCTCGGGCGCGGTCAGCTCGTCCCACAGAGCGTGGTAGCGGTCGGCCAGCTGGGCGACGATGGCGAACCCGTCGACCTCGACGTCGGTGTCGCCGCTGGCCTGCAGGTCCATCAGCTCGGCGAAGATGTTCTCCACCCCGACGGTGACGTCCTGTTCGCGCATCGCGTCCGAGATCGACGGCCGCAGCTCGCCGGTCTCGGCGTCGACGAGGAAGGCCGCGAAGCCCCCGGCGCTGCGGCGGAAGAGGGCGTTGGAGAGCGACACGTCGCCCCAGAAGAAGCCGGCCAGGTGGAGGCGCACGAGCAGCACGACCAGGGCGTCGACCAGCGCCGGGACCTGGTCAGCGCGCAGGCCGTGCTGGAAGACCGTGCGGTAGGGCAGCGAGTAGTGGAGGTGCTCGGTCAGCAGCGCCGCGGGCAGCGGTTCGCCGGCGGCGCCGACGCGACCGGTCACCACCCCTCGCGGTACGACGGCCGGCTGGCCGAGCCGCTGCAGGTCACGCAGCAGGTCGTACTCCCGCAGAGCGATCGCCTCCTCGGTCTCCTTGACGGCGAGGAACTGCCGGTTGACCTGGACGACCCGGACGACGTGCCGGGACAGGCCGAGCGGCAGCGGCACGACGTACCAGTCGTCCCAGTCCGCCAAGGGGCGCGACCACGGCAGCCGGAACAGGGCCGGGTCGGTGCGGGCGGCGACGACGTGCAGCGCCATGGTCGAAAACCTACGCCACTCCAGCCCGTCTGAAATCGCCCCGTGTGGGCACTGAAGCGCTGCGAGATGGGCATCGGGGCGACATCTGGCCGTGGACAAAGTCCGCGCGGTAGGGGTAGGACTGAGTGACACGCGCCACACTCTCGGGAGGGGTGATCAAGGCGATGAGATCGACCAACGGTCTGCGGAGACGACGGTCCCGGCGTCGCCGCGCTGCGCTCGCGGCTGTCGCGGCCCTCGCGGCCGGCAGCCTGGCGGCGTGCGGCGGGTCCGACAAGCCGACACTCAACTGGTACGTCAACCCCGACGGGGTGGACACCTTCCAGAAGTACGCGAAGGAGTGCAGCACCGGCCAGTACGACCTGGAGGTGCAGCTGCTCCCGAACGGTGCGACGGACCAGCGCACCCAGCTGGCGCGGCGCCTCGCGGCGAAGGACTCCTCCACCGACCTGATGAACCTCGACCCGGTCTTCGTCGCGGAGTTCGCCAACGCCGGCTGGCTGCAGGAGGTCGAGGGTGACCTCGCCGAGGCGATCACCAGCAGCGTGGAGGGAGAGGGCGAGTACCTCTCCGGCGCGGCGGAGACCGTCACCTGGGACGACAAGGTGTTCGCGATCCCGCTGTGGGCCAACACCCAGGTGCTCTGGTACCGCAAGTCGCTGGCGCAGGCCGCAGGGCTCGACATGACCCAGCCGGTCACCTGGGACCAGGTGATCCAGGCCGCGGCCGGCAACGGCGGCACGGTGGGCGTCCAGGCCAACAAGTACGAGGCCTACGTCGTGTGGATCAACGCACTGGTCCAGGGCGCGGGCGGCGAGATCGTCTCCGACACCGAGGCCGGCCGTGACGCGAAGGTCGACATCGACTCCGACGCGGGACGCAAGGCTGCGGAGGTCATCAAGGCGCTGGCCGACTCCGAGGCCGCGCAGCCGGACCTGACCGTCTCCAACGAGGGCACCAGCCTCGGGCAGATGTTCCCGGCCGAGGGCGCCGGCGAGTTCATGGTCAACTGGACGTTCGTCTACAAGAACTACGAGGGCCTGGTCGGCACGGACGTCACCGAGGAGCAGTTCGCGGACCTCGGCTGGGCGCGCTACCCCGCGACGGTCGAGGGGCAGACGTCGAAGCCGCCGATCGGCGGGATCGACATCGGCGTCGGCGCCTACAGCGAGCACCCCGACTTCGCCATGGAGGCGGCACGCTGCATCACCTCCGAGCAGGCCCAGGTGGACCTCGCGCTCGAGAACGGCCTGATGCCGTCGACCAACGCCGCCTACGACAAGGTCGCCGCGAGCGGGGACTACCCCGCCGACCTGATCGAGCTGTTCCGCACGAGCGTGGACGAGGGCGGGCCCCGGCCCAAGAGCGCCTTCTACGCCATGATCTCCAGCGCGATCCAGGCCAAGTGGCACTCTCCGCGGTCGGTCGACCCGGGCAGCACGCCCGGTGACTCGGCGACCTACCTCGAGGACGTGCTGGAAGGGAAGTCGCTGCTGTGAGCACCGTGACCGCCCCCGTGAAGACCGCGAAGACCAGGCCCGTCGTCAGCGACCGGTCCCGCGCGGAGACCCGCCTGGGGCAGAAGCTGGTCGCGCCGGCCATCGTGCTGATGCTGCTGGTGACGGCGTTCCCGATGCTGCGCGCGCTCTACCTGTCGACCTTCGACTACGCGCTGACGGCGCCCGACGAGCGCGACTTCGTGGGCCTGAGCAACTACCTCACCGCGCTCACCGACCCGCTGTTCTGGCAGACGACCGGCGTGACCGTGCTCTACATGGTGGTGACGGTCGCGATCGAGCTGGTCATCGGCTTCGCGTTCGCCATGGTGATGCACCGGGTGATCTTCGCTCGCGGGGTGATCCGGACCTCGATCCTGATCCCCTACGGCATCATCACCGTCGTCTCCGGCTTCGCCTGGCAGTTCGCCTTCTCGTTCCAGAACGGCTTCGTCAACGGTTGGCTGCCGTTCGTGGGCGACGACTTCAACTGGTTCGGCGAGACCGGGTCGGCCGTGGTCGCGATCATGGTCTCGGAGATCTGGAAGACCACGCCGTTCATGTCCCTGCTCCTGCTGGCCGGACTGGCGCAGGTCAGCGAGGACATGATCGAGGCGGCGAAGGTCGACGGCGCCACGTGGACCCAGCGGCTGACCAAGGTGATCCTGCCGAACATGCGGGCCGCGATCATGGTCGCCGTCCTGTTCCGGGCGCTCGACGCGTACCGGATCTTCGACAACATCTTCGTGATGACCGCGGGCGCGGTGAAGACGGAGTCGATCAGCTTCCTCACCTACCGCCAGACCATCGAGCAGTTCCAGCTCGGGATGGGATCTGCCCTCTCGGTGCTGCTGTTCCTCTCGGTGCTCGTCGTGGCGTTCGCGATCGTCAAGGTCTTCCGCGTCGACCTGGCGCAGGCACGGCAGGAGTCCTGAGATGAAGAACCGGATCGGCCTCGTCGTCGGATGTGTGTTGATCATGGTCTGGTGCCTGCTGCCGGTGGCCTGGATCATCTCGCTGTCCTTCAAGTCCGAGACCGCGATCACCAACGGCAGCCCGGGGTTCTTCCCCTCCGACGGCGGGGGAGCGGGCTGGGACAACTACCAGGCGGTGTGGGACAACGACCAGTTCCGCCGCGCGATCTTCAACTCGATCGGCATCAGCCTGATCGCGACCGTCCTCTCGGTCGTCGTGGCGACCCTGGCGGCGTACGCGATCGCACGTCTGGAGTTCCGCGGCAAGAAGGCCGTGCTGACGATCGCGCTGGCCATCGCCATGTTCCCGGTGGTCTCGCTGGTGGGTCCGCTGTTCGACATGTGGCGGGCGGTCGGGCTCTACGACACCTGGCCGGGCCTGATCATCCCGTACATGTCGTTCACGCTGCCGCTGGCGATCTGGACGTTGTCGGCGTTCTTCCGCGAGATCCCCTGGGAGATGGAGCAGGCCGCGCAGGTCGACGGCGCGACGTCGTGGCAGGCGTTCCGCAAGGTGATCGTGCCGCTGGCCGCGCCCGGTGTCTTCACCGCGGCGATCCTGACCTTCTTCTTCGCGTGGAACGACTTCGTGTTCGGCATCTCGCTCACCTCGACCGAGAACGCCCGGCCGATCCCGGCTTCCCTGTCGTTCTTCGTCGGCTCCGACCCGTTCAACCGGCCGGCCTCGCTGCTCGCCGCGGGGGCGGTCATCGCGACCATCCCGATCGTCGTCATCGTCCTGATCTTCCAGCGCAAGATCGTCGCCGGCCTGACCTCCGGCGCCGTGAAGGGGTGAACCACTGATGGCTGCCATCACGATGAACCACATCGTCAAGCAGTACGGCGACGGCTTCCCGGCCGTCAACGACGTCTCGATCGACGTCGCGGACGGGGAGTTCATGATCCTGGTCGGGCCCTCGGGCTGCGGGAAGTCCACGCTGCTGCGGATGATCGTGGGACTGGAGGACATCACCTCCGGCGACATGATGATCGGGGACAAGCGGGTCAACGACCTCGCCCCGCGCGAGCGCAACCTCGCGATGGTCTTCCAGAACTACGCGCTCTACCCGCACCTCACCGTCTACGAGAACATCGCCTTCCCGCTGCGGCTGGCCAAGAAGCCGGACGCCGAGGTCGACAAGCTGGTGCGTGAGGCGTCCGCGACCCTCGAGCTCGACGAGCACCTCGAGCGCAAGCCCGGCAACCTGTCCGGCGGCCAGCGCCAGCGCGTCGCGATGGGCCGGGCGATCGTCCGGCAGGCT
Organism: Pimelobacter simplex; assembly: GCA_016803235.1. Taxonomy (GTDB): domain Bacteria; phylum Actinomycetota; class Actinomycetes; order Propionibacteriales; family Nocardioidaceae; genus Nocardioides; species Nocardioides simplex_A. The sequence goes on from JADCLI010000074.1 coordinate 9,898, forward strand.
GACGCGTTCCTGTTCGACGAGCCGCTGTCCAACCTCGACGCCAAGCTGCGCGGGCAGATGCGCACCGAGATCGCCCGGCTGCAGAAGCGGCTGGGCATCACCACCGTCTACGTCACGCACGACCAGACCGAGGCGATGACGCTCGGCGACCGGGTCGCCGTGCTCAAGCGGGGCGTGCTGCAGCAGCTCGCGACCCCGCGCGAGCTCTACGAGAATCCCGGCAACCTCTTCGTCGCCGGCTTCATCGGCTCCCCGCCGATGAACTTCCTCCCGGCGACGGTCGAGGCAGGTCGGGTCAAGCTGCCGTTCGGCAGCGTCGAGATCCCGGCCGACAAGGCCGAGCGGGCAGCCGGCCGCGGCCTGCTGATCGCCGGCATCCGACCTGAGCACTTCGAGGACGCCTCGCTCGCGGCCGCGGACGGGCGCAGTGGGTCGACGTTCTCGGCCAGGGTGGACGCCGTCGAGTGGCTCGGCAACGAGACCTACGCCTACATCCCGTTCGAGGCGCCCGAGGAGGTCCGCGCCCAGCTGCAGCAGCTCGAGAAGGACCTGGACGGCGAGGCGATGCGCACCCAGCTCGTCGTCTCCCTCGACGGCGCCAGCCGGATCACCGAGGGCCACGACGCCGAGATCTGGGTCGACGGCCGACGCATCCACCTGTTCGACCCGGCCACGGGCGAGAACCTCACCGTCGACCGGGAGCGGGCCGGGAGGATCCCGGGCGCCGAGGTGGCGGCCGGCTAGCTTTCGCGCCGCGAGTCAAGAGTGAGGTCGGGCGTGGGGCGTCGGCCGAGC
>JADCLI010000075.1 GCA_016803235.1 Pimelobacter simplex
AGAATGACCAGACGCCGACCCCAGGAGGAGAGCCGAGCGATGGCTGAGTTCAGCGCCGCCGTCTACCAGAACGAGTTCCTGCCCGACGGTGGGACCGACGTCAACGCGATCGTCACGATCACCTGCAAGGGCGCCGGCACGGCCGGCCAGTCCGGCGCCGGCAGCGCGGGCGAGATCATCATCGTCGACACCTCCGGCTCGATGGGCCCCGCAACGATGGCCGCCGCCAAGGAGGGCGCCCAGGCCGCGCTCGCCGAGATCGTCGACGGCACCTACTTCGCCGTGATCGCCGGCGCCGACCGCGCGATGCTCGCCTACCCGCAGGTCTCCAGCGGTCCGGGCATGGTCCGGATGGACACGCGCACCCGCCACGAGGCGTCGTTGGCGATCGACCGGTTCGTCGGCAGCGGCGGTACGGCGATCAGCACCTGGCTCGACCTCGCCGGCCAGCTGTTCGCCTCGGTCAGCGAGGTCACGCAACGCCACGTCCTGCTGCTCACCGACGGCGAGAACCGTGAGCGACCGGGCCGCCTCGACGACGCGATCAACCGCGCCACCGGGTACTTCCAGGCCGACTGCCGCGGCGCCGGCACCGACTGGCAGGTCGCCGAGATCCGCCGGATCGCCCAGGCCCTGCTCGGCACCGTCGACATCATCCCGAGCCCCGCCGAGATGAAGGCGCAGTTCCAGGAGATCATGCGCAACGCCATGGCCCGCGGCGTGGCCGACGCGTCACTGCGGGTGTGGACCCCGCAGGGCGCCGAGGTGCTGTTCGTGCGCCAGGTCTCGCCGACCGTCGAGGACCTGAGCAGCCGTCGTACGCCGGTCAACCCGCTCACCGGCGACTACCCGACCGGTGCGTGGGCCGACGAGTCGCGCGACTACCACGTCGCGGTCCGGGTGCCGGCGAAGGCGATCGGCCAGGAGCAGCTCGCCGCGCGCGTGCAGCTGGCCCTCGGCAGCGACGTCGTCGCGCAGGGCCTGGTGAAGGCGACCTGGTCGAACAACTCCGAGCTGACCACCCGGATCGACCAGCAGGTCGCCCACTACACCGGCCAGGCCGAGCTCGCCCAGGCGATCCAGGAGGGGCTGGCGGCCAAGGCCGCCGGCGACGAGGCGACCGCGACGACCAAGCTCGGCCGGGCCGTCCAGCTGGCCGCCGAGACCGGCAACGACGAGGCCACCTCCAAGCTGCGCAAGGTCGTCGACGTCGACAACGAGGAGACCGGCACCGTGCGGCTCAAGCGTGCCGTCGAGAAGGCCGACGAGATGGCCCTCGACACCGCCTCCACCAAGACCACGCGGATCCGCAAGGAGCCCACGGCATGAGCACCTGCCCGTCCGGGCACGAGTCGGCCTCGGACGACTACTGCGACGTCTGCGGCCTGCCGATCCCGGCGGGCGGCGGTACGCCGGCCCCGGACGGGTCGGGAGCCTCGCCCGCTCCCGCGGAGCCGTCCGCGCCGGCGGCTCCGGCCGCGCCGGCGACCGCCGAGTGCCCGAACTGCCAGGCGGCCAACCCGCCGAACGCGCTGTTCTGCGAGGCCTGCGGCTACGACTTCACCACCGGCTCGTTGCCGCGCCCGGTCACGCCGTCCGTGCTCGACCTCGGCGTGCCGAGCGCGCCCGCCACGCCCGCCGGCACCGATGACCCCGGCACCGCCGAGGCGAGGAAGGTCGAGGCGCCCGCCGGGCCGGAGGCCTCGATCGCTCCGCCGCTGACCGACGCGTGGGTCGCCGAGGTCTGGATCGACCCGGACTGGTACGCCGACCAGGAGTCGACCGACCCGCTCCCGTCGGCGGGCGTGCCGAGCGTCGTACCGCTCCGGACGACGTCGATCCTCGTCGGCCGCACCTCACGCAGCCGTGGCATCCACCCCGACATCGACCTCGCCGCCGACAACGGCATCAGCCGGCGCCACTGCCAGCTCACCACCGACGGAACCCGCTGGTGGGTCGAGGACCTCGGCTCGTCCAACGGCACCTACCTCGGCTCGGCCGTGGGTCCGCTGCCCAAGGACCCCGTGCCGGCGGGGGAGAAGCGCGAGATCGCGCCCGACGCGCGGGTCTACCTCGGCGCCTGGACCCGGATCGTGGTCCGGCGCGCCCAGCCCGGCGAGGTCTGAGCGAGCAGTCGGGCGCGAGGAACGAGCGCCCGGCGTCGCGAGCGAAGATTGAGCAAGCCCCGCGACCGAGCTTGCGAGGTCGCGGCGGGCGCGTCGATGCGCGCCGGACTGGCCGCGGCCGCACATCTGGCCGACGGTTCCGGGTCTCGAGACGCGTCGCTCAGTGCTTCGCTGGCGCTCAGCACTGAGCCGAGCGCTCCTCGACCTTCGGCCGTCCTCCGCGCGTTCGCAAGCTCACGCGCGGCGGCCTCGACGTACCGGAGGCGTTCGGGCCGTTCTGAGCGCGATCCGGACCCGGTACCTGTGACCGCCGGTATCTGCCACCATGCGTGCATGGCGATCAAGGACCAGGTCATCCTCATCACCGGTGGTGCCCGCGGCATCGGGCTCGAGACCGCGAAGGCGTTGGCCGCGAAGGGCGCCCGGGTGGCCCTGACCGACCTCGACGCCCCGGCCCTGGCCGACGCGGTCGCGGCGATCGGCGCCGAGCGCTGCGAGGGGATCGTGGCCGACGTGTGCGACCTGGCTGCCATGCAGGCCGCGGTCGCGACGACGCTCGAGCGGTTCGGGCGCATCGACACGGTGCTCGCCAACGCCGGCATCGCCAGCTACGGCTCGGTGATGGCGATCGACCCCGCCGCCTTCCAGCGCACGGTCGACATCAACATCGTCGGCGTCTTCAACACCGCGCGGGCGTCGGTCCCGGCGCTCGCGGACAGCAGGGGCTACCTGCTGGTGGTCTCGTCGCTGGCCGCGTTCGCCGCGGCGCCCGGCCTGGCGGCGTACAACGCCAGCAAGGCCGGCGTCGAGCACTTCGCCAACGCGCTGCGGCTCGAGGTCGCCCACCGGGGGATCGCGGTGGGCTCGGCGCACATGTCGTGGATCGACACCCCGCTGGTGCAGGACGCCAAGAGCGACCTGCCGACCTTCCAGGAGCTGCTCAGCAAGCTGCCGCCGCCGCTCAACCGCACCACCGGCGTCGAGGCCTGCGTCAAGGCGTTCGTGAAGGGCGTCGACAAGCGCTCACGCCACGTCTACTGCCCCGGCTGGGTGCGCGGCGCCGGTCTGAACCGCAACGTCATCAACTCCGCCGCCGGCAACCGGCCGATCCTCAAGCTGGTGCCCGACCTGCTGCCGCGGATGGACGCCGAGGTGCGGGCGCTCGGTCGCTCGACGAGCGCGCGCAACATCGCCAACGACGAGCGCAGGGCCCGCGGCGAGGGGTGAGCGTCAGCGACGTGTGGCGACCAGCGCCGACGCGTCGGGCGCGACCATCACCTCGACGGTGGTGAACCGCTCGTCGGTGAGCCACTCCTCCCGCAGCGTGTCGACCCGGCCACCGGTGATCGGCGGCCACATCTCGCACGGGAAGAAGTCGTCGAGCACGACGATGCCGCCCGGCTCGACCAGGTCGGCGATCTTGTCGACCCCGACCGCCGACGGGTCGCCGGAGTCGAGGAAGAGCAGCGAGAACGGGCCCTTGTCCATCAGCGTGGACCAGTCCGCCTCGAGCACGTCGACCAGCGGGTCCTCGTCGAAGATCTCGATCGCGGCGGCGGCGAGCTTGGGGTTCAGCTCGGCGGTGAGGATCCGGGCCTTGTCGTTGCGCACGCCCGAGCGCAGCCAGGCCGTGCCCACGCCGCAGCCGGTGCCGAACTCGGCCATGGTGCCCTCGCGGGTCGCGGCCAGCGTGGCCAGCAGCCGCCCGGTCTCGTTGCGGCAGAACGACACGTAGCCCGCACGCCGGGACACGTCGAACGCGCGGTGGACCACGTCAGGAAGCTCGGGGGGCGCGCTCATGCAACGAGTTTCACCCCTGCGTTCAAGGGGCGGGACACCGGTCTCGGATCGTGGGCCGGTCGCGCCGGACTTGTCGCGCACTTCTGTCACTTGTCGGGCATTGCAACACCCGACAAGTGACGGAATCGCCGGTCGACCGGTGATTCCCGCAGCCCGGCCCGCGCCCGCATGCTGGACGAAACCGGGACAACCACGACCGGGCTGCCCTACAGTCGTCCCATCATGCGGAGCGCTCTTCTCGTAATCGTGCGCCGCGGCGAGGCCTGAGAGAGGCCACCTCGCCGCGGTGATTGCGGCGTTCCCCGATACCGCGTCGGGCTTCTCGATCCAACAGAAGTTGTCCTGGCGCATCTCCGATCCGCACCGCGGCGGGCCCACCGGCCGGCAACGCGCGATCCGCACCCCCGTCGCAGTCGAGCTCCCGTGAGACCCACGAGCTGACGACCCACCCGCCGTGGTGGGAGAGGCGCAGGACACCAGTCGTCCAGCACGTCCTCAGCACCGTCCTCAGCACCTTCAGCTCTCACGGAGACCCAGCGATGTTCACCACCTCGACCCGCCCCGGCGCCCAGTACCGCGACTCCCGCGAGTGGGGCCCGGCCAAGCACGACCCGGAGCACCCCTTCCACCTCGCCCAGCTCGACGCGCCCGTCGCGGGGACTGACCTGCGAGACGGTGACGCCGGGCTTCCCGACGACAACTAGGTTTTCCTCCCATGACCGACTCCTCCGCTGCAGCCCCCGTCACCACCGGCCAGGTCGCCCTCGGCGTCATCCCCGGTGACGGGATCGGCCCCGAGGTGACCGCCGAGGCGCTCAAGGTCCTCGAGGTCGCGGCGCCGGCCGACCTGAAGTTCGCGCAGACGCAGTACGACCTCGGTGCCGAGCGCTACCTGCGCACCGGCGAGGTGCTCCCGGACAGCGTGCTCGAGGAGATCCGCAGCCAGGACGCCCTCCTCCTCGGCGCGGTCGGCGGCAAGCCCAACGACCCGAACCTGCCCCCGGGCATCCTCGAGCGCGGCCTGCTGCTCAAGTTGCGCTTCGAGCTCGACCACTACGTCAACCTGCGCCCCTCGCGCATCTACCCGGGCTCGGTCTCGCCGCTGTCCGACGAGGTGCTGGCCAAGGGCGAGGTCGACTTCGTCGTCGTCCGCGAGGGCACCGAGGGCCCCTACACCGGCAACGGCGGCGCCCTGCGCGTCGGTACGCCGGCCGAGGTGGCCACCGAGGTGTCGGTCAACACGGCGTACGGCGTCGAGCGGGTCATCCGCGACGCCTTCGAGCGCGCCCGCAAGCGCCCCCGCAAGAAGCTCACCCTCGTCCACAAGACCAACGTGCTCGTCCACGCGGGCCAGGTCTGGTGGCGCCTGTTCCAGCAGGTCGCCGAGGAGTACCCCGACGTCGCCACCGACTACAGCCACATCGACGCGGTGATGATCTACCTGACGACCGACCCGCAGCGCTTCGACGTCATCGTCACCGACAACCTCTTCGGCGACATCGTCACCGACCTCGCCGCCGCGATCAGCGGTGGCATCGGCCTGGCCGCGTCCGGCAACGTCAACCCGGACCGCACCGCGCCGTCGATGTTCGAGCCCGTCCACGGCTCGGCGCCCGACATCGCGGGCCAGCTGATCGCTGACCCGACCGCCGCGATCCTCTCCGGCGCGCTCCTGCTCGACCACCTCGGCCACCCTGCTGCGGCGGCGAAGGTCGAGGCGGCGGTGCTCGCCGACCTCGAGGCGCGGGTGCCGGGCCAGCAGCGTCGTACGCCCGAGGTGGGCGACGCCATCGCGGCCCGAGTAGCCGGCTGAGTCCGCGCCGGGGCACATCGCCCCGGACGCGGGCAGACGGCCCACTCCCGACCCGCGTTAACGAGGACTAACCTGATGACCATGCAGATCACCACCACGCTCTCTGCGAACCCGACCGACGACGCCCGCCTGGCGGAGATCCTGGCCAACCCGGGCTTCGGGGTGAACTTCTCCGACCACATGTTCACCGTCGAGTGGACGCCGGAGCAGGGCTGGTACGACGCCCGGATCACGCCGTACGGCCCGATCACGCTCGACCCCGCGGCCGCCGTCCTGCACTACGCGCAGGAGACCTTCGAGGGGATGAAGGCCTACCGCCACGACGACGACTCGCTGTGGCTGTTCCGGCCCGAGGCCAACGCGGAGCGGATGAAGCGCTCCAGCCACCGCCTCGCGCTGCCGGTGCTCGAGGTGCCGGACTTCCTCCAGGCCGTCGAGGAGCTGGTGAAGGTCGACGAGCGCTTCGTCCCGGGCAACCCCGACGGCGGCGAGAAGAGCCTCTACCTGCGGCCGTTCATGTTCGCCTCGGAGAAGTTCCTCGGCGTCCGCCCCGCCCAGCACGTCACCTTCATGGTGATCGCGAGCCCGGCCGGCGCCTACTTCAAGGGCGGCATCAAGCCGGTCACGCTGTGGCTGACCGAGGAGTACACCCGGGCCGGACGTGGCGGCATGGGTGCGGCGAAGACCGGCGGCAACTACGCCTCGTCGCTGGTCGCGCAGCAGGAGGCCTACGCCCAGGGCTGCGACCAGGTCGTCTTCCTCGACGCCCAGGAGGGCCGGTACGTCGAGGAGCTCGGCGGGATGAACATGTACTTCGTCTTCGACGACGGCTCGATCGTCACCCCGGAGACCGGCACCATCCTCGAGGGCATCACCCGCTCGTCGATCATCGAGCTCGCCGGCAAGATGGGCCACCAGGTCACCGAGCGGAAGTTCGGCATCGACGAGTGGCGCGAGGGCGTCGCCAGCGGCCGGATCACCGAGATCTTCGCCTGCGGCACCGCGGCCGTGGTCACCCCCGTCGGTTCGCTCAAGTACGCCGGCGGCGAGACCCCGGCGCCGGCCAGCCAGGACCTCACCATGCGGATCCGCGAGGCGCTCGTCGGCGTCCAGCTGGGCCGCGCCGAGGACACCTTCGGCTGGATGCGCCGCATCGACTGACCGAGTCGGGTGGGCGGGAGTGGTCTCAGGGTCACTCCCACCCATCCAACCCGTCCAGGAACCGCCTGATCCCTGCGGCCACCGCGGCGGCGTGGGTCACCGCGAGACCGTGGTCGGCGCCGGGCACCACCACGTCGCCGGCGCCGGGGAACCAGGCCAGCACCTGCCGTCGTACGGCGTCCCACCACGGTCCGCTCGCGCCACCCCCGACGTGCAGCACCGGGCAGGCGACCCGGGCCGCGTCCGCATCGGTGAACGACCACGCCTGCAGCGCGGGCAGGTCGCCGTCGAGGAAGGTCGCCGCGTCCCGCGCCACCTGCGCGCGGGCGTCGGGCACCACCGGCTCCAGCGCCGCCCACCAGTGCGCCGGTGCCTGCATCCCGAGGAAGGCCTCCAGCGCGGCCGGGACCCCCTGCTCCTGCCGCACCGCCACCAGGTCGGCCACGACGGACAGGAACTCTGAGCGGTGCTCCGCCACGCTCGGCGGCGGCTCCACCAGGACCAGGCTCGCCACCCGATCCGCGTGGGCGACGGCGAGGTCGAGCGCGACGGCCGCGGAGTACGAGTAGCCCAGCACGTGGGCCCGGTCGAGACCGAGGTCGTCGAGCAGCTCCACGCAGTCGCCCGCGTCGGCCGCGATCGACGGCGTCGCGTGCCGGGGCGCACTGCCGGCGTACCCGCGCCGGTGCAGCACCAGTCGTCGGCGGTCCGCGAGGTCGGGCTGCAGCGCGAGCGGGAGCAGCTCGTCGGCGGTCAGCCCGGTCTGGATCATCAGCAGCGGGACGCCGTCGCCGAGGTCGTGGACCTCCAGCGCGGGAGCCATGGTCCATGGTGGCACGTGATACTGGCGGGCATGGCGCACCCGATCATGTTCTCCGACGACGACCCGGGCCTCGCCGAGCTGCGGGCGATCTGCCTGGCCCTGCCCGGAGCCGAGGAGCGGGTCAGCCACGGCCGGCCGACCTTCCGCGCGGGCAGGATCTTCGCTGCCTTCGGTGGTAGCGAGAAGATCCGGCCGGGCGATCACCGGATGGTGCCGAGCGCCTTCATCTTCACCCCGGACGACGTCGACCTGCCCGCCATCGACGCGGACCCGCGCTTCTTCGTGCCCGCCTACTACGGCCCGTACGGCGGCCGCGCGATCGACCTCGCGGTCCCCGGCGTGGACTGGACCGAGATCGCCGAGCTGGCGGACGCGTCGTACCGACGGGTCGCGCCGAAGCGCCTCATCGAGGAGCTCGACGCGCGCGGGTAATCTCGGGTCGTGACGATCCGCCCCGACAGCAGCGCGCCCACCCAAGTGGGCCGCTATGCGCTGCTCACCAAGCTGGGCGAGGGTGGGATGGGCATCGTGCACCTCGCCCAGGGCCCCGACGGGCAGCGGGTCGCGCTCAAGGTGCTGCGTCCGCAGGTCGTCGGCGACCAGGAGGCGCGCAACCGGCTGGCCCGCGAGGTCGGCTCGCTGACGCGGGTGCGCAGCCCGTGGGTCGCGGAGATGATCGACGCCGACCCGTGGGCCGAGGTGCCCTACGTCGTGACCCGCTACGTCCCGGGCTTCTCGCTGCACGAGCACGTCGCCACCGAGGGCCCGGTCACCGGCCGCGACCTGCTCTGGCTCGCCGGCTGCCTCGCCGAGGGGCTCGCGGCCGTGCACCAGGCCGGTGTCCTGCACCGCGACGTGAAGCCCGGCAACGTGCTCATGGAGGGCCGCACCCCGATCCTCATCGACTTCGGGCTCGCTCGCGTCGCCGACGACGTCCGGCTCACCCAGACCGGCTGGCTGCTCGGCACGCCCGGCTACCTCGCGCCCGAGATCCTGTACGGCGACGAGGCGACCCCCGCTGCCGACGTGCACGCGTGGGCGGCGACCGTCGCGTACGCCGCGAGCGGGCGGGCGCCGTACGGGCGCGGGCCGGCGATGGCCGTCATGGACCGCACCCGCCGCGGCCAGCACGACCTGAGCGGGATCGAGAGCCCGCTGGCCGAGGTGCTCGCCGCCGCCCTCGACCCCGAGCCGCTGGAGCGACCGCTGCTCGAGGAGCTGCTCGCCTGGCTGCGCCCGCTCAGCACCCGCCCCGAGCTGCAGCCGGCACCGCCGCCGGGCGCCCTGTTCCCGCCGAGCGCCCCGGAGGCCGACGACTTCACGCTGCCGCTGGCCCTGGCCGCGCAGGGGAGCGTGCCGGTCGAGCCGGGGCCGGTCACGCCGCCGACGGTGCCCGAGCCCGCCGCGCCCGGCACCCAGGTGCTGCCCACCGCGGTCGAGCCGCCACCGCCGCCGCCACCGCCGACGACCGCGGTGGGC
>JADCLI010000076.1 GCA_016803235.1 Pimelobacter simplex
CAAGGGCAAGTCACCCATCGACCGCGTGCCCAACCTCCCCGGGCAGAACACCTAGCCCTCGCCGGCGATGAAGGCGCGGACGGCGTCGGCGACGAGCTGGACCGCGATCGCGGACAGCAGGAGGCCGGCGATCCGGGTGACCAGCAGGACGCCACCGTCGCGGATCACCCGCAGGATCGGCAGCGAGTAGCGCATCGCGGCCCACAGGGCGAGGTGCACGCCCAGCACGCCGAGCGCCACGGAGGCGCCGTCGCCCCAGGTGTCGATGTCCTGGACGAAGAGCATCGTGGCGACGATGGCACCGGGCCCGGCCAGCAGCGGCGTGCCGAGCGGGACCAGCGCGATGTTGGCGTCGGCGGACGCGGTCATCTCGTCCTGCTTGCCGGTGAGCAGCTCGAGGGCGACGAGCAGGAGCAGCAGGCCACCGGCGCACTGGAGCGCGGGCAGCGAGATGTGCAGGTAGTTGAGGATCTGCTGGCCGAAGATCGCGAACAGCGTGATCACCAGGAAGGACACGGCGACCGCCTGCCACGCCGCACGCCGGGCGGTGGCGGGACTGCGACCGGCCGTCAGGGACAGGAAGATCGGCACGGTGCCGACCGGGTCCATGATCACGAACAGGGTCACGAAGACCTCGACGACCAGCACGGCGTCGATCATCGACGGACCTCGCCCACGAGCCCGGTGGGCGAGCCGAGTGCGGCGGCCCGCTCGAGGAGCCGCTGCAGCTCGCCCCGGGAGGTGGTCTCGCAGCCGAGCTCGTGCCCGGTCTTGCCGGTGCCGTGGTGGTCGCTGGCCCCGGTCACGATCAGGCGGAGCCGCGACGCGATGCCGCGCAGCTGGCCCCGTTCGGTCCTGTCGTGGTCGAGGTGATCGACCTCGATGCCTCCGAGCCCCGCCTCGGCGAGCACGGCGAACCCGGCCTCGTCGAGCACCGATGCGGAGCCGCGGCCCCACGGGTGGGCGACCACCGACACCCCGCGGGCGGCGGTCACCAGCCCGATCATCTCGACCAGGTCGGCGGCGTACCGGTCGACGTAGGCGGGCCCGCCGTCGGCGAGGTAGCGCGCGAACGCCTCGTTGCGGCTCCTCACCGCGCCGAGCCGCACCAGCAGGTCGGCGACGTGGGGGCGCCCGGTCACCTGGTTGCCGGGGCTGACCTCCGCGAGCGCCTCCTCCGTCGCCGGGATGCCGAGCTCCCGCAGCCGGGCCAGCATCGACGGCACCCGCGCCTCGCGCCCCTCCACGATCCGGCCGAGCTCGGCCTGGAGCGCCGCGTCGTCGGCATCGGGGAGGTAGGCCAGCAGGTGCACGGGCGCACCACGGAACCGGGTGCTGATCTCGATGCCGCGGACCAGTCCGACCCCGGCCTCCTCCGCCGCGGCGGTCGCCTCGTCCCAGCCCGCCGTGGTGTCGTGGTCGGTGAGCGCCACCACGTCCAGCCCGGCGGCTGCGGCCTCGCGCACCAGCTCGGCGGGCGAGGCGGTCCCGTCACTGACGCTGGAGTGGGCGTGGAGGTCGATCGTCACCGTACGAGGCTAGTGGTCCGGCCCCGTGGCCGTCAGGCGGCCACGCGCTCGCGCCGGACCTGCTGGACATCCGTCGGGGCCGGCCAGGCGAGCGGGGCGCCGGCCCCCCGGGTCCTCGGGGTGACGAGGTAGGCGACCAGCACCGCCGCGCCGATCCGCGGCAGCTCCGCCAGCGAGCGGTAGGTGAGGTGGAGAGGCTCGCAGCGCGGGGAGAACTTGGCCTTGAAGGCGTGCAACGAGGTGAAGCCGTAGAGCGGCTCCAGCACCCGTGCCGAGCGCTCGAGTCCACGTTGCAGCCAGCCCTCCGGCTCCCCCGCACTCCGTGCCAGCGGAGCGGCCGACAGGGAGACCACCCGGGCCCCTTCGTCCGCGAAGGCCAGGCAGGACTCGGCGATGAGGAACTCGATCGTCGGCCGGAAGCCGTCGTCCGCGCGCCGCATCAGGTCGAGCGTCCACCCGTCGATGCGCCCCTGCCCGCCGTGGACGGGCAGCCAGGACAGGAAGCCGTGCACGCGGTCGTCCTCGTCGAGGGCCAGGGCGACGCGCACCCGCGGGTCCATGGCGTGGTCGACGCCGCCGAGGGTGAAGCCGAGCTCCGGCGTGCGCTGACGCCGCAGCCAGGCGGCGCTGATCGCCCGCACCTGGGCCCGGATCCGCGGGTCGGCGTCGGCGAGGACCACGAGCTCGAAGCGGATGCCGTCGCGGGCCGCACGGTTGCGGGCCGTACGCACGTCCTGCCACCGCTTGCCGCGGAACTCGAGCCCGGGCAGGTCGAGCAGCGTGTCCTCCCCGATGCGCAGGCTGCGGCCGCCGACCGCACGGGCCACCGGTCCGCTCACGGCGAAGTGGCTCGGGACCAGGTGCTCCTCGGCGCAGTGGGCCGCGAACTCCCCCGCCGCCCGGGCCCGCCAGTCCGGCGTACCGATCGGGTCACCGAGGGCGAGCGCGACTCCGAGGTGGCGGCGGTAGGCGAGATAGCCCTGGCCGCGGGGGTCGTAGAGGTAGCGCACGCCGGGCCAGGTGGTCATCCACGACAGGGTGCCGCCGCCCTCGCGGCGCAGGTGCTCGATCGCGCGGTCGCGGTCGACCACAGGAGCACGGCGCGGCCCGATCAGCGAACCGACCAGCAGGCCGCCCGCGACGGCGACCAGGTGGACGAGGTCGGCCAGGTGGCCGACCAGCACGAGCGAGAGCAGGACGTAGCCGACCAGACCGGCGCGGGTCACACGGCGGGCCGTCGTGCCGAGGAAGGCCGTGACCACCGCACCGACCGCGAGCGCGCCTCCTGACGGACCGACGTCGCGTGCATGCTGGAGCGAGTCGACGCCGAGGGCCACCACGAGCAGGCACGCCCCCACCACGCTGCCGACCTGGCCGAGCAGCCAGAGCAGTGCGGTGCGCAGGGTGCCGAGCCGAGGCTCGGCGTACCCGAGACAGAGCCCGAGGCTGAGCAGCACGGGCAGGTAGCACCAGGGAGCGATCGCCAGCAAGGGACCGGTCAACAGGGTCCACCAGTGGCCGGACGCGAGGGCCTCCGGTCCGTAGGCGAGGGCGCGGCCCCAGTCGTGGTCGAGGACGTCGCCGGTGAGCGCTCCGGTGCCGAGGCCGACGACGAGCAGGGTCGCCAGTCCGGCGACCGTGAACGGCCGGCGACGGAGGGCGGATCGGAGGGCTGGCATGTCTCCAGCCTCGTCGGGTGGCGCGGCCCCGTCAGGAGCGCGGCGACCCCGATCGTGGGTGGTGCCCGCACCACTCGGAGCGTCGGGGTGGCCTCAGAGCTCGGCGAGGACGACGACGCGGTCGCCGGGCTCGACGACCAGGGTCTCCCCCTTGGCCAGGTTGACCGTGACGCCGACGCGCGACCCCGCCTCGGCCAGCCGCGTCGAGGAGAACCCGATCGCGGTCTCGCCCCGCCGGGCGGCGGCCGCGACGACGGTCGCCCAGCTCACCTCGCGGCCCGGGACGACGTACCACTCGGCCGGGCGCAGGTAGATCTCGCTGCCCTCCTCCTCGAGCAGGTCGTGGAAGACCGGCTCGATGCGGGCGTCCTCGGACAGCTGCGCGACCATCAGGCTGACGATCTCGCCGCTGACGACGACGTCGTCGATGTCGGCGACCTGGGCGAGCACACGGTTGCGGTCGTCCATCATCTCGCTGATGACCGGGGTGCTGCTCTCGGAGCGGGCGAGGATGTCGCGCACGTGCAGCAGGGTGATGAGCGTCGTGGCGTCGGCGGACTCGGCATCGAGGTCGTCGGAGTAGCAGAGCACGATCACCTGGTCGCAGCCCGGCGGGACGTGCTCGTCGAGGACCGCGCGCCGGGTCGTGCCGGCCTCCACGACGGTGACGGCGAGGTTCGTCGTCGCTGGTACGCCGGGCGCGCCGTGCTCGGTCACGACGGTCAGCGTCGAGCCGGGCGAGGCGTACCGGTCCAGCTCGCGCAGGATGATCGGCGCCCGCTCGTTCCACCCGAGCACCACAGCGTGGGTGGGGTGCGGCTGCTCGCCGGGGTACGTCGCGAAGGCGTCCTCGGCGACCGCGGCCGTGGAGCGCGGCGCGGTGGCCAGGATCGAGTCGTCCTCGGCGATGACCACGAGCGACCGGTTCCCGACGACGGTCTCGGCCGCCGGGTTGAGCTCGACGAGACCGCCGTCGGCGACGCCGATGACGGTCAGCCGGTCGTAGTGGAGCTGCGCCCCGGCGTACGTGGCCCCGGCCAGCGGGTGCTCCTCGAGGAAGTAGATCTCGTCGCCCTCGTAGTCGAAGAGCTCGCGGTACACGGCGGCGGCACCCGACTGGCGCGAGGTCTGGACGACCAGCTTGGCGACGGTCTCGCGGATGTCGAGCAGCGAGATGCCGCCCGGGCGGTCGCGGCCGATCAGCCGGGCCACCTCCAGGTTGGCCGGGTCGCGGAGCTGGGCGACGACCCGCGGTCCCTCACCGGCGGCGAGCAGGGAGCGCAGCGCGAGCAGCGCCTTGATCACGTCGCGGTCGGGCGCCCCGCCGTCACCGGAGAGCACGACGACGGAGCGGGCCGAGGCCGGGCTGACGATGGCGAGGTCGTCGATGTCGGAGGGTGCGCCGGAGCGGCAGACCACGCGGGTGCCGCGCAGCTCGGGCACCTTGGCCCGGATCTCCTCCTCCATCTCCACCTTGTCGCGGTCGGCGAGGATCGCGACGACAGGTCGGCGGCGGCTCTCGTTCGCGAGGGACAGCTCGCTGATGACGGTGAAGATCGAGTCGGACCAGCCGAGGATCACCGAGTGATCGGACTCCAGCACGACCGACCGGCCGCGCCGCAGCTCGGCGATGCGGGCGTCGATGCCGGCCGCGATCACACCGATCAGGGCGCTGACGATGAACAGGCCCGCCACGGTGAGCACGAGCATGGTGAGGATGAAGGTCCAGCGCGCACCGGTGTCACCGGCGACCGTCCCGGGGTCGAGCGCGTGCAGCAGCGCCTGGAAGGCGGCCTCCCAGAAGCCCAGCTCGTCCTGCCGCATCCCCGACACGATGTCGATGACGGCGAAGACGACCACCAGCAGCACGGTGACGGCGAACAGCCACGCGACCAGCGCCGGCGTGCCGCGGGACATCGTGTTGTCGAACCCGTAGCGCAGCCTGGCCCGCAGGCCCGTGGGTGCGGTCCGGGTGCGGACCGGTGTCTCCGATCGCTGCGCGATCGCCTCTGCCGTACGACGCCGCAGCGTCTGCGCGTTCCGCGCCATGCGGGCCTCCTCGTGGTCCGCAGGGATGCTCCCGCATCAGGCGCCTCACGCAGGCGGAAACGTCGAAACTCGGGACCTCACCAGGCCGGCGCCGGGCCCCCGAACGGGAGCGCGACCAGCTGCGGTCCGGTGGCGGAGATGTCGCGCAGGATCCAGTCGTCGCGCAGCAGCAGGATCGCGGAGGCCGGCCGCAGCACCAGCCACAGCCAGCGCCCGCCCGCCTCGCCGGCGAGCACGGAGCGGTCCCACTCCCCCGGCGAGGTGCTGACCGAGACCGGCCAGAGGCCGACGGGGTACTGGTCGACCCGGACCCGGACCGGCGGCGGGCCGTCGCCGACCTCGTGGCCGGGGTCGAGCAGCTCGGCCTCGTCGGGAGTGGTCAGACCGGCGACGCGGGCGCCGAAGCCGGTGCCGGGCTCCTCGCTGATCACCATCACGTCGACCGGACCGTCGAGCTGGCTGGTGCCGGCGACGCAGGCCATGGTGGCGCGGGTCGCGTCGCCGTCGGAGACGACGGCGGCGAAGTCGCTCACCGACCAGCCGGGGCCGAGGGGCCAGGGCAGGAAGGTCGGGAACGGGCCGACCCGCTGGAGGTGGGCGGCGAACTGCTCGTAGGACGAGGACATCGGCCGCCAGAGGGGTACGACGATCCCGTGGTCCGGGCACGACCAGTGCCCGTCGCCCACCTCGGCCACGGGCGTCGGGCAGCGCGGACACTCCACGCGCACCCCATCGGTGCCGTGAGGCGGTCCGGGCTCATCGGTGGGCATGGTCGACACCGTGCTGCGCGGCGGGCCGTTCGTCAAGCACCCCGGTTGGCCTGTCCGCAGATCAGCTGTTCCAGCGCAGCAGCACGGGAGTCTCCCGCTCGTGCCCGAGCTCGGAGAGGGTGGCGGTGTCGAGCCGGAACAACCGCCCGTCGGCGACCGGGAGGCCGAGCCAGCGGGCCGCGAGGGCGCGCAGGACGTGGCCGTGGGCGAACACCAGCACCGGGCCGCCGGCGGCCCGGATCCGGGCCACGACGCGGTCGCAGCGCTCCGCGACCGAGGCCGCCGGCTCACCTCCGGGGCTGGGGTGGGTCCAGATCGTCCAGCCGGGCACCTCCTCGCGGATCTCCACGGTGGTGCGGCCCTCGTAGTCGCCGTACCCCCACTCGAGGAGGTCGTCGCAGACCTCGGCGTCGGCGAACCCCGCGAGCTCCGCGGTACGTCGCGCCCGCTGCAGCGGACTGGTCAGCACCTCCGCGAAGGCAGTGCCGGCGAGGCGGTCGGCGAGTCGCCGGGCCACCTCCTCGCCCTCGGGGAGCAGCGGCAGGTCGGTGCGGGAGGTGTGCCGTCCCGAGACGCTCCACTCGGTCGCGCCGTGCCGGGCCAGGAACGCGGAATCGGCCATGCCGACATCCTGCCAGCGCTCACTCGACCGCTAGCTGTTCTGCCCGGGGAGGTTGGGCACGCGGTCGATGGGTGACTTGCCCT
>JADCLI010000077.1 GCA_016803235.1 Pimelobacter simplex
CGGCGGTCGTACCGACGACACAGCCGGTCGAGTACCTCGGGTCGGAAATGCGTCCATTTTCGCGACCACGGCGATGACAGTCGACTTCGAGGCTGCGGTCGAATTTGTCGCCTGTCCGGCAGCACGAGCCGACCTGGATCAGCGGTTGACGAGGAGTTTGAGGGTGTGGCGCTGGTCCGTAGCGCGGCAGATGCTGCCCGCGACCCATTCACCTCGGTCGGGCGTTCTACTCCCCTTGTCGTCGGTGACGCGGCCGGATGTCGAATCTCACCAGGACTCACCGCGGGCGTCACATCTGAACCTGCTGATCTCGGCCTTTTCGTGGAATTCGGCCGACTGGTCGTCACCCCTTCTTCCTTTTCCGCATGGCCATGGCCGTTCACGCGCGCCATCGGTGGGCGTGGCACCCCAACCGCCAAGGTGCCCGAGCGGCTGTTCCCCCGCGACTGACCGGGGCGTCGGCTCAGGACACTTGACGGCGGGTGCCGCCCTCGTTCTCCCAGGTCGATTCCGCGGCCCCCTCTCGTCCGCCGGCGCGACGGGCGGTTGCGGTCGCCAGCAGGTCGGCGGCCGAGAGGATGTTGCGTTCGTCGGTGGCCTCCTCCATCAGGGTCCGCGCGGTCGCGGCGTCCGTGCCGCTGGGGATCACGAGCAGCTCGAGGCGCTCGCGGGAGGACAAGATGACGGTCATCAGGTGGGTGTCGTCCTCGGGGAACGAGCCGACCTTGACGAGACCGCGCTGAGCCTGGATCCGGCGGGTGGACGGTCGGTCGGGCTCGGCGTCCCAGTCGGGGCGGGAGAACAACAGGCGCGCCGGACGACCGGCGGTGCCCGGGAAGTTGTCGATCAGGTCGGCGCACTCGATCTGGAGGTCGCGCGACTGGGGCCACCAGGCCCCGTCGAGACGCCGGGTCGATGAGCTGGGGTTGAGCGAGATCCTCAGCGGAGCTCGGTCGGTGGTGGTCATGGTGTTGCCTTCTCTCGTGGTGCTGACGGTCCAGGTGCGGCAAGTCCGACCTGGTGGAGGTGCCCCAGCGCCAGCCGGTAGGACGCGAGCAGGGTGGTCTCGGCATAGGGGATCCCTCGCTCCTGGCAGTGCTGACGAACGACCGGCCGGGCGAGCCTGAGGTTGGGGCGCGGCATGCTGGGGAACAGGTGGTGCTCGATCTGGAGGTTGAGCCCGCCGAGTGCCAGGTCGACGAGGGGGCCGCCACGGATGTTGCGCGAGCACAGCACCTGGCGCAGCAGCGGGTCGTGGGCTTCCTCCGCGGTGGGCGCCGGCATTCCCTTGTGGGACGGGGCGAACGAGCTGCCGAGGTAGACGCCGAGCACCGCCTGGTGGACGATCACGAAGGCGATGCCCTGGAGCCAGGTGAGCGTGCTGACCATGAGCGCCAGGTAGAGCGCGAGGTGGCCGAGCAGCAGCAGGCCCTCGGCCCATCGGTGCGCGATGCCGGGGCGCAGCAGCGCGCGCACGCCCTCGGCTCGCAGGTTGAACCCCTCGAGCGTGAGCAGCGGGAAGAACAGGGCGGCCTGATGCCGGGTCATCCAGGCCGGACCACCGCGGCGGTCGCCTGCCTGGTCCGTGTCGAAGACGAACACGCCGGGCGTGACGTCGGGATCGGAGTCGAGGTCGTTGGGGTGCGCGTGGTGCGCGTCGTGTTTGGCGACCCACCACCCGTAGCTGAGCCCGTTGAGCAGGTTGCCGAGCGTCAGGCAGATCGCCGTCGTCAGACGGCGGCCGCGGACCACCTGGCGGTGCGCGGCGTCGTGGGAGAGGAACGCGATCTGTGCCGATGCGACGCCGAACGCGGGCGCGAGCAGGAGGGCCCACCACGAGTCTCGCAGGCCGAACAGGAGCAGCACCAGGGTGGCGAGGGCTCCCAGTGCGAGTGCGCTGAGGCAGAGGTAGAACGCGGGTCTAGGGTGGAGGAGTCCTCGTCGCCGGATCTCCCGCACCAACTCGCCGTAGTCGCTGCGGAGTTCGGCACCTCGAGGATCTGGGGTCGGCATGACTACTCCCGGTTGTCGCAGGTCGCGCCGCCGGGGTCCGAGGTGGCCTTGCGTTGAGGCTACTCCTGCGGTCCAAGGGGCAGAGGGGTGGAACGGCATGACGATGACGACGCAGATCCTCGCTGCCATCGGCGCGCAGCACCGGGACGGACAGCCGCTGACCGACCTGCTGTGCGTCGACTGCGCGCAGTCGCTCGGGCTGGCCGGCGTGGGGATGACGCTCATGAACGACGCCGGGCACCAGGCGGTGATCGGCACGTCGGGCGCCGTCGCCTCCCGTCTCGAGGAGATCCAGTTCGACCTCGGTGAGGGGCCGAGCCTCGACGCCTCGCGCTCCGACCGCACGGTCGGCAGCGACGACCTCGGCGCCGGGGTGCTGTTGCGTTGGCCGGCTTTCTCCTCGGCGGCGCTGGCTGCCGGGATCTGCGCGGTCACCGCGGTTCCACTCAGCGTCGGCGGGGTCCGGCTCGGCAGCCTGAGCATGTATCGCTCCTCGCCCGGCCGACTCGACGTACAGCAGCAGGCGACCGCACACGCCTACAGGGGCGCCGCCGTGGTCGTGCTCCTCCATCTGCAGGACCGGATCCCGTCCGTCGACCTCACCCGCGACGCTCTGCACCCCGACCTCGGTGCTCCGGTGGCCCACCGCGCCGAGATCCACCAGGCGACGGGCTTCCTCTCCGTCAAGGCCTCGGTCGGCATGACCGAGGCGATGCTGCTCCTGCGCGCCCATGCCTTCGCCGCAGACCGCTCGCTGCTCGACGTCGCCCGCGATGTCCTCGCGGGACGGCTGCGCATCCATCCGGAGGAGAGCGAAGATGATTGACACAGACACGGCCCGCCAGGCCCTGGTCCGCGACAGTGGAGGCGAAGACCATGACAAGTGAGCAAAGGCTGGCGCGGGTCTTCGTCGAGCTCGCCGACACCCTCGTCGACGAGTTCGACACGCTCGACTTCCTCTCCACGCTGACCGAGCGGAGCGTCGAGCTGCTCAACGCCGATGCCGCCGGTGTGATCCTGGCTGACGCCCGCGGCGTCCTGCACGTGGTCGCGTCCACGAGCGACCAGGCCCAGCTCCTCGAGCTCCTCGAACTCCAAAACGACGAGGGCCCGTGCCTCGACTGCCTCCAGAGCGCGCGTCCGGTCGTCAACGTCGGTGGCGGCGAGTCCCAGGAGCGGTGGCCGCGGTTCAGCACGGCCCTCGCCGAGGTCGGCTTCGCGTCGGCCCATGCGATCCCCCTACGCCTACGCGACTCCGTGGTCGGTGCGATGAACCTGTTCTGCGCGGCCGACTCCCAGCTGAGCGAGGACGACGTCGCCATGGGCCAAGCGCTCGCCGACATCGCGACCATCGGGCTCCTCCAGGAGCGCGCCGTCCGCCAGTCCGGGCTGATCGCCGAGCAACTCCAGACCGCTCTCGACAACCGGGTCCTGATCGAGCAGGCCAAGGGCGTGCTGATGGCAAGCGCAGAGATCGACGTCGATCAGGCATTCCGGTTGATGCGCGAATACAGCCGCCGCAACAACTACGCGGTCAAGGACGTCGCCCGCCAGGTCGTGAGCCGGACCTTGAGCGTTGAGCACCTGCGCCGCTCCTGAACGCGGCGCGAACCTGATCGAAACAGCAACCCATCCGAGACAGTTCATCGGGGGCAGCTCGTCAAGAGCGGACTCTCCGGCTGCGCAACGCGGCTCATCACCGCATCCAGTGCCTACACCGGATCGCTACGCCCGTCACCGATCGATCACACCTCAGGCGTACTGCCCGGTCGAGCTCCTCGTCTCCTCGGTTGCCGTGTCCAGAACGACGGCCGCCGCGACCCGGGCCCACGACACCACGAGTGTTGCTTCGTTGTCCGAGCCAGGATCGAGGACCTTGAGCACTCCGGTCGTCTCGTTGCCGACCTGGGAGATCTGCGATCGGACGTCGTCCTCCATGCCCGCGGCGATCCTCCACCGCTGGGTCCAGCCGCTCCCGTAGAGCATCAGATAGGACACGGGCTACCTTCCTGACCGGAATGACGGTGCCGCGGGGCGGGGCCCCACCACGTCGCGCCGCCGTCGGTCCAACGATCGGCAGGATCGACGTCGGGGTGCTCGGTGACGAGGTCAAGGATGTCCGCGGCGCAATGCTTGTTTCCGTTCGACGACGCGGCCAGCAGCGCCTCCGCGGCCTGGTCATCGGTGAAGTCGGGCGGCACGACGAGCAGGTAGAAAACAGCGCGCTCTGCTGTCTTCAGCCTCACGACGTGGCCGTCGGCTTGGGGAAGCCAACCCACCTTCACGTAGCCGTCGGCGACACGTACACGTGTCGGCGCCAAGGCCCAGTCCGGGCGCGACGCCGAGACCTGGTCCACCTGGCCAAACCGTGTCGGGAAGTTGTCGACCAGGTCGGCCAGCTCGACCGCCAGGTCTTGGCTGCGAGGCCACCACCCGCCATCCACCCGGTTCCGTCCGGGGTGCTCCACCATCCGGAGCCGCACCGAACCGCACGCGGGCGAGGAAGGAAGGACGGGACAGTTCGACGTCGTCATGACGTCCGCCTCTCAGACTGGTCCCTGCGGGTCGGGTTCCCGGAACTGGGCAGTCACCACCACTCTACGCCTGGCTGACCAACCGCGTGATCGAGCGGACCGAGCCGAGACTCTCTCGCTGCCGCCTGCCTGGGAGCGGCCGTCGGGTAGGAACTGCTCACCGTCCATGGTCGCGATGCCACGATCCCAGTTCCGCACGCGCCGGACGGACCCCTGCCGCGAGCCCGACGCTCCGCGAGCTCCTAGCGCAGGGTGAGCTGAGGTGATATGAAGGTCGATACAGACCCGCCTGGACCCCGCGAGTTCCGTGCTGGAAACGCTGGGGGAATCACGTGTCCGAGTTGTCCGAGCAGTCGGGGCTGAGGCCGACGGCATCCGGTCGAGCCTCACCGCAGTCAGAAAGCGTTACGCACGCTCACGCACTGCACCACGGCACGGCGACCGCGGAGGCAGTGCGGTACGGCGGCAATCCGCGACCGGTGCGGATCACCGTCATCGACCATCACGTTCTCTTCGCTGACTCCCTCGCGATGGCACTGGACCCCGAGGGCTTCATCGTCACGGTGATCGACCCCGGTGAGCAGCACGCGTCGCTGGCCACCGTGCTGGCCGCCGCACTACGTAGCGCTGGCCGGCTCGTACTACTCGAGCATCGCCTGGGGCCGGTGGGCGACGGGCTGCGACTCGTCGCCCCCCTGACCGCATCCGGGGCGACAGTGGTGCTCCTGACCGACACCACCGACCGGTCCCGATGGGGGACTGCCATACACCTAGGCGCCAAGGACGTCCTGCACAAGACGTGCTCGCTGAAGGAGGTGGTGGACACCGCCCGACGAGTCCGTGACGGCCTGCCCCTGATGAGCCGAGACCAGCGCGCCACCTTGATCGAGACAGCACGCGCCGACCGGGACGAGTCGCAGGCAATACGAGCCCGACTGGACCGGCTGACCCGACGCGAGAAAGAGATCCTCGGCGACCTGATGAACGGCGACTCGGTCCAAGACATCGCTCGCACGAACGTGGTCGCGGTGGCGACGGTGCGGACCCAGGTCAAGTCGATCCTGACCAAGCTCGAGCTGCAATCACAGATCGCAGCCGTAGGCGCAGCTCATCGAGCAGCCTGGCGTCCACCCAGTTCACCCCGGAACCCACCGCGGTCGCCGGCGGCATGACCGCCTGGCTGTGGATCCTCGGAGCCTTGCTGTGGACCGCGATCGTCGCCACGGCCTGGATCTCGATCGCCCGGCGCGCGAACCGGGCGACCCCCGATGACCAGATGACCAGATGACCAGGCGCGACAAGGTGGACCGGGACTGAACGCGGCGTTCGCTAGTCCCACCCGCAGATGGCTACCGTGCCACGAGGGATCGGGGACCTGCCGAGGCTAGGAGAGATCACGGCTCCCAGCGCCGCCGTCGTCCTCCCACACATCCACCTCGAACGGCACAACGCCACCGAAGTGGCTACGCGCCGTCTCCAGGAGGACACGTGCCGAACTCACGTTCCGCTCGTCGGCGGCTCGACGCATCAGATCCTCAGCCACATCGATCTCCGTCGCGCTGGGAATCACGAGCAGGTGAAGACGCTCCCCCGAGGACGTCACGACGATCAGCAGGTGTGTGTCGTCGGTGGGGAAGGAGCCAACCGCGACAGTGCCATGGCTCGCCGTGATCAGGCGCTCCGAAGCGCCCTCCGCGATGGCGTCCCAGTCCGGTCGGGAGAAGAGCAGTCGGGAAGGCAGACCGACCAAGCCGGGGAGGTGGTCGACCAGGTCAGCACACTCGACCTGGAGGTCTCGCGACTGAGGCCACCACGCGCCGTCGAGCGGACCCGACGGGAACCCGTTGTCGAGCAGGATCCGCAGCGGAACTCTCGCAGTCGGCCGGAACGCCGGCTCGGAGCCGGCCGGCTCCCTGGTCGGACCCGTGCGGAGCCGGAGAGGCTGCCGATCGGGAGATCGGCTCGCCGGGAGATCATGGGCGGGAGGGACGGGTG
>JADCLI010000078.1 GCA_016803235.1 Pimelobacter simplex
CGCCCTCCCCGCCCTCGCGCAGCCCCCCGGTGAAGCAGGTGCGGAACACGCCCGGCTCCTCGATCGCGAACCGGATGTAGCCACGTCCTGTCGACCGCAGCCGCTCGAGGGCGAGTGCCACCGGATCGCCGTCGGTCGGGACCTCGGCGAGGTAGTCGGCCATCGCGGCGACCATGCCGTCCATCGCGAGCGAACGGGCGGCCTCGAGGAGGTCGGCCTGGTTCTCGAAGTGCCGGTAGGCGGCGGTCGGGGTGACGCCGACCTCGCGAGCGGCGCCGCGGATGGTGACGGCGTCGGGCCCTCCCGTCGCGGCGAGGTGGGCGGCCGCCCGGGCGAGGGCGTTGCGCAGGTCGCCGTGGTGGTAGCTCCGCTTCGAGGTGGTCACGAAGAACATGTTGACACCCGTACACATCCGTGCCAAGTTAACAGCCATAAAGTTTACGTCAGTACACATTGGAGGAGCGCGATGTTCAGCTGGATCGGTGGACTGGTGACGCGGCGGGCCCGCACGGTGCTCGCCCTCGGCCTGCTGGGGGTGGTGCTCGCGGCGGTCGTCGGCGTCGGCGCCTTCGGCAAGCTGCAGACGGCCGGCTTCGACGACCCCGACTCCGAGAGCAGCCGCGCCGCGGCTCAGCTCGAGGAGCGGTTCGACGGCGGGGCCGACTACGTGTTCATCGTCGAGGCGGCCGACGGCGACGTCGACGCCCCGTCCGCCGCGGCGGAAGGAGCGGCGTTGACCGAGCGGCTGCGCTCGGACCCGGCACTGTCCGACGTCGTGTCGTACTTCGACACCCGCGCCGGCCCGATGCGCTCGACGGACGGCCGCTACGCGCTGGTCACCGCCTCGGTCGCGCCGGGTGAGGAGGCCGACCCGGGTGCGGTCCTCGACGAGTACGGCGGCGCCACCGGCCCGCTGGAGGTCGACGTCGCCGGGGGCGAGGTCGTCGGCGAGGAGATCGGCGCCCAGATCGGGAAGGACCTGGGCCTGGCCGAGAGCATCGCGATCCCGCTCATCCTGGTCCTGCTCGTGCTGGCCTTCGGCAACGTCGTCGGCGCGCTGGTCACCCTCGGGGTCGGCGTCGCCGCGATCCTCGGCACCTTCGCCGAGCTCTCGATCCTCGGCTCGGCCACCGACGTGTCGATCTACGCGGTCAACCTCACCACCGGCCTCGGGCTCGGCCTCGCCGTCGACTACGGGCTGCTCATGGTGGCCCGGGTGCGCGAGGAGCGGGCCGCAGGACGCGCCCACCCGGACGCCGTACGCCGGGCCGTCGAGACCGCGGGCCGCACCATCGCCTTCAGTGCGACCACCGTCGCCGTGGCGCTGGCCGCCCTGCTGGTCTTCCCGATGTACTTCCTGCGCTCGTTCGCCTACGCCGGCATCGGCGTCATGCTGATCACCGCCTTCGCCGCGGTGGTCGTCCTCCCCGCCGGCATCAGCCTGCTCGGCGACCGGGTCGACGCCTGGCCGGTGCCGCGGGTCCGTGGCATCCGGGGTGAGGAGGCGCCCGCCTGGGCCCGGCTCGCCCGGTTCGTGGCCCGGCGGCCGCTGCTCAGCGCGCTGCCGGTCCTCGCGGGCCTGCTCGTGATGGCGGTCCCGCTCGCCGGCATCGAGCTCGGGACCCCCGACGACCGAGTGCTGCCGACCAGCGCCTCGAGCCGGCAGGCCGGTGACGTGCTGCGCTCGTCCTTCGCCGGTGACGGCACCCACCCGATCCAGGTCGTGACGACCTCGACGGTGCCCGACGCCGAGCTGGCGTCGTACGCCGCGACGCTGGGGGAGCTGCCCGGGGTGGTCCGGGTGGACACGCAGGCCGGGCGCGACGCCGACCTGGTCTCGGTGGTGACCGACCTCGACCCGATGTCCGCCGACGCCCGGGCCCTGGTCGAGGACGTCCGCGGCGTCCCCGCACCCGCGGGCGCCGAGGCGCTCGTCGGTGGTGCCAGCGCCGAGCTGCACGACCAGATGACCGGCATCGGCGAGCGGTTGCCGCTCGTCGCCGGGTGGCTGGTCCTGACCACCGCGGTGATCCTGTTCCTCTTCACCGGCAGCGTCGTCCAGCCGTTGCGGGCGCTGGTGCTCAACGCGGTCGGCCTCGCAGCGACCCTCGGCGCGATGGTGTGGGTCTTCCAGGACGGCCACCTGTCCGGGGCCCTCGGCTTCACGCCGCAACCGATGGACAGCTCGATGATGGTGCTGCTGTTCTGCGTCGCCTTCGGGCTGTCGATGGACTACGAGGTGTTCGTGATGAGCCGGATCAAGGAGATGCGCGACCGCGGTCTGGCCAACGACGAGGCGATGATCCACGGACTGGCCCACACCGGCCGGATCGTCAGCACCGCGGCGGCGCTGATCGCGATCAGCTTCTTCGCCTTCCTGGTGAGCTCGGTCAGCTTCATCCAGTTCTTCGGACTCGGCACCGGGCTGGCCATCCTGATCGACGCGACCCTGGTCCGCGGGGTGCTGCTCCCCGCGAGCATCCGGCTGCTGGGGGAGCGGTCCTGGTGGGCGCCGCGTCCGCTCCGGGCGCTGCACCGGCGGGTCGGCCTCTCGGAGGCGGCACCCGAGGTGGCGCCCGAACCGGTTCCGGTCGGCTGACCTCCCACGGTCACCGGAGAAGGGGCGAGGGCCCGGCGGAGATCCGCCGGGCCCTCGTCGTACGCGCTCAGTCCTCGGGGTCGTCGAGGCGGGCCAGCCAGGTGGCGAAGCGCTCGACGGCGACCTCGAACTCCGGGTGGGTGTCGACGAACTCCTGCAGCCGCTCGCCGAGCCAGGCCAAGGTGACCTCCTCGTCGCCTCGGCGCTGCTCGAGCTCCTCGATGCCGCGGTCGGTGAAGTACATCAGGCGAACGCCTCGCCGATGAGGACCTTCGCCTCCTCCTGGTGGCGCTTGGCCGTGCCGACTGCCGTGGTGGAGGACGCCGCGCGGGTGACGGGCTGGATCGCCCGGCCGAGGTGCGGGACGACGTTGAGGTAGAACGACGGCCACGGGCCCTGGTTGTAGGGCTCGTCCTGGACCCACTTCACGGTGGCGTTGGGGTACTTGTCGAGCTCGGCCCGCACCTGCTCGGTCGGCCACGGGTAGAGCTGCTCGACACGCAGGATCGCGACGTCGTCGCGCTCGGACTTCTGGCGCTCGACCATGAGGTCCCAGGTCAGGCGCCCCGAGACGAGCAGCACGGTCCTCACCTTGGCCGGGTCGGCCGTCGCGTCGCCGATCACCGGGCGGAACTCGCCGGAGGTGAAGTCGGCGGGCATCGACGCCGCCTCCTTGCGCTTGAGCATCGACTTCGGCGTGAACACGATGAGCGGCTTGTGCTCCTCGCCCAGGGAGTGCCGGCGCAGCAGGTGGAAGTACGACGCAGGCGTCGACGGCTGGGCCACGACCATCGCCTCGTCGGCGCACAGCGCGAGGAAGCGCTCGATCCGGGCCGAGGAGTGGTCGGCGCCCTGGCCCTCGTAGCCGTGCGGCAGCAGCAGCACGACGCCGGAGTCCTGGCCCCACTTGGTCTTGCCGGCCGAGATGTACTCGTCGATGACCGACTGGGCGCCGTTGACGAAGTCGCCGAACTGGGCCTCCCAGAGGACGAGCGCGTCGGGGCGGGCCACCGAGTAGCCGTACTCGAAGCCGAGCGCGGCGTACTCGGAGAGGAGGCTGTCGTAGACGAAGAACTTCGCCTGCTCCTCGGTGAGGTTGGCCAGCGGCGTCCACTCGTCGGCGTTGACCCGGTCGATGATCGTCGCGAACCGCTGCACGAACGTGCCGCGGCGCGAGTCCTGGCCGGCCAGGCGCACCGGGCGGCCGTCCATCAGCAACGAGCCGAACGCGAGGATCTCGCCGGTGCCCCAGTCGATCGGGCCGTCGGCGATCGCGGCGGCGCGGCGCTGGAGCTGGGGCATCACCTTCGGGTGGACGGTGAAGCCGTCCGGCGGGGTGACGTAGGCGTCGGCGATCCGCTTGAGGACCTCCGGCGTCACGGCGGTCTGCGTCTCACCGACCGACTTGTCCGGGTAGTCCGGCACGGTCGTCCACTCCGACGGCGCGGCGCTGGCCTCGCGGACCTCGGTGAACACGCGCTCCAGCTGCTGCTGGTAGTCGCGCAGCACCTGCTCGGCCTCCTCGATCGTGATGTCGCCACGACCGATGAGGGACTCCGTGTAGAGCTTGCGGACCGAGCGCTTCTGCTCGATGAGGTCGTACATGAGCGGCTGGGTGTACGACGGGTCGTCGCCCTCGTTGTGGCCGCGGCGGCGGTAGCAGACGAGGTCGATGACGACGTCGCTGTTGAACGCCTGGCGGTACTCGAACGCGAGCCGGGCGACGCGGATGCACGCCTCCGGGTCGTCGCCGTTGACGTGGAAGATCGGCGCCTGCACCATGCGGGCCACGTCGGTGCAGTAGAGCGTCGAGCGCGACGAGCCGGGCGAGGTGGTGAACCCGACCTGGTTGTTGATGACGACGTGGATCGTCCCGCCGGTGCGGTAGCCGCGCAGCTGCGAGAGGTTGAGCGTCTCGGCCACGACTCCCTGGCCCGCGAACGCCGCGTCGCCGTGGATGAGCATCGGCAGCACCGGGAACTCGGCGCCGCGGTCGAGCACGTCCTGCTTGGCGCGGGCGATGCCCTCGAGGACCGGGTCGACGGTCTCGAGGTGGGAGGGGTTCGCGGCGATGGACACGGCGATGGTCTCGCCGGTGCCGGCCACGAAGGTGCCCTCCGCGCCCAGGTGGTACTTCACGTCGCCGGAGCCCTGGACCGTGCGCGGGTCGATGTTGCCCTCGAACTCGCGGAAGATCTGGTTGTAGGACTTGCCGACGATGTTGGCCAGCATGTTGAGCCGGCCGCGGTGCGCCATGCCGATCGCGACCTCGACCAGGCCGGCCTGCGCGGCCGCCTCGGCGATCTCGTCGACGACGGGGACCGTGGTCTCGCCGCCCTCGAGCGAGAACCGCTTCTGGCCGACGAACTTGGTCTGCAGGAACGTCTCGAAGGCCTCGGCCTGGTTGAGCTTCAGCAGGATCCGCAGCTGCTCCTCGCGGGGCGGCTTGCTGTGCGGCTGTTCGACCCGCTCCTGGATCCACGCGCGCTGCTCGGGATCCATGATGTGCATGTACTCGATGCCGGTCGTGCGGCAGTAGGAGTCACGCAGGATGCCGAGGATGTCGCGCAGCTTCATGAAGCGGCGGTCGCGACCGCCGAAGGAGCCGGTCGGGAACTCGCGCTCGAGGTCCCACAGGGTCAGGCCGTGCGACTCGATGCGCAGGTCCGGGTGGCTGCGCTGCTTGTACTCCAGCGGGTCGGTGTCGGCCATCAGGTGGCCGCGCACGCGGTAGGCGTGGATCAGCTCGAGGATCCGGGCCTGCTTGTCGATCTGGTCGTCGTGGGACGTCGCGATGTCGGCGTTCCAGCGGATCGGCTCGTAGGGGATCCGCAGCGCACGGAAGATCTCGTCGTAGAAGCCGTCCTGGCCGAGGAGGTACTTGTGCACCTGGCCGAGGAACTCGCCCGACTGCGCGCCCTGGATGACGCGGTGGTCGTACGTCGAGGTCATCGTCATGATCCGGGAGATCGCGTTGCGGGCGATCGTGTCCTCGGACGCGCCCTGGAAC
Organism: Pimelobacter simplex; assembly: GCA_016803235.1. Classification (GTDB taxonomy): domain Bacteria; phylum Actinomycetota; class Actinomycetes; order Propionibacteriales; family Nocardioidaceae; genus Nocardioides; species Nocardioides simplex_A. Next base: position 5,610 of record JADCLI010000078.1, read on the forward strand.
TCCGGCGGGTAGTCCATCGAGCCGACGCCGATGATCGCGGCCTGGCCCTGCATCAGGCGGGGCACCGAGTTGTTCGTGCCGAGGCCGCCGACGTTGGTGAGGCTGACGGTCGTGCCGGAGTAGTCCTCCATCGTCAGCTTGTTGTCCTTGGCCTTGCGCACGATGTCCTCGTACGCCGTCCAGAACTGCGCGAAGTCCATCGACTCGCACGCCTTGATGCTGGGCGCGACCAGCTGGCGGGTGCCGTCCTTCTTCTGCTGGTCGATCGCCAGGCCCAGGTTGATGTGGGCCGGCGTCACCATGGTCGGCTTGCCGTCGATCTCGTCGTAGGTGTTGTTCATCGCCGGCAGCGCCTTGATCGCCTTGACGATCGCGTAGCCGATGAGGTGGGTGAAGGACACCTTGCCGCCGCGGGCGCGCTTGAGGTGGCTGTTGATGACGATGCGGTTGTCCCACAGCAGCTTGACCGGGATGTTGCGCACCGAGGTCGCCGTGGGGACCGACAGCGAGATGTCCATGTTCTTCGCGGTGGCGGCCGGGATGCCGCGCAGCACGGTCAGGGTCGGCTCGTCGCTGGCCGTGACCGGCGCCGGGCGGGGGGCGTCCTTGGG
>JADCLI010000079.1 GCA_016803235.1 Pimelobacter simplex
GGGCCACAGCCGGCGTACGTCGACCAGGGTGAGCCCGCTACCGCCACCGGCCGCCCCGGCCGGTGGCGGTAGCGGGCTCACCCTGGTCGACGTACGCCGGCTGTGGCCCTCGGTCATCGACCGGGTCAAGGGCGTCAAGCGGGTCACCTGGATCCACCTGACCCAGAACTCCCAGGTCGTGGGGTTCAACGGCAACGTGCTCAGTCTGGGCTTCCAGTCCGACGGCCCGCGCCGCTCCTTCGAGTCGGGCGGCCACGCCGAGATCGTCCAGCAGGCGGTGATCGACGAGATCGGCGCCGAGGTGCGGATCGAGGCGATCGTCGACCCGTCGGCCGACCCGGGCGCGCGCACCCCCGAGCCGGCCGCTTCGGCGGCGCCTGCTGCTGCGCCACCCGCACCCGCAGCCGACGCCGGCGGCTGGCCCGCGGTCACGGCGCCCCCGCAGGCGGCCGCGCCGGCACCGGCCGCCGCCGTCCCCGCTGACGACCCGCCGCCCTGGGCGACCGAGCCGCCGCCGGCCGACGGTCCGCCCGAGCCGGAGCCCGACCCCGAGCCGGGCGCCCGCCGGCAGATGATCGCCGACATCCAGGCCCGGGCCGACGCGGCCAGTGCCGGGCCGCCGGAGGACCCCGACGCCGCCGTCGACCTCAACGACCAGGAGGTCGACGCCGAGTCCAGCGCGGAGCTCCTGGCCCGCGAGCTGGGCGCCCAGCTGATCGAGGAGATGCCGCGCGGCGAGTGACCCGCCCGGCTCCCGACGTACCCCATCCACGGACACCAGAGAAGAGACCGACCCCATGAGCCAGAACCCCTTCGACGCCCTCGCCGGTGGCGGCGGCCTCGACCTGGGAGCCCTGCTCCAGCAGGCCCAGCAGATGCAGGACCAGCTCCAGGACGCCCAGCAGCGCCTGGCCGACGCCACGGTCGAGGGCACCGTCGCCGGCGGCGCGGTGAGCGTGACCGTCACCGGTGCCGGCGAGCTGACCGCCGTGCAGATCAGGCCCGAGGCGCTCGAGGGCACCGACGCCGAGGCGCTCGCCGACCTCGGCGACCTGGTCGTCGCGGCCTTCCGCGACGCCCGCGCCAAGATCGACGAGCTCGCCGAGCAGACGCTCGGCCCGCTGGCCGGCGGGATGCCGGACCTGGGCGGCGGGCTGCCGTCGCCCGGCCAGCTCGGCTTCTAGCGGCGACCAGCCATGTACGAAGGCGTCGTCCAGGACCTCATCGACGAGCTCGGGCGGTTGCCCGGGGTCGGTCCGAAGAGCGCCCAGCGGATCGCGTTCCACCTGCTGCAGGCCGACCCGGCCGACGTACGCCGCCTCGCCGAGGTCCTGATCGAGGTCAAGGACAAGGTGAAGTTCTGCTCGATCTGCTTCAACGTCGCCGAAGACGACCAGTGCCGGATCTGCCGTGACCCGCGCCGGGACCCGACGGTGCTGTGCGTGGTCGAGGAGTACAAGGACGTCGTCGCGATCGAGCGGACCCGCGAGTTCCGCGGCCGCTACCACGTCCTGGGCGGCGCGATCTCGCCCATCGACGGCATCGGGCCCGAGCAGCTCCACATCCGCGAGCTGCTCACCCGCCTCGGCGACGGCACCGTCGTCGAGGTGATCCTCGCCACCGACCCGAACCTCGAGGGCGAGGCCACGGCGACGTACCTCACGCGGATGCTCGGCCCCCTGGGGTTGCGCGTGACGCGTTTGGCCAGTGGACTTCCGGTGGGAGGAGACCTGGAGTACGCCGACGAGGTCACCCTGGGTCGGGCATTCGTGGGAAGGCAGGCAGCGACATGAACGGGAACATGAGCGACGACAGCAGTACCGAGCAGCTCCCTGGCCTCGCGGCCCTGGAGGCGTTGATCGCGGTCGAGACCGAGACCGTGCGCTTCGCCGACGACATCGCGGCGTCCGTGCGCTCCTTCCTCGACGGGCTCCGGGTGGTCGCGGCGCAGGCGAGCGGGGGGCAGGCCGTGTCCCTGCTGCTGCTCCAGATCAGCCAGATCGCGCTGACCGGCGCCCGGCTCGGCGTGCACCGCGACTTCGCGCCGCGCGACGAGTACCAGCCCGACGACGGCCCCGACCCCGACGACATCGACGAGCTGCGCCTGCAGCTGGCGAGGCTGCTCGGCCAGCTCGACACCTACAGCTACGTCTTCGACCCCTACGCGCCCGAGGTGGTCGAGGGCCTGCTCTCCGACGACCTCACCAGCATCGCAGCCGACCTGGCCGTGGGCGTGCGCCACTACGACGCGGGCGACGTCGAGGAGGCGCTGTGGTGGTGGCAGTTCTCCTACGTCTCCTCGTGGGGCGCGCTGGCCGGTTCGGCGATGAAGGCACTGCTCTCCGTGGTCGCCCACGACCGGCTCGACGTCGACCTGGACACCACGCAGGAGCTGGCGCTGGTCGAGGCGGCGTCCGCGGTGCTGGACAGCGCGGAAAACGGCTAGCCCGCTCTCGTAGAATCGGGGGTGGCCCCGTCGTCGTGGCCTGCCCTTCCCCCGAGACCACCGCCAGGAGTGAGCCCCCGTGGGCATTGTCGTGCAGAAGTACGGCGGCTCGTCGGTCGCCGATGCCGCCGGTATCAAGCGCGTCGCGCAGCGCATCGTCAACACGAAGAAGGCCGGCCACCAGGTCGTCGTCGTCGTGTCCGCGATGGGGGACACGACGGACGACCTGATCGACCTCGCCAACGAGGTGTCCCCGCTGCCCCCCGCACGCGAGCTCGACATGCTGCTCACCGCGGGCGAGCGGATCTCGATGGCCGTGCTGGCCATGGCGATCCACGACCTCGGCCACGAGGCGCGCTCCTTCACCGGCTCCCAGGCCGGCGTCATCACCGACGCCGAGCACGGCCGGGCGAAGATCATCGACGTGACGCCGGGCCGGATCGAGGCCGCGATCGGCGAGGGCGCGATCGCCATCGTCGCCGGCTTCCAGGGCGTCTCCCAGACGACCAAGGACATCACCACGCTCGGCCGCGGCGGCTCCGACACCACCGCGGTGGCGCTCGCCGTCGCGCTGAAGGCCGACGTCTGCGAGATCTACTCCGACGTCGACGGCATCTTCACCGCCGACCCCCGCATCGAGCCCCGGGCCCGCAAGGTCCCGCGGATCTCCTACGAGGAGACGCTCGAGATGGCCGCGCAGGGCGCCAAGATCCTGCACCTGCGGTGCGTCGAGTACGCCCGCCGCTACGACATGCCCATCCACGTCCGCTCCTCCTTCTCCGAGAAGGAGGGCACCTGGGTCGTCAAGGCCGAGGATGTAGTCCAGGAGGACACCATGGAAGCCGCGATCATCACCGGCGTCGCCCACGACCGCAGCCAGGCCAAGATCACCGTGGTCGGCGTCCCGGACAAGCCGGGCGAGGCGGCCGCGATCTTCCGCGCCGTCGCCGAGGCGCAGATCAACATCGACATGATCGTGCAGAACGTGTCGGCGGCCGCGACCAGTCTGACCGACATCTCCTTCACGCTGCCCGCCGGCGAGGGCCAGACCGCGATGACGGCGCTCTCGCGGCTCAAGGACGCGGTCGGCTTCGACAGCCTCCAGTACGACGACAGCGTCGGCAAGGTGTCCATCGTGGGCGCCGGCATGAGCTCGTCGCCGGGCATCTCCGCGCGCTTCTTCGAGGCGCTCTCCGAGGCCGGCGTCAACATCGAGATGATCTCCACCTCGGAGATCCGCGTCTCGGTCGTGGTGGCCGAGACCCAGGTGGAGGCGGCCGTCAACGCCGCTCACGCGGCGTTCGACCTCGGGTCGGACGAGATCGAGGCCGTCGTGTACGGCGGAACGGGGCGCTGAGCCATGGGCATCAACATCGGAGTCGTCGGTGCGACCGGCCAGGTCGGCGTCGCCATGCGCCAGATCCTGCTCGAGCGCGACTTCCCGGTCGACCAGGTCCGCTTCTTCTCCTCGGCCCGCTCGGCCGGCAAGGTGCTCCGGTTCGGTGACCGCGAGGTCGTCGTCGAGGACGCCGAGACCGCCGACCCGACCGGCCTCGACGTCGCGCTGTTCTCCGCCGGCGCCACCGCGTCGCGCGCCCTGGTGCCCCGGTTCGTCGAGGCCGGCGTGATCGTCGTCGACAACTCCTCGGCCTTCCGCAAGGACCCCGCGATCCCGCTGGTCGTCTCGGAGGTCAACCCGGAGGCCGCGGCCTCGGTCATCGAGGCGGGCCGCGGCATCATCGCCAACCCCAACTGCACCACCATGGCCGCGATGCCGGTGCTCAAGCCGCTGCACGAGGAGGCCGGCCTGGTCCGGCTGATCGCCTCGACGTACCAGGCCGTCTCCGGCTCCGGCATCGCCGGCGTCGAGGAGCTCGCCACCGGCGTGGCCGCGGCCGGCGACAAGGCCAGGGAGCTGGCCTACGACGGCGAGGCCGTCGCCTTCCCCGAGCCGGGCGTCTACCAGAGGACGATCGCCTACAACGTGCTGCCGTTCGCCGGCAACCTCGTCGACGACGGGCTGAACGAGACCGACGAGGAGCAGAAGCTCCGCAACGAGTCCCGCAAGATCCTCGGCATCCCGGACCTGCGGGTCTCCGGCCTGTGCGTCCGGGTCCCGGTCTTCACCGGCCACTCGCTGGCGATCAACGCCGAGTTCGAGCGGGCGCTCACCCCCGAGCGTGCGCGGGAGCTGCTCGCCGGCGCTCCCGGTGTCGAGCTCGCCGACATCCCCAACCCGCTCGCCGCGGCGGGCAAGGACCCGTCGTACGTCGGCCGGATCCGCCAGGACCCGGGCGTCGACGGCGACCGCGGCCTTGCGCTGTTCGTCTCCAACGACAACCTGCGCAAGGGCGCCGCGCTCAACACGGTCCAGATCGCGGAGCTGATCGCCGCCTCGCGCTGAAGCCGCACAGAATCCCCCGAATCGTTCGATCGAACGGTTCGGGGGATTTTTTCCGCGCTTTCTTCCCTCTGATCGTTCGATCGAACGATAGGGGGGACGGGCTACTCGTTCGCCGGGTCGACGAACGTCTTCGTGACCCAGACCGAGGCGAGGTAGGCGCCGACGCTGAGGGTCGGCACGACGATCAGCGTCGACCAGTGGTCGAGCAGGTCGATGAGGAACAGCAGCGCCACCACGGCGACGAGGCCGACCGCCAGGAAGCTGCTGCTGCCCGGGTCGGGGATGGCGAACGCCTTGAGCAGCTGGGCGCCCAGCACGACGCAGAGGGCGAAGGTCGCGACGAGCAGCAGGAAGCCGGGGCCGCCGCCGCACGAGGAGGTCCCCCGCACGGCCTCGCAGCCGCGCAGGGACAGCCAGGTCAGCACGACCATCGCGGCGCCCACCACGAGCCCGGTCAGCGCCGCGGCCCGGTAGACGGTCAGCAGCGGTCCGCCGGCGTTCAGGGCGGCGATCTCGGCGTCCTCGAGCGCCGCGGTGCTCACCGGCTCGGGCTCGACCTCGACCACGGGCTTCGGGGCGGGCTTCGG
>JADCLI010000007.1 GCA_016803235.1 Pimelobacter simplex
CTGCCAGCCAACCTCAGGCCGGCCACCAAAAACCCTCACAGCGAAGCGAGCGCCACCATGACACTGACCCCGAACCTCGCGCGGCGGCGGACGGGGTGCACGTCGCCGCCGCGCGAGGCGTTCCAGGGGCGCTCAGGCCGAGCGCTCCAGCCGGCCGAAGCCGCTGCGGTGGAAGACGAGCGGGTGTCCGGCACCGGAGTCGACCGCGTGGACCCGGAGCAGGACCATGACGTGGTCGCCGGCCTCGACCTCGCGGTACAGCGAGCAGGAGAACCGCTCGAGGCCCTCGTCGAGGGTGATCGCACCGGCCTGGTCGACGGTGAGCGGCACGCCGGCGAAGCGGGCGGCGACGGGACCGGAGAGCTGGCGGCAGACGGCGCCGTGGTGGTCGGCGAGCACGGTGACGCCGAATCGGGGAGCGCCGCGCAACGCCGGCCAGGTGCGGGAGCCGGCGGCGAGCGAGATCGAGACGAGGGGCGGGTCGAGGCTGACCGAGGTGAACGAGCTGGCGGCCAGGCCGACCGGGTGGCCGTCGACCTCCGCGGCGAGCGCGACCACGCCCGTCGGGAAGGACCCGAAGGCGCGGCGCAGCGCGACCGGGTCCAGGTCCTGGTTCGTGGCCAGCAGGGTCATGCCAACAAAGTTAACTCGCTTACTCGAGTTGGCCGAGCCGGCGCTGCAACGGTTCGGCCGACCTCGTGGCAGGCCGAGCCGATCACTCACGCTCAGGCGGAGCGGACCGCCACGACGTCGGCGAACGCCTCGAGGGCGGCGCGGACCGAGCCCTCGGGCAGGGCCTCGAGCAGCTGCTTGGCCTCCTGGGCCCGGGCGACGACGTAGGCCTGCGCCTGGGCCATGGCGGGGTGCTTGCGGAGCAGGTCCAGTGCCTCGGCGTGCAGCTGGGCGTCGCCGGCGAGGTCGGTGCGCTCGGGGTCGAGCAGCTCGAGCAGGCGCGCATCGGCGGGGTCCGTGGACGCACGGGCCATCAGCACCGGCAGGGTGGGCACACCCTCCTTGAGGTCGGTGCCGGGCGTCTTGCCCGACTCCTCGCTCTCGGAGGCGATGTCGAGGATGTCGTCGGAGAGCTGGAAGGCCGTGCCGACGAGCTCGCCGTACGCCGTGAGCGCCTCGACGACGTCGGGCGAGGCGCCCGAGAACATGGCCCCGTAGCGCGCCGAGGTGGCGATGAGGGAGCCGGTCTTGCCGGCGACGACCTCGAGGTAGTGGGCCAGCGCGTCCTCGTCGGGCCCCGGCTTCACGGTCTCGAGGATCTGGCCCTCGACGAGGCGGGTGAACGTCTCCGCCTGGATCCGGACGGCGTCCGGGCCCAGCTGGGCGGTCAGCTCCGAGGACTTCGCGAAGAGCCAGTCGCCGGTGAGGATCGCGACCAGGTTGTCGTAGCGGGCGTTGGCGGAGTCCTCGCCGCGGCGCAGCGCGGCCTCGTCCATGACGTCGTCGTGGTAGAGCGAGCCGACGTGGGTGATCTCCACGACGCAGGCCGCGGTGAGCACCTCGTCGGCGTCGGGCCGGGGGCCGGCCTCGGCCGCGAGGAGGACCAGCAGCGGCCGGAACCGCTTGCCGCCCGCGGCCAGCAGGTGGCGTGCCGCCTCGGTGACGTACGGCGCCCGGCTGGAGGCATGCCCGTACAGGGCCTCCTCGACCGTCGCCATCCGCGTCCGCAGGCGGTCGGCGAGAGCGGAGTCGTCGATCGGCAGCGCAAGCTCGGCCCCAGGTGTGTTCACCTGATGAAGTCTCCCGTACGGGTCACGAGATCGAGAACCGGGCCCGGCACGACGCCCATGACCAGGGTCGCGACCAGGCACACCGCGATCGTGCCCGAGGTGAGCAGCGAGGAGCGGGTGACCACGCCGGCGCCGTCCGCGCTGGGCTCGGTGAAGAACATCAACCGGATGTGACGCACGTAGAACGTGATCGCGAGGATGCTGCACGCGATCGCCACGAGCACCACCGGCCACGCCCCCGCGGAGAGGGCCGAGGTGAACACGGCCCACTTGCCGATGAAGCCGGCGGTGAGCGGGATCCCGGCCATGGAGAGCAGGAAGAAGGCGAACGCACCGGCGACCAGCGGGGAGGTGCGGCCCAGGCCGGCCCAGCGCTCGTACGCCGTCGCCTCGCCGCCCGCGTCGCGCACCAGGGTGACGATGGCGAAGGCGCCGATCATGGCGAAGCCGTAGGTGGTGAGGTAGAAGAGCACGCCCTCGAGCGAGGTGTACTGGCCCTGCGCGAGCTCGCCGGCACCCTGCACCCCCAGCACGCCGACCAGGATGAAGCCGGTGTGGGCGACCGAGGAGTAGGCGAGCATCCGCTTCACGTCGTTCTGGACGATGGCGAGCACGGCGCCGAGCACCATCGAGGCGATCGCGATCACCCACAGCATCGGCTGCCAGCTCCAGCGCTCGCCGCCGAAGGCGACGTAGAGCAGCCGGAGCAGGGCACCGAAGGCGGCGACCTTGGTGCCGGCGGCCATGAACGCCGTCACCGCGGTGGGCGCGCCCTGGTAGACGTCCGGGGTCCAGGCCTGGAAGGGCGCGGCACCGACCTTGAACAGCAGGCCGACCGCGAGCAGTCCGATGCCGCCGAGCAGCAGGCCGTGATTGGCCGAGCCGGCGCGGACCGCCTCGTTGATGCCGGCGAAGGACACCGAGCCGGCGTAGCCGTAGACCAGCGCGGCGCCGTACAGGAAGAAGCCGGAGGCGAAGGCACCGAGGAGGAAGTACTTCATCGCCGCCTCCTGGCTCAGCAGGCGGCGCCGGCGAGCCAGGCCGCAGAGCAGGTACAGCGGCAGCGAGAGGATCTCGAGGGCCACGAACATGGTGAGCAGGTCACCGGACGCGGGGAACAGCAGCATGCCGCCGACGGCGAACAGCAGGAGCGGGTAGACCTCGGTGTGCTCGAGGCCGCGGGTCGACGCCTCGCGCTCGCTCTCGGTGCCGGGCAGCGCGGCCGCCTGGCCGGTGAAGGCGGAGACGCCTCCCTCGAGGCGCTGCTCGGCGAAGAGCGCGATGCCGCCGAGGGCGAAGACGAGGAGCAGGCCCCACAGGTAGACGGTCGGACCGTCGACCACCACGCTGCCCATCGCACCCACCAGGCCGCGGCCCTCGGCGCCGTCGGCACCGGTGTGCTCGTCGAGGTCCAGGCCGACGAGCACGGTGGCGACGAGCGCGGCGACGACGGTGACCAGCGACAGGCCGATCTGGGGCAGGCGGCGGGTGCCTCGCGGCAGGAACGCCTCCAGCGCGACGCCGACGCAGGCGCCACCGAGGACGATGAGGAGCGGCAGCAGCTCGGCGTACTCGAGCTCGGGCTTCACGAACTCCATCAGTGGGCCCCCTCACCCTCGTGCTCGGCATGGACGACGGTCGGGGCGTCGTCCTCGACCCCCACCTGGTGCATGAGGTCGCCCACCATCGGGTTGCTGACGTCGAGCAGCGGCGCCGGGTAGAACCCGAAGAACACCAGCGCGACCATCAGCGGCGCGACGGCGGCGATCTCGCGGACGCCGAGGTCCGAGGTGCCCTCGACCTCGGGCGGCGTCGGTCCGGTCATCGTGCGCTGGTACATCCACAGCACGTAGATCGCGGACAGCACGACCGCGGTGACGGCGATCGCGCCGACCCACCAGCCGTAGTCGAAGGCCGCGACGAAGACCAGGAACTCGCTGACGAACGGCGAGAGGCCGGGCAGGCCGAGCGTGGCCAGGCCGGCGACCAGCAGCAGGCCGGCCAGGACCGGGGCGACCTTCTCGACGCCGCGCATCTCGCGGATCGAGGCGGTCCCGCTGCGGTCGTAGAGGTAGCCGGCGACGAGGAAGAGCGCCGCCGTGCCGAGGCCGTGGTTGACCATGTAGAGGATCGCGCCGGTGCCGCCCTGGCTGGTCATCGTGAAGACGCCCAGCGTGATCAGGCCGAAGTGGCTCAGCGAGGTGAGACCGATCAGCCGGAAGATGTCGTCCTGGCCGATCGCGACGAACGCGCCGTACACCACCGAGATCAGGGCCAGCGTGATCACCAGCGGCGTCGCCCACTGCGATGCCTCGGGGAAGATCCCCAGGCAGAAGCGCATCATCCCGAAGGTGCCGATCTTGTCGAGGATGCAGACGAGCAGCACGCCGGTGCCGGGCGTCGCCTTCTCGGTGGTGTCGGCCAGCCAGGTGTGCAGCGGGAACAGCGGGGCCTTGATCGCGAAGGCGATGAAGAAGCCGAAGAACAGCCAGCGGCCGGCCTCGGTGCCGATGTCGAGCCTCTCGAGGTCCGCGAGCAGGTACGACGGCTCGCCCTGCTGGGCGGAGACCACGTAGAGCCCGATCACCGCGGCGAGCAGGATCAGGCCGCCCGCGAGCTGGAACATCAGGAACTTCAGCGCCGCGGCGCCCCGGCCCGCACGACCGAAGCCGCCGACCAGGAAGTACGCCGGGATCAGGGTCGCCTCGAAGACGACGTAGAACAAGAACACGTCGGTCGCGCAGAAGACCGCGAGCGAGAGTCCCTCGAGCGCGAGGGTCCACGCCACGAAGGAGCGGGCGCCGGCCGAGCCCTCGGCGTCGGCCTTGAACCACTCGGCGCCGAGCACCAGCGGGACGAGCAGCACCGTCAGCAGGACCAGGAGCAGGCCGAGGCCGTCGACGCCGAGGGCGTAGTGCACCCCGAACGCCTCGATCCACTCGTGCTCCTCCGTCAGCTGACGACCGCCGTCGGCGTCGTACGACGCGGCGACGACCACGCCGACGACCAGCGTCGCCAGCGCGACGCCGAGACCGGCGGTCTTGCTGACCGTGCGGGGCAGCAGCGCGACGGCGACCGCACCGGCGATCGGCAGCCAGACGAGCAGGGACAGCATCAGTTCACCACCACCAGGGTCAGGACGAGGAGCAGTGCGCCGCCGAGGATGCCGAGGGCGTAGGACCGGACGTAGCCGTTCTGGAGCCGCCGGAGCAGCTCACCGCTGCCGGCCAGGACCGTCGTGGCGCCCATGAACAGGCCGTCGACGAGCGTGCGGTCGCCGTCGGTGAGGGCGCGCACGGTGGCGCGGCCCGGGTTGACGACCAGGCCCTCGTTGATCGCGTCGCCGTAGAGATCGGCGCGGGCGGCCTTGGTGGCGATCGAGACGTCGGTGGGCGCGGTGCGCGGGACGTCGCGCTGGCCGACCAGGAACCAGGCCAGGGCCACGCCGGCGGCGACCACGGCGACCGTGATCAGCGTGATGACGATGACCGGCAGCGGCGGCTCGTGGTGCTCGGCGTGGCCGACCACGGGGCTGAGCCAGTCGACGATCCAGTTGCCGGCGAGCATCAGGCCGCCGAGGACCGACAGGGCCGCGAGGACGATGAGCGGGATCGTCATCACCTTGGGGCTCTCGTGCGGGTGCACGCCCGGCTCCCAGCGCTTGGCGGTGAAGAAGGTCATCAGCATCATCCGGGTCATGTAGAAGCCCGTGATGCCGGCGCCGAGGAGGGCGCAGATGCCGACGACCGGGTTCTCGACCAGGGCGGTCTCGATGATCTTGTCCTTGGACCAGAAGCCCGCGAAGGGCGGCACCCCGATGATCGCGAGGTAGCCCATCGCGAAGGTCAGGAAGGTGACCGGCAGCATCTTCTGCAGTGCGCCGTAGTGGCGCATGTCGACGTCGTCGTCCATCGCGTGCATGACCGAGCCGGCCCCGAGGAACATGTTGGCCTTGAAGAAGCCGTGGGTCAGCAGGTGGAAGATCGCGAACGCGTAGCCGGCGACGCCGAGGCCGGCGCCGAGCATCATGTAGCCGATCTGGCTCATCGTGGAGCCGGCCAGGCCCTTCTTGATGTCGTCCTTCGCGCACCCGATGATCGCGCCCCACAGCAGCGTCACCGTCGCCACGATGACCACGGCGGTCTGGGCGGTCGGCGCGAGCTCGAAGACGAAGTTGGAGCGGGTGATCAGGTAGACGCCGGCCGTGACCATGGTGGCCGCGTGGATCAGTGCCGAGACCGGCGTCGGGCCCTCCATCGCGTCCAGGAGCCAGGCCTGGAGCGGGACCTGGGCGGACTTGCCGCAGGCGCCGACGAGCAGCAGCACGCCGATCCAGTTGAGCGTGGTCTCGGTCGCGCCTCCGGCGAGCGCGCTGACGCCGCTGAAGCTGGTGGTGCCGAAGGTGACGATCATCAAGAAGATCGCGAGGCCCATGCCCATGTCGCCGACCCGGTTGATGACGAACGCCTTCTTTGCCGCCGCGGCGGCCGAGGGCTTGTGCTGCCAGAACCCGATGAGCAGGTACGACGCGAGGCCGACGCCCTCCCAGCCCAGGAACAGGCCCACGTAGTTCTCCGAGAGGATCAGCATGAGCATCGCCGCGACGAACAGGTTCAGGTAGGCGAAGAACCGGCGCCGCCGCGGGTCGTGGGCCATGTAGCCGATCGAGTACACGTGGATCAGCGAGCCGACGCCGGTGATCAGCAGCAGGAACAGCGCCGCCAGCGGGTCGTAGAGCAGGTCCATGCCGATGCGCAGCTCGCCCGAGTCGATCCAGTCGTACAGGTGCTGGGAGACCTGGCGGTCACCCTCGTCGCGGCCGAGCAGGTTCACGAACAGCACGAGGCTGATCACGAAGGACGTCGCGGAGGTCGCCGTACCGAGGAGGTGGCCCCACCTGTCGGTGGAACGGCCGCCGAGCAGCAGCACCGCCGCGCCGAGCAGCGGGAGCGCGATGATCAGCCAGAGCAGCGCGAACGGCCCGTCGGCATCGGTCGGGGAGACCACCGGGATGTGGGTGTTCTCGCTGGCCTTGAGGGTCAGCGCGGTGAGTGCGTGCATCGTCTCGTCCTCAGAACTTCAGCAGGCTCGCGTCGTCGACCGAGGCCGAGCGACGGGTCCGGAAGATGGTCATGATGATCGCGAGCCCGACCACGACCTCGGCCGCGGCCACCACCATCACGAAGAAGGCGGCGACCTGTCCGTCGAGGTTGCCGTGCTGGTGGGCGAAGGCGACGAAGGCGAGGTTGCAGGCGTTGAGCATCAGCTCCACGCACATGAACACGACGATCGCGTTGCGTCGGGTGAGCACGCCGATCGAGCCGATCGTGAAGAGGATGGCGCTGAGCACCACGTATTCGGTCACGCCTGGTTCTCCTCACTCGACCCGGTGGCGGCACTCTTGCCCGCCGTCTCCGGCTTCTCCGTGGGATCCACGCCGAGCTGGTCCGTGATCGCCTCGATGTCCTTGAGCCCGGTCTTCTGCATGGTGCCGCGGGCGGCGAGGACGCGCGAGACCGATGCGGGCGCCGGGCTGCCGTCGGGCAGCAGGGCCGGGGTGTCGACCGCGTTGTGGCGGGCGTAGACGCCGGGAGGCGGCAGCGGGCCGAGGTGGGCGCCGGTCTCGGCGTACGCCCGGATCCGGTCGGCCGCGATGGAGGCCTGGGTGCGCTTGGGGGTGAGCCGCTCGCGGTGGGCCAGCACCATCGCGCCGACGGCGGCCGTGATGAGCAGCGCGCTGGTCGCCTCGAAGATGAACACGTAGCGCGAGAACAGCAGGTCGGCCAGCGCCTGGACGTTGCCGCCGGCGTTCGCCTCGTCGAGCCCGACCGCCGTGCCGAAGGTGAGCTGGGTCAGGCCGACCACCAGCACCACGACGAACGCGAGGCCGGTCAGCCAGGCCAGCGCTCGCTGGCCCTTGATGGTCTCGACGGTGGAGTCGGAGGCGTCGACGCCGACCAGCATCAGCACGAACAGGAAGAGCATCAGGATCGCGCCGGTGTAGACGATGATCTGCACGGCGAACAGGAACGGCGCCTCGAGGACGGCGTACAGCACGGCGAGGCTGATCATCACCACCGCCAGCAGCAGCGCGGCGTGGACGGCCTTGCGCACGAACAGGATGCCGAGCGCGGCGAGCACCATGACCGGCGCGAGGACCCAGAAGGCGGTCACTGCTCGGCTCCCTTGAACTCGCCCCGGTAGTAGTCGTCGTCGTTGCCGAGGAGCATCGCGTGGGGCGGCTGCTCCATGCCCGGCAGCAGCGGTGCCAGCAGGTCGGACTTCTCGTAGATGAGGCTGGCCCGGCTGTCGTCGGCGAGCTCGTACTCGTTGGTCATCGTGAGCGCCCGCGTCGGGCAGGCCTCGATGCACAGGCCGCACAGGATGCAGCGCAGGTAGTTGATCTGGTAGACGCGGCCGTAGCGCTCCCCCGCGGAGTAGCGCCCCGACTGCACCGGGTTGCCGTCGGCATCGGTCGTCGGCCCGTCGAGGTTCTCGGCGCCCTCGACGTAGATCGCGTCGGCCGGGCAGGCCCAGGCGCACAGCTCGCAGCCGACGCACTTCTCGAGGCCGTCGGGCCAGCGGTTGAGCTGGTGGCGGCCGTGGAAGCGCGGGGCCGTGGGCAGCTTCTCCTTGGGGTACTGCTCGGTGACGACCTTGCGGAACATGGTCCGGAAGGTGACCCCGAACCCGGCGACCGGGTCCCAGAGCTGCTCCTTGAGGGACGGTCCTTTATCGCGCGGCTGGTCAGCCATTGCTCACCCCTGAATCGCGGACGGTCTCGGTTGCCTCGGAGCGGAACACGAGCGGCGCGGCGGCACCGCGCACGGCGCCCCCGGCCGGCATCGGCGGCACCGGGAATCCCCCGGTGCGCGGCGTGGCGGTCTCGACCTCGGCCTGCTCGTCCTTCTCCGGGACGAGGAAGGTCAGCAGCAGGACGACCAGCACCACGCCGGCGATGATCATCCAGAACTGCGGGTTGGAGCCGAAGCCCTCGTCGAAGACGCCCTCGTTGCGGGCGGCGCGCATGGTGGCGACCGCGATGATCCACACCAGCGAGACGGGGATCAGCCGCTTCCACCCGAACGCCATGAACTGGTCGTAGCGCAGCCGCGGCAGCGACCCGCGCAGCCAGATGAAGACGAAGATGAAGCCGAGCACCTTGCCGAAGAACCACAGCACCGGCCAGTAGCCCTCGTTGGCGCCGGCCCACACCTCGTCGATCCAGAACGGCGCGTGCCAGCCCCCGAGGAAGAGCGTCGTCGCCAACGCGGAGACGGTGGCCATGTTGATGTACTCGGCGAGGAAGAACAGCGCGAACTTCAGGCTGGAGTACTCGGTGTGGAAGCCGCCGACGAGCTCGCCCTCGGCCTCGGGGAGGTCGAAGGGGGCGCGGTTGGTCTCACCGACCATGGCGATCGCGTAGATCACGAACGACGGCAGCAGGATCAGGCCGAACCACAGGTCGTCCTGCGCGGCGACGATCTCGCTGGTCGACATCGACCCGGCGTACATGAACACCGCGACCAGGGCGAGACCCATCGCGACCTCGTAGGAGATCATCTGGGCGCTCGAGCGCAGGCCGCCGAGCAGGGAGTACGTCGACCCGCTGGACCAGCCGCCGAGGACGATGCCGTAGATGCCGATCGAGGCGATCGCCATCACGAACAGCACGGCCACCGGCATGTCGGTGAGCTGCAGCGGGGTGTCGTGCCCGAAGAAGCTCACCTCGGGCCCGAACGGGATCACGCTGAAGGTCACGAACGCCGGCACCACGACGATCACGGGCGCGAGGACGAAGACCACCTTGTCGGCGGCCTTGGGGATGAGGTCCTCCTTGAACGCCAGCTTCACGCCGTCGGCCAGCGACTGCAGCAGGCCGAAGGGGCCGTGCACGTTGGGGCCGATCCGGTGCTGCATCCGGGCCACGACCCGGCGCTCCCACCAGATGTTGAAGAGCGTGAGCAGGACCAGGATGACGAAGATCAGGAGGGTCTTGAGCCCGACGACCCACCAGGGATCCCTGCCGAACAGACCGAGCGACTCGTTCACCCGTGCACCCCTTCCGCTCCGGTGATGGTGACCCCGGTGCCCGGGGACGCCAGGTCGGCCAGGACGCCGTTGCCGACCGAGTTGGCCGGCACCCACACCACGCCCTCGACCAGGTCGTCGCAGATCTCCGCCGGCAGCGTCATCGACCCGCGGTCACCGGTGAGGGTCAGGGTCGGGCCGAAGCGGTCGAAGTCGCCGGGCGTGACGAGCGCGACCGGCGTGCGGGCGGTCGCCTTGAGGAACTTGTCGTTGTCCTGGAGCGAGCCGTTGTCGAGCAGCTGCTTCCAGGTCGAGAGCCGGACCTCGTCGGTGGTTGAGGTGCGAGGAGCGCCAGCGACGAGCCTCGAAACCTCCGACTCGCCCTCGGTTTCGAGGCTCGCTGGCGCTCGCACCTCAACCAACGGGGCTCGCTCGCCGTCCCACGGCCCCAGCTGGGCCATCTCGGCGCGGACCTCGTCGACGGTGCGGAAGCCGAGCGGGCTGCCCATCTCGTCGGCGATGCCGGCCAGGGCGCGCAGGTCCGGCAGCGAGGCCGGCTGGTGCAGTGCGGCCTCCCACGTGCGGACCCGGCCCTCCCAGTTGACGAAGGTGCCGGCCTTGTCGGTGGTCGGTGCGACCGGGAAGACCACGTCGGCCCGGTCGGTCACCTCGGTGCGACGCAGGTCGAGCGCGACCACGAAGCCGGCGGCGTCGATCGCGGCCCGGGTGGCCGCCGGGTCGGTCGTGTCGTCGGGGTCGACGCCGGCGACGACCAGGCCGCCGAGCTCTCCGGCGCCGAGCGCGGCGACGATCGCGTCGGCGCTTCGGCCCTCGGTCTCGGGCAGGTGCTCGACGCCCCAGGCGGTGGCGACGTCGACGCGGGCGCGCGCGTCGTCCACCGGACGGCCGCCGGGCAGCAGGGTCGGCAGACAGCCTGCCTCGAGCGCCCCGCGGTCCCCCGCACGGCGCGGCACCCAGGCCAGCCGGGCGCCGGTGGTGGCCGCGACCTCGGCCGCGGCCGTGAGCGCACCGGGCACGACGGCGAGCCGCTCGCCGACCAGGAGCACCGCCGTGGCGTCCAGCTCGCCGGCGAGCGCCCGCAGCGCGGCCGGCTCGTCGCCGGGAGCCGTCGGGACCAGGCGGGCGGACAGCTTCGCCAGGCCACGCGTCGTGAACGGAGCGAGGCTGACGACCTCGGTGCCGCCGGCACGGACCGACTTGCGCAGGCGCAGGAAAATGGCGGCGGCCTCGTCCTCGGGCTCGAGGCCGACGAGGACCACCTTCGCGGCGGACTCGAGGTCGTCGTACGTGACACCGCCGTTGCCGGGGCCGCTCAGCACCACCCTGGCCGCCAGGAAGGCGGTCTCCTCGGCGGAGTGCGGCCGGGCCCGGAAGTCGATGTCGTTGGTGCCGAGCGCGACCCGGGCGAGCTTGCTGTAGGCGTAGGCGTCCTCCGCGCTGAGCCTGCCGCCGGTCAGCACGCCGACGCCGCCGGCCGCCTTCGCGGCGGCGAGCCCGCGCGCCGCGACCGTGAAGGCCTCGGGCCAGGACGCGGGCCGCAGCGAGCCGTCCTCGTCGCGGACCTGCGGGTAGGTGATCCGGTCCTCGCCCTGCGCGTAGGCGAAGGCGAAGCGGTCCTTGTCGCTGATCCACTCCTCGTTGACGGCCGGGTCGTTGCCGGCCTGCCGGCGCAGCACGGTGCCGCGGCGGTGGTCGACCCGGATCGCGGAGCCGCACGCGTCGTGCTCGGCGATGCCCGGCGTCGAGACCAGGTCGAAGGGACGGGACCGGAACCGGTACTGCTCGGAGGTGAGCGCACCGACCGGGCAGATCTGGATGACGTTGCCCGAGAAGTACGACAGGAACGGCGCGTCCTCGGCGATGCCGATCTGCTGCTGGGCGCCGCGCTCGACGAGCGCGATGAACGGGTCGCCGGCGATCTCGTCGGCGAACCGGGTGCAGCGCTGGCACACGATGCAGCGCTCGCGGTCGAGCAGCACCGTGGGCGAGAGGTTGATCGGCTTCGGGAAGGTCCGCTTCACGCCGCGGTTGCGGTCGTCGGAGAAGCGCGACTCGGCGCGGCCGTTGGACATCGCCTGGTTCTGCAGCGGGCACTCGCCGCCCTTGTCGCAGACCGGGCAGTCGAGCGGGTGGTTGATGAGCAGCAGCTCCATCACGCCCTGCTGGGCCTTGTCGGCGACGGGGCTGGTGACCTGGGTGCTGACGACCATGCCCTCGGCGACCGGCAGCGTGCAGGAGGCCTGCGGCTTGGGGAAGCCGCGGCCGTTGCCGGCGTCGGGGACGTCGACCAGGCACTGGCGGCAGGCGCCGACCGGTGCGAGCAGCGGGTGGTCGCAGAACCGCGGGACCTGCACCCCGATCTGCTCGGCCGCGCGGATCACCAGGGTGTCCTTGGGGACGCTGACCTGGACGCCGTCGATGGTGACGGTGACGAGATCGGTCTTCTCGACCGCCTTGTCGGGCGTGGTGGTCATGCCGAGACCTCCGTTCCGGACCAGGCCGTCGACCGTGCGGGGTCGAACGGGCAGCCGCCGTGCGCCAGGTGGGCGAGGTACTCCTCGCGGAAGTGCTGCACCGAGCTCGACACCGGGCTGGTCGCGCCGTCGCCGAGCGCGCAGAACGAGCGGCCCAGGATGTTGTCGCACTGGTCGAGCAGTTGGTCGAGGTCGGCCTCGCTGCCCTGGCCGTTCTCGAGGCGGGTGAGCGCCTGCACCAGCCACCAGGTGCCTTCACGGCACGGGGTGCACTTGCCGCAGGACTCGTGCTTGTAGAACTCCGTCCAGCGCAGCACCGCCCGGACCACGCAGACCGTCTCGTCGAAGATCTGCAGCGCGCGGGTGCCGAGCATCGAGCCGGCCGCACCGACGCCCTCGAAGTCGAGGGGTACGTCGAGGTGCTCGGCCGTCAGCAGCGGTGTGCTGGAGCCGCCGGGGGTCCAGAACTTCAGCTGGTGGCCCTCGCGGACGCCGCCGGCCAGGTCGAGCAGCTCGCGCAGCGTGATGCCGAGCGGCGCCTCGTACTGGCCGGGCTTCTGCACGTGTCCGGACAGCGAGAAGATGCCGTGGCCCTTGGACTTCTCGGTGCCCATCGAGCCGAACCAGGCGGCGCCGTTCTTCACGATCGCCGGGACCGACGCGATGGACTCGACGTTGTTGATGACGGTGGGGCTGGCGTAGAGCCCGGCGACGGCGGGGAACGGCGGGCGCAGCCGCGGTTGGCCGCGACGGCCCTCGAGGCCCTCGAGGAGGGCGGTCTCCTCGCCGCAGATGTAGGCGCCCGCACCGGCGTGGACGACGATGTCGAGGTTGTAGCCGGAGTCGTGGATGCCCTTCCCGTTCAACCCAGTGCCGAGGTGGCCGGCGGCATAGGCCTCGGCGACGGCGGCCTGCACCCGGCGGATCACGTGGACGACCTCGCCACGGATGTAGATGAACGCCTTGTTGGCGCGGATGGCGTAGGAGCTGAGGATGACGCCCTCGACGAGGACGTGGGGGTTGCCCATCATCAGCGGGATGTCCTTGCAGGTGCCCGGCTCGGACTCGTCGGCGTTGACGACGAGGTACTTCGGCTTCGGGTTGTCCTGGGGGATGAAGGACCACTTCATGCCGGTCGGGAAGCCGGCGCCGCCACGGCCGCGCAGCCCGCTGTCCTTGACCGCGGTGATGACGTCGTCGGGGCTCATCGCGAAGGCGACGTCGAGGGCGTCGTACCCGCCCCTGGCGGCGTACGTCGCGAGCTTCCAGGACTGCTCGGCGTCCCAGATGTCCGTCAGGACCGGGGTCAGCACGTCGCTCATGCGTCGCTCTCCTTCGCCTCCACGGCCGGCGTGGCACCCGGCTCCGGCGCGGTCCAGCCGCGCTGGCGGGCGATCTCGAGACCGGCGAGGGACGCCGGGCCCGCGGACGGGCCCTCGTCGACGCGGCCGTCGGGGAAGCCGGCGAGCACCCGCTCGGCCTCGCGCCAGGTGCAGAGCCGGGGACCGCGGGTGGACCTGACCTCGTGGCCGGCGCGGAGCGCCTCGACCATCTGGACCGCCGAATCGGGCGTCTGGTTGTCCATGAACTCCCAGTTGACCATCACGACCGGCGCGTAGTCGCACGCCGCGTTGCACTCGATGTGCTCGAGGCTGACCGTGCGGGAGTCGCCCTGGCGCTGGACGGCGACCTCGTCGTTGCCGATCTCGAGGTGGTCCTTGAGCCGCTCGAAGATGGCGTCGCCGCCCATCACCGCGCACAGGGTGTTGGTGCACACGCCGACGTGAAAGTCGCCGACGCCGTGGCGCTTGTACATCGTGTAGAAGGTCGCGACGCCGTTGACCTCGGCGGCGCTGATCTCGAGGATCGCGGCACACGCCTCGATGCCCTCGGGCGTGATCCGGCCCTGGGCCGACTGCACGAGGTGCAGCATCGGCAGCAGCCCGGAGCGCGGCTCGGGGTAGCGGGCCGCGATCTCGCGGAGCTCGGCGATCGTCTTGTCCTCGAGGGGCGGGGTGCTCATCGGTCGACGCCTCCCATGACCGGGTCGATGCTCGCGATGGCGACGATGACGTCGGCGATCTGGCCGCCCTCGCTCATCACGCCCATCGCCTGGAGGTTGTTGAACGACGGGTCGCGGAAGTGCGCCCGGAACGGCCGGGTACCGCCGTCGGAGACGACGTGCGCGCCCAGCTCGCCACGGGGCGACTCGACCGGCACGTACGCCTGGCCGGCCGGCACCCGGAAGCCCTCGGTCACCAGCTTGAAGTGGTGGATCAGGGCCTCCATCGACTCGCCCATGATGTGGCGGATGTGGTCGAGGCTGTTGCCCATGCCGTCGCTGCCGATGGACAGCTGGCTGGGCCAGGCGACCTTCTTGTCCGCGACCATGACCGGCGCGCCCTCCATCCGGGCGAGCCGGTCGGCGGCCTGCTCGATGATCCGGAGGGACTCGTGCATCTCGTTGAGGCGCACCCGGAAGCGTCCGTAGGAGTCGGAGGTGTCCCAGGTCTGCACGTCGAAGTCGTAGGTCTCGTAGCCGCAGTAGGGCTGGGCCTTGCGCAGGTCGAAGCCGTAGCCGGTGCTGCGCAGGACCGGGCCGGTGAGGCCCAGCGCCATGCAGCCCTCGAGGTCGAGGTGGCCGACGTTCTCCAGGCGGGCCTTGAAGATCGGGTTCGCGTTGCACAGCGCGGCGTACTCGGGCAAGCGCTTCTTCATCAGCGCGACGAAGGAGCGGATCTCGTCGAGGGCGCCGGGCGGCAGGTCCTGCGCGACGCCGCCGGGACGGATGAATGCGTGGTTCATCCGCAGTCCGGTGATCAGCTCGAACAGGTCGAGGACCAGCTCGCGCTCGCGGAAGCCGATCGTCATCACCGTCAGCGCGCCGATCTCCATGCCACCGGTGGCGATGCAGACCAGGTGGGAGGAGATCCGGTTGAGCTCCATGAGCAGGACCCGCATGATCTGGGCCTTCTCCGGGATGTCGTCCTCGATGTCGAGCAGGCGCTCGACGCCGAGCACGTAGGTCATCTCGTTGAAGAACGGGCTGAGGTAGTCCATCCGGGTGCAGAACGTGACGCCCTGCGTCCAGGAGCGGTACTCCATGTTCTTCTCGATGCCGGTGTGGAGGTAGCCGATGCCGCACCGGGCCTCGGTGACCGTCTCGCCCTCGATCTCGAGGATCAGCCGGAGCACGCCGTGGGTCGACGGGTGCTGCGGGCCCATGTTGACGACGATCCGCTCGGCCGCGTCGCCCTCACCCATGTCGGCGGCGATCTCGTCCCAGTCCTGGCCGGTGACGGTGAAGACCCTGCCATCGGCGGTGTCGGTGCCGTCGGCGTAGTAGTCGGTGGTCATGAGTAGCTCCTCCGCTGGTCCGGCGGCGGCACGCTGGCGCCCTTGTACTCGACGGGGATGCCGCCGAGCGGGTAGTCCTTGCGCTGCGGGTGGCCCGGCCAGTCGTCGGGCATCAGGATCCGGGTCAGGGCCGGGTGGCCGTCGAACTGCAGCCCGAACATGTCCCAGGTCTCGCGCTCGTGCCAGTCGGCGGCGGGGTAGACCGGGACGACCGACGGCAGGTGCGGGTCGCTGTCGGGGACGGCGACCTCCACCCGGACCCGGCGGTTCCAGGTGAAGGACATCAGGTGGTAGACCGCGTGCAGCTCGCGCCCGGCATCGCCCGGGTAGTGCACGCCGCTGACGCCGGAGAGCAGCTCGAAGCGCAGGCTCGGGTCGTCGCGCAGCTTGCGGGCCACCTCGAGCAGGTGGTCGCGGTGGACGTGGAAGGTGATCTCGCCGCGGTGGATCACGACCTGCTCGATCAGCGGGTCGAGGGCGTCGGCGACGGTGTCGAACCAGCCGCCGTAGGGCCGCTGCGCGACACCGGGCAGCACGATGGGGGCGACCAGGCCGCCGTACCCGCTGGTGTCGCCGGATCCCCTCACGCCGAACATGCCGTGCCGCTCGCCGACCGCGCGGACCTCGAGGCCCGGCTCGCCGAGGGCCTCGGGCGCGTTCTCCGGGGACTGCTCCACCGCGGGCTGCTCGACCGCCTTCTCGGGGCCCGCGGACCTCTCGTCGCTCACCGCAGCATCCCCCTCATGTCGCTGGTCGGCAGGGCCACCAGGCCCTCGGCCTCGAGCTCGCGGATCTGGGCCTGGCGGTTGGCGCCGAGCGGCGTGTGCTGGACCTTGTCGTGGAGCTTGAGGATCGCGTCGATGAGCATCTCCGGGCGCGGCGGGCAGCCGGGGAGGTACATGTCGACGGGGACGACGTGGTCGACGCCCTGGACGATCGCGTAGTTGTTGAACATGCCGCCGCTGCTGGCGCACACGCCCATCGCGAGCACCCACTTGGGCTCGGCCATCTGGTCGTAGATCTGGCGCAGCACCGGGGCCATCTTCTGGCTGACCCGGCCGGCCACGATCATCAGGTCGGCCTGGCGCGGGCTGGCCCGGAAGACCTCCATGCCGAACCGGGCGAGGTCGTACTTCGGGCCGCCGCTGGTCATCATCTCGATCGCGCAGCACGCCAGACCGAAGGTCGCGGGCCAGAAGCTGGCCTTGCGCATGTAGCCGGCCAGGCCCTCGACCGTGCTCAGCAGGACTCCGCTCGGGAGCTTCTCCTCGACACCCATCAGCTCAGTCCCAATCCAGTCCGCCGCGACGCCAGACGTACGCGTAGGCCACGAAGACCGTGGCGATGAACAGGACCATCTCGACCAGCCCGAACCAGGACATCGCGTCGAAGCGGACGGCCCACGGGTAGAGGAAGATGATCTCGATGTCGAAGACGATGAAGAGCATCGCGGTGATGTAGTACTTCACCGGGAAGCGACCCGTCAGCGCCTGGGGCGTCGGCTCGATGCCGCACTCGTAGGAGTCGTACTTGGCGCGGTTGTAGCGCTTCGGCCCGACCATCGTGCTCATGACGACCGACCCGACCGCGAACAACGCGGCCAGAGCCGCCAGCACCAGTACCGGCGTGTAGAGCTCCATGAGCCTCCCTCTCGTGATCTTGTGAACAGAATCACTAGTGGCGTGGAGCACATATTGCCACCCCGTCGAGGCGTCGTCACAGGGGGGTCGGCAATGGGGGCACGGCGCCGCACAGGAACGCCGAAACCGCCCCTGACCTGCGGATTTAACACACGAGAGGGTTGCGTAATTCACGCGACCCATCGGTCACCCCGGTCAGGGTCTTCCTGCGCCTGGGGGTCGGCTCAGGCGGTCGCGCGGTGCAGGGCGACGATCCCGCCCGAGAGGTTGCGCCACTCCGGCCTCGTCCAGCCGGCCTCGGCGATCAGGTCGGCCAGGCCGCGCTGGTCGGGCCAGGCGCGGATCGACTCGGCGAGGTAGACGTAGGCGTCGGGGGCCGAGGACACGGTGCGGGCGACGGCGGGGAGCGCCTTCATGAGGTACTCGATGTAGACCGTGCGCCACGGGCTCCACGTCGGGTGGCTGAACTCGCA
The DNA here is from genome assembly GCA_016803235.1 of Pimelobacter simplex. GTDB lineage: Bacteria > Actinomycetota > Actinomycetes > Propionibacteriales > Nocardioidaceae > Nocardioides > Nocardioides simplex_A. The sequence continues at coordinate 17,739 of JADCLI010000007.1, forward strand.
CACCACCAGGCGGCCGCCCGGCTTGGTGACCCGGCGCATCTCGGCCAGGCCGGCGAGCGGGTCGACGATGTTGCGCAGGCCGAAGGAGATGGTGACCGCGTCGAAGGTGGCGTCCCGGAACGGCAGCCGGGTGCCGTCGCCGGCGGTGAACGGCAGGTGGGGCAGCTGCTTCTTGCCGACCTGCAGCATGCCGATCGAGAAGTCGCACGGCACGACCTCGGCGCCGGCGTCGAGGAACGGCTGGCTGGAGGTGCCGGTGCCGGCAGCGAGGTCGAGCACCCGGTCGCCGTACGACGGGTCGACGGCGGCGAGGACGTCGCGGCGCCAGCGCCGGTCCTGCCCGAAGGACAGGATGTCGTTGGTCAGGTCGTAGCGCCTCGCGACGGTGTCGAACATCCGCCGGACGTCGGCCGGCTGCTTGTCGAGCGCTGCCCGGGCCATGCCGGTCAGGCCTTTCCGGTCAGCGCGAGCACCTTGTCGACGTACGTCGCGACCTCGTCCGGCGTCAGGCCGTTGGTGTAGAGGTCGTAGCTGAGGCCGTCGACCTCCTTGCGGCACTGCACGCGGTAGTCCGCGCCGGTCGGCTCCTCGCCCGTGGGCATGCCGGTGGTCTGGTCGTAGGGGTCGTTCCAGGCGACGGCGCAGTGGCTGCCGTCGATCTCCTCGAGCGAGTAGTGGGTGCCCGACTGGGGCTCGTCGATGAGGAACGGGCCGCTCGGGTTGACCAGTCCGGAGCTGCCGGGGATGACCGTGACCGCGATCTGCGCCGGCACCGACTGGGCACTGCTCGACGGGTCGGGCACGTCGACGTAGGCCCGGACCACGGCGTCGTCGTACTGCGCCGCCAGCGCCTTGCGGGCGGTGGCCTCGGAGTCCTCGGCCTCCTTCACGAAGGCGGCGTAGCGCTCGTCGTCCGCACCCGTCTGCTCCTGGGTGATCGCCTGGAGCGCGACGAAGCGGTCGTCGAGCTTGGTCGGCAGCGAGGGCACCGCGGCGGTGTCGTCGACGACCTTCGGCAGGCCGACGCCGAAGCCCACGGCTCCGGCGAGAAGGAGGACGCCGGTGGTGGCGCCCACGACGGTGGATCGAGCGATCGGCATCAGGCCATCATGCCGGGTCCACCTGAGCGTCTGCTGACCGGCCCGGTCACGGTGCCCCGAGGTCGCTGCCGTCGGCGAGGCGGGCGTACTCCTGGCCGGCGGCCTCGAGGAAACGGCCGAACTGCGCGTCGGCGACCCCGAGCCCCTCCGGCGAGAACACCCGGTCGTGGATCGCGACGTTGCGCGGAGCACCCACGGCCCGGGCGAAGTCGACCCCCTCCGAGACCCGCATCCACGGCGCGCACACCGGCGCCAGGAGGACGTCGACCGCGACACCCGGCTCGGTCAGTGCGTCGCCGGGGTGGAAGAGCGTGCTCTCCCCCGCGGTCAGCAGGTAGCCGCTGTTGTGGAAGCGCGGCAGCTCGGGGTGGATCACGGCGTGCAGCTCGCCCACCGCCCGGACCCCGATGGCGCCGATCGTCCAGGCCTGGTCGGGCGCGACCACGGTGACCCGCTCGAGCAGGTCGGGGGCGGACTCGCGGATCTGGGCGGCGACCGCGTCGATGGTGAAGATCGGTGCATCGGTGGCGCGCAGGTGGTCGGGCGCGTAGTGGTCGGGGTGCTCGTGGGTGATCAGCACCGCGTCGACGCCCTCGACCGACTCGCGCTGGCTCCAGACACCGGGGTCGAGGACGAGCGTCGTACCGGCGTGCTCCAGCCGGACCGCGGAGTGGCCGAACTTCGTGAGGCGCATGGCCCCACGCTAGTGGTGCGTCGAACGGCGCGGGCTCAGCCGGTCTGGTGGTGCACGTAGCACCACCGCCAGTCCTCGTCCGGCTCGACCGAGCGGATCACGGGGTGCTGGCTCGCGCGGAAGTGGGCCGTGGCGTGCCGGCTCGGCGAGGAGTCGCAGCAGCCGACCTCGCCGCAGGACAGGCACATCCGCAGCGCGACCCAGCGGGTGCCCTCGGCGACGCACTCGGTGCAGACCAGCTCGTCCGGCGGATCGAGCAACGGCGTGCTGGCGAGGTGCTCGCAGCCGTCGTGGCGCTGCAACCGGCTCGTCTCGCGCAGGTCGGCACGCGCGGCCTCGGCCGCGTCGAGCATCGACTCCTCGACGTCGAGCATGGCCAGCACCTCGCTGACGATCTCCGAGGGGACCGACCCGGTGGACCGGATCTCCAGCACCCGGCGCCGCTCGGCCTCGATCATCTCGCCGCGCCAGCGCGAGTACAGGTCGCTGGGGCTCTCCTCGCCCTCGGTCGTGCCCAGGCGCTCCCAGGCGGCGAAGTTGCGCTGCTCGATGCGCTGGATGATCAGCGCGCGGACCTGGTGCGGGTCGTCGCAGTCGGTGGCGAGCTCGTCGAGCCGGTGGATCCCGGCCTTCGCGGCCTGCTGGAGCAGGGTCGCCCGGGCCAGCGCGTCGTCGTGCGGGTCGGGTGAGGGCACCCGGAGCCGGCGGGCGACCCACGGCAGCGTCATGCCCTGGCCCAGGAGGGTGCCGGCCACGACCGCGAACGCGATCACCAGCAGCACCTCCCGGTGCGCCGTGTGCTCGGGGACGGTGAACGCCGCGGCGAGGGTGACCACGCCGCGCATGCCGGCCCAGCCGATGAGGAAGGAGTAGCGCCACGACCGCGTCTCACCGGTCAGCGGGTCCGGCCCGTGGCGCAGCAGCAGGGCCTGGCCGGCGAACACCCACAGCATCCGCAGCACCACGACCGCCGCGAACGCGGCCGCGCAGGCGGCGGCGATGGTCCCGGCCCCGAACTCGCTCTCCCCCACCTCGGCCAGCAGCCAGTCGGCCTGCAGGCCGATGAGGAGGAAGACCGTGTTCTCGAGGACGTAGGCGATGGTGCGCCAGTTCATCCGCTCGGCGATCCGCGACTGGGCCGTCTGCAGCACCGGCGCGACGTGCCCGAGCGCCAGGCCCGCGACGACGACGGCGACCACGCCGGAGGCATGGATCTTCTCGGCGACGATGTACGCCGCGAACGGGATGACCAGCGAGATCGCGGTGTCCATGAGCGGGTCGGTGATCTTCTTGCGCAGGAAGCCGACGACCACGAACGTCAGCATGCCGATGGCCACGCCGCCACCCGCGGCGACCACGAAGTCGCGGCCGACCTGGAACGCGGTGACCGTCGTACCGATGGCGGTGACGGCGGCCCGCAGCGCCACCAGCGCGCTCGCGTCGTTGAAGAGCGACTCCCCCTCGAGGATCGTGACGATCCGGCGCGGCAGCCCGATCCGGCGGCCGATCGCGGTCGCGGCGACGGCGTCCGGCGGCGCGACGACAGCGCCGATCGCGAGCGCCAGCGGCCACTCGATCTCGGGGATCACCATCCGGACGACGAGCGCGACGCCGACGGTCGTGAACGCCACCAGGCCGACGGAGAGCAGCAGGATCGGGCGCCGGTTGGCGTTGAAGTCGACGAGCGAGGTGTTGACCGCCGCGGAGTAGAGCAGCGGTGGGAGCAGGCCGAGCAGCACGACCTCCGGCTCGAGGCGGAGCTCCGGCACGCCGGGGACGTACGACGCCGCGACGCCCACCACGACCAGGGCCAGCGGCGCCGGGAGCTCGACGCGCTCCGAGATCGCGGTGACCGTGAGGACGGTCGCGGCGATGGCGACGAGCAGGAAGGCGATCTCCATGTCAGGCTCCTGTCGGTACGTCGGCCGCCAGCGAGCGGATCCGGAGGTCGAGCTCGCGGCGTCCCTCCCGCGACACGACAGCCTCGACGACCTCGATGCCGCCGTTGGGGCTGGCCAGCGCCTGGTCGAGCTCGGGACGCGAGGTGACCCGCAGGTGCGGGATCCGGGCGGCGGCGCACAGGCCGGCCAGGTCGTGGCCGTGGGGAGTGCCGAAGAGCCGCTCGAAGGACGCGGCGTGCTCGGGGGCGCCCTGCTCCAGCATCGAGAAGATCGCGCCGCCGTCGTCGTTGGGTACGACGATCGTCAGGTCGGGGCGCGGCTCGTCGGGTCCCAGCACGAGGGCGGTCTGGTCGTGCAGGAAGGTCAGGTCGCCCATGAGGGCGAGGTTCCGGGTGCCGTCGGGGCGGCCGAGCGCGGCACCGATCGCGGTGCTGATCGTGCCGTCGATGCCGGCGAGCCCACGGTTGGCGACCACCTTGCGGCGCGTGCCGACCGCGGGCGGGCGGACCATGATGTCGAGGTCGCGGATCGGGCTGGAGGCGCCCACGACCAGCAGGCCGCCGGCGGGGAGCGCGGCGTGGGTGGCCGCCGCGACGTCGTACGGCGTCAGGGCGGGCTGCTCCGCGAGCAGCCGGTCGATGCGGCGGCCGAGCTCGCGGTCCGCCGTACGCCAGGCAGCGAGCCAGGCGGGGTCGTCGGGCTCGTCGCCCGCCCAGCTCGCACCGTCGACGACGGTCGAGCCGTCGGGCCGCACCGGCCACACGCCCGGCCCCGGCACCACGAGGACCTCGACGCCGGCGCGCTCGAGCAGGCGGGTGACCGGCCGCGACAGCGTCGGCCGGCCGAACACGACGACCCGCTCGATCCGCTCGCCGAGGTCGGTCGCGAGCAGCAGCCGGTAGGTGCGCAGCGCGTTGTCGCCGGTCCGGGCGCCGCTCGACGGCTCGGCCAGGAGCGGCCAGCCGGCCGCCTCGGCCAGCTGACGCGCGGGCGGGCCCGCGTCGTCGCCCGCCACCACGACCGTCCGCGGCCCCGGGGTGAGCGGGTTCTCGCGTCGCACCTGACGAATGGGCTGTGTTTCGACCGGAATCGCAGCCCATTCGTCAGGTGCGACGGGAGCAGGTGGCACGAGCGGGGCGTCGAGCTGCAGGTTGAGGTGGACGACGGAGTCCCACGCGGCGGGGACGGCGGCGAGGTCGGCCACCGAGGTGAGGTCGTGGGTGGGCACGAAGGCGCCGAAGAGGCCGACCTGGTCGGTGGTCTGGTTGGCGCCGGTGCCGCGCAGGCGGGCCGGGCGGTCGGCGGAGACCACGACCAGGCCGACGCCGGCGTGGACCGCCTCGAGGACGGCGGGGTGCAGGTTCGCGACGGCGGTGCCGGAGGTGGTGAGCACGGCGGCCCGGGCACCGGACTTCGTCAGCCCGAGCGCGAGGAACCCGGCGGTGCGCTCGTCGATGCGGGTGTGCAGCCGGAACACCCCCGCCTGCGCGGCCGCCCACAGCGCCATCGCCAGGGGCGCGTTGCGCGAGCCGGGCGCGATCACGACCTCGGTCACGCCGGCCCGTCGCAACCGGTCGACGAGGGCGTCCGCGAGCGCGAACGAGGTGTCCGTCATGGACGCTGATCCTTCCGCACGGCACGCACCGCCCGCACCTCGGCGAGCCGGCTCTCCCAGTGCGCCACCCGCTCGGGAGCGGCGGCCAGGGCGTCGAGCCGAGCCTGCGCGATCCGGGGCCGTACGACGGGCAGCGCACCGTCGACGGGAAGCAACGAGGCGTCCACGACGTCGCCGGTGAGCAGCTGGACCGTGGCCAGCCCGCACGCGTGGGGCAGCTCCGGCAGCGCGGCCGCGAGCGCCACGCCTGCCGCGATCCCGACCGAGGTCTCCAGCGCGCTCGAGACCACGACGGGCAGGCCGATCCGCTCGGCGATCTCCAGGCAGGCGCGAACGCCGCCGAGCGGCTGCACCTTGAGCACGGCGATGTCGGCGGCGTCGAGCTCACGCACCCGGTAGGGGTCCTCGGCGCGGCGGATGGACTCGTCGGCGGCGATCGGCACCGAGGTCCGGCGCCGCACGAGCGCGAGGTCCTCGACGGACGCGACCGGCTGCTCGACGTACTCCAGCCCGCCGGCGGCCCGGTCCAGCCGGCCGATCGCGGCGACGGCCTCGGCGACGGACCAGCCGCCGTTGGCGTCGACCCGGATCCGACCGCCCGGGCCGAGGGCGTCGAGCGCGTCGCGGACCGCCTCCAGCCGGGCCTCCTCGTCGGCGAGCCCCTGCCCCGGCTCGGCGACCTTGACCTTGGCGGTCCGGCAGCCGCCGGCGAGCACGATCTCGTGCGCGCGCTCGGGCCCGACCGCGGGCACGGTCACGTTGACCGGCACCCGGTCGCGCACGGGGGCCGGCCACAGGCCGGCCGCCGCCTCCTCCGCGCAGCGCAACCACGGCTCGGCCACCTCGGGCGGGTACTCCAGGAACGGGCTCCACTCCCCCCATCCCGCCGCCCCGGGCAGCAGCGCGGCCTCGCGTACGGTGATGCCGCGGAAGCGGGTCCGCATCGGGATCGAGACGATCCTCATCGCCCGTCCCCCACGAGCGCCAGCAGCGCCTGTCGGTCGGGCTTGCCGTTGGCCAGCAGCGGGATCGCGTCCAGCCGGACCAGCTGCCGCGGCGCCCAGGCCCGCGGGTGCGCCGCCGCCACCCAGTCCCGCAGCTCCTCGAGGTCACCGGCGCCCACGACGAACGCGACCACCCGGTTCCCCCACTCCGGGTCCGGTACGCCGAGCACCTCGGCCGCGTCCACGGCCGGGTGCTGCCGCAGCCGCTCGGCCACGGCCGGCGCCGGCACGTTGAGCCCACCCGTCACGACCACGTCGTCGACCCGTCCGATCACCACCAGCCGTCCGTCCTCGTCGAACCGGCCCGCGTCGGAGGTCAGGAACCAGCCGCCGGCGAGCACCTCCTCGGTGAGCCCGGGCTGCCCGTCGTACCCGGCGAACAGGGTGGGCCCGGCGATCCGGATCCGGCCGCCCTCACCCAGCGCGACGGCGACACCGTCGAGCGGGATCCCGTCGTACACGCAGCCGCCGGCGGTCTCCGCCGAGCCGTAGGTCGCCACCACGCGCACCCCGGCGTCCGTGGCCCGGGAACGCAGGGAGGCACCGATCGGGCCGCCGCCGAGCAGCACCGTGTGCGCCCGCCGCAGCGCCGCCACGTCCTCCGGCGACGACAGCATCCGGGTCAGCTGGGTCGGCACCAGCGACACGAACCACCCGTCCCCGACCGGCCAGCCGTCGCGCTCGAGCAGCGTGGGCTCGTGGCCGGCGACCAGCGAGCGGACGACGACCTGCACCCCGGCGACGTACGACGGCGGCAGGGCCAGCACCCACGGCCCGGTCGCCCCCAGCCGCGCGGCCGACGCGCGGGCCGACGCGAGCACCGCTGCCCGCGGGAGCCGTACCCGCTTCGGCTGCCCGGTGGAGCCGGACGTGGCGACGACCAGGTCGACGTCCTCGGGCCCTTCCCACCAGGCGCGCGCCTGTGCCACCACGCTGTCAGGCGAGCCGTTCGGCGACCAGAAATCCACGCGACAGACGCTAGCCCCCGGCGGGAGGATGTCGATGATGAGCACTCCTCTCTCGGGCGATCCACGCGGCTTCTTCGCCCGCTTGATGCCACCGGTCGGTCTCCCGCGACGACTCGCCACCCAGGGCATGGTCTTCGCGCTCGGCGAGAGCGCGTTCATGACGGGCAGCGCGGTCTTCCTCACGAAGGTCGTCGGCATGTCCGCGGGCCGCGCCGGCCTGGCGCTGACGATCATGGGCATCGCCCAGTTCGCGTTCTCCTACCCGGCGGGCCGGATCATCGACCGCGTCGGCCCGAAGCGCGTCTGGGCGGCCCAGGCCGTGGCCCGCGCGCTGGTCTTCCTCGCCCTGCCGTTCGTCGACGGCTTCGGTCAGTACGTCGTCGCGGCCGTCCTGATGGGCGCCTTCACCGCCTTCGGCCGGTCGAGCCACCAGGCCTACGTCTACGACGTGCTGCCCCCGGAGACCCGGGTCCGGACGCAGTCCTACATGTACTCCTGGCTCAACATCGGCCACACCTTCGGCGCGCTGGTCGGCGGCCTTGCGCTCGCCACGGGCAGCCTCGAGGTGATCCGGTGGACCCCGGTCGTCACGGCCGCACTCATGGTGCTCAACGCCATCGGCATCACCCGCCTGCCCGCCGCGCCGCACGACCTGCGCGTGTCGAACGGCGAGGCGCGCATCCGGCCGACCGGTCCCGGCCCGCTGCGCAACATCGGCTGGATCTTCACGACCTTCTTCCTCGGCGTGATGTGGACCAACCAGATCCTGCTCAACGTCGTGATCCCGCTGTGGCTGGTCGATGCCACCGACGCGCCGCACGTGCTGCTCGCGTGGCTGTTCGGCACCAACACCGTGCTGTGCATCTTCCTGCCGGCGTACACGTCGAAGGGCGTGCGGACCCTGGACGACGCCCTGCGCTACGTGTGGATCTCGTCCACCTTCTTCGTGGCCTCCTGCGTGGTCACGATGATCACCCACTCGACGGTCGGCCTGGTCACCGTGCTGCTGGTCTGGCTCGGCCATGTCACCGTCACCGGCGCCGAGCTCGCCATCTCCGCGGCGAGCTGGTCGTTCGAGGCCGAGCTCTCCGACCCGGACCGACGCGGCGAGTACCAGGGCGTCCAGGAGGTCGCCGGTGCGCTGGGCTTCCAGTGGTCGCCGGCCGTCTACACCTTCCTCGCCCTGACCTGGGGTGCCGAGGGGTGGCTGGTGATCGCCGCGATCATCGTCGGCGCGACGATCGGCCTCGGGCCGTCGGTGCGCGCCGCCCGCAGGTTCGCCGAGCGGAACTTCCGTGCCGTTGCGGCCGACGGGACGGCAGCCACCCCTACGGGGTGAGCATCTCCCGCACCCGGGCGAGCACCCGGCGCGCGGCGTCGTAGTCGTCGCCGAGCTCGTCGCGCAGCGTGCGGTCCAGGGCGACGATGTGGTCCATGCCGGCCTGAGCGACCTTGGTGCCGTAGTCGGTGTAGGTCACGATCTTCGCCCGCCGGTCGGAGGGGTCCGGCACCATCTCGAGGATCCCGAGCCGGACCATGTCGCGCACGACCTCGCCCATCGACTGCCGGGTGATGCCGGCACGGGCGGCCATGTCGGCGCTCCGCGCCCCCTCCGGCGGCAGGGTGGCGAAGACCGCGTTGTGGGCCGGCGCGATCTCCGCGTACCCCGCGCGGTGCGCGTTGGCGAGCATGTCGTTGCGCATCACGCGGGCGGTCTTGTCGACCAGCGCGATGAACGGCTCGTCATCCGGCCGGACCAGGTCTCTTGACATATCGACAGGTTACCTTCCATTATTTCGACAGGCAACCTTACTTTATCGGGAGACGCCATGGATGCACGAACGATCCGCCCCCACGCGGCCCGGCTGTTCCGCCCTCGCCTCCCCGGCAGCACCCGCACCACCCGGGTCGCCGTCGAGCAGGAGCTCTTCGCGATGGGCCTGCTCAACGGCGCCAGCGTGGCGCCAAGCCGGGTCCGCGAGGCCACCGCCGGCCGCTGGTACGCCGGCTGGCTGGGCTTCGAGCCCGGCGGCCAGGTGGAGCTCAGCCTGCCGCCGGCGCCGTCGCCGGGCGCCGCGGGCCGCCACCTCGCCGAGGTCACCGCCGCCCTCGGCCGCGACCTCCAGCCCCACGGGATCGTCCTTGACGCCCGCCCCGTCCGCCCCTGCGACCCGGCCACCCCGCGCCATCTCCGCATCCCGCGGTACGACGCCATGGAGCGCCACCTCGACACGATCGGCCCGGCCGGCCGCCGGATGATGAGGTCCACCGCCTCCACGCAGGCCTGCCTCGACTGGTGGCCGGGCAGTGCGGGCGTGGAGCAGTGGCGGGTGCTGCTGCTGGCCGGACCGTTCCTCGCCGCGGCGACCGCCCGCAGCACCGGCCCCGACGGCCGGCTCACCACGTGGCTGTCGGTCGACCCGGGCCGGACCGCCTTCGACGACCGGCTGCTCCACGGCGACGACCCGGTCGCGGCGTACGCGTCCTTCGCGGCCGGCGCCACCGACTTCCTCGGGGCGGGCGTCGAGGCGCACCTCAGCACCCTGTTCCCACCGGTCCGGCCGCGCGGGCGCTACCTCGAGGTCCGCTTCCCCGACGCACGCCCGGCTCGCGAGGTCGCGGAGCTGCTGCACGGGCTGTCCGCCCTGCTGTACGACGACGAGCGTCGTCGTGCTGCGCTCGCGTCGCTCGGCGGCGAGCGGGCCCGGCTGGCCGGGCACTGGGCCGACGCCGCGGCGGGCACCTGCGACGCGGAGCGCGGGCTCGCCCTCCTGGCCGGGTCGCGCCGGAGGGCCGTCGCGTGAGCATCCTGGTCGTGGCCGACTCGTGGGCCGGGCTGGACCCGGCGGTCGACGCGACGGTCGGGCTGGTCGCGGCGGCCCAGGACCTCGGCGTCGCCGTCCGGGTCTGCACGCCCGAGGACCTCACCGTGGTCGCGGGACGCCTGCTGGCGCGAGCCACGCCGGTGACGCTCGGTCCGCGCTCGCGCGGGAACGACCACCGTTGGCTCGTGAGCACCCCGTGGTGCCACCTCGGCCTCCCGGGGACGGTCGACGTGGCCGCGACGGCACAGCTCGTGCTGCTGCGGATCGACCCGCCGGTCGACGCGCGGTACCTGCACACGACGTACCTCCTCGACCTGGTGGAGGCCGCAGGCACCCGGGTCGTCAACCGGCCCGAGGGCGTGCGCGCGCTGCACGAGAAGCTGGTCGCGCTGCGCTTCCCCGAGCTGTGCCCGCCGACCCTGGTGACCGCCGACCCGGCGCAGGTGCGGCGCTTCGTCGCCGAGCACGGCGCCGTGGTCGTGAAGCCGGTCGACGGGTTCGGTGGCCTCGACGTGTGGCTGCTCCACGACGACGCAGCGGCGCGGGCCCTGGCCGAGTCGGCGACGGCGGGCGGCCGACGGCAGGTGATCGCCCAGGCCCACCTCGGTGCCGTCGCGGCCGGCAACAAGCGGCTGTTCCTCGTCGACGGCGAGGTGATCGGTGCCGTGCTGCGGCACCTCGAGCCCGGCGACTTCCGGATCGGGCCGCCGACCGCCCCCGCGAGCATCGACGACGCCGACCGGCGCATCGTCGCCGCGGTCGCGCCCCTCCTCGCCCGTCACGGCATCGCCACCGCCGGCCTCGACGTGATCGACGGGCATCTGATCGAGGTCAACGTGACCTGCCCCGGCGGCACCAGCAAGACCGACGCCCTCCTGGGCACCGACCTGTCCGGCGCGACCCTGCGCCGGCTCCTCCCGAACGTCCTCCCGAGAATCGAGGCTGTCGCATGAATCACCCCACGAAGTCCTCCGCTTCCCCCGCTGCGCTCCTCCAGCGCACAACCGCGCGGGGACCCCGATGAGCACCACCGTGATCACCTGCATCGCCCTGATGGGCATCCTGCTGTTCGTCCTCGGCGCCAACGTCACCCGGCACCGCGCGATCCGCGGCGCCGACGGACCCCAGCTGCCGACCGACCCGGCGGACCGCCTGCTCATCGCGCAGCGCGCGCACGGCAACGCCGCCGAGTACGTCCCGACCCTCGTCGTGCTCCTCGTCGTGTGCTCGATGCTCACCGACGGCTGGTGGCTCGACGTGCTCGCGGTCACCGCCGCCACGGCCAGGTTCGTGCACGCCCTCGGCATGCTCCGGTCACCGACGCTGGCGGCCCACGGCCCCGTCCGCGACTCCGGCGCGATGCTGACCTACCTGTCCGGTGTCGCGCTCGGCGTGACGGCACTCGTCGCGATGTGACGCGGATCCCCCGGCAGTCCTGCGACAACCGGTCGGCGACGGGCATAGATTCTCCTCTCGATGCCCCGCCTGATCTCGGACCGCGTGGCGCGCCTCGCCGGCCCCACCCCGCTCGTTCGCCGCCTGTCCGGCCAGTCCGTGCTCTCCGCCTTCGGCGACGGGGTGTTCCTCACCGGCAGCGCGGTCTTCTTCACCCAGATCGTCGGGCTGTCCGCCGCCCAGGTCGGCCTGGGCCTGTCGATCGCCGGACTCGTCACCTTCGCGCTCGCCGTACCGCTGGGCAAGCTCGCCGACCGGTACGGCGCCAAGCGGGTCTGGGCGATCGCCTCGCTGGTGGAGGCACTGCTCTACCTGGCGTGGCTGGCCGTCGGCGGGCTGGTCACGTTCGTCGCGATGATGGTCGTGCTGGAGAACGTGGCGTCGGCGAGCCGCTCGGCCCGCAACGCCTACCGGTTCGACGTCTTCCCCCGCGAGGAGCGGGTGGCGTCCAACGCGTACTTCCGTGCGGCCCGCAACGTCGGCTACACCCTGGGCGCCCTGCTCGCGGGCATCGCCCTGGCGACCGACGACGACCAGCTGATCCGCGCCGTTCCCCTCGTCACCGCCGCGCTGCTGGTCCTCAACGCCACCCTCGTCTCCCGGCTCCCCTCCGTGCTGCACCACGCGGAGGAGGCACCCCTGGAGGCGGCGCTGGAGGACGCCGGCGACCGGCGCAGTGCCCTGCGCAACAAGGGGTACGTCGCGATGGCGGTCTGCGGCGGCGTCCTCGGCACCCACCAGGTGCTGCTCAACGTCGTCATCCCGCTGTGGCTCGTCGAGGAGACCGACGCGCCGCGGGTGCTGCTGGCATGGCTGTTCGGCACCAACACCGTGATGGCGGTGCTGCTCCAGGTGGCGGCGGCCCGCGGCGTCACGACCGTCGCCGACTCGCTGCGCGCCCAGCGCCGCGGAGCGTTCTTCTTCGTCCTGTCGTGCGGCATCGTGCTCGTCACCCACGACACCGTCGGGTGGGTGACCATCGCCCTGGTGTGGATCGGCCACGTCACCGTGACCGGCGCCGAGCTGTTCCAGTCCGCCGGCGAGTGGGGCCTGCAGGCCGAGCTGTCCGACCCCGCCCGGCGCGGCGAGTACCAGGGCGTCTCCCAGCTCGGCTACACCCTCGGCACGGTGTGGGCGCCGGCGGCGTACACCTTCCTCGCGATGGAGTGGGGCACGCCGGGCTGGATCGTGATCGCCGGGATCGTGCTGGCGGCCGCGGTGCTCATCCACCCCGCGTCGCGCGCGGCGGAGCGGCACCTGACCCGGCTGGAGGCCACCTCCGCCCAGCCTGCTTGAATCGTCGGTCATGGCCACCCCCGCGCACTGGATCGCCGGCGCCCGCGTCCGCACCCTCCCGGCGGCGGTCGCACCCGTCGTCGTCGGCACCGCCGTCGCCGTGTACGACGACCGCGGGGTCTGGTGGAAGGCACTGCTCGCGGCCGTGGTGAGCCTGGCCCTCCAGGTGGGCGTCAACTACGCCAACGACTACTCCGACGGCATCCGCGGCACCGACGACGACCGGGTCGGCCCACTGCGCCTGGTCGGCTCGGGCCTGGCCACCCCGGCCGCGGTGAAGCGTGCGGCCTTCCTGTCCTTCGGGGTCGCCGGCGTCGCGGGCGTGGTCCTCGCGGCCACCACCTCGTGGTGGCTGGTCCTCGTCGGCGCCGTCAGCGTGCTCGCCGCCTGGTACTACACGGGCGGCAAGAAGCCCTACGGCTACCTCGGCCTCGGCGAGGTCATGGTCTTCGTCTTCTTCGGCCTGGTCGCCGTCGTCGGCACCACCTGGGTGCAGACCGAGCGCTGGGGCACGCCGGGCTGGGCGTCCTTCGCGGCCGGCTGCGGCGTGGGTGCCCTGGCCTGCGCGATCCTGGTCGCCAACAACCTGCGCGACATCCCCACCGACCGGGTCGCCGGGAAGCTGACCCTCGCGGTGCGGCTCGGGGAGCGTCGTACCCGTGGCTTCTACGCGGTGCTCGTCGGGCTCTCCGTCGCCGCACTGGTGGTGCTCGCGGCCCTCACGACGTGGTGGGCGCTGCTCGGCCTGGGCTTCCTGCTGCCCGGCGCCGCGGCGGCGCGGATCGTCCTGGGCGGCGCCCAGGGCCCCGCGCTCATCCCGGTGCTGCAGAAGACCGGCGTCGCCGAGCTGGTCTGGGCCGTGCTCGCCGGGATCGGCCTGGTCGTGGCCTGAGGCCGCGCCTCAGTCCTCGTCCTCCTTGGACCGCATCTCCTCGTACTTCCGGCTCATCCGGCCCGCCCGGTTCTCGACCTTCACCGCGAACGCGGAGCGCTGCCGCTGGAGCAGGACGTAGGAAGCGATGCCGCTGATCAGGAAGGCGATGACGATGATCCACAGCACGTTGACGGTGTCGGCGACCAGCAGCCAGACGCCGCCCACGAGGCAGAACGCTCCGACGAACAGGCCGGCTCGCAGAGCCGTGTAGATCCAGAACTCCTTCACCCGTCCAGCCTAGGCGGCACGAGCCCGGAGAAGGTCATCGGGAGGGGGGCACGATCTCACCGCCCAGGTCCTACTCTGGAGACGTGAAGCTGTTGCTCGTCGTCCTCGTCTTCGCGGCCGTGACCTACCTCGCGGTCCGCTGGCTGCAGGACCACGGGAACGGCGAGCAGCCCGCCCGGCGCCGTACGCCGAAGCCGCACCCGCCGACCCGTCCCGTCGCCCCCGACGACGACGAGGGCTTCCTGCGCGACCTCGAGTGGCGCCGCCGGCAACAGGAGCGGCACCGCGACCAGCCCCAGCCGCCGGACTCCCCCGACGCCTGAGGCCCGGGCGCCGGTCAGGGGACGACGCGCTCGGCCGCGTAGGCGTGCTGGCTGGTCGTCGAGAAGTAGTTGATCCCGATGAAGTTGAACCACAGCGTGGCCATGCCCACCAGCGCGAGCAGCGCGGCCTTGCGGCCCTTCCAGCCCGCGGTGGCGCGGGCGTGGAGGTAGCCGGCGTACACGACCCAGGTGATGAACGCCCACACCTCCTTGGGGTCCCAGTTCCAGTAGCGCGACCAGGCCTCGTGCGCCCAGATCGGGCCGGTGATGAGGACGGCGAAGGTCCACACCGGGAAGGCGAAGGCGTGCACCCGGTAGGCGAGGCGGTCGAGGGCGTCGAGCTGGGGGACGCGGGCCAGCCACGGGCTCAGCTCCCGCCCGGCGGCCTCCGCGCGCCGCTCGGCGCGCATCCGGACGAGGTACATGATCGAGGCGATGCCGCCGAGGGTGAAGGCGCCGGTGGCGATCACCGCGGAGACCACGTGGATGACCAGCCAGGGCGAGTTGAGCGCCTCGGTGAGCGGCGCGACCGCGTCGTAGAGCCAGATCACCGCGACCATCAAGGTGGCGACCACGAAGCCGACGACCAGGGGGCCCATCCAGCCGAGGCCGAACCTCCGGTAGAGCACGACGTACAGCAGGCCGACCACGAAGGTGCCCGACAGCGTGAACTCGTACATGTTGCCCCAGGGCACCCGGTTCGGATCCGCGGCCATGCCCCGCCCGACGAGGCCGACGAGGTGGGCGAGGACCGCGATCGCGGTGAGCAGGATGCCGAGCCGGCCGAGGAACGCCGTCCGGTCGGTCCGGGGCTGCTCGGGCTCCGCGACTGCCGCGCCCGCGCCGACCAGCTCGCGGTCGGCCGCCGGCTGGCGCAGGGACGCCCACTCGGCCAGGTAGACCACCAGGGCCAGGAAGTAGACGATGCCGGCCGTCGCGACGGCCTGGTTGCTCAGCGTCTCCCATGCGGTGTTGCTCATGACTGCCTCACGATCTCGGGTTGGTCCTGGAGCTGGTCGAGCACGGCGGCGAGGACCTCGTCCGTCTCGCCGTTGCCGGAGCGGTCGAGGACGGCCACCTCGACCCGGGTGCCGGAGCCGTCGTCGGCCGGCACGGCCCGCACCCACACCCGGCGCGGCCGGATGAAGAGCGAGCAGCAGAGCCCGACGAGGGCGAGGATCACGCCGAGCAGCGCGATCCCCTTGCCGGGCGTCTGGCTGATCTGGACCCGGATCCACGGGTCGACGCGCTCGAAGGTCACCGAGCCGAGCCCGTCGGGCAGCTCGACGGTGTCGCCGGGCTGGAGGTCGACGCGCAGCGGCTTGCCGTCGGCCTTGGTGATCGGCGTGGCGTCGCTCTTGTCGAGCACGTACACCGACTGCGAGCTGCCGTCGTCGAGCCCGAGGTCGCCGGTGTAGGCGAGCATCGACAGGGTCGGGTTGCGGTCGTCGCCGAAGACGGTGACCGGGTTGCCGTCCCGCATGTCGAAGCTCGGGAAGAACAGGCCGTCGAGCCCGATCCGCCCGGGCTTCGCGTCGTTGCACTTCACGACGCCGTAGGACAAGAAGCTGGCGTCGCGCGGCAGGAAGACCGTCGGCCCGGTGCAGACGACCTGGCCGGTCCCGTCCCGCACGGTGATGACCGGCGCGTAGCCGTGACCGATGAGGAAGACGTCGGTGCCGTCGACCTCGAGCGGGTGGTTGACCCGGAGGTCGTAGGTCTGCGGCTTCCCGTCGCCGACCCGGTAGGTCAGCCCGGCCTCGAACTTGCGGGCCTGGCCGAAGCGCGGGCCCTCCTCCAGCCAGTCGACGGAGAACTCGTCGACGGTGAACCGGAAGTTCTTCATCTGTCCCTGCCGGAACAGGCCGCCGGGCTTGAAGTCGTCGTACTGCGTGAGGTTGTTGCTGAAGGTCGTGCCCTGCACGAGGATCACGCCGCCCTGGTAGCCCCACAGGCTGCCCATCGCCACGCCGGCGAGCACGATCAGCAGCGACAGGTGGAAGACCAGGTTGCCGGCCTCCCGGAGGTGGCCGCGCTCGGCGGCCACGAAGTCGTCGCCGTGCCCGGACGCCCGGAGCCGATGGCGCCGGCCCAGCACGGTCCGGGCCCGGTCGAGCACGTCGGCCGGCGCCTGCCCGGTCGAGTACGACGCGTGCACCGGCATCCGGGTCAGGTGCCGCGGCGCCGCGGGCGGCTGGGCGCGCAGCGCGCGGTAGTAGACGAGCAGGCGCGGGATGATGCAGCCGACCAGCGACAGCACGAGGAGCAGGTAGACCGCCGAGAACCACGGGGAGCTGTAGACCGAGAACAGGTCGAGCTTCTCGTAGACCGGCGTCAGCTTGGGGTGCTCGTCCTTCCAGCGCGTGACGGCGAGCGAGTCGACGTCGGCCTGCGGGATCACGGAGCCCGGGATCGCGGCCAGCGCGAGCAGCAGGAGCAGCAGCAGCGCGGTGCGCATCGAGGTGATCTGCCGCCAGGCCCACCGGCCGAGCTCGCGCGCGGTCAGCTCGCCGGGACGACGCCCGGTCTCGGGTGGGGTGGTCATACGACGGTCTCCCCGAAGGCGACGGTGCGCAGCTGCGCCCACTGCACGATGTGGTCCCACCAGCCGGTGACCATGAGCAGGCCGATCGCGACCAGGAACAGGCCGCCGACCCGCATCACGCTCGCCTGGTGGCGGCGTACCCACTTCAGGGCGCCGACGGTGCGGTTGTAGGCGAGCGCGACGACGATGAACGGGATCCCGAGGCCGAGGGCGTAGCAGAGCGCGAGCAGCGCGCCGCGGGCCGCGGTGCCGCCGTCGGCGTAGGTGAGGTTGAGGATGACGCCGAAGGTCGGGCCGACGCAGGGCGTCCACCCGATCGCGAACAGCGCCCCGATCAGCGGTGCGGCCCCGAGCCCGACGCCCGGCAGCCGGTGGATGCGCACGTCGCGCTGCAGCCACGGCACGAAGCCGGCGAAGACCAGGCCGAGCACGATCAGGATCACCCCGAGCACGAGGGTGATGACGTCCTGCCAGCGCTGTAGGCGCGAGGCCAGCCCACCGAACGCCGTGCCGGCGAACACGAAGACGACCGCGAAGCCGAGCACGAAGAGCACCGAGCCGAGCAGCATCCGGCCGCGGCGCCGGCTCGCCTCGCCGGCGGCCAGGTCGGCGCCCGACAGGCCGGTCGCGTAGGAGAGGTAGCCGGGCAGCAGCGGCAGCACGCAGGGGGAGAAGAAGGAGACCAGCCCGGCGATCATCGCGACCGGGATCGCGACACCGAGGCCACCGGCGAGCGCCTGCTCGCGGAACCACTCACCCATCGGACTCCGCCAGGGTGTCCTCGACGAGGCTGGTCAGCGTGGTCTTCGACGGGATCGGCCCGTTGATGAGCGCCGCGACCCGGCCCTCGCGGTCCAGCACCAGTGTCGCCGGCGGCGCGTACGGCGCGTACGCGCCCATCTCGAGCAGGGTCTCGCTGCCGGGGTCGTAGAGCGAGGGGTAGTCGACACCGCGAGCGCGCTCGAAGGCTGCGGCGTTCTCGGGCGCGAGGTCGCGGATGTTGATGCCGACGAAGGCGACCTGGTCGGGCCGGTCCCTCGCGAGCTCGTCCTCGGCCTCGACCAGCATCGGCATCTCCTTGATGCACGGCCCGCAGCCCGACCACCACACGTTGAGGACGACCACCCTGCCCCGCAGGTCGGTGACGTCGAGCGGCTCGCCCTGGACCGTCGTACCGCTGATGTCGAGCGGCTTCTCGCGCTCGCCGTCCTCGACCAGGACGACCTGCTGGTCGCCGTCGATGTAGTTCAGGTCGCCGGTGCCGCCGATCTTCGAGCACGCCGTGGCCGAGAGGACCACGCCGGCGAGGAGGGAGGCGGCGACCACGCGACGAAGGCTCATGCCGAGGGCGTCCCCTCGGGCCGGTTCTCCTCCGGTGCGTCACCGGCGGAGAACGGCGCGGCGATGTCGCCGGTCGGGATCAGGTCGATCGCGGGCTCGGCGTACGAGATCTCGACGAGCTCCTCGCCCGCGAACCCGAACGAGGTGATCGAGCACAGCGTGCACTGGCGCTTGCGCGGGTCGTGGAGGAAGGAGCGCTTCTCCGCGGCAAGGCGGGTGGTCCAGATCGGCAGCTGGTGGGAGACCAGCACGGCCTCGTGGCCGGCGGCGTCGCGGCGGGCGTCGTGGACGGCGCCCATCATCCGCTCGACGATCGCCCGGTAGGGCTCGCCCCACGACGGCTTGAACGGGTTGTAGAGGTGGCGCCACAGCAGCGGGTTGCGCAACGCGTTGTTGCCCTTGCCGAAGGTCAGACCCTCGAACCGGTTGGTCGACTCGATCACGCGCGCCTCGCGGCCGACCTCGAGCCCGAGCGCGGACGCCAGCGGGGCGGCCGTCTCCTGGGCCCGCTCGAGCGGCGAGGAGCGGATGATCGTGATGTCGTTGCCCTTGAGCGCCTCGGCCACCCGGTCGGCCATCGCGCGGCCACGGGTGGAGAGGTGGAAGCCGTCGCGGCGCCCGTAGAGGACACCCTCGGGGTTGTGGACCTCGCCGTGGCGGACCAGGTGGACGATCGTGTCGGGGGTGCTCATAGCGCGGCTCCGTAGGCGGTCGCGGCGGCCCGGGCCGCCGTCGGAAGGGCGTCGAGGACCTGCTGGACGGCCCGGTCGTCGTGGGACGAGGAGACGAACCACGCCTCGAAGGCCGACGGCGGCAGGTGCACGCCCTGGTCGAGCATCGAGTGGAACAGGGCGGCGTACGCCGGCACGCTGGTACCCTGCGCCTCGGCGAAGCTCGTCACCGGATTGTCGGTGAGGAACACCGAGAACATCGAGCCGGTCGACTGGATGACGTGCGGGAGCCCGGCGGCGGCGAACGTCTCGGCGATCCCGGCGCGCAGCGCGTCCGCGACGACGTCGAGGCGGGCGTAGACCTCGTCGGTCGCCGCGGTGAGCGTCGCGAGGCCGGCGGCGGTCGCGACCGGGTTCCCGGCGAGGGTGCCGGCCTGGTAGACGGGGCCCTCGGGGGCGAGGTGGGCCATCACGTCGGCGCGGCCGCCGAACGCCGCGGCCGGGAAGCCGCCGCCCATCACCTTGCCGAAGGTCATCAGGTCGGGCAGCCAGCCCTCGACGGCACCGTCGGTGCCCCACTGGCCGGCCTTGGAGACCCGGAAGCCGGTCATCACCTCGTCGCTGATGAACAGTGCGCCGTGGGCCCGGCAGGTCTCGGCGAGGAACCGGTTGAACCCGGGCGCGGGAGGGACGACGCCCATGTTGCCGGGCGCGGCCTCGGTGATCAGGCAGGCGATCCGGTCGCCGTGCTCGGCGAAGACCGCGGCGACGGCGTCGCGGTCGTTGTACGGCAGCACCAGGGTCAGCTCGGTGGAGCTGGTCGGCACACCCGGGGTGCCGGGGATGGAGAAGGTGGTCAGGCCCGAGCCCGCTGCGGCGAGCAGGGAGTCGACGTGGCCGTGGTAGCAGCCGGCGAACTTCACGACCACGTCGCGGCCGGTGAAGCCGCGGGCGAGCCGGATCGCCGACATGGTCGCCTCGGTGCCCGAGGTGACCAGGCGCAGCCGCTCGACCGGGGTGCGCGCGACGATCGCCTCGACCAGTGCGACCTCGCCCTCCGTGGGCGTGCCGTACGACGTCCCGCGGCTGACCGCCGCCTGGACGGCATCGAGCACGGCCGGGTGGCCGTGCCCGAGGAGCATCGGCCCCCACGAGCAGATCAGGTCGACGTACTCGTTGCCGTCGACGTCGGTCAGCCACGGACCGGAGGCGGAGCGGATGAAGCGCGGCGTACCGCCCACGGCGTTGAACGCACGGACCGGGGAGTTGACGCCGCCGGGGGTCACCTCGCGGGCCCGGGCGAAGAGGGCCTCGGAGGTCGAGGTCAGGGGTGCGGACACCGCGCCATTGTCGCCGATGGGTCCCAACGCCCCTCATCCCGGCCACTGTTTGGTGCGCCACGCCCATAGCACGTTCACCAACTTGTGCGCGGGATCATGTGACACCCGTAACGCGCGTGTGTCACGATTCGTTGACTCGGTGCACAGGTGGGCACTGAGGGAGAGCCCGCGCGAACGGGGCCACTCGTGGCCAGGGGAGAGAGTTACACATGTCGAGGAAGCGTCTGGGGCGGCTGCAGCGCGTCGCCACGATCATTCCGCTCGCCTTGCTGTCTGCCGCATGGACCGCATCGGTCGCCGGCATCGGCGGCATCGGCTCGCCCGTCCAGGCCGCCGAGACGCCCGGTCAGGTGACCGACGGCACCAGCGTCCCCGAGGAGTCCATCGAGGACCCCGCGAGCCTCTCCGACCCCGCCGCGGTCGAGGGATTCGAGGACGGCAACGAGGCGGGCATCGTCTCCGCCGCGTCGACCAACGCGATCCCCGCGGCCGCCCTGGCTGCCTACCAGCGCGCCGAGACGGTCATCAACTCGGCCGACGAGTCGTGCAACATCACCTGGCAGCTCATCGCCGCGATCGGCCGGGTGGAGTCCAACCACGGTCGCTTCGGCGGCAACGTCCTCGACAACGACGGCGTGGCCACCCCCGGCATCTACGGTGTCGCGCTCGACGGCCAGAACAACACCAAGGCCATCTCCGACTCCGACGCGGGCGTCTACGACAACGACACCCAGTGGGACCGCGCGGTCGGCCCGATGCAGTTCATCCCGTCGACCTGGCAGGTCGTCGGCGTGGACGCCGACGACGACGCCGCTCGCAACCCGCAGGACATCGACGACGCGGCCCTCGCCGCCGCCGTCTACCTCTGCTCCGGCGACGGCGACCTCTCCACGGTCGTCGGCCAGCGCGCCGCGGTCTACCGCTACAACCACAGCCAGGCGTACGTCGACCTGGTCCTCAAGATCATGAACGCCTACCTCGAGGGCGACTTCACCTCGGTGCCGAACAACTCGACCGCCGCGGGCTACGTCGTCCCCGAGCCGCCGAGCTTCGACGTCCGCGGCCCCGGCAAGTTCAAGAGCGGCAAGAGCGCCAAGAACAACACCACCACCGGCAGCCCGTCGGCCGACCCGACCGCCCCGACCCCGCCCACCGGCACCGGCAGCGGCTCCGGTGACGGTGGTTCCGGCGGCGGCGGCAAGGGCGGCACCGGTGGCGGCGGTGGCGGCGTGCCCGCACCGGAGCTCCCGGTCCCGGAGGCCCTCGCCCCGATCGACGAGGGTGTCGGCGCAGTCACCTCCAACCTGATCAGCGGCGTCCTCGGCCTGCTGACCAGCCAGCAGGCGGCGACCGCCTGCCAGGCCGAGTTCCCCAAGCTCACCCAGTCGGTGCAGCTGCTGAACTGCCTGCTCAGCTACGGCCTCAAGCCGTAGCCCACGCACGACCCGCGAGAGCCCCGGACCTGACCCCCCAGCCCGGGGCTCTCGTCTTTTTCCGGTACGCCGCCGGCCTCCGGGTCAGCGCAGCAGACCGGCGGCCTCGGTGGCCCAGTAGGTGAGGATGATGTCGGCGCCGGCGCGCCGGATCGAGGTGAGCGTCTCGAGGATCGCGGGCTCGCGGTCGATCCAGCCGTGGGCGGCTGCGGCCTCGAGCATGGCGTACTCCCCCGAGATGTTGTACGCCGCCGTCGGCACGCCGAGCTCACCGGCCGCGTCGGCCACCCGGCGCAGCACGTCGAGGTAGGCCAGCGCCGGCTTCACCATGACCACGTCGGCGCCCTCCTCGATGTCGAGCAGTGCCTCGCGGACGCCCTCGTTGGCGTTGCGGCGGCCGTCTTGCTGGTAGGTCCGGCGGTCGCCCTGCAGCGAGCTGTCGACGGCCTCGCGGAAGGGCCCGAAGAACGCCGAGGCGTACTTCGCGGAGTAGGCGAGGATGCCGGTGTCGGTGAACCCGGCCCGGTCGAGCGCGTCGCGGACCACCGCGACCTGGCCGTCCATCATGCCGCTCGGCCCGACCATCCCGGCACCGGCCCGCGCCTGGACGACCGCCATGTCGGCGTACCGCTCCAGGGTGGCGTCGTTGTCGACGCGGCCGGTCGCGTCGAGGACCCCGCAGTGGCCGTGGTCGGTGAACTCGTCGAGGCACAGGTCGCCCATGACGACCAGCGCGTCGCCGACCTCGCTGACGACGTCGGCGATCGCGACGTTGAGGATCCCGTCGGGGTCGGTGGCACCGGTGCCGGTGGCGTCCTTGGTCAGCGGTACGCCGAAGAGCATGATCCCGCGCAGCCCGGCCTCCGCGGCCTCCACCGCCGCCTTGCGCAGCGAGTCACGGGAGTGCTGGACGACGCCCGGCATCGAGCTGATCGGCGTCGGCTCGCCGGCTCCCTCCCGGACGAAGGCCGGCAGCACCAGCTGCTCGGGCCGCAGCGTGGTCTCGGCGACGAGGTCCCGCATCGCCGCCGAGGTCCGCAGGCGACGGGGACGGACGATCGGGCGCAGGATCTCGTTCACGCCTCCGAGTCTAGGGACGCCAGCGAGCCAGCCACTGGGTGGCGCCGGGGATCGGCTCCTGCGGGCTGCTCGCCGTGCCGACGGGGGTGTCCCAGAGCAGGTAGCCGTCGGGCACCGGACCGCCGAGCCCGTAGGACGAGTTGGCGTCGGAGACCCGCGTGAAGCGCCCGCTGTCGGGCTCGTACACGAACGTCCCGGACCGGCCGCGCTCGTAGGAGGTCACCCGCACGAGGCCCCCGGTGACCCAGCCGTCGATGCCGTCGCCCTGGATGGTGGTGACCAGGTCCCCGTCGGTCGTGAGCACCTGGACCCGGTCGTCGCGGCCGTCGTCGTAGGTCCCGCAGTACTGGCTGAGCACGATCCGGTCACCGAGCGCCCCGAAGCCGAGCAGGTTGCACCGCTTGCCGGACCGGGGGTCGAAGTCGTGCTCGGCGCCGGTGGCGAGGTCGCGGACGTGGATCCGGTCGTTGACGCCGCCACTGACCGCCGACCAGACCATCGCGTCGTCGGTGAAGGCGACCGCCCCGACCCGGAGGTGCTCGTCGCGGGCGTCGGCCCGGTCCGTCAGGGACACCGACCACAGGTCGTAGGTGTCGCCCGTCGCGGCGGCGTCGTCCGCCTCGCCGTCGGGGCCCGTCGGCCAGCCGCCCGGCGGTGGTCCGCCGACGGTGGCCGGTACGCCGACGTACAGCCGGCCGTTCGGCGCCACCTCGGCCTGGAACAGGTCGGCCTTGGGCGGGAGGCCGGCCCACTCCATCGACGACCAGGTCCGTGCGGTGCGGTCGAAGACCCAGGCCCGCAGTCCGGTGCCGCGGTCGTTGCGGAAGGTCAGCAGCACGAGGCGGTCGGCGCCCAGGTCGGTCGCGAAGACCTGCCGGCCGTCCGGCAGCGGCGGCAGCCAGTCCTCGGCGCCGGTGGCGGGGTCGACCAGGGCGTACCTCACCGAGTTCTCCGGCCCGTGCGGGCCGTCGCGGAACAGGATCTTCCCGTCGTCGGTCACCCCGTCGTAGTACTGCCCGTTGGCCGCGTCCAGGTCCTCGTTGGTCGACGACGAGAGCAGCTCGTAGTCGGTGCCCTCTCGCGCCTGGCCCGCGTCGGAGAGCCGGACCACCGGCCCCTCCGGACGGGGTACGACGCTCGCGGCCGGCGTGTCCCGGCCGTCGGTCCCCTGGCCGACGAGCGTGCCCAGGGCCACCGCGCCGACCACGGCGACGGCCAGGCCACCGGCGGCCCGGGCCCGGCGCCGGCGTACCTGCCGGCGGCCGCCGGCGAGCACCGCCGCCAGGTCGATGTCGTCCGCGGGCGGGGTCGACGCCGCCTCGTGCAGCAGGGTCCGCACCTCGTTCACCATGTCCGCGCTCCTCCCAGGGTCAGCTCGCCGAGCGACGAGTCCTCGAACATGGAGCGGAGCCGGTCCAGCGCACGTGCGGTCTGGCTCTTGACGGTGCCCTCGCTGCAGCCGAGTGCCCTGGCGGTGTCGGCGACGCTCAGGTCGTCGAAGTAGCGCAGCACGACGCAGGCCCGCTGTCGCGGCGGCAGCCCGGCCATCACCTGCAGCAGGGTCTCCCGGGCGCTGACCAGCTCGGCGACGTCGACCCCGTCGGGGCGCTGCACGTCGGCCTCGACGGGAAGCTCGCTGCTCGACCGGCGACGCGCGTGGTCGAGCACGACGCTGACCAGCGCCTTGCGGGCGTAGGCGTACTCGCGGCCGGCCCGGGTCAGCCGCGGCCACGCGACGTACACCCGGATCAGTGCGTCCTGGACGTGGTCCG
This sequence comes from Pimelobacter simplex, assembly GCA_016803235.1. Taxonomy (GTDB): domain Bacteria; phylum Actinomycetota; class Actinomycetes; order Propionibacteriales; family Nocardioidaceae; genus Nocardioides; species Nocardioides simplex_A. The sequence goes on from JADCLI010000007.1 coordinate 42,264, forward strand.
CCGCCCGGTCCCAGTCGCCGCACAGAAGGTACGCCGTGCGGCGCAGCCGGTCGCGCGCGCCCTGGGCGAAGGCGACGAACTCGTCCTCGTCACGCATCGGTCATCCGCTCCATGACGGACCCAACGTGGTGACCACGCCCCCAGGTTGCACCGACCCGAGAAGTTCGTCGAGTAGCCCGATCGCGAGGAACGAGCGATCGGGCGTATCGAGACGCCTCACGGGTGTTTCGACGCGCCGTCGCGACTTCGCAGGCTCAGTCGCGCCGCTTGCTCAACCCCTTCGGCCGACGCGGGGAGCGACCTCGTCGCTCCCCGCTGGCCTCAGGCCTTGCGGCGACGAGCCGACGGCTTGCGGTCGCTCGGCTTGGTGACCGGCTCACCGGCCTCCAGCATCGCGGCCCGGCGGCTGGCACCGAAGCCGGCGAGGGCCTCGACGAGCAGCTCGACGTCCGGCTTGGGCGCGAGGACGTCGACCCGCAGGCCGTGCTCCTCGGCGGTCTTCGCCGTGGCGGGCCCGATCACCGCGATGATCGTCGACGGGTGCGGCTTGCCGGCGATGCCGACCAGGTTGCGCACGGTCGAGGACGACGTGAACACGACGGCGTCGAACTTGCCGGTCTTGATCGCGTCGCGGGTCGGGGCCGGCGGCGGGGCGGCCCGGACGGTGCGGTACGCCGTGACGTCGTCGCACTCCCAACCGAGGTCGATCAGGCCGGCGACGAGGTTCTCGGTCGCGATGTCGGCGCGCGGCAGGAACACCCGGTTGATCGGGTCCAGCTGCTCGTCGTACTCGGGCCAGTCCTCGAGGAGGCCGGCGGCGGACTGCTCGCCCGACGGGACGAGGTCGGCGCGCAGGCCCCAGTCGGCGATCGCCTGGGCGGTCTTCTCGCCGACGGCGGCGATCTTGAGGCCGGAGAAGGCACGCGCGTCGAGGCCGTACTCCTCGAACTTCTCGCGCACCGCCTTGACGGCGTTCACCGAGGTGAACGCGATCCACTCGTAGCGGCCCTCGACCAGGCCGCGGACGGCCTTGTCCATCTGCTGCGGGTTGCGCGGGGGCTCGACGGAGATGGTGGGGACCTCCTCCGGGACGCCACCGAACTCGCGGATCCGGTTGGACAGCGAGGCGGACTGCTCCTTGGTGCGCGGCACGAGCACCCGCCACCCGAACAGCGGCTTGGTCTCGAACCAGGACAGCTTCTCGCGCAGGTCGACGACGGCACCGATGACGGTGATCGCCGGCGGGGCGATCCGCGCGGCGCGGGCGTCGGCGGCGATGTGCTCCAGCGTGGAGGTGATCGTCTCCTGCTCGGTGGTCGTGCCCACCCGGGTCATCGCGACCGGGGTCTGCGGCGAGCGGCCGATGGCGATCAGCTGCTTGGCGATGTCGCCGATCTGGCCGACGGCCGAGAGCAGCACCAGGGTCGGGGTGTCGGCGTACCGGCTCCAGTCGACCTTGTCGCCGCAGGTCACCACGGCCACCTCCCGGTGGTCCTTGGTGGTCAGCGGGATCCCGGCGTACGCCGGGACGGCGCCGACCGAGGAGACGCCCGGGACGACCTCGAACGCGAGACCGGCCTTGGCGACCGCCTGGGCCTCCTCCGGACCGGACGCGTAGAGGAAGGGGTCGCCGCCGAGGAGGCGGACCACGCGCAGGCCGCGCTTGGCCTGCTTGACGACGACCTTCGCGCGGGCGGCGTGGGTCAGCGGCTGGCCGTCCTCGCCGAAGCCGCCGTCGACGATCTCCGGCTCGGCGGACTGCTCCTCGCCGACCTGCGCGGCGCGGGCGCGGACCACGGCGACCAGGTCGGCGTGACCGGGGTCCTCCGTGACGACGACGTCGGCGTCCTCGATCAACCTGACGGCACGCACGGTGAGCAGGTCGGGGTCGCCGGGGCCGGTCCCGACGAAGGCCGTGAAGCCGGGGCCTCCGGGGTGGACCTGGGCGGCGGCGGGAGTCGAAGCAGCCTTCTTGGCTGTCGTGGCTCGCGTCATGGGTTGTGCACCTCTGCAGATCGTGCGGACGGGTGGGAGTTCGGGTCGGTGGGGCGGGAGTGATCCCGCTGCTGTTCCTTCAGCTGGGCCATCAGCTCGTCGCCGCCGTCGGCCAGCATCTCGGCGCCGAGGTCCCCGCCGAGCTTGGCGGCCTCGGCCGGCCAGGACGCGGCGTCGGTGCCGAGCGCGGTCGAGGCGGAGCGGCGTACGGCGAGCGCGCCGTCCTCGGACAGCACGACGGCCCGCAGCCACAGCTCGGGGCCGTCGTCGCCCTCCGCGACCTCGGCGAGAGCACCGATCGGCGCGGCGCAGCCGCCCTCGAGCGTGGCCATCAGGGAGCGCTCGGCGGTGACCGCGGCGTGGGTGCCGGGGTCGTCGAGCCTGGCGAGCAGCGCCAGGGTCTCGGTGTCGTCGGCCCGGCACTCGACGGCCAGCGCGCCCTGGCCGGGGGCCGGGAGGACCTGGAGCGGGTCGAGGACCTCGGTGACCTCCTCGAGCCGGCCGAGCCGGGCCAGGCCGGCGCGGGCGAGCACGACGGCGTCGTAGGTGCCCTCGGCGATGCGGCCGATCCGGGTGTCCACGTTGCCGCGCACCCCGACCAGCTCGACACCGAGGCCGAGCGCCTCGATCTGCGCGACCCGCCGCGGGGAGCCGGTGGCGACCTTGCTGCCCTGCGGCAGCTCGCCGAGGGTCAGGCCGTCGCGGGCGACGACGACGTCGCGCGGGTCCTCGCGCACAGGTACGGCGGCCAGTGCGATGCCCTCGGTGGCGTAGGTCGGCAGGTCCTTGAGCGAGTGGACGGCGACGTCGACCTCGCCGGCGAGCAGCGCGTCGCGCAGCGCGCTGACGAAGACCCCCGTCGAGGGCGCTCCCACCAGCGAGACCCCGCTGGCCTGGCTGCGGTCGCCGTCGGTGGTGATCTCGACCAGCTCGGTGGCGGTGCCGAGCGCCTCGAGGGCGTCGGCGACGTGGCCGGACTGGGTGGTCGCCAGCAGGCTGCGGCGGGTGCCGATGCGCAGGGCTGCAGGAGTGGTCATGACAGGCCCTCGTCGCTCACCACGGGGCGGGTGACGGCGTCGACCGCGTCGGGGTCGAGCGCGAACAGCTCGGCGAGCGCGGCGGCGTAGGAGACGGCGCCCTGCTCGTTGGCGAGCTCCTTGACCCGGACGGTCGGCTCGTGGAGCAGCTTGTCGGCGACCCGGCGCACGGTCTGCCGGATCTCCTCGCGGACCGCGTCGTCGAGGTGGGGCAGCCGGCCCTCGAGACGGGTCATCTCGGCGTCGACGACGTTGGTGGCCATCGAGCGCAACGCGACGACGGTCGGCGTGACGCTGGCCTGGCGTCGAGCGGCGAGGAAGGCGGTGACCTCCTCGCCGAGGATCCGGCGCACCTCCTGGACCTCGCGGCCGGTCGGGCCGCCGTGGAGCAGGTCGGCGAGCTCGGCGAGGCCGACGCGTCGTACGCCGGGCAGGTCGGCCACGTCGGGCGCGATGTCGTGGGGCAGCGCGAGGTCGATCAGCGCCAGCGGTCGCTCGAGGTCGCCGCGCACCCGGGTCAGCAGCGCGCGGTCGATGATCGTGCCGGAGGAGCCGGTGCAGCTGATCACGATGTCGGCCTTGGCCAGCTCGTCGCCGAGGTCGGCCAGGCGGACGGCCTCGCCGGCGTACTGCACGGCCAGCCGGACCGCGCGGTCGACGGACCGGTTGACGACGGAGAGGCGCCCGGCGCCCAGGCGGCTGGCGGTCGCGGTCGCGAGGCCCGCCATCGCGCCGGCACCGATCACGACGACGTGCTTGCCCTCGACCGCACCGACGACCTGGGCCGTCTCGTCGAGCGCGGCGCTGACCAGGGTCGGTGCGACCTGGTCGATCTCGGTCTCCGCGCGGGTGCGCTTGCCGACTCGCAGCGCCTGCTGGAACAGGTTGTTGAGGGCGGGCCCGACGGTGCCGAGCTCCTGGCCGCGGCGCAGCGCCTCACGGGTCTGGCCGAGGATCTGGCCCTCGCCGACCGCCATCGAGTCGAGGCCGGCGGCCACCTGGAACAGGTGGGAGATCGCGCCGTCGTCGTAGTGGACGTAGAGGTGCGGGAGCATCGCCTCGGTCGTCTCGCCTGCCCGGTCGACCAGGAGGCGGGAGATCTGCTCGATGCTGCCGTGGAAGCGCTCGACCTCGGTGTAGATCTCGAGCCGGTTGCAGGTCGCGATGACCGTCGCCTCGCTGACGTGCTCGCACGACGCGGCGTCGGCGATCAGCTTGTGCACGCCGTCGCGGTCGAGCGCGACCCGCTCGAGCAGGGAGACCGGCGCGGAGTTGTGGGAGATGCCCACCACCAGCACACTCACGCCGCACCTCCGTCGGTGGCAGGAGCGGCGTCGGCACCGTTGGCCTTGCGCTGCTCGTGGTAGGCGAGGATCTGCAGCTCGATCGACAGGTCGACCTTGCGCACGTCGACGCCCTCGGGCACCGCGACCACGGCGGGCGCGAAGTTGAGGATGCTGGTGATGCCGATCGCGACCATCCGGTCCGCGACGTCCTGCGCGGCGACGGCGGGCGTCGCGATCACGCCGATGGCGACGTCGTGCTCGCGCACGATCTCCTCGAGGTCGTCGAAGGGGCGCACGACGACGCCCGCCACCGTCTGCCCGACGATCCCGGGGTCGGCGTCGAGCAGCGCGACGACCCGGAAGCCGCGGCTGCGGAAGCCGGAGTAGTTGGCCAGCGCGTGGCCCAGGTTGCCGATGCCGACGATCACGACCGGCCAGTCCTGGGTCACCCCGATCTCACGGGCGATCTGGTAGCGGAGGTAGTCGACGTCGTACCCGACACCGCGGGTGCCGTAGCTGCCGAGGTAGGACAGGTCCTTGCGCAGCTTGGCGCTGTTGACGCCCGCGGCGGTGGCGAGGTCCTCGCTCGAGCAGGTGCGGATCCCGCTGTCGGCCAGCGCCGTCAGTGCCCGCAGGTAGACGGGCAGGCGGGCGACCGTGGCCTCCGGGATGACCCGGGCGGCATCCGTCGAACTCCGTGTGGTCACAGCTCCACTTTCCAGCCGCACGATCAGGCGTCAACCACGCGGCTCGATCACTGTAGGAGTTTGTGAACGCGGGAACAAAATGGACGGGAGCCCCCCGGATCAGGTACGGGTCCGGGCCGTGGTAGGCGTCACCACGTCCGGGGGGCCGGTCAGCGCAGCGCGGCCCGCAGGCGGTCGGGGCTGACCCGCCAGAAGTCGTGCTGGCGCCCGTCGACGAAGGTCACCGGGATCTCGTTCGCGAAGCGGTCCCCGAGAGCCGGGTCGTCGTCGATGGACACCTCCTCGTAGCTCTCCCCGAGCTCCGCGCAGACCGCCTCGATGACCGCACGGGCGTCGTCGCACAGGTGGCAGCCGGGCCGGCTGTAGAGGGTCACCCGCGGCGTCCGGGCGCTCACTCGAGGATCCCCAGTGCCTTGCGCCGCTCGGCGCCGCGGAGCACGCCCTTGCGGATCTTGCCGGTCACGGTCCGCGGCAGGGCGGTGACGACCTCGACCCGCACCGGCCTCTTGTACGGCGCCAGGTGCTCGGACGCGGCGGCGCGGACCGCTTCCACGACGGCGTCGTCGCCGGGTCCGCCAGCCTCGCCCGACTCGGGCACGACGTACGCGACGACGGCCTCGCCGGTCTGGTCGTCGGGGACGCCGAGCACCGCCGCCTGGCGCACGCCGGCGACGTCCTCGAGCACGGCCTCGACCTCGGTCGGGTAGACGTTGAACCCGGACACGATCACCAGCTCCTTGACCCGGTCGACGAGGAACAGGTCGCCGTCGGTGTCGAGGAAGCCGACGTCGCCGGTGGACCACCAGCCGTCGTCGGCGGGACCGTCGTGGCCGTCGGGCCAGTAGCCGCTGAACAGGTTGCGGCCGCGGATCTGGATCTCGCCGGGGTCGTCGACGGCCGCCGCGTCGAGCGGCACCCCCTCGTCGTCGACCAGCCGGATGTCGATGCCGTCGAGGGCCGCGCCGACCGAGCCGGCCTTCACGGCGGCCGAGCGCAGCGTGCTGGTGACGACCGGGGCGGCCTCGGTCAGCCCGTAGCCCTGGTGGATCGGGATCCGGGCGAGCGCCCCGAACTCCTCGACCGTCTCCGCGGCGAGCGGAGCGGAGCCGGACAGGATCATGCGCACCGGGCCGAGGCGCTCGGCGAGCGCGTCCACGCCCCGCCAGGCCGCGAACACCGGCGGTGCGACCGGCACGACACTGCAGGCCTCGTCCTCGACCAGGTCGAGGGTGCCCTCGGGGTCGAAGCGCTCGGCCAGCACCAGCTTGGCTCGGTGCCGGAGCACGCCACCGAGCACGGCGCCGAGGCCGTAGACGTGGAAGAGCGGCAGCACGCCCAGCACGACGTCGTCGGAGTGGATCATCGGCGGCTGCACGGCAGCGACCTGCTCGACGTTGGCCAGCAGCGCGCGGTGGGTGAGCATCGCAGCCCGCGGGCGGCCGGAGGTCCCGCTGGTGTAGAGGAGCACCGCGAGCTTCTCGGGGTCCTGCAGCGGGGGGACGGGGACGGCAGGCTCGGACCGCAGGTCGTCGTACCGGCTCTCGCCGTCGCGGAGCTCGCCCTCCCCGACGAGCACGACCCGCGGGGCCGGGCGATGCTCGTCGTGCGCGGCGGCGGTGACCTCGGTGCGTGCGACGGCGTCGCGGACCGCGTCGACGGTCTGGCCGTCGGCCAGCACCAGCCGGGCGCCGCAGTCGACGAGCATCGCGGCCAGCTCGGTGGGCGTCGAGCCCGGGTTGACCGGCACGGCGACCGCCTGGGCGCGCAGCACGCCGAGGTAGCCGGTGACGAACTCGAGCCGGTTGCCGAGCACGACCAGCACCCGGCTGCCGGCGAGCACGCCGGCCCGGCCCAGGCCCGTGGCCACCCGGCCGACCTCGTCCTCGAGCTCGGACCAGGTCAGCCCGCGCCCGCCCGCCTCGACGACCGCGAGCCGCTCCGGGTGCTCGGCGGCGGCGGACGCGACGAGTGCGGCCACGTCGGGGACAGCGTTCGTGTCCGGCAACGACATGGAGAGATCCTAAGCCTCGGACTCTTCTAGGCTGGGGCGCATGGTGCCGCCCGCTGACCGCCCCCGCCGGCTCAACCTGCAGCAGCGCTCGCGCCTGGCCGGCGAGGCCGCGGCGGCGGCCGCCGAGGTCGAGACCGCCCTCGCGCACCCGGTCGACCCGAAGGCGGCGGCCTTCTTCGACGTGGACAACACCGTGATGCAGGGCGCCAGCATCTTCCACCTGGCCAAGGGTCTGTACCGGCGCAAGTTCTTCACGACCCGCGACCTCGTCGGCGCGGCGTACAAGCAGGCGTACTTCCGGATCGCGGGCGTCGAGGACCCCGAGCACGTCGCCGAGGCGCGCAACTCCGCGCTCGCCTTCATCGCCGGGCACACCGTGGAGGAGCTCGAGGAGATCGGCGAGGAGATCTTCGACGAGGCGATGGCCCACCGGATCTGGCCCGGCACCCGGGCCCTCGCGCAGATGCACCTCGACCAGGGCCAGCGGGTCTGGCTGGTCACCGCGGCACCGATCGAGATCGCCAGCCTGATCGCCCGACGCCTCGGCCTCACCGGCGCGCTCGGCACGGTCGCCGAGCACGTCGACGGCGTCTACACCGGCAAGCTCGTCGGCGACATGCTCCACGGGCCCGCCAAGGCCGTCGCGGTCACCGCGCTCGCCGAGCGCGAGGGTCTCGACCTCGCGCTCTGCTCGGCCTACAGCGACTCCGCCAACGACCTGCCGATGCTCGGCCTCGTCGGCGACCCGTGCGCGATCAACCCGGACGCGAGGCTGCGCGCCCACGCCCGGGCAAACGGCTGGCGGATCCGCGACTACCGGACCGGCCGCAAGGCCGCCCGGGCCGGCCTGATCGCGGGCTCGGCGGCAACGGGAGCGGCGATCGCCGGCACGGTCATACGGCGCCAGGTACGGCGCCAGATACGGCGCCACGGCTCCTGAGCCACCCCCTACCGGACGGTAACCTAGCTCGTTCGGGTGGTCCGGGATCCGGTCGACCGGTTGTCGCGTTCCGGTACCACTGCGCAAGGATCCGCCGTAGGATCCCCTGCGGGGGCACTAGGGAGGGGACCCGCATGACCTGGCAGCGCACTGACCTGTCGCGAGGGCTCGACGCCCTTCGCGCGGCCGTGCTCGCTGCACTCTCCCCCGCGCCGGCGCTCGCGGGCGCCGTGGCGACCGGCCCCGCCGGCGCGCGACGCACCCCGGGCCACTGGCTGCTGAGCGAGGCCACCACGGAGACCGAGGGGTTCGACCGCGACGGGTCGTCCAGCTTCGGCGACTCCACGCTCGCCACCTCCTCCGAGGACTCCCCCGAGGCCCGCGAGCGTCTGATCGCGCTCGTCGAGCTGGCCCGCGGCGGCGACGCCGAGGCGTTCGGCCAGCTCTACGACCACTACCAGCCCTCGGTCTACCGCTTCCTCTACTACCGCACCCGCTCGGTCGTGGTCGCCGAGGACCTGTGCTCGGAGACCTTCTTCCGCGCGCTGCGCAACATGTCGTCCTTCCGCTGGCAGGGCAAGGACTTCGGCGCCTGGCTGATGACCATCGCCCGCAACCTCGCCACCGACCACTTCAAGGCCGGCCGCACCCGCCTCGAGCTGACCACCGAGGACATGGGCCAGCACGACGACACGACCGAGGGACCCGAGAACGCCGTCCTCGCCAGCCTCACCAACGAGATCCTGCTCGAGTCGCTCACCAAGCTCCCCAACGAGCAGCGCGACTGCCTCATCATGCGCTTCCTCCAGGGCATGAGCATCGCCGAGACCGCTGCCGCCCTCGGCCGCAGCGACGGTGCCATCAAGCAGCTCCAGCTGCGCGGCGTGCGCAACCTGGCGAAGCTGATGCCGGAGGGGATCCGATGAGGACGCCACGGCCGATGATCAATTCGGACTACCCCGGTGTGACCTGCCGGACCGTAACCAGCCACCGCTCCGTGTCGTTGGATGTTCGAGAGAACACGAGGGCGTGCTCCGCGGGAGCGCTGACCCTCCCGACACGAGGACGGTCGTTGTGATGCGCGGGAACGCCTGGTCGCGCGGGGCCGAGGAGTTCGACGCTCTGGTCTCCGGTGGCGCCGGGGACACGGAGGCCCACGCCGAGCTGCTCGAGCTGGTCGCCGCGCTGCGCGCCGTCCCGCCGGTGACCGCCCGGCCCGAGTTCGTGTCCTCGCTGCGCACCCAGCTGGTCGCCGCCGCCGAGCGTGAGCCCGCGCGCGCCGAGCAGGACCTGGCGGTCCGGCTCACCCCGCGCCAGCGCCGCGGCTCCCGCGAGCGCCGCCTCGCCGCCGTCATCGGTGGCTTCGCCGTGGTCTCCGCGACCGGCTCGATGGCGATGGCCTCCCAGGACGCGCTGCCCGGTGACGTGCTCTACCCGGTCAAGCGCGCGATCGAGAACGCCCAGACCAACCTGCAGCCCGACGGCGCGGCGAAGGCCGACGCCCTCATCTCGCACGCCGAGGCGCGCCTCGGCGAGCTCCGGTCGCTGGTCGCCAGCGACCGCGGTGCCGACGAGGTCAACGCGACCCTCCAGGACTTCACCGACCAGGCCCGCCAGGCGTCCGAGTTCGCGCTCGACGACTACGCGACGACCGGCAAGTCCGACCGGATCGCCGACCTGCGTGCCTTCGCGAGCGAGAGCATGGACGTCCTGGCCGGGCTCGGCCCCGTCGTCCCGTCCGACAGCCGCTCGCTCCTGATCACCGCGACCCAGACGATCCGCCAGATCGACGCCGCCGCATGGGAGGCCTGCCCGAGCTGCGCCGACGGCGCGGTCACCGAGGTGCCGGACTCCGCGACGCTGCCGCTCAGCGCGGTCCTCCGCGGTGACGTCGCCGCCTCGGTCACCGAGGCGGCGCCCCTGCCGACCAAGAAGAAGGACAAGGCCCCGCAGGCGACCACGACCCCCGACGCGACCGCGCCTCAGGTGCCGCAGTCGCCGCCGCCGGTCGAGCTCCCGAAGGCCCCCGACCCGACCAAGGTCACCAAGCCGCTGGGCGAGACCGTCGAGGGCGTCACGAAGGGTCTCACCGGCACCCTCGGCATCGACGGCAACTCGCAGACGACCGACGGCACCACCACCGACCCCGGTCTGGTCCCCGGCCTGGTCGACGGCCTGACCGGAATCGTCGGCGGGCTGCTCGGCGGCAAGTGAGCGCATCGCGCGGAGGTTGGGGAGCGTCGGCTCTCCCCGACCCGGCGAGGAGCGAGCGACGCGTCTCGAAAGCCATCGCTGTTCGCAGCACGGAGGCCTGACGGTCAGCGGAAGACGGACTCCCGCTGCATGAGCAGGCTGTAGAGCGTCTGCTGGATCGTCTCGCGGACCTGGTCGGTCACGTTGAACACCAGCATCGGGTCCTCGGCCGCGCCGTCGTCGTACTCGTCGGTGCGGATCGGCTCGCCGAACTCCAGCAGCCACTTCGACGGCAGCGGCACCAGGCCGAGCGGGCCGAGGAGGGGGAAGAGCGGCGTGATCGGGATGTAGGGCACGCCGAGCAGGCGGGCCAGCGACGGGATGTTGCCGACGAGCGGATAGATCTCCTCGGCGCCCACCACCGACAGCGGCACGATCGGGACGCCGGTGCGCAGGGCGGCGGACACGAAGCCGCCGCGGCCGAAGCGCTGGAGCTTGTAGCGCTCCGAGAACGGCTTGCCGATGCCCTTGAAGCCCTCGGGCCACACGCCGACCAGCTCGCCGCCGCGCAGCATCCGCTCGGCGTCCTCGCTGCAGGCCAGGGTGGCGCCGCCCTTGCGGGCCACGGAGCCGACGACGGGCAGCCGGAACACCAGGTCGGCGCCCAGCGGGCGCAGGAAGCGGCCGGTGTGGTCGTGGATCGAGACCATCGTCATCAACCCGTCGACGGGGACGGTGCCGGAGTGGTTGGAGACGACCAGGGCGCCGCCCTCGGTCGGGATGTTCTCCACGCCGCGGACCTCGATCCGGAACCACTTCTGCGCCACCGGCCGCAGCGCGGCCATGAAGAAGCGCTCGGTGACCTCGGCGTCGAAGCCGTACTCGTCGACGGTGTAGTCGCCGGTGACCCGGCGCCGCAGGAAGGCCAGGAAGCGCGCCAACTGGGGCTCCCACTGGTCGCCGAAGAGCTCCTTGCTGGCGCCCTGGAACGCGGCCAGCCAGTCACCCACCGGGATGCCGGCGAGCGGGCTGGTGCCGCGCTCCTCGGTGCGGGCGGGGGCGACCAGCGGCGAGGCGGGTACGTCGCTCGGCGCGTCCCGCGGCGCCGGCGTCTCGATGACGGGCGTCTCGGCGGCGGGCCGCTCCTCGACCGGGGCGGCCTCCTTCGCGGACGCGGGCTCGGCCGGCTTCTTCGCCGGGGTGGCCTTGCGCGGCGTACCGCTCTTCGGCGCGAGCCCGCGGGCCGCGGCCGAGGGGCGCTTGCCGGTGCCGCGGCCGGGCTGGCCGCGGGTGCCGATCGGGATGATCTCGGCGTCAGCCATCCGTGCCTCCAGCGAGGGTGAGCTGGGCGGGACGGTCGTCGTCGACCGCGGGGAGGCGCTCGGCCAGCGCGCCGAGCACCCGGTCGGTGCGGCGCGAGCCGGGCGGGAGCGAGGCGGCGAACTCGGCGAACGCCGAGGCCGTCGTGTAGTGCGGCTCGAACCCGAGCTCGCTGCGCATCCGGGTCGTGTCGACGCCACGGCCGTAGGTCAGGAAGGCGACCAGCTCGGGCGAGAGGTCGGCGCGGCGCACGGACTTGAGCACGGAGCCGAGGCCGCCGAAGGCCATGGCGGGGACGGCGAGGTTGGGCCGGCCGGAGCGGCGCAGCGCCTGGGAGAGCATGAGCAGGCCGTCGCCGGCGACGTTGAAGGTGCCGCCGACGTCCTCGCGGACCGCGTGGCGCAGCACCCGGTTGAGGTCGGTCTCGTGCAGGAACTGCAGGCGCGGGTCGAAGCCGAGCACGGTCGGGATCACCGGCAGCCGGAAGTACGACGCCAGCGGGCTCACGACGCGCGGGCCGATGACGTTGGCGCAGCGCAGCAGCGTGGTGGTGACGTCGGGCCGGCGGCGCGCGAAGCCGCGGACGTACTGCTCGACCTCGACGACGTCCTTGGCGTACCCGGTGCGTGCCGGTCGGCGCGGCTCCATGTCCTCGGTGAACATGGCGGGGTCGCGGCTGCTGGCGCCGTACGCCGTCGTCGAGGACTTCACGACCAGGGTGCGCAACCCCTCCGCCTTCTGGCAGGCGGCGAGGAGCTGCATCGTCCCGATGACGTTGAGCTCCTTCATGGTGCCGCGGGCACCGGCGGAGCCGGGGGTCGCGATCACGCTCATGTGGACGACGGTGTCGACGTCCTCCTTGGCGATGACCTTCGCGATGACCGGGTTGCGGATGTCGGCGCGCACGAACGTGACGTCGCCGAGGTCGCCCCGCGGGGGGACGACGTCGACTCCGACGACCCGGTCGATCCCGGGATCGGTGGCCAGGGTGCGCGCAAGGGTACGGCCGAGGTCTCGCGAGACCCCTGTGACCAGGACCGTGCGTCCGGCGCCCATCTCCACCGACTCCTCGGAATCAGGAAGCTACTGGCTGGCTCGGGTCACTTACCGAGCTTGCGACGCTGGACGCGCGTCTTCTTCAGCAGCTTGCGGTGCTTCTTCTTCGCCATGCGCTTGCGGCGCTTCTTGATGACAGAACCCACGTGGAACCTCTCCAGAGCGCCGGGCGCGGACCGCTCGGCGTGACGTACGACGCCCCGGGGAACCCCGGAGCACCGGGTCAGCCTATCCGCAGCCCCGTGGGCGCAGTGAATCAGCGCAGGAGATGGGACGAAGATCGCACCGCCGCCCGAGCGGTCGGCGCCCGTCGGCGGACTCAGCCGGCGGAGTAGAAGGACTTGCGCAGGTACTCGTTGACGTCGTCCTCGGTGACCCGGAAGGAGCGACCCACGCGCACCGCGGGGAGCTCGCCGCCGTGCACCAGGCGGTAGACGGTCATCTTGGAGACCCGCATGACCGAGGCGACCTCGGCGATGGTGAGGAACTTCGGGTCCGGGAGGGACTCGGCGCGCTCGCGCGACGAAGGAGCCATGACACACCAACTTTCCGCGCCCGAGGTCACCGCCTTCCCCAGCTGTGATCCGCCGGACGCCACTGGCGTGAGAATAGGGCCAGATGTGACTCGTGGGGAAGAGATTGACCAGTGAAACTTTCCCGCCCCGGCGTGTCGGCTTGACCCTTCCTCGATCCGGGACGCCGTCCCGGCCGCGTCCCGGTCGCCCGCGCCTCCTCCCCGTCGCACACCCGCCGTCGCGCCGCCTCCCGTCCGACGCTCTTGTCGTACACGTATGTACGACTTATGATCTTGAACATTCTTGTTCGATTTAGGAGTCGCGATGTCCACCCCCTCCACCGCCGCCACGCCGGCGAACCTCGCCCCGGACCCCCGCCGCTGGGGCACGCTCGCCTTGTTGGGCGCGGCCCAGCTGATGCTCATCGTCGACGTCACCGTGGTCGCGATCGCGCTGCCCCACGTCGGCGCCGACCTCGACCTGTCCCGCGCCGCGACCACGTGGGTGGTCAGCGCCTACACGCTCGCGTTCGGAGGGCTGATGCTCCTCGGCGGCCGGCTCAGCGACCTGCTCGGCCCGCGTCCGGTCGTGCTCGCCGGACTCGCCCTGTTCACCACCGCCTCCCTCGCGGCCGGCCTCGCCGGGTCGGCCGAGGTGCTCCTCGCCAGCCGCGGCGCCCAGGGTCTGGGCGCCGCCCTGCTCTCCCCCGCCGCGCTGTCCGCGGTGCTGCGGCTGTTCGAGGGCGAGGAGCGCCACCGCGCGCTCGGGGTGTGGTCCGCCCTGGGCGGCGCGGGCGCGGCGCTCGGCGTCCTCCTCGGCGGGCTCCTCACCGCGGGCCCGGGCTGGCCGTGGGTGTTCTTCGTCAACGTCCCGATCGGGATCGTCGTCGCGCTCGGCCTGGCCCGGCGCCTGCGCGCCGGCACCCCGGGAGGCACCCCGGGAGGCACCCCGGGCGGCACCCCGTCCGGTACGCCGGCCGCGCGCCTGGACCTGTCCGGCGCGATCCTCGTCACCGCCGCGACGGGCACCGCGATCTACGCGCTCATCGGGGCCGGTGACCACGGCTGGGGCAGCGGGCGCACCCTGGGCCTGCTGGCCGCCGCCGTGCTGCTCTACCTGCTCTTCGGCCTGCGCCAGCGCAGCGCCGCCTCGCCGCTGATGGACCTGGGCCTGCTCACCCGACGCCCGGTCGCTACCGGCATCCTCCTCATCGTCGCGGCGACCGCGTTGATGGTGGCCGGGTTCTTCCTCGGCACCTTCTACCTCCAGCACCACGCCGGGCAGGGCGCGCTGGTCACCGGCCTGCTGTTCCTCCCGGTCGCGGTGGCCACGGTCGTCGGCGCCACGGCCGGCGGGCACCTGATCGGGCGGATCGGCGCCCGAGCCCTCGCGACGGCGGGCTTCGTCGTCGCCGGGGCCGGCTTCGCCGTACCCGCCGTGGCCGACGGGGCGAGCGCCGTGGTCCTCGGCACCACTCTCGCAGCGCTCGGCCTGGGCGCACTCTTCGTCGCCGCGTCCGCCACCGCCCTCGGGCATGTCGCGGCCCACGAGTCGGGGATCGTGTCGGGGATCGTGAGCACGTTCCACGAGTTCGGCGCCTCGCTCGGCGCCGCGGTGATCTCCAGCGTCGCCGCGGCCAGCATCGCCGGCAGCACGACCACCGGCTTCGTCCACGGCTTCACCGTGGCCGCCGGCGTCGCGGCCGCCGCCGCCCTCGTCTGCCTCGTCTCGGTTCCCGGGCGTTCTCCCGCCCTCACCCACCCCACCGGAGGTCTGCACTGATGAACACCATCCGCACCATCCGGCAGGTCCGCAGGTTCGCGCTCCACTACGGCGAGATGGTCGCCGCGATGCTGATCGGCATGGCCGTGCTCTGGCCGGTCTGGATGCTCGCCACCGGCGCCGCCGACGACGGCTCGTGGCTGCGCTCGGCGAGCGTCGAGGCCCTGGTCATGGCGACCACGATGGCGCTGCCGATGGCCGGCTGGATGCGGGTGCGCGGTCACCGCTGGGCGCCGATCGCCGAGATGTGCGCGGCGATGTACGCCGGCTTCGCAGTCGCGCTGCCCCTCCACTGGACCGGCGTCCTCGATGCCGGCGGTTTGATGCTGGTCGGGCACGTGGCGATGTTCGTGCTGATGCTGGCCGCGATGGCGTGGCGCTGGGAGGAGTACGCCGGCTGCCACCGGACAGCGGCGATGATGGCGTCGTGACCACCAGCCCCGCCCGTCCCCAGCGCGCCGACGCGCGGCGCAACGTCGAGTCGATCCTCGACGCGGCCACCGCGACCCTGGCCCGCGACCCGGACGCCAGCATCAACGAGATCGCCAAGGCGGCCGGTGTCGGCCGGGTGACGCTGTACGGCCACTTCGAGAACCGTGGCGTGCTGGTCGCCGCCGTCGTCGCCCGGGCGATGCAGGACTCGGAGGCCTCGTTGCGCGACGTCGACCTGTCGGGTGACCCCGCGGCGGCGCTGGTCCGGCTGATCGAGGCGACCTGGCAGGTCACCCTGCGGTACGGCGCGCTGGTGGTGGCCGCCGAGAAGAGCCTGCCGGCGGCGGACCTGGCCGCGGCCCACGACCAGCCGCGCGCCCGGGTCGAGCGGCTGCTCGAGCACGGCCGCGACGCCGGGCGGTTCCGCTCCGACCTCCCCGTCTCGTGGCTGGTGACGACGATGCACACGGTCACCCACGCGGCCGCGACGTCGGTGTACGCCGGCGAGCTGCCCGCCGACCAGGGGGCGGGGGCGATCGCGGCGACGATGCTCGGGCTGCTGACCCCGCCCGGGCAGGTGGTCCCGGGGCTCGACGAGCTGCGGACCGTGCGATGATCGTGGGGTGTCGACCTCGATGACCCGCACCTGGTGGCCCGCCTGACGGCGGCCGCCTTCCCGACACATCCCACCACCGGCCGCCCACGGGCGGCCGTCGTGCTTCGCGGGTGCGGCGCCCGTGGGCCCTGATCCCAGGAGCCCCCCATGAACCGACGTCTCTCCCTGCTCACCCCGAGCGGCCGGCTGACCCTCGGTAACCTGCTCGGCGCGCTGCGACCGATGCGGGCCGCCCAGGCCGACGCCGAGTGCTTCTACGGCATCTCCGACCTGCACGCGCTGACCACGCCCCGCTCCCCCGACGAGCTGCGCGCGGCGATCACCGAGCAGTCCACGCTGCTGCTGGCCGCGGGCCTCGACGCCAGCACACTCTTCCGGCAGAGCCGGGTGCCGGCGCACGCGGAGCTGTCCTCCCTGCTCGAGTGCGTCGCGACCACCGGCGAGCTCGGTCGGATGATTCAGTTCAAGGAGAAGTCCCGGCGCCACGAGTCGGTGCGGACCTCGCTGTACACCTACCCGGTACTGATGGCGGCCGACATCCTGCTCTACCGCCCCACGCACGTCCCGGTCGGCGACGACCAGCGCCAGCACATCGAGCTCACCCGGGACCTCGCGGTGCGGTTCAACACGACCTACGGCGAGGTGTTCACGGTCCCCGAGATCACCGTGCCCGTGGCCGGCGCGCGGGTGATGGACCTGGCCGATCCGACCAGCAAGATGAGCAAGTCCGGGCCCGAGGCCGGGTCGATCGCGCTGCTCGACCCGCCGGACGTCGTACGACGCAAGGTCGCGCGCGCCGTCACCGACTCGGAGACGGGGCCGGGGTCCGTGCGGGCGGACCGTGCGGCCAAGCCGGGTGTGACCAACCTGCTCGAGATCCTCACCGCCTGCGGCGGGTCGGCCGACGCGATCACGACCTACGGCGCGTTGAAGGCGGCGGTCACCGACGCGGTGGTCGCGCAGCTCGCACCGCTCCAGGCGCGGTACCGGGAGCTGGCCGCCGACCCCGAGCACGTGTCGGAGGTGTACCGCCGCGGCGCCGAGCGGTGCCGCGAGGTGACCGCGCCGGTGCTGGCGGCCGCGCGGGCCGCGATGGGCCTGTGAGGTGCCGCGGGGAGTGTCGGTGACCGCTGGCAGACTGCTCCCCATGACCTTCCAGGCCCTGCTCCTCGACCTGGACGACACCCTCGTGGACCACCGCGGCGCCTCCGAGCGCGGCCTCCGGGCCTGGCTCGCCGGGCTCGGCGTGGCCCGGTCGCCGGCCGAGCTGGAGGCCCACGTGGAGCGCTGGTTCGTGCTGGAGGTGCGCCACTACGAGCGCGCCCAGCGCGGCGAGGTGAGCTACGTCGAGCACCGCCGCGCGCGGATCCGCGACTTCCTCCCGGGCTGGGACCTCGCCGACGACACCCTCGCCGACGACGTCTACGCCGGCTTCCTCGACTGCTACCGGGCCGCGTGGCGGGCCTTCGACGACGCCGCCGCGGCGATCGCGCGCGCCCGCGCCCAGGGCCTGCCGGTCGGCATCCTCACCAACGGGCAGCTGCCGATCCAGACCGAGAAGCTGCGTCGCACCGGCCTGCTCCGCCCCGACGTACCGGTCTTCGCGTCGTCCGCGCTGCCGGCCGCCAAGCCCGACCCGCGCTCCTACCTGACCGCGTGCGCGACCCTGGGTGCCGAGCCCGCGCGGACGCTGATGGTCGGGGACTCGCTGCGCCACGACGTGGTCGGCGCACAGCGGGCCGGGCTGCAGGCGCGGCTGCTCGACCGCTACGGCCGCCACCACGCCCGGCGTGCGGGCGCGCGGGTGCGGACCGTGCGCAGCCTGGCCGAGGTGGCCTGAGCCGGCTGGAAGGGGTCAGGAACCCAGCTCGCGGGAGCGGTCGCGGGCGGCCTCGAGGGCGGCCAGGAAGGCGGCCCGGACGCGGTGCACCTCCAGCTCGCGCAGCGCCGCGGCGGTCGTCCCGCCCGGAGAGGTCACCTGCTCGCGCAGCACCGCAGGGTGCTCCCCGGTCTCCCGCAACATGGTCGCCGAGCCGACCAGGGTCTGGATCACCAGCTCCTGGGCGATCGTCCGCGGCAGGCCGAGGTGGACGCCGGCCTCGATCATGGACTCGACCATGAAGAAGACGTACGCCGGCCCGGAGCCGCTGATCGCCGTGACGGCGTCCTGCTGCTTCTCGGGGACCTGGACGACGCGGCCGACCGAGGCCATCAGCTCCTCGGCCTCGGCGAGGTGGCCCTCGTCGCAGTGCGTGCCGGGCGAGATCGCGGCCATGCCCTGGTCGACGAGCGCCGGCGTGTTCGGCATGACCCGGACGACGGCGACGCCGTCGGGCACGCGGGACTCGACGAAGCCGGTGGTGATGCCGGCCGCGAGCGAGACGAGGAGCTGCCCGGGTCGCAGCGCCGGACCCAGCTCGGTGAGCACGTCGGCCATGTCCTGCGGCTTGACGACCAGCAGCACCGTCTCCGCGACGGCGGCCTCCGTGACCCCGTCGACCACGCGGACGCCGTACTTCTCGGCGAGCTCGGCAGCGCGCTCGGCGCGCTTCTCGACGACCACGAGCGACGCGGCGCTGCGACCGGCCCGGATCAGGCCGGACAGCAGGGTCTCCCCCATCACACCCGCGCCGATGACTGCGGTCCGCTTCTCGCCCACGCCCTGCTCACTCACCTTCCGGAGACCAACGACGTGAGGAAGAGTCTCAGGTCGGCGGGACGCTCCGCCAGTCGTCGCGCCAGGTGGCGCGACCACTCGGGGCCGTACGCGACCCGGACCCGCACCTGCTCCCCGCTCGCGGCCAACCGCCGCTGCTCGGCCGGGCGGACACCGTGGAGCATCTGGATCTCGTACGTCGACGGCGCGCGGCCGTACCTGCTGGCGAGCGCGCCGGCGATCTCGACCAGCCGCGGGTCGTGCGTGGCGATCATCGGGTAGCCGTCGCCGGCGAGGAGCACCTTGAGGCAGCGCACGTAGGCCTTGTCGATCTCCGCCCGGTCCTCCCCTGCCCCGCGCTCGAGCCGCACCCGGCTGCCGGGACCGGCCAAGGCCCGGCAGTCGTCCTCGGTGCGGTCCGGCCCGGCAGCCACCGCGACCCCGACGTCCGGGAAGTCCGCGCGCAGCGCCGCGACCAGCGCGAGGGTCGTGGCGACGTCCGCGGACTCCGAGCGGGCGATCGTCACGGTCGCGCCGGCCCGCGCCGCCGTGCGGCAGACCTTGCGGGCGTTGTCGAGCAGTGGCTCCCCCAGCACCTCCGGCCGTACCGTCACGTCGGTGCCGGCAGCGAGGCCGGCGTCGGCGAGCCGGTCGAGCAGGGTGCGGTACGCCGCCACGGCCGCGAACGCCTGCACCTCCGTGCGCGCCGGCGCCGCCAGGTGGTCGACGCTGACCGCGAAGCCGTCCTCGGCCAGGCCGGCGACCGCGTGGACCACGTCCTCGACCCGCTCACCGGCGACGAGCTGGCGCAGGACCCGGCGTACGGGCGCGCTGCGGGACAGCAGGGCCAGGGAGTCCCGGAGCGGTTGCATGCCCCGAAAATACGGGGCTTCCGGTGAGATCCGTCAGTCGGTACGACGACGCAGGGTCGCCGCGCCGAGCGCCAGCGCCGCGACGGCGAACGTCACCACGATCCCGACGTCGCGCCACACCTCGCCGGTGCGGGTGGTGGTCGCGAGGTGCTCCATCGCGTCCACGGCCCAGGTGAGGGGCAGGAGGCTCGCCACCGCCTCGAGCACCTCGGGGAGCCGCTCGCGCGGGACGATCAGGCCGCAGAGGAGGATCTGCGGCACCACGACCGCCGGGAGGAACTGGACGGCCTGGAACTCGGTGCGGGCGAACGCGGAGACGAACAGGCCGAGGGCGGTGCCGAGGACGGCGTCGGCGACACCCACGAGGAGGAGCAGCGCGTCGGGCCCACGCAGGTCGAGGTCGAGCAGGCCGATCGCGACGCCCGCGGCGAGAGCCGCCTGGACCGCGGCGATCGCGCCGAACGCGAGCGCGTAGCCCACCAGGAAGTCGAGGCGACCCATCGGCATCGTGAACAGCCGCTCCAGGGTGCCGCCGGAGCGCTCCCGCAGCGTGGTGATGCTGGTGACGAGGAACATCACGAAGAAGGGGAAGATCGCCAGCAGGGCGGGCCCGATGCGGTCGAAGACCAGCGGCTGGTCCTGGAAGATCCACCACAGCAGCGCCTGCAGCAGGCACGGCAGCACCAGCAGCATCGCGAGGGTGCGGTGGTCGCGGCGCAGCTGGGTGAGCACGCGGACCGCGATCGCCAGCGTGACCCGGAGCGTCATGCGGACTCCCTCCTCTCGACGAGCGCCAGGAAGGCGGACTCGACGTCGGCGACGCCCTGGGCGGCCTTGATCTCGGCGGGCGTGCCGTGGGCGATGATCGCGCCCTCGCGCATCAGCAGCAGCGCGTCGCACCGCTCCGCCTCGTCCATCACGTGGCTGGACACGAGGACCGCCGTGCCGGCCTCCGCGATGCGGTGGAAGAGCGCCCACAGGTCGCGGCGCAGGACCGGGTCGAGACCCACCGTCGGCTCGTCGAGCACCAGCAGCGCCGGGCTGCCGAGGAGCGCGACGGCGAGGCCGACCCGCGAGCGCTGGCCGCCGCTGAGCCGGCCGACCACCGCGTCACGGTGACCGGTCAGGTCCACCGACGCCAGGGCGTCCTCGGCCGCGGCGCGCGGCAGGGCGAGCACCCGGGCGAAGAAGCGGAGGTTCTCCAGGACGGTCAGGTCGTCGTACACGCTGGAGGACTGGGTCTGGTAGCCGACCCGGTCGCGCAGCGGGGCGCTGCCGGCGGGCTCGCCGAGCACCGTCACCGCGCCGGCGGCGACCCGCTGCACGCCCACGATCGAGCGCAGCAGCGTGGACTTGCCGCAGCCCGAGGGGCCCAGCAGTCCCGTGACGCCCGGGCCGATGGCCAGGTCGAGGCCGTCGATGACCGTCGTACCGCCGCGCACGACGGTCAGCCCGACGACCTCGACGACGCTCACCGGCCGTCCCCCTCCACCGCGGGGACGGCGGTCAGGTGCTCGATCGCGAACTCGAGCGACTCGCGCAGGTCGGCCTCGCGCTCCTCGCGGGTCGTGCAGCGCCGGGTGTTGATCTCCAGCACCACCTCACCGGTGAAGCCGGTGGCCGCGAGGTGCCGCAGGAACACGTCGGCCCCCATGTCGCCGCGACCGGGCACGAGGTGCTCGTCCTTGGCGGAGTCGGTGCCGTCGGTGAGGTGGATGTGCCGCAGCCGCGGGCCGAGCCGCTCCGCCATCGCGACCGGGTCGGACTGCGCGATCGCCGCGTGGGACAGGTCGATCGTGGTGTTGGCGTAGGGCTCGTCGGAGGGGTCCCAGCCGGGCAGGTACATCTCCATGCGGCGCCGCGAGGCGCGCCACGGGTACATGTTCTCGACCGCGAACGCGACGCCCGAGGACTCCTCCAGCGCGGCGATGCCGTTGACGAAGTCGCGGGCGTACTCCCTCTGCCAGCGGAACGGCGGGTGCACCACGACCACCTCCGCGCCCACCTCCTTCGCCATCGCCGCCGAGCGCTCGAGCTTGCCCCAGGGCTCCACGCCCCAGACCCGCTGCGTGAACAGCAGGCAGGGCGCGTGGATCGCGCTGATCGGGAGCCCGTGGTGCTCCGAGAGCTGACGAACGGCGTCGACCTGCTGCGACAGCGCGTCGATGCCGACCATCACCTCGACGGCCTCGTAGCCCACCGACGCGGCGTACGTGAACGCGTGGGCCGTCGACTCGGGGTAGACCGAGCTCGTGGAGAGCCCGATCCGGGGACGGCCCCGCTCGCTCATGACAAGGGACTCATGACGGGTCGTTGACGCTGAGCTTGTCGATCCGCTCGAGGATCACGCCCTCGCGCAGCGCCCACGGGCAGATCTCCAGCTCGGACAGGTCGAAGATGTCCATGCACGCCTCGGCGACCAGCGCCCCCGGCACGATCTGGTGGGTGCGGCTCGGGGAGACGCCGGGCAGCGCGGCCAGCTCCTCGGGCGTCATCGCGACCAGCTTGGGGATCCAGTGCCGCAGCTCGGCCAGCGGGAGGGTCCGGGGCACGAGGGGGCCGTCGGCGGACGGCGCAGCGCCGCAGATCCGGGCCAGCGAGCGGAAGGTCTTCGAGGTCGCGGACGCCCGGTGGGTCGTGCCGGCGCGCAGGAGGTGGCCCGCGTCGCGGGCGATGTCGGCGCGGATCCGCCGGCGGATCTGGCGCAGCTGCTCCTCGTCGGGCTGCGCCGCGAACTCCGCCCGCGCCAGCCGGGCCGCGCCCAACGGCAGCGACCACGCGACGTCGGGCCGCTCGTCGGAGCCGGCCGCGATCTCCAGCGAGCCGCCGCCGATGTCGAACACCGCGAGCCGGCCGGCCGACCAGCCGAACCAGCGGCGTACGGCCAGGAAGGTCAGCCGCGCCTCGTCCTCGCCCGGCAGCACGGCGATCCGGACGCCGGTCTCGGCCTCGACGTGGGCCAGCACCTGCTCGGAGTTGCCGGCGTCGCGGACCGCGGAGGTCGCGAAGGAGAGCATCTCCTCGCAGCCCTTCTCCTCGGCCACGACCAGTGCCTGCGCGGTGAACGCCGTCAGTGCCGCGACGCCCGTCGGCGACACGTCGCCGCTGTCGTCGAGGTGCTCGGCCAGGCGCAGCGGCTCCTTGTAGGAGTACGCCGGCAGCGGGGCCGCACCTCCGTGGGCGTCGACCACCAGCAGGTGGCCGGTGTTCGAGCCGATGTCGAGCACACCCAGACGCATGAGTCCACGGTACTAGTCGTGGGCTCGGTGGCGACCACGCGACCACTACTGTGGGGTGAGTGCCAGAGGTTCCGCTCGACTTCCCCCGTGCGTGGGTGGAGTTCACCAACCCGGCCGACGAGTCCGAGGTCCTCAAGTGCGACCTCACCTGGCTCACGTCGTCCTTCACCTGCATCTTCGGCAGCGGCTGCGCCGGCATCTACGCCGACTCGCCCGACGTCGGCTGCTGCACGCTCGGCGCGCACTTCGCCGACAAGGCCGACGAGAAGCGGGTCGCGGGCTTCGTCGAGCAGCTGACCCCGGCCCACTGGCAGTCGCACCCGGGCCGCCCGGTCAAGCGCAAGGACTGGGTCGAGAAGGACGAGGACGGCGAGCGGAAGACCCGGATGCACGAGGTCGACGGCCAACGCTCGTGCGTGTTCTCCAACCGGCCCGGCTTCGCCGGCGGCGCCGGCTGCGCGCTGCACGGCCTCGCGCTCGAGATCGGGCTCAACCCGCTGGAGACCAAGCCGGACGTGTGCTGGCAGCTGCCGATCCGGCGTACCTTCCGCGAGATCGAGCGGATGGACGGCACGTCGTACGTCGAGGTGACGATCACCGAGTACGACCGCCGTGGCTGGGGCGCCGGCGGGCACGACCTGGACTGGTACTGCTCGGGCAACACCGAGGCCCACGTCGGCGTCGAGCCGGTCTACGTGACCAACCAGGCCGAGCTCGTGGCGCTGATGGGCCAGGAGGCGTACGACGAGCTGGTGCGCCACTGCGAGGCCCACCTGCGCTCGCGATCGGCCCTCGGGCTGCACCCCGCCGACCCTCGCTGACCCGCCCGCGCGCTTGTAACTACGTGTTACAGCACACTTTCCGGTGCAACAACACCCGGGTAGTGGCAACAGCACCCAGGTACTCCTGGCGACGGGCGCGACAGGCATCCAGACCCGACGGCGGCGTCGCACGGGCCGCCTCGACGCCGACTACCCGGGCGTTCTGGCCGCTACCCGGGCGTTGTTGCAGGCGTTTTTGCCACGTAACACTTAGTTACAAGCCCGCTGCGAACCGCTCCGGTCACCTCTCGACGTCAAGAGACAGCGACCCCGATTCGTCGGACCTCTCGGGGCATGCTCAGAATGTCTGGCATGCGCCTGGATCATCTCTCCTACGCGGCCGGCCCCGACGGACTCGCGAGCACGGCAGCCCGCCTGG
The DNA here is from genome assembly GCA_016803235.1 of Pimelobacter simplex. GTDB lineage: Bacteria > Actinomycetota > Actinomycetes > Propionibacteriales > Nocardioidaceae > Nocardioides > Nocardioides simplex_A. The sequence continues at coordinate 66,121 of JADCLI010000007.1, forward strand.
GTGCAGCGATCGGGCGTGAGTTCGTCGACGGTGGCGTCCACCCCCGCTTCGGCACGCGCAACATGATCCTCCCGCTGACCGACGGCACCTACCTCGAGGTCGTCGAGGCCCTGGACCACCCGGCGTCCGACAAGGCTCCCTTCGGCCAGGCCGTCAAGGCCCGCTCCGCCCTCGGCGGCGGCTGGCTCGGCTGGGCCGTGGCCGTCCCCGACATCGCCATCGTCGAGGAGCGCCTCGGCCGCTCGGCCGTCCCCGGCTCGCGGCACCGCCCCGACGGCACCGAGCTGCGCTGGAAGCAGATCGGCATCAACGGCCTCATCGCCGACCCGCAGCTGCCGTTCTTCCTGCAGTGGGACACCCCGACCGACCTGCACCCCTCGACCGGTGCCGACGGCACCGTCTCGCTCGCGGGCATCGAGATCGCCGGTGACCCGCAGCGGGTCAGCGAGTGGCTCGGCGAGACCGTCGAGGCGCCGCTCGAGGACGTCAAGGTCGAGTGGGTCGCGCCACACGGCACCCCCGGCATCCTCGCCGCCCAGGTGCTGACGCCCGGCGGCATCGTCCGTATCTGATTGGCCCTCGCTGCGCTCGGGCATGTCGCGCGTCTCCGGCAGCCGACCCTGCGGAGTGAGTCGATGAAGCCAGGCACCATCCCGAGCCCCAACATCTGGCACCACACCGCGACGTACGAGCTCGAGAACCGCGCCGCCGACCCCGACGGGCGGCTGTGGGCGGCGATGCAGGCGCGCACAGACTGGACCGGACGCACCGTGCTCGACCTCGGGTGCGGAACCGGCTTCCACCTGCCCGCCTTCGCCGGGACCGCAGCGCACGTGATCGGCGTCGAGCCGCACGCCGGCCTGGCGAAGCTGGCCGCCCGCCGGCTCCGCACCCGTCGGGTTGCCAACGCCGAGGTGCGGGAGGGCACCGCGCAGGCGATCCCGCTCCCCGACGCGTCGGTCGACGTCGTGCACGCCCGGTGGGCCTACTTCTTCGGCCGCGGCTGCGAGCCCGGGCTAGTCGAGCTGGACCGCGTCGTACGCCGGGGCGGGACCGCGCTGGTCATCGACAACGACGGCTCCCGCTCGACGTTCGGCGGCTGGTTCCGTCGCGGGTACCCGCATCTCGACCCGCCGGAGGAGACCGAGCGGTTCTGGAGCGTGCGGGGCTGGACGCTGGACCGGGTCGACATGGGCTGGCGGTTCGCGTCGCGCGCGGACCTGGAGGCCGTCGTACGCATCGAGTTCACGCGCGAGGTCGCCGACCAGGTGCTCGACGAGCACCGGGGCCTCGAGGTCGACTACGCGGTCAACCTCTGGTCGAAGAGGTTCTGACCTCGAGCGACGGCTGGAGGAGCACGCCGCTCTCGGCGGCCCGCCCCGGCGCGAGCAACGCCCGGAGCGCGGCGACCAGGTGGACCGCGACCTCCTCGAGCGGCTGGCGGACGGAGGTCAGGCCCATCACCTGGGCGACCTGGGAGTCGTCGAAGCCGACGACGCCGACGTCGCGACCGGGCTTGAGGCCCCGGTCGGACAGCGCGCCGAGCACGCCGACCGCGAGGGTGTCGGACGCGCAGACGAAGGCCGTCGGCGCACTCGACTCGAGGAGGGTGGCGGCGGCACGACCGCCGGCGAGCACGCCGTCCTCGACCGCGGCCTCCAGCCCGGCGGTGGGCAGCTCGAGCGCGGTCATGGCGCGGTACCAGCCGGCCCGGCGGTCCTCGCCGATCCGCGAGCCGGGCTGCCAGCCCAGCCAGGCGATCCGCTCGTGGCCCTGCGCGCGCAGGTGCTCGGTCGCCGCCGCGACGCCGGCGGCGCCGTCGACGTCGACCCACGGATGAGTCGCGCCGGGGTCGTCCCAGGGACGGCCGAACGCGACGAAGGGCGCCCGGCGCTTGGCCAGGCCGATCGTCTGCGGGTTGCCCAGGTAGGTGTCGGTGACGACGAACGCGTCCACCGCCGTGGAGCGGAGCAGGTCGTCGTACCCGCCGAGCGGGTCGGGCAGCTCGCCCTCGGCGACGCGGCCGCCCGAGAAGAGCAGCACGTGGTAGCCCGCCTCGCGCGAGGCCTCGACCAGGGCGTGCACGAACCGGTCCATCGCCATGTTGGCGGTGAACTCCTGCGCCGGGCCGAGCCGCAGCCCGACGAGGTGCGAGGAACGGGTGCGCAGGTGGCGGGCGGCCTGGTTGGGCGTGTAGTCGAGGTGCTCGATGGCCTCCTGCACCCGGGCCAGGGTGTCGGCCCGGAGCAGGTCGGGGTTGTTGATCGCGTTGGACACGGTCTGCCGGGACACGCCGGCGCGCTCGGCGACATCGGCCAGCGTGGCCGGCATGGCCGGCCTGGGCATGGCCGACGGGCGGGGGGGTGTCCACCGCGCGATTCTCCCACGCCGTTCTCCACAGCCGCCGCGCGCCAGGACCGTTCCGTCGGCGGTCTGTTCTAGTGTCGTGCCATGGCTGGTTCGAAAACACGTTCGACTTACCGCTGCAGCGAGTGCGGCTGGTCCACGGCGCGCTGGGTCGGCCGGTGCGGCGAGTGCCAGGCCTGGGGCTCGGTGTCCGAGGTCGCCGTGGCGAGCGTCGGTCCCTCCAGCCGCACGTCGGCCACCCCGGTCACGAGTGCGGCCGTCCCGATCGGCCAGGTGTCGGCCGAGCGGGCCGTCCATCACCGTTCCGGCGTGCCCGAGCTCGACCGGGTGCTCGGCGGCGGTCTGGTGCCCGGCGCCGCGGTCCTGCTCGCCGGCGAGCCCGGGGTCGGCAAGTCGACCCTGCTGCTCGAGGTGGCCGCTCGCACCGCTGCCGCTCGGCAGCGCACGCTCTACGTCACCGGGGAGGAGTCCGCCGCCCAGGTCCGGCTGCGCGCCGACCGCACCGGCGGCATCCACGACCAGCTCTACCTCGCGGCCGAGACCGACCTCGGCGCCGTGCTCACCCACATCGAGCAGGTCCGGCCGAGCACCGTCGTGATCGACTCGGTGCAGACGATCAGCGCCTCCGGCGTCGACGGCGTGCCGGGCGGCGTCACCCAGGTCAAGGAGGTGGCGCAGGCGCTGGTGCGCATGGCCAAGAGCCGTGACATCACCGTCGTGATGATCGGTCACGTGACCAAGGACGGCGCGATCGCCGGTCCGCGCGTGCTGGAGCACCTCGTCGACGTCGTTCTCCACTTCGAGGGCGACCGCAACTCGCGGTTCCGGATGCTGCGCGCGGTCAAGAACCGGTTCGGGCCGGTCGACGAGGTTGGCTGCTTCGACCTCGGCCCCGACGGCATCCGCACGGTCGAGGACCCCACCGGCATCTTCGTCGAGCGACATCACGGCCGGGTCCCCGGCACCTGCGTCGCCGTCTCCATGGAGGGCCGCCGGCCGCTGCTGGCCGAGGTGCAGGGCCTGGTGACCCTCTCCCCCGCCGAGCGCCCGCGCCGCACCACCTCCGGCATCGACGGCTCCCGGCTGGCGATGATCCTCGCGGTGCTCCAGCAGCACTGCGGGATCCGGCTCCACCAGCACGACGTGTTCGCCTCGACCGTCGGGGGCGCCCGGCTCAGCGACCCCGGGTCCGATCTCGCCCTCGCGGTCGCGATCGCCTCGGCCCACTTCGTCAGCGCCCCGCCCGCCGGCGTCGTGGCCCTCGGCGAGATCGGCCTCTCCGGCGAGCTCCGCCGGGTCCGCGACCTGCCCCAGCGGCTCGCGGAGGCCGCTCGCCTCGGCTTCGCCATGGCCGTCGTCCCGGCCGACCCCGGCACGGCCCAGGGCGCCCGACGTGGCGGCAGCCGCGAGCGGAAGGTCGACGGCATGCGGGTGGTCGAGGTGCCCGACGTCGCCTCCGCCCTGGTCGCGCTGCACCTCGACCGGCGGACCAAGCACGCACTGGAGGTGGTCGAGTAGCCCACGATGACCGACGGGGAGGTGGCCCTCGCCGCAGCCGAGGCGGGAGCAGCAAGGGCGCGCGCGGCGTACCGGCAGGCGCTGCACGTCGAGCCGAAGAGCGGCCTGGACTTCGCCACCGATGTCGACCTGGAGGCCGACCTCGTCGCGCCGCACCTGGCGGCCGACACGGGCGACGTGGGACCTGCCTGAGCCGACATCACTCACATCCGAGGACACCGGGTGCCGAATATCCAGGCATGAGGTGCCCCCAGCGCGGATAGGGTGAGACCCGTCCGAGCAGCACGTCAGCAGGGAGCACCAGTGGTCACGTCGGCCGATCCGCGACTCCGCGAGGCCCTCGCGTCCATCGCCCCCGGCACCCCGCTGCGCGACGGGCTTGAGCGGATCCTGCGCGGTCGCACCGGCGCGCTCATCGTGCTCGGCCAGGACCGCCTGGTCGACAGCCTGTGCACGGGTGGGTTCGAGCTCGACGTCCCGTTCACCGCCACCGGGCTGCGCGAGCTGGCGAAGATGGACGGCGCGATCATCGTCGACGGCGCGGTCAACCGGATCATCCGCGCGGCCGTGCACCTGATGCCCGACCAGAGCATCCCGTCGGAGGAGACCGGCACCCGGCACCGGACCGCGGACCGGGTCGCCAAGCAGACCGGGCACCCGGTGATCTCGGTGTCGCAGTCGATGCAGATCATCGCGGCGTACGTCGGCGAGACCCGGCACGTCCTCGAGGACTCCGGGCAGATCCTGTCCCGCGCCAACCAGGCGCTGGCCACCCTCGAGCGCTACAAGCTGCGCCTCGACGAGGTCTCCAGCACGCTGTCGGCGCTGGAGATCGAGGACCTGGTGACGGTGCGCGACGTCGCGGTCGTGGCGCAGCGCCTGGAGATGGTCAGCCGGATCGCCCGGGAGATCGAGGACTACGTGCTCGAGCTCGGCACCGACGGGCGGCTGCTGGCCCTCCAGCTCGAGGAGCTGGTGACCGGCGTCGACACCGAGCGGGAGCTCGTGATCCGTGACTACGCGCCGTCCCGGCGGCGCAGCCGCGAGCCGGGCGACCTGCTCGGCAAGCTGGAGCAGCTGTCCTCGACCGACCTGGTCGACCCGTCGGCGGTCGCGAAGGTCCTCGGGATCGGCACCGGCGAGCACCTCGACGGGGCGGTCGCGCCGCGGGGCTACCGCCTGCTCACCAAGGTGCCCCGGCTGCCCGCTGCCGTCATCGAGGGCCTGGTCGACCACTTCGGCACCCTGCAGAAGCTGCTCTCCGCGGGCATCGACGACCTGCAGGCCGTCGAAGGCGTGGGCGAGCTGCGTGCCCGCAGCGTCCGCGAGGGGCTCAGCCGGCTGGCCGAGTCGACTATCCTCGAGCGCTACGTGTAGCAGCCGCGCCCGCGCGTCGGGGCGGCGGCGCCTCACTGGAGCGCGCACCACGCCCCGTCGCGGAGGTCCGCCTGGATCCCGAGCGTCGTGCCGCCGGTCGTCTCCCGCAGCTCCGCGAAGCCGGTGCCGTCCTCACCCAGGCTGACCTGGCCGAGCTCCCAGCTCCCGTCCGCCACGGCGGAGACGACGCCGTGCAGCGTCGAGGAAACGACGCGTCGGACCGCACCGGCCCAGGCCGGCAGGCGCGGCGCGGCCCGCGACGTCCTAGCAGCCCGCGCGGGGTCCGGGCGTCTCGTCGTCGGCCAGCGCCACCGCGATGACCTGGCTGACCTGCGCCACGCCGGGGATCGGCCGCAGCGCGAAGTTGTCGTCGGCCACCAGCACGAGGCTGCGCTCGCCCGTGGGCAGCGTCGGCCCCCAGGTCATCCCCTCCACGATGCCCGGTCGCACGCCGAGGTCGCCGAGGTCGAGCACCAGGTCCTTGCGCAACGGACGGACCGACGTGCTCGCCAGCGAGTCGACGTCGGAGATGTCGGTGGCTGCGTCGGGGTCGTTGCCGGGCGCCGAGGGGATGTCGACGGCATGGATCCGGACCCGGGTGCCCTGCCCGAGCACGACGGTGCGCTCGAGCACCAGGTAGCGGCCCGCCCACGCCGGATCGGCGAGGACGGCTGCGACGCCGTTGGCGCCGGGTGCACCCCCGACGGGGTCGACGGGATAGGCGTACTGGCCCTGGAGCACGCCGCCACGGTTCTGGACGGACAGGCGGACGAGAGCGCCCTCGGTCGCCGTCGGCTCAGGACCGTCCTGCAGCAGCGGGCCCTCGAGCACCGAGGTCACCAGACGGCCGCAGTCGGCGAAGGTGAAGGCCTCCAGGCCGAGGTTGGCCCGCGGGCCACGCTGGCCGCTCTCGACCTGCAGCAGGTCCGGGAGGCGGAGCTGGCCGGCGAAGGTCCCGTCGGGGAGCGCGCGGCGGATCGACGGGTCGGAGAGGAACGGCCGCTCACCTGTCTGGCGGTCGCCCTCCTGGCTCCACCACACCTCGCCGGAGCGCGGGTCGACGCGGACGTCCTCGGGGTCGACGGTGGCCCGCCGCTCGCACACCTTCGGGCCCTGCCGGCACGCGGTCGCCGTCCACGCGGCGAGCGAGGGGTACGGCGCGCCGTCGTCGCGCAGCAAGGTGCGCACGCCCGTGAGCTCGACCTGCGGCGCGCCCGCGGAGAGGTCGATGGCGGCCGTGTAGGTGCGGGCGGGTCCCAGCGCGGAGCGGTCGTCGGAGATCAGGTGGTAGGCGCCGGTCGACGGGTCACGGTCGATGCCGGACAGGCCGCCCACCACGGAGCCGTCGAGTCGCAGGCCGGACGGGAGGGTGGTCACGCCGAGGAGACGGGCGGCGCCCGGCGACGGCTCGACCGCACCGACCGCGCCGGCGGCTCCGGTCGGGGCGGCGACACCCGACAGTGTCGCGGTGGCGGCGAGGACGACGGCACAGGCCAAGACGGTGCGGCGGCGCTGAGGCATGGCGCCGATGCCAGCAGCGTCGGCCGGCCGGACCGACCGGTGTCCCGTCCAGCGGGACGCCCGCGGGCCGCCGGTCTCAGTTCGTCGGGGTCTTCGGCTTCTTCGCCTTCTTGGTCTCGCCCGCGCTCGGCGTCACCTGGATGGTCGCGGCGACGGGAGCGTCCAAGGTGAAGTCCGCCTGCGCGGGCTCGCCGCCCAGCGCCGCCGCGGCGACCGTGAAGTCGCCCGGGTCGGCCCAGCCGGCACGGCGGGTGCACCCCTCGGTGGACTCGCGCGCCTCGGCCCAGGTGAGCTGGATGGTGGCGGGGACGGCCTTGCGCACGACGACCGACTGCGCCGGGACGGCCTGCGGGCACTGGCGGGTGGTCCACACGTCCTTGGTGCCCTGGGCGACCTTCACGACGAGGCTGTCGGCGCTGACCTGCCAGGTGCAGGCCTCCGACTCGCGGGTCTGCAGCGACAAGGTGACCGGGACGTCGCGGCCGGCGACGGCCCCGGGGGCGATGGACGGGGTCACGAGGACGTCCGCGGCCGAGCACTCGCCGTCGGGTACGGCGAGGGTCGGCGTCGTGGGCACCGTGTCCGCCGTCGAGGCGTCGTCGACGGCCGTCGTAGCGCCGGTCTCGGCGCGGCCCGTCGGGTCGGGGACGACCTCGCCACCGGCCTGCTCCGCGGCCGGTCGCTCGCTCGACCTGCCGTCGCTGCCGGCGGTGAGCGCGCGGGCGATCACGAACACCAACGCGAAGGCGATGCCGAGCACGAACACCCGGCGCCGCCAGTACACCCCGGGCGGGAGCTGGCGGGACGTGGGCATGGGACGACGGTAGTCAGCCGTCGCACGCGAACCCGGCTGACCCGCCGACGTCGGCCGGGATCGGGGCCACGTCACAATGGGTGGCGATGACGACGAGCCTGTTGGTCGAGACCGTCCTGGACTGGTACGACGAGAACGCCCGCGACCTGCCGTGGCGGCGACCCGACGCGACGCCGTGGTCGGTCCTGGTCAGCGAGTTCATGCTGCAGCAGACGCCGGTGGTGCGGGTGCTGCCGGTCCACGAGGCCTGGTTGGCGCGCTGGCCGACGCCGGCCGCGCTGGCGGCCGAGTCGTCGGGCGAGGCGGTCCGCGCGTGGGGACGGCTGGGCTACCCCCGCCGCGCGCTGCGGCTGCACGCCGCCGCGGTGGCGATCACCGACCAGCACGGCGGCGAGGTCCCGGCGTCGTACGCCGACCTGCTGGCCCTGCCGGGCATCGGCGACTACACAGCAGCGGCCGTGGCTGCGTTCGCGTACGGGCAGCGCCAGGTCGTGCTCGACACCAACGTGCGACGAGTGCTGGCCCGCACGGTGACCGGGACCGAGTTCCCGCCGCGCTCGGTGACCCGGGCCGAGCGCGACCTCGGCGCCGCGCTGCTGCCCGAGGACGCGCCGACCGCGGCGACCTGGTCGGTCGCGGTCATGGAGCTCGGCGCGCTCGTCTGCACCGCCGACAGACCGCGCTGCGACGGCTGCCCGGTCTCGGAGCTGTGCGCGTGGCTCCAGGCCGGCGCCCCGGCGTACGACGGTCCGCCGCGCAAGGTGCAGACGTACGCCGGCACCGACCGCCAGTGCCGGGGCCGGCTGCTCGCGGTGCTGCGCGACGCACCCGGCGCGGTCCCGAAGGCGCGCCTGGACGCCGTCTGGGAGAACGCCGAGCAGCGCGAGCGCGCGCTGGCGTCCCTGGTCGAGGACCGTCTCGCGGCCGTCGACGCCGACGGGCGCTACCGGCTGCCCTGACCCTCCGCGACAGCGCCCGTGGCGGCGATCGCGGCGACGGCATCGGCGAGGTCGGCCACCGATCGGTCGAGCGCGGCGGTGCCGCGGTCGAGCGGCAGGTCGAGCTGGAGCCCCATCATCGCGGCGTCGATCAGGTTCGCGGCCCGGGGCGCGAGACCCGGCGGGCACCCGGCGGCGACCAGCAGGTCGGCGACCGCCCGCAGCCAGGCCCGGTTCGACTCGCCGACCACGCTGACGTACGGCTCCTGGCCGAACAGCCCGAGCGCCGCTGCCTCGACGTACAGCCGCTGGCACCGCTCGAGCTGGCCCTGGGTCGAGGCGGCCCACAGCGCGACCACCGCGTCACGGACCGATGCCGCGACCGGCAGGGAGCGGACCAGCTCGACGGACCGCTCGTTGGAGGTGTGCAGCACCGTCGCGACCAGGTCGTCCTTGCCGGAGAAGTGGTACAGCAGCATCCGGTCGCTCGTCCCGAGCGCCGCCGCGAGGGGGCGCAGGCTGAGCCCGATCAGGCCGTGCTCGAGGACGTGGTCGGTCGCCGCCTCGGCGAGCTGGCGGCGCCGGTCGCCCTCCCGTGTCGTCGCCGTCTCCACGTCTCGAATGTAGCAGGTGCTACGCTATGTAGCACTTGCTACACAGCCCGGACGCCGGGCAGAGAGGACGGTGCGCCATGGCAGTCGCCTGGGCGCTCCTGATGGCCGCCATCGGGGTCGAGGTCGCGGCGAGCGCCGCGCTCCCCCGCACGCAGAGCTTCCGGGACCCACTGTGGACCGGCCTGGTGCTCGCCGGGTACGCCACCTCGATCTGGCTGCTCGCCCTGGTCGTGAAGCAGCTGCCCGTCTCGATCGCGTACGCCGTCTGGGCCGGTCTCGGCACCGCCGGCATGGCCGTGGTCGGCGTGCTCTTCCTCGACGAGCGGCTCGACCTGATGAAGGCCGCCGCGCTCGCCCTGATCGTGCTGGGCGTCGTGCTGCTCAACCTCGCCGGCGCGCACTAACCGGACAGCACAGCGCCCCGCCCGGTCGATCCGGGCGGGGCGCTGCGTGCGAGCGTGATCAGTCGTTGCCGGCGGCCGGGAGGTCGCCGTCACCGAAGTCCCCGCGCTCCCCGGGCTCGGCGATGGTCTCGGCCACGGTCTCGAGCGGCGGCAGGTCGGGGAGCGTCCCGACCTTCTGGCCCTCGAAGGTGAAGGTCGCGGCCGCGCCCTCGCCGTCGACGTCCACGAGCACGATCTGGCCGGGGCCGACCTCGCCGTAGAGCATCTTCTCGGCGAGCACGTCCTCGATCTCGCGCTGGATCGTGCGACGCAGCGGCCGGGCGCCCAGGACCGGGTCGAAGCCCCGCTCGGCGAGCAGGTTCTTCGCCTTCGCGGTGAGCTCGAGCCGCATGTCGCGGTCCTTCATCCGGACCTCGACCGAGGCGATCATGTTGTCCACCATCGCGACGATCTGCTCCTGCGACAGCGGCGGGAACACGATGATCTCGTCGACACGGTTGAGGAACTCGGGCCGGAAGTGCTGCTTGAGCTCCTCGGAGACCTTGCCCTTCATCCGCTCGTAGGAGCCCGCCGCGTCACCGGCCTGGTTGAAGCCCAGGTTGATGCCCTTGGCGATGTCCCGCGTGCCGAGGTTGGTCGTCATGATGATGACGCAGTTCTTGAAGTCCACGACCCGGCCCTGCGAGTCGGTCAGGCGACCTTCCTCGAGGATCTGCAGCAGGCTGTTGAAGATGTCGGGGTGGGCCTTCTCGACCTCGTCGAAGAGGACGACGGAGAACGGCTTGCGGCGCACCTTCTCGGTGAGCTGACCGCCCTCCTCGTAGCCGACGTAGCCCGGGGGCGAGCCGAAGAGCCGCGAGACGGTGTGCTTCTCGCCGAACTCCGACATGTCGAGCTGGATCAGCGCGTCCTCGTCGCCGAAGAGGAACTCGGCGAGCGTCTTGGACAGCCAGGTCTTTCCGACGCCCGAGGGGCCGGCGAAGATGAACGAGCCACCGGGGCGCTTGGGGTCCTTCAGGCCGGCACGGGTACGACGGATCGCCCGCGACAGCGCCTTGACGGCCTCCTCCTGGCCGATGACCCGCTTGTGGAGCTCGTCCTCCATCTTGAGCAGTCGGGTGGACTCCTCCTCGGAGAGCTTCACGATCGGGATGCCGGTCGCCACGGCGAGCACCTCGGCGATCAGCTCCTCGTCGACCTCGGCGACCTCGTCCATGTCGCCCGCGCGCCACTGCTTCTCGCGCTCGGACTTCTTCAAGATGAGCTGCTTCTCCTCGTCACGCAGGCGCGCGGCGGCCTCGAAGTCCTGGCCGTCGATGGCGGCCTCCTTGCGCTGGCGGACCTCGGCGATCTGCTCGTCGTACTCGCGCAGGTCGGCGGGCGCCGTCATCCGGCGGATCCGCAGCCGCGAGCCGGCCTCGTCGATCAGGTCGATCGCCTTGTCGGGCAGGAAGCGGTCGGAGATGTAGCGGTCGGCCAGCGTGGCCGCGGAGACCAGCGCCTCGTCGGTGATGGTCACCCGGTGGTGCGCCTCGTAGCGGTCGCGGATGCCCTTGAGCATCTCGATCGTGTCGGCGATCGACGGCTCCGGCACCTGGATCGGCTGGAAGCGGCGCTCGAGGGCGGCGTCCTTCTCGAGGTACTTGCGGTACTCGTCGAGGGTGGTCGCCCCGATGGTCTGCAGCTCGCCGCGGGCCAGCATCGGCTTGAGGATCGAGGCCGCGTCGATGGCGCCCTCGGCCGCACCGGCGCCGACGAGGGTGTGGATCTCGTCGATGAACAGCACGATGTCGCCGCGGGTGCGGATCTCCTTGAGCACCTTCTTCAGGCGCTCCTCGAAGTCACCGCGGTAGCGGGAGCCGGCCACCAGCGCACCCAGGTCGAGGGTGTAGATCTGCTTGTCCTTGAGCGTCTCGGGGACGTTGCCCTTGACGATGTCCTGGGCCAGGCCCTCGACGATCGAGGTCTTGCCGACGCCGGGCTCGCCGATGAGCACCGGGTTGTTCTTGGTACGACGCGACAGCACCTGCATCACGCGCTCGATCTGCTGCGCGCGGCCGATGATCGGGTCCAGCTTGCCCTCGCGGGCGTCCTGGGTCAGGTTGCGGCCGAACTGGTCGAGCACCAGCGAGGACGACGGCGCGTCGCCGCTGCTGGAGCTGCCGGTGCTGGCCGCGGCCGCGGTGCCCTCCTTGCCTTGGAAGCCCGAGAGCAGCTGGATCACCTGCTGGCGGACCCGGTTGAGGTCGGCGCCGAGCTTCTGCAGCACCTGGGCGGCCACGCCCTCGCCCTCCCGGATCAGGCCGAGCAGGATGTGCTCGGTCCCGATGTAGGAGTGGCCGAGCTGCAGCGCCTCGCGCAGGGACAGCTCGAGGACCTTCTTGGCTCGCGGGGTGAAGGGGATGTGACCGGACGGCGCCTGCTGGCCCTGGCCGATGATCTCCTCGACCTGGGCGCGCACGGCCTCCAGGGAGATGTCCAGCGACTCGAGCGCCTTGGCGGCGACACCCTCCCCCTCGTGGATGAGGCCGAGCAGGATGTGCTCGGTCCCGATGTAGTTGTGGGAGAGCATGCGGGCCTCCTCCTGGGCCAGCACGACCACCCGGCGGGCACGGTCTGTGAACCGCTCGAACATTGCACGCTCCTCACACGTCACACGGGGTTGCTCAAGGGATACAACCCCGCTCACACCCTACGCGTTCCGATCCAGCGGTCCGGATCCGTCCGCTGTCAGCGAACGCCACCGGCCCGGTGCCCCACCACGAACGAGCAGGACGCCGGGCCGGCGAGGAGCAAGGGGTCAGTGCGCGGACTCGTAGGCCTCGCGCACGTCGGCGGGGATCCGGCCCCGCTCGGGCACGGTGAAGCCGTTGTCGCGGGCCCACTCGCGGATCTCCTTGGCCGAGGTGCCGCCGGCGGCAGCGGCCCGGCCGCCACCGCGCTTGCCGCCGCCCCCGCGGCCGACCTTGCGCCCGTGGCCGACGTACGCCGCCAGCGCCTCGCGCAGCGCCGAGGCGTTCTCGTCATTGAGGTCGATCTCGTAATTGGCGCCGTCGAGCCCGAAGCTGACGGTCTGGGTGGCGTCGGTGCCGTCGATGTCGTCGACCAGCACGATGTTGACCTTCTGTGCCATGCGCGGGGCTCCCTTGGAAATGACAGGAAATGAAATGCGCCGAGGACGACGCGATAATCAATCCTTGCACAGAGCGGCGCGAAAATGAATCAACGCTGATTGCGCAGGAATACCTTTTCCAGTCCGCGCAGGGTCAACCAGGGCGCCCGGTGCGTGAAGCACCGGCACTCGTCGGTGACGAGCGGGGCGAGATAGCCGGTGGAGATCACCGACACCTCGCCGGCACTGGCGCCCAGCGCAGCGGTGAGCCGCTCGACCATGCCCTCGACCTGGCTGGCCACGCCGAAGACCATGCCCGACTGGAGCGCCTCGACCGTGTTCTTGCCGATCACCCCGCGCGGGCGGACCAGCTCGACCATCCGCAGCTGCGCGCCACCGCGGCTGAGCGCGTCGAGGGAGATCTCGATGCCGGGCGTGATCGCGCCGCCGACGTAGCGGCCCTGCTCGTCGACGACGTCGTAGGTCGTGGCGGTGCCGCCGAAATCGACGACGATCGCCGGGCACTCGAAATCGGCGGCGGCCGCGAGCGCATTGACGATCCGGTCGGTGCCGACTTCGCGCGGATTGTCGACGAGAATGGGCACGCCGGTGCGAATACCGGGCTCCACGATGACGCACGGAATGTCGGGGAAATGCGCGGGAAGCATCTCGCGCCACGCATTGAGGACGGCCGGCACCGTCGAGCAGACCGCGATTCCGGTGACCTCGTCCTCGCGAGCTCCGAGCAGTCCGCGCAGCAGCACGCCCCACTCGTCGGCGGTGCGGTGCTCGGCCGTCGACACCCGCCAGTCGGCGTGCACCGCGCCGTCGGACACGAGTCCGAGGACGGTGTGGGCGTTGCCGATGTCGGCGGCGAGCAGGGGCACGGTCAGTCCGTCCGGAAGTCCAGGCCGAGGTCGAACACGTTGACCGAGTGGGTCAGCGCCCCGACGGAGATGAAGTCGACGCCGGTCTCGGCCACCTCGCGCGCCCGCTCGAGGGTGAGCCCACCGGAGGCCTCCAGGGTCGCCCTGCCACCGGCCGCCTCGTTGATCCGGACCGCCTCGGCCATGTCGGCGGTGCTCATGTTGTCCAGGAGCACCTCGGTGCAGCCCGCTGCGAGCACCGCGCGGAGCTCGTCGAGGTCCATCACCTCGACCTCGACCCGCAGCCCCGGGTGCGCGGCGACGACGGCCTCGTACGCCGCCACGACGCCGCCCGCGGCGACCGCGTGGTTGTCCTTGACCATCGCCCGGTCGACCAGGCTGAACCGGTGGTTGACGCCGCCGCCGCAGCGCACGGCGTACTTCTGCAGCGCCCGCCACCCCGGCAGCGTCTTGCGGGTGTCGAGCACCCGGGCGCGGGTGCCGGCCAGCGCGTCGACCCACTGGGAGGTGGCGGTGGCGACGCCGGACAGGTGCGAGGCGAAGTTGAGCGCGGTGCGTTCGGCGGTCAGCACGCCGCGGACCGGCCCGGAGACGGTGAGCACGACGTCGCCGGGCTCCACCCGGGTGCCGTCGGGGACCCGGCCGGTGACCTTCACCGTGTCACCGAGGGCGTAGACGAAGGCGAGCTCGGCGATCGCGAGGCCGGCGACGACGCCCGGCTCGCGGGCGGCGAAGTCGGCGACGGCGTGGCCCATGTCGGGCATCGCGTCGCTGGTGACGTCGTCGACGCCACCGGGCAGGTCCTCCTCGAAGGCGAGCTCGACGTGGTCGTACACGGCCTGCGGGTCGAGCCCGGCCGCCCGGATCTCGTCGACCAGCGCGGCCGGCAGCTCGCCGTACGGCGTCCGGGTGATCACGACAGCTCTCCGTCGGTGGCAGGGGCGGGGACGAAGGCGACCGTGGTGGCCCCGTCGTCCATGGTCACGTCGAAGTGGCCGGCCCAGCGAGCGTCGTCGCGCTCGGGGAAGTCCTCCCGCCAGTGCGAGCCGCGGGTCTCCTCACGCAGCGCCGCGGCGTCCGCGAGGGCGGCGCTGATGGTGAGCAGGTTGGTCGCCTCCCACGAGGCCTGGTCGACCGTCTCGGCCGTGCGGCCGGCGAGCTTGTCGAGCACGGCGGCCGCCTCGGCCAGGCCCGGGGCGGAGCGCAGCACACCGACCCGTGAGCTCATCGTCTCCTGCAGCTCGCGGCGGACGTCACCCGCGACGAGGCCGGCGGTACGACGGTCCGGGCCGGGCTCGCGCCAGGCCCCCAGCTCGGTGGGCAGCACCTCGGCGATCCGGCGGGAGAAGACGAGGCCCTCGAGCAGCGAGTTGGACGCGAGCCGGTTGGCGCCGTGGACCCCGGAGCAGGCGACCTCGCCCGTGGCGTAGAGGCCCGGGACGTCGGTGCGTCCGTGCAGGTCGGTTCGCACGCCGCCCGAGGCGTAGTGACAGGCGGGGGCGACCGGGATCAGCTCGGTGACCGGATCGATGCCGTGGGAACGCGCGGTGGCCAGGATGGTCGGGAAGCGTCGCTCCCAGAACTCCGCGCCGAGGTGGCGGGCATCGAGCCACATGTGCGGCCGGCCGGTCTCCAGCATTCGCTTCATGATCGCCTTGGCGACGACGTCGCGCGGGGCGAGGTCGGCCAGCTCGTGGACGCCCTGCATGATCCGGTTGCCCTCGTCGTCGACGAGGAAGGCTCCCTCGCCGCGGACGGCCTCGGAGATGAGCGGCTGCTGGCCGCGGGAGTCGGGGCCGAGGTACATCACCGTCGGGTGGAACTGGACGAACTCCAGGTCGCGCAGCGTCGCGCCCGCCCGCAGCGCGAGCGCCATCCCGTCGCCGGTCGACACGACCGGGTTGGTGGTCTGCGTGAACACCTGGCCGAGGCCACCGCTGGCGAGCACGACCGCCCGGCAGTGGACGGCGCCGACCCCGTCGCGCTCGCCCTCGCCGATGACGTGGAGGGTGAGGCCGGCCACGGCCGACGGGCCCGTCGTACCGTCGGCGGCGAGGTCACCGGGGCCGAGCAGCAGGTCCACGGCCAGCGCGTGCTGGATCACCTCGATGCCGGGGGCCGCCTCGATCGCGGCGATCAGCGCCCGCTGGATCTCCGCCCCTGTGGCGTCGCCGCCGGCGTGCGCGATCCGGTCGCGGTGGTGGCCGCCCTCACGGGTCAGCGAGAGCTCACCGTCGGCGGTGTGGTCGAACTGGGTGCCGAGCGCGATCAGCTCGTGGACCGCCTCGGGTCCCTCATTGACGAGGATCCGGACGGCGTCGCGGTCGCAGGCGCCCGCGCCGGCGACCAGGGTGTCCGCCTCGTGCTCCTCGGGGGTGTCCTCCGGGCCGAGCGCGGCGGCGATGCCGCCCTGCGCCCACTGCGTCGACCCGGCGTTGAGGACGTCCTTGGTGACGACCAGGATCTTGTCGACCCGGCCACGCAGCCGCAGCGCGGCGGTGAGGCCGGCGATGCCGGAGCCGACGATGACGACGTCGGCACGCGTCGTCCAGCCGGGGCTCGGGGCGGTCAGGCACCCGGGCAGGCGCAGCGGCGGCAGTGGCATCCCCGCAGGCTACTCAGCGACCAGCGGTGACGTCGCCCCGGGACAGCCCCGGGTCGCCGAAGGTCTCGGCCGGGTCGAAGCCGGTCGCCATGATCTTGTTGTCGGCGTCGACGAAGACGACGTGCGGCTGGTTCGCCTTCGCCTCCTCGGTCGTCATCTGGCCGTAGCCGATCAGGATGACCAGGTCGCCGGGGTGGACCAGGCGGGCGGCGGCACCGTTGATGCCGATCACGCCGCTGCCCCGCTCGCCGGCGATGGTGTAGGTCTCGAGTCGGGCGCCGTTGGTGATGTCGACGATGTGGACCAGCTCGCCGGCCAACAGGTCGGCGGCCTCGAGCAGGTCCTCGTCGACGGTGACCGAGCCGACGTAGTGCAGGTCGGCCTGCGTGACGGTCGCGCGGTGGATCTTGCTCTTCATCATGGTGCGCAGCATTGGGAACTCCCCCGGTTGGAAACTGCTGGTCAGAACTGCAGTGGCAGGTTGTCGATGAGCCGGGTGGTGCCGACCCGGGCGGCGACGAGGATCCGGCCCTCGGTGCCGGGCTCGGGGTAGTCGGGCAGCTCGCCCAGGCCCGTGGTGGTCAGTGCGAGGTAGTCGAGCTCGACGCCCGGCTCGGCCTTGATGACGCCCATCGCGGCCCACCGCGCCGCCGGGACGCCGTACGCCGCCCGCTCCTGGGCCGCGCGCAGGGCCCGGCTCAGGGTGGCCGCCTGCTGCCGCTGCACGGCGTCGAGGTAGCGGTTGCGGCTCGAGCGGGCCAGCCCGTCGGGCTCGCGGTCGGTGGCGGCGCCGACGATGTCGATGCCGAGGCACAGGTCGGAGACCATCCGGCGGATCAGGGCGAGCTGCTGGTAGTCCTTCTCGCCGAAGATCGCGACGTCGGGACGGACCAGGCCGAAGAGCTTGGCGACGACGGTCAGCACCCCGCGGAAGTGCCCGGGGCGGCTGGCCCCCTCGAACAGGTCGCCGAGCGGCCCGGGCTGCACGGTCACGGCCTCCGTGGCGACACCCTCGTGGGGCACGCCGTCGGGGTACATCTCCGCCACGGTGGGGGCGAACACGACGTCGACGCCCTCGGTCGCGGCGATGGCGAGGTCGTCGTCGAAGGTGCGCGGGTAGCGGTCGAGGTCCTCGTCGGGCCCGAACTGCAGCGGGTTGACGAAGATCGACAGCACGACGGTGCCCTCGCCGCCGGCACGCTCGCGGGCGATCCGCAGCAGCGACGCGTGGCCCTCGTGCAGGGCACCCATGGTCGGCACGAACACGACCGGTCCGGTGCCGCGCAGGTCGTGCAGCTCGGACCGGCTGCGCGCGAGCGCGGGCACGGTCACCGTGGTCACAGGCTGTCCACCCGGTGCGGCAGGACCCGGCGCTCGCCGTACGCGCTGAGCACGGTGGCGATGGACTGGGCACGGATGGGCAGCAGCCTGCCGTCGGTGACAGCGCGGTCGAGCGTCGCCCACGCCATCGCGACGTACGACGGCACGGTGTCGGGCGCGTTGGCCGAGATGTCCTTGAGGTGGGCCGCGACGGTCTGGACGTCGCCGCGCACGATCGGTCCGGTGAGCGCGGCGTCGCCGTGGTCGAGCGCGTTGTCGAGGGCGGCGTCGAGCAGCGGGCGCAGGGTGCCGGCCGGGTCGTCGACGCCGGCAGCGCTGAGCAGCCCCATCGCCTCGCTGACGAGGGTGACCAGGTGGTTGGCGCCGTGGGCCAGGCCCGCGTGGTAGAGCGTGCGCATCTCCTCGGGCACCCAGGTCGGGCGGCCGCCGAGGTCGGCGACGAGGGACTCGGCGAGCTCGCGCTCGGCCGGGCCGGCGGTGAGGCCGAAGACGCAGCCGTGGAGCCGCTCGAGGTCGACGGAGGTGCCGGTGAAGGTCATCGCCGGGTGCAGCGCGATGGTGCGGGCGCCGACCGCGGCGGCGGGGGCAAGCACGGCGAGGCCGTGGCGTCCGGAGGTGTGGGCGACGACCTGGCCGGCGTGCAGCGCACCGCTGTCGGCGAGCACCTTCACCACGTTGGGGAGCATGTCGTCGGGCACGGTGAGCAGGAGCAGGTCGGCCTCGCGCGCGACGTCGCTCGGCTTGCGCAGCGCGACGCCGGGCAGCAGGTCGGCCGCCCGACCGCGGGAGGCGTCGGACTCGCCGGCAGCGGCGACGACGGGGTGGCCGGCCGCGCGGAGACCCGCGGCGAGCACGGCGCCGACGCGACCCGCGCCGACCACGCCCACAGAGAGCTTGGGGGACATCGTGAACCTTTCGTTCCCGTCCCTCCGACCACTCCTGCCCGGGGGCGGGAGCCGGTGTGGGTACCGGACGTTGTGCTCGATGCTGTCGTCCCGGGGTTCCGGGACGCCTCAACGGTACGCCTGCCCGCCGAGCCCGGGAACGGGTCGATCCGGTGGCTTGCGTCACAGGCCGGCGAGCGTCTCCCGGAGGAAGGGACCCTCGCGGGCGTCGTCGTACCGGAAGGGCGACTGCATGGTCGGCTCGTCCGCCCGGCACACGACGGTGTCGATCCGGTGCCTGCGGACAGCGGCGATCAGGAGCTCGTTGCGCGCGTGGTAGGCATCCGACACGACCTCGATCACGCGCAGCGGGGTGGGGACGAAGGCGAGCTGGAACAGGCCGCTGCCACCGAAGCCGGCGACCACCTCCGCGTCCCGGAACATCCGCACCTGGTCGCCGAGGGGGTGGTCCTCGGGGTGGACCACCTCGAACCCGTGGGGGAGGAACTGGGCCTCCACCTCCTCGGCGTTGTGGCAGCGGCGCTTGGCCTCGCGCCGGGTGACGAAGATCCGGCGCGGCCAGGCCCTCGGCTCCGCGCAGGCCGCCAGCCGGTCCCCCACGGCGTCCCAGGTCCCGGCGATCGCCGGGTGCACGTAGTGGGGGTTGCAGAACATGGGGGTTCCGGAGACGAGCCGCTCGACCCGGGTCGGCCCGTCGACCAGCACCACCCGATCGGCCGGGATGCCGCAGGCGGCGTACACCTCGAGCTCGTAGCCCAGCAGCGCCGGTCGCTTGTGGGTCCCGCAGACCAGCACGCACGCGTCCGGGTCGACGGCGAGTGCCTCGGGCCAGGCCCAGACCCGCGACACCGTCTCGGTCAGCAGGTGGCCGAAGTGGCCGCGTGCCTCGTCGTCGAGGTGGAGGTAGGTCCCCTCCAGCCGGGGGATCTCCGCGGGCAGGGGGACCACCGGCACCGAGTGGCGAGGGCCCACGCTCGCCAGCGCCTTGTTGCGCAGCCGGCGGCTCTGGTTGTGCCGGAAGGTGTCCGGCAGCGCGATCCGCCCTGCCAGCACCACCTGGTACGGCGCGACCACCACGTCGCGGCAGTCGCGCAGGCTCAACGGGACCCGGGACAGGCCGAGGCCGGCGTACTTCCGCCGGGGAACCGGCCCCTCGCGGACCTCCGGCAACGGCGGCGCGTCGCCGGCCAGCACCTGTCGCACGCGGTGTCCCCCCGGCAGCCGCGCCAGCAGCTCGCTGCCCTCCTCCTCCCGCAGCTCGACGACCACGTCCGGCAGGTCGTGCGTCAGCACCAGGTCGGGCCCCTCCGCCCGCGCCCGGACGTGGTCGCGCAGCGCCCTGCGGTCGCTCGTGCGCGGCGGGACCTTGAAGGCACGCAGCGGACCCGGCGGCGCCCGTCCGGCCTGGTTCAGGACGCGGCCGAGGGGGCCCGCTTCGGGACCGAGCTCGCCGGCGCCGTCCACGACGAGATAGCTGCCCCCCGGGCGGAGGTGGAAGAAGCAGGTCCGAAAGTGCCGCAACCGGCGGTCGGCGGAGGTGTCGACCACCAGGTCGACCGGTCCGGCCTCGGCGAGCGCGAGGTGCTGGCGTTGCGGACCGCCGGACAGGGCGATGGTCGTGGAGGCCGGCAGGCGGCGTCGCAGCTCACGCTCGAGACGGTGGCGGCGCGGCCCCAGGAGCACCACGCACGGGTCGGGCGTGGCGACGAGCCCCCGGACCCGGGCGGCGATCCGGCCGGCCGGGTCGAGACGGTCCCGCAGCCCCCGCATGGTCCACGGTACCTCCGGACCGCCGGCCCATGCGTGCGCCTATCCTCGGGGCCATGCCGACGCCGCCCGCCCTGCCCGCCGGCGCGCGCCTGCTGCACCTCGGTCCGCACAAGACCGGCACCACCGCGCTGCAGAGCGCCTTCGACCTCGCCCGGGCCGACCTCGGCCCCCAGGGCGTGCGCTACGTCTCGCGGAGCCGGCACGACGCCCGGGCCGCCCGCTACGTCACCGACCGGATGGTCGCCGGACGCGACCCGGCGCGGGCCGAGCGCGCGTGGCGCGCGGTGGTGCGCGAGCTGACGGCCGCCAGCGACGAGCGCCGGGTGTTCAGCAGCGAGTTCCTCTCCGACGCCACCGACGAGCAGATCGCCCGGATCGTGCGCGAGGTCGGGACCGAGGACCTGTGGGTCGCCATCACGTTGCGGCCGCTCGCCCGGATCCTGTCGTCGCAGTACCAGCAGGGGCTGCAGCGGCAGAGCCCGCACACGTACGACGCGTGGCTGCGCATGGTTCTCGCCGAGGACGTGAGCGCCCCGGAGCCGCGCGAGTTCTGGACCAGGCACCGTCACGACGCCCTGGTCCGGCGGTGGGCCGACCACGTCGGCGCCGATCACGTCGTGGTCGTGGTCCTCGACCCGCGCGACCATGCCTTCCTTCCGCACACCTTCGAGCAGCTGCTCGGCCTGGCCCCGGAGACGCTGGCCGGCCGGGACGCGAAGGAGAACCGCTCCCTCACCGCCGACGAGGCGGAGCTGCTGCGGCGCTTCAACATCGACTTCGCCTCGCTGGGCCTGGGCCCCGACCACTACGTGCGGCTGTTCCGACACCTCAAGGACCACCTCAAGGAGCGGGAGCCCGCCCCGACCGAGGCCCCGCTGGTGACGCCGGACTGGGCGATCGAACGGGCGAACGCCGTCGCGGCCGAGATGGCCGAGGCGATCCGGGGTCTCGGCGCGGCCGTCCACGGAGACCTCGACTCGATCTCCACGACGAGGCTCGCCGGCGTGACCGCGACGGCCGAGCCCCCGGCGAACGTCGATGCCGCCGTCGCGGCATGGTTCGGCGCCGGCCTGGCCCTGGCCGCGGACCGGCTGACGTCGCTCGCGCCACCGGCGGCGGAGCCAGCGGCCGCCGCACCCCCGCCGGCCAGGGGCCTGCGCGGAAGGCTCAGTCGCCGAGGCTGAAGGGGTCGTCCTTGCGGACGTCGTAGACGTGCCCGGACTGGTCGGAGATGAGCACGTCGACGGAGGTGCGGGCCACCGTCTGGGAGTCCAGCAGGGTGCCCGGCGCCTCCTGGCCGAAGGCCTTGGTGCGCATGGGGGTGGCGGTCCGCTCCGGGTTGATGCAGTTGACCCGCACGCCGGCGTCCGCCCACTCGTCGGCGAGCGCCTGGGTCAGGTTGACCGTGGCGGCCTTCGCCGAGGAGTAGAGGCTGTAGCCGCTGCGGCCGCGGGTGTAGGAGCTCGAGGTGAACAGCAGCAGCGCGCCCTGGCTCGCGGCCAGGTGCGGGTAGAACTCCTGGGCGATGAAGATCGGGCCGAGGTAGTTGATCTCGGTCGCGGCGTAGACCGTCTCCTCGGTGGTCTCGAGGAGCTCGCCACGCGGCAGCACGCCGGCGGTGTTGACGACGAAGTCGATGGACCCGGCCTTCGCGATCGCCTCCCTCGCCGCCGCGGCGACGTCGGCGCGCCGGCCGACGTCGGTGTTGGTGGTCGATCGGCTGAAGGTGAGCACGGTGGCGCCGTAGGACTGGGCGAGCTCGGCGATGTCGGCACCGATCCCGTAGCTGCCGCCGAAGACGACCATGGTCTTGCCCTCGAGGGCGGCGCGGTACCCGGCGTCGTCCTTCGCGCGCGGCAGGTCGATGCCGGTGAGCTGGAACAGCTTGTCGGCGATGAAGACGTCGATCGGCTCGGTGACCTTCATGTTCCGGTCGTCGCCGTGGACCACGATGATCGGCTCGTCGGGCAGGTACTTCAGCACGACGCTGCAGTCGTCGGTGGCGGTGAAGTCGGGGTCTCCGGCGGCGATCTCGTAGGCGCGGGCGAGGACGTCGAGCCGGAACGCCTGCGGGGTCTGGCCACGGCGCAGCGAGGCGCGCGGGGGGATGCTGCGGATGGTGTCGTCGGCATCGACCTCGATGATCGTGTCGGCCGACGGGATCGCGACGTCGACGGCCGGGTAGCGCTCCAGCGCGGTGAAGCACTCGCCGATGATCCGCGGCGTCACGAGGGGCCGGACCGCGTCGTGGAGCAGGATCCGGGTGCCGGCCGCGTCGCCGGTCCCGATCAGGTGGTCGATGGCGCGCTGGGTGGTGTCGTTGCGGGTCTCGCCGCCCTCGAGGATCGCGGTGACCTTGGGGTAGGCGCCGCCGCGGGTGATGTCGCGGACCGCGTCGGTGTGGCCGGGGGTCATCATCACGACGACCTCGTCGACGTCGGCGTGGTCGTGCAGCGCGAGCAGGGTGTGCTCCAGCAGGGTCTTGCCGGCGACCTTGATGAGCTGCTTCGGGATGTCGAGTCCGACCCGGCTCCCGACACCACCGGCGAGCAGGACGGCGACATTCCTCGTCATGGCTGGCAGTCTCCCACGGCTCAGGATCGGCGGAGGATTCGGCGCCGGAGCTCGGCGAGGATGGCGCGGCCGCTCACGGCGTCGAGCGAGGGGACGGGCGCGGCGGCGGACGGCTGTGGCGGAAGCGTGAGGGCGACGCGGAAGTAGGCCTCCATCATCCGGCCGGCCGACGCGACGTCGACGGCCTCGGGGACCTCGACCTCGTCGGGGTGGGAGGCGGGGTCGCTGGACAGGTGGCGCACGTCGCCCAGCACGCGCGCGCCGGAGGACTCCAGCGCGTCGACCCAGTCGGCGACGTACTCGTTGGCGCGCTCCGCGGCCCACCGGGGCACCCGCACGGTCTGGTGCCGGGGCGCGGCCTCGACGACGGGCCGCAGCCTGATCCGGCGGGTGTCGCCCGCCGTGGCCATCCACGCGTCGAGGTCTCCCCCGTGGTCGCGGTAGGCGGTGGCGAAGTGCCGGAGCATCTCGGCCTCGGGCATCGGCAGCGACAGGTTGCGCGAGGGCGACGGCTCGAGCAGCTCGGGGACCCCGAGGAGGCTCTCGAACGCGCGCAGCAGCCACGCGTGGTCGGTCGGGTCGAGCACGACGAAGACCAGGTTCTCCTCGCCGAACACCGCGCCCCAGTCCTGGAGCACGCGGCGGGGGTTGAGCCGACGCAGCGCCTGGCCCGGGACGAAGCCGGCGCCGACGCCACCGAGCGGCTCCTCGGCGAAGGTGGTGCGCAGCCAGTCGTCGAGCGGCTGGGTGTGGGCGCGGCGCAGACCCTGCTGCCAGCGCGACGCGAGCTGGGGGGCGAGCGCGCGGATCGTGCACACGACGTACGACGGGCCGAGCTCCTCGCGCAGCCCGCGGATCCGCTCGGGCAGGGCGAGCGACAGGGACTCGCTCGACCAGAACGTGCGCCGGGCCGTGGAGGTGCGGTACTCGCCGGCCAGCTGCTGCCAGCGCTCGTGCTCGGCGGCCCAGTAGGACCGGACGTTCCCGGCCGCGGTGATGGCGACCTTCCGCTCGTGCGGGCGCCGGGAGACGTTGTGGGCGCCGTGCTCCTCGAGCGCCGCTCGCGCCGCCCACAGGGAGTGCTGGAGCGCGGTGGTGCCGGTCTTCGGCATGCCGATGTGGAGCAGCTTGGCGCCGTCGGGCAGCGAGTCCATCAGCGCTCCCGGAGGCGGCGGCGCGCGCGCCGGGCCAGCTCGCGGGCGGCGGTGCGGCGGGCGCCGTCCTGGTCGCGCGCGGCGTCCCAGTGCTCGGCGACCGCGCGGTGCCGGGACCAGGCCGCCCGCTCGACCGGGCCGGCGAGGTCGCGGTGCGCGGGGCGGGGGTGCACTCCGGTCAGCTTGCTGATGATGCCGGCCGCGAGCGCGGCGGCCGCGGCCGGGTCGATCGCGGTGACGGGTGCGTTCTCACCCTCGGCGGGCGCGAGGGCGCGGTCGGAGAGCAGGCCGAGGTCGCCGACGACCCGGGCGCCGGACACGCCGATCCGCTGGGCCATGCCGGCGCCGACCTCGAGGGCGCGGTCGACGGCCCATCCGGGGGTGAGCAGCCTCTCCGCGGCCGGGTCCGGGGGCGCGGCCTGCAGCCCGCGGGCGGCACCGAAACGGATGAACCGGCCGTGGTCGGCGCTGGTCCACGGCGCCCGGGAGGTGCGCTCGACGAGCTCCTGCATCAGGGTCGCCTCGGCGAAGGTCAGCGACCGGTTGGTCTTGTCCGCCGGAGGGCGGAGCAGGCCCTCGGGCAGCCCGAGCAGGCCCTCGAAGGCGGCCGGGAGGCCGCGGTGGTCACGGTCGTCGACGACGATCACGGTGACCCGGTCGCCGCCGACGAGGCGGACCCAGCGCTCGACCAGCCGGTCGTGGCGGTGCCGCTGCCAGAAGGACGGAGTGACGGTCCCGCCGTCCGGGTCCTCGGCCTGGGCGAGGATCGCGCGCAGCCAGTCGTCGTACGACGGCACGGGGACGTTCTGGCCGTACTGCTGCCACTGCGAGCCGAGCAGGCGCACGATCGGGCGCACCGTGATGACGACGTGGGTCTGCGGGCCGAGCACGTCGAGCAGGGTGCGGGCGCCGTCGTCGGTGGCCTCGCAGTAGACCTCGCTGCTGAGCACGCCGACTCGCGGCCGGGCCGCCTGCATCGCGGCCACCATCGCGTACCACCGCTCGCGGAACGCCTCGACGTCCTTGCCCGGGTCCACCCGGCCGAGGGCGACCGCCATGGCTGCGTTCATCTCGTGCGCGAGCTCGCCCGGATAGGCGACGCCGTGCTCCGCCAGCGCGTCGCGGGCCTCCCACAGCGCCCCCTGCATGGCGGTGGTGCCGGTCTTGTAGGGCCCGATGTGGACCAGGGTCGTGCCGTCGGGCAGCGGCCGGACGTCGGTCATCGGCTCCCCCTCAGCCGGGTGAGGAGCGCGCGGGCCGGCAGCTCCTCGACGGGTACGACGAGCGCGCGGTCGGGCGCGAGGTCCACCGGTCGCTCGACCTGGCCGAGCATCACCTCGATCGCCGCGTCGGCGGCGACGTCGATCGGGACCAACCCGCGCTCGGCGGGCACCGGCCAGAGCAGCGCGTCGCGGGGCCCGCTGAGGGTGACCCCGTCGGCCTCGAGCTGCTCGAGGGCGGTCCGGCAGGCGTCCCGCATCGCGCGTGCCTCGGCCGGACCGAGGTCGGGGTCGGTGTCGAGGGCCCGGCTGATGCAGGCGGTCGCGTCGGCGGCGCCGTCGACGGCGGTCTGCCAGGCCGGGGGCAGCAGCACCTCGACCTGGGCGACGATCGCGTCGGCGTAGGCGCGGGCCGTGCCCTGGCCACCCGGCACGCTCTGGGGCGGGACCGGGTCGGCGTCGGTGTGGGCGGCCGCGGAAGCGACGTCGAAGCGCGGCCAGCGGCGGCCGGCGGCGAGGGTGAGCAGCTGGTCCAGCGAGGTGACCTCGTCGAGGGACACCGCGAGGTGGACCGGAGCGGAGGCGGTGTGGGCGGCGCGCACCTCGGCGACCCAGGCGGCCAGGCCCGCGGGCGTGGGCTCGGAGAGCAGCTCCGCGACGGCGCCGACGACGAGCAGGGTCCGGTCGGCGGGGAGGTCGGCGACCTCGACGAGCGTGACGTCGGGCAGCTCGTCGTCGTCGCGGGAGACCCGCTCGTCCTCGAGGGAGGCCCACCAGGTGGGGACGGCGAAGGTGTTCATCCCGGCGACGGCGTCGGGCACGCGGAGGACGCTCATCCCCGGGTCACCCGTCGCCGGGCGCGGCGGCCGAGCTCTCGGGCGAGCTCGCGGACTCCGTACGCCGACAGGTCGCGTGCCTCCGGCGCGGCGCTCGGTGCCTTCGCGGCGTGCTGGAGGGCGGCGGTGAACGCGACGTCCATCAGCCGCCCGGCGCTCGCGACGTCGACGGTGGTCGGCACCTCGACGTGCTCGGCGTACTCCGCGGGGTCGACGACCAGGTCGGCGAGGTCCCCGACGACCGTCACGTCCGACGCCTCGACGGCGGCGTTCCAGGCGGCGGCGTACTCGTTGGCCCTCTCCGCGACCCAGCGCGGAGCCCGGATCGGGTGGGGCGTGGTGGTGTTGGTGTAGTCGCGCAGCGGCACGCGCGCGAGGACGCCGATCACCTCCATCCACGTGGGGTGGTCGCCGCCGTGGTCGGTCCAGGCCCGGTTGAAGTGCCGGAGCATCTCGGCCTCCGGGTAGGGCAGGGACGCGTTGCCCTCCGGCACGGCTCGCAGGACCTCCCCGACCCCCATCAGGCGCTCGAAGACCCGGAGGTTGCGATCCCGGTCGACCCGGTCGGGGACGACGAGCACGATCCGGTCCTCACCGAAGACCGGGCCCCACTCCTCGACGATCCGGCGCAGGCTGAACCGGTGCAGGGAGGGCATGAACCGGAGGTAGTCGATGGTCACCTCGCCGTCGACGGTCACCGCGGCGAACTGGTTCACCGCCCAGTCCTCGAGCGACTGGGTGCCGCGACGCCTCAGCCACTGCTGCCACTGCGACACCATGAGCGGCGCGAGCGGGCGCAAGGTGACCACGATGTGGGTGTCGTGCCCCAGCTGGTCGGCGAGGTAGGAGATCCGCTCCCCCCTGGCATGGCTCAGCGACTCGCTCGACCAGAAGGTGCAGCGCGCGTCGGACTCGCGGAACTCGGTCGCCAGCGCCTCCCAGCGCCGCTCCCAGGTGCCCTCCCAGAAGTCCGCGAGGCCGCCGGCCGCGACCTGGCCGACCCGCATCTCGTGCCGGCCGTGGTTGACGTTGTGGGCGCCGAGCGCCTCCAGCTCCGGGCGGGCGCGGTCGAGCGCGCCCTGCAGCGCCGTCGTCCCCGTCTTCGGGAGACCGATGTGGATGAACCGCGAGCCGTCCGGGAGGGCGTCGGGCAGGTCGACGATGCGCATCGCGTGATCCTAGGACGCGGTCCCGAAGAAGGCGGCGGCGACCCGTTGCGCCGCATGCCCGTCCATGAACCGGCTGAACCGCTCGTGGAAGGCCGCCACCTCGCCGGCGTACCGCCGCTGCAGGCCGTCGAGGTCGCGGAGCAGGTCGACGACCTGCTCGGCGGTGTCGACGTGCGGGCCCGGAGCGGTGGGGCCGTAGTCGTAGAGGAAGCCGCGCACGCCGCCGACGTAGGTGTCGAGGTCGGGGACCAGGAAGACCATCGGGCGGTCGGTGAGCGCGAAGTCGAAGCGCAGCGAGGAGTAGTCGAGCACTGCGGCGTCGGCCGCGAGGATCAGGTCGTTGATCTCGGGGTACTCGGTCACGTCGAGGAAGCGGGCCCCCGCGCCGTCGCCGGCGGGGTTGTGGAACCGGTGGCCGCGCAGCAGCAGGACGTAGTCGGGGCCCAGCTCGCGGGCGGCGGAGGCGACGTCGAGATGGTGCACCGCGTCGGCCGCGCGCCAGTTGGTCGCCTGGTCGTCGCGCCAGGTGGGGGCGTAGAGGATCGCCTTCTGGTGCGGCGCGATGCCGAGCCGGCGGCGCGCGTCCTCCCGGACGGCCGCGGCCCGTTCGTCCACGAGCACGTCGTCGCGGGGGTAGCCCTCGCTGTGGATCGCGCCGTCGTAGGCGTACTCGCGGCGGTAGTACTGGTCCATCTCCGGGTCCGGGGTCAGGATCAGGTCCCACTGCTGGGAGGTGCGGGCCAGCTCGAGCTCGATGCGACGCGGCGGGTAGTGCTTGGCGTCCCACATCCGGATGCCCATCGACTTCGACGGGTAGCCGTGGAAGGTCTGCAGCAGCCGCTGCCCGGGACGCTTGCGGAACCAGCGCTCCGGGTCGATGTTCATGCACAGCTGGCCGGCGGCGGCCATCACGCGGTACCACTCGCGGGTGGTCATCACGACGGGTACGGCGCCCTCGGGCACCCACGACGCGGCCGACGCGACGCCCCAGTAGAGCGTGAGGTCGGGGCGGGTACGCCGCAGCTCGTGGTGCAGCGCGACCTGGCTGTCGGTCGCGGAGGCGCCGACGTAGGACTGGAAGTAGACCGCGTCCGGCTCGAGCGGGATGTCGCCGTCGGCGTACCACTCCTGGAGCTGGGTCTGGCCGTAGGGGACGCGATCCTCGACCGGCACCGGCGGGAGCAGCTCGACGCCGGCGACGCGGCCCTCCTGCACGACGCGGGCGGAGTAGTGGGAGCCGACCATGAAGTGGTGGAGGCGGTCGATGCCGCGCTCGCCGAGGAGGGCGCGGGTGGTGGTCCCGTCGGCGGTCACGGCCAGCCAGAGCCAGGCGGGCGCGAGCGGGCGCTCGCCGAGGCCCCAGCGGTCGGTCGTGAGGGTGACGCTGGCGCGGACGGTGCCGTCCTCGTCGGCCGGCGGCAGCTCCGCGGCGAGGACCTCGGTGCCGCCGACCTGGGTGAGGAGCGCGAGGCGGGCGGCGGGGACCGGGCGGCCGAGCCAGCGGCCGGTGACGTCGAGGCGCAGGCCCTCGACGACCAGGTCGTCGACGACGAGGGTGCCGGCGGTCTCGTAGAGCTCGGTGTCGCCGGACGGGGTGCGGGAGCCGACCAGCTCGCCCTCGCCGACCGCGAGCCACTGGGGCGCAGCAGCCGCCCAGCCGAGCGCGACCTCGCGGCCGTCGGCGACGAGCGCCCGCACCTGCCAGCGTCGCTGGCCGGACCAGGCGGCAGGGAGCTGGAGCCGGAAGGCCCGGCTGCCGTGGGGTCCCTCCGTGAGCTCGGCGCGGACCTGCTGGGTGCCCTGGGTGACGCGCAGGCCGGCGATCGTCGTACCGGCCGGGTCGATGGTGCCGGTGACGGTCCGGCCCTCGACCGCGAGGCCGAGCAGGCGCGGTCCCCGGTCGGGCCGGACCCGCAGGCCGACGACGTCGGAGCGCGGGTTGAACGCGACCACCGAGCCCGCGACCGGGCGGGGTGCGAGGTGGTCGCGGCCGATGAAGCCGGCCGAGGCCTGCTCGTCGATGAGCGGGACGGCGCCCGAGCGTCGTACGCCGTCGACGTCGATGTCGACCTCGAGGACCCAGGTGGCGCTGTCGCCGGTCGCGGCGACCACCTCGGCGACCGGCACGACCGCGTCGAAGGCACCCCAGGAGTAGTCCTGGTGGCGGCGCAGCGCCTGGTTGGCGCGGGCGTCGCGGAACTGCCGCACCCGCAGCGGGATCCGCTGCCCGCTCGCCCGGTCGACGAGTGCGCAGGCGATCGTCGGGCTCGAGGTCATGTGCACGAAGTCGACGGCCGCGAACACCGTCAGCTCGAGGGTGGTGGCGTCGACCCACCGGGCCTCGCGCAGCATCGCCCGGAACCGGGTCTCGTCGGCGGTCATCTCGAACAGCTCGGGCGGGATGCCGAGCTCGGCGTCGTCGTGGTGCGGCAGCAGCGCCCACACCTTGCCGTCGCGGACCTCCGTGGGCCGGTTGCCGCGCGTGAACAGGCGGGCACCCAGGAAGTCCTCGAGCGCCTTGCGGTGACCGCCCTGCAGCAGCCAGAGCTTGACCCGGGCCTCGGCCGCCAGGCGCGCCCAGACGTGCTCGTCGGCAGCGTCGAGCAGCATCGCCACGTGGTCGCGCAGGGTCTGCCACTGGCGCTCGTCGGCCCGCTCGACGTCGGCGATCAGCGGCTGCACGCCCGTGTCGAGCACGCCCCACAGGAACCACTCACTGACCTCGGGCAGGCCGAGCGCCTCCACCCGGTGCCAGGTGTGGTCGTTGCGGTCGATCCACCCGGCCAGCCCGCTGAGCACGTCGGGCACGGTGCCGACCTGGACGCCGTCGCGGCGGTCGGTGGGGATGTAGGTGAAGTCGGCCAGCAGGTCGAAGGCGGACGCCCTCTCGAGCAGCCCGAGCGCGACGTCGGCGCCGTCGGGGAACTCGTCGGTGAAGCGCAGGCCGAGCTGGTCCCAGGAGGCGCGCGTGAAGAGCTTGTTGCCCAGGCCCAGGTCGGTGACGGCGACCGGGGTGGCCGCGAGCGTCGTACCGCGGACGGGGGTGTGGTGCGCGGCGTCGTACGCCGAGTCGGGGATCCAGCCCGCGATGTCGGGCTCGCGCATCGCGCCGACCACCACCGGCGAGCCGGAGCGGGTGTGGGCCTCGACCAGCCGCTCGATGCCGGTGTGGACGAAGTCGTCGCCCGCGTTGGTCACGACCACGACCAGCTCGCCGGACGCGGCGGCGACGCCGGCGTTGCGGGCGGCGGCGAGGGACTTCTCGACCTTGATCCGGGTCTTGATCCGCCAGTCCGCGGCGGCGTGCTCGCGCACCGTCGCGGTGACCCGGTCGTGGCGCCCGAAACGCACCACGAGGACCTCGAGGTTGCGATGGGTCTGGACCTTCAGCGAGTCCAGGCAGGTGCCGATCCGGGTGGTGTCGTCGTCGCTGACGGGCAGCACGACGGTGACCAGCGGCCCGGAGAACTCACCGCGGAAGCGGCGGGTGGCACGGCCGACGGGACCCCGCAGTCGCCCGGGTCCTGCCTTGGCGAGCCGGATCAGGCCCTGCTGGGCGCGGGCGCGGTCGAGTGCCACGGCAGCAGCGTCCTTCCGGGTCGACGGGTGGGTCGCCCGATGCTACCGAGGGGCGGGTCGAACGGACGGATCAGGCGGGGCGGCGGGCCTGGGTGCGGGCCTGCGCCTCGAGGGCGTGGATCTGCGAGGTGAGGACGTCGAGCTCGGCCTCGAGCTCGGCGACCCGGACGACGGCCTGGTTGGCCCGCTCGTCGGCAGCGGCGAGCTGCTGGGTGAGCCGGTCGTTGGCGCGCTGGGCCGCCTCGGCACGGTCGCCGGCCTCGGCCAGCTCGCGACGGGCGTCGGCCAGCTCGGCGGCGGCGTCGCCGAGGCGCTTCTCGAGGCGGGCGATCGTGGCGTCGCGCTTGGCGACCTTGCCAGTCATGTCGGCGGCGAACTCGATGTTCTCCGCGGTACGGACCTCGGTCAGGTCGGCGTAGGCACGCGCCTGGGCGGCCCGGTCGCGGGCGGCCTCCTGACGGGAGTCCAGGAGCTCGGTGTGGGTGATCTTGGTGGCCGCGGCGCCCAGGACGAGGGCGGCGACCGCGGCGATCGTGACGAGGACCCAGGAGCCGGTCACGGCCGTGCCGGCGACGGCGAGCGTCGCGAGCACGAGGAGGAGGACAGCGACCAGGACCCGAGTGGAGCGCTGACGACGGCGGTTGCCGGACATGACAGGGGAAGTCATGGCTTGCACGCTATGCCTCCGGACGGGCGAGACGCGGCAGACACGCTTGTCACAAGCGTCCCAACCGTCACAGCATGCTCAGCGCACGGCCCGCACGACGGGTGGCCGTCGCGGACCGCGACCTTGCAGGCACCTACCGGTCGTCGTGGACTCGACACGCCCTCTCGAGCAGCAGTCCGGCGACCACTGCTGCCAGCGCGCACCCGGCCGCGACCAGCGAGCGCACCATCCGCTCGTCGGCCAGCTCGGCGGCGTCGCCGACCCAGGAGAGTGCGTAGCCGACGTAGCCGCCGGCGACCAGGGCGGCGACGAGGGCGCTGGCGCGGCCGAGCACCAGCCGGTTGACGGCCTGGTGGGCCTCCAGCCGCTCGCGGCGCACGTGGACCGCGCGGTGGGTCACCCAGGCGACGTACCCGAGGATCGCGGCGAGGAGCAGCAGGGCGAGCGGCTGCGCCGGCGACACCAGCGGCGGGACGAGGTCGAGCCGGTCGCACACCGGGTGGACCGCCCAACCGACGACGACGCCGACGGCCGCCCAGCCGAGGACGGTGGGCAGGCCGGTGGGGCGCAGGCCGTCCGGCGACGGGCCGGACGGGCCCGGGGGCTGCTCGGGCTCCTCGGGCCGCTGGACCGGGTCTCGCGTCACTCCGTCTCGAGCACCAGGTCGTCGCGCAGCTTGAGACCACTGGCGTCGACCTTCTCGAGCAGCTCGGCGACCGGGCCGTGGTCGAGCAGCTCGGCGTCGGGCTCGAGGTCGTGCCACGGCCTGAGCACGAACGCACGCTCGTGGGCGCGCGGGTGCGGCAGGCGCAGCGCATCGGTGTCGCTGCGGCGGTCGCCCACGGCGATCAGGTCGACGTCGAGGGTGCGCGGGGCGTTCTTCACGTCGCTGCGCTCGCGGTCGAAGGCGTCCTCGATGGCGAGGGCCCGGTCCAGCAGCCGGTGTGCCGAGAGGGTGGTGTCGGCGAGCACGACCGCGTTGAGGAAGTCCTGCGCCTCCGGCGGGCAGTCGACCGGCGTGCTCTCGTAGACCGGGGACACGCCGGTGATCCAGACCTCCGGGGTGTCCGCGAGCGCGCCGAGCGCGCCCTGCAGCGTCGCGAACCGCTCGCCGAGGTTGGATCCGAGCGCGATCACCACCCGACGGATCGGTCGCATCTCGCCGGTCAACGTGTCCGCGTCGACGATGTTCGGATTGGGGGTCTCGGTCATGCTGGGCCCTCTGCCTTCCCGGTTCGGTCTCCCACCCCCGCCACCTCACGGCGGCGGGTGATGGTGAGCTGTACGTCGGCGAACGTCGCCTTGATCGGCGCATCCGGCTTGTGGACGGTCACACGCACCCATTCAACACGAGGGTCCAACAGGCAGGTGTCCGCGATCCGCTGCGCAAGGGTCTCGATCAGGTCGACCGGGTCCCTCGTCACGGCAGCCACGACCTGGTCGACGAGGCCACCGTAGTCCACGGTGTCGCGCAAGTCGTCCGAGGCCGCCGCGGACGCGGTGTCGACCGCGAGGGTCAGGTCGATCCTGAAGACCTGGCCGTCGCGTCGCTCGTGGTCGAAGACGCCGTGGTGGGCGAAGCACTCGATGCCGAGGATGCTCAGCTCGTCACTCATTCTCAGTCCCTCTCCGGCGCCACGGCCCGGTCCGCGGCTGGCCCCCACTGTGCCGCAACGGCCAGGGCGTCGCGGTGGGCGCGCACATCGTGGACCCGCAGGCACCACACCGGCGCGCCACCGAGCCCGGCCGCGAGCAGCGCGCTCAACGCGACGCCGGCCGCCTCCCGCTCCCCCACCGGGCGCGGCTGGCCCGCGGCGTCCTCGAGCAGGCGCCCGAGGAAGGTCTTGCGGCTGCCGCCGACCAGCAGCGGGTGGCCGAGCTCCGCGAGCACGTCGAGGTGGCGCACCAGCTCCCAGTTGTGCTCGGGCAGCTTGGCGAAGCCCAGGCCCGGGTCGAGCACGATCCGGTCGTCGCGGATCCCCGCGGCGCGGATCGCGGCGACCCGTTCGGCCAGCTCGGCGCGCACGGCCGCGACGACGCCGCCCTGCCCGTCGTACTCGGTGAACTGCTGCATCCGGTCGCTGTGGGCCCGCCAGTGCATCGCGACGTAGGTCGCGTCGCTGCCGGCGACCACGTCGAGGATGGCGGGGTCGGCCAGGCCGCCCGACACGTCGTTGACGATCGTCGCGCCCGCCCTCAGCGCCCGGGCCGCGACCTCGGCGCGCATCGTGTCGACGGAGACGGTCGCGCCCTCGGCGGCGAGCGCCTCGATGACGGGTACGACGCGGTCCAGCTCCTCCGCGAGCAGCGGCCGGGTCGCGCCGGGACGGGTGGACTCACCGCCGACGTCGAGGATGTCGGCCCCCTGGGCGAGCAGCTCGCGGCCGTGCGCGATCGCGCGCGCGGGGTCGTCGTAGCGCCCGCCGTCGGAGAAGGAGTCGGGCGTGACGTTGACGACCCCCATCACCAGCGGGGTCGACGGCGCGCTCATGGCGGAAACCCTAGACTCCCTAGACTTCCGCCATGGCCGAGGCTCCTCACGACCCTTCCGTGTCCGTCGTGATCCCGACCTTCCGCTCCGGGCCGGGGCTGGACCGCGCGATCGCGTCGCTGGACGCGCAGACCCTGCCCCAGGACGACCTCGAGGTGCTGCTGCTGGACGACGGCTCCCCCGACGACACCGCGGCGCGGATCGAGCAGGTCGCGGCCGGGCGGGCGAACTACCGGGCGTTCGCACTGGAGCCGTCCGGGTGGCCGAGCCGGCCCCGCAACATCGGTGTCCGCGAGGCCCGCGGGCGCTACGTGCTCTTCCTCGACCACGACGACGAGCTGTATCCCGACGCCCTGCGGGCCGCGGTCGCACTCGGGGACGCGGCCGGAGCCGACGTGGTCAACGGCAAGGAGGTGCGGACCCAGATCGCGCGCTGGGGCCTGACGCACTACACCCACGACACGGCCGACGCGAGCGCCGAGCCGCTGCGCGGGCTGTTGCCGATGACGCCGCACAAGCTCTACCGGCGCGCGTTCCTGGTCGAGCACGACATCCGCTTCCCCGAGGCGCCGCGGCACCTGTGGGAGGACCTCTTCTTCCACGTCGACGTGATCCGGCACGAGCCGGCCGTCGCCCTGCTGAGCTCGACGCCCTTCTACCACTGGCGCAAGACCGCCGAGAACAACTCGACGTCCACCGACGGCACCCGCCTCGACTACAGCGGCGACCCCGAGTACTGGCCCTACCTCGACAAGCTGTTCCGGCTGGTCTCGGGCGTCGAGAAACCGGAGATCCGCGACGAGCTGCTCGCCCAGAACGTGCACGTCCGGCTGGTCTCCCAGCTCGGCCAGCGCGCGACCGACACGGGCGACGCGGGCGGCGCGAGCGTCGCCGAGGCGCGGGCCGAGATCGCCCGGATGCTCGCGACCTACGTCCCGGCCGAGCTCGACGCCCTGCTGCCCGAGCGCAGTCGGGTCGCGATCACCCTGTTCCGCGCCGGCCACGCCGACGCGGCGGCCGAGTTCCTGCGCGACGGCATCGACCGCAAGCCCGACTTCACCGTCACCGCGGTCGAGGACGCCGGCGACGGCAGCGTCACCGTGAGCGGCACCGTGGCGTGGAGCCGGGTGCCCGGGCAGCCCTTCGCTCGTCGTACGACGTCCGGCGAGGTGGTCCGCGACCTGCCCGAGCCGCTGGCCGGCCTGCTCGCCGAGCACGGCCTGACCCCGACGGCGGACGTGGCGGACGCGTTCGTGGAGGTGGCGATCCGGCACGCCCCGACCCGGGTCAACTGGCTGCTGCCGTCGACGTCGCAGGTCGCGCTCGTCGAGCAGGAGGACGGCACCCTGGAGCCGGCCGGCACCTTCACGGCACGCTTCGACCCGGCGACCGCCGCGATGGGCGGCGCGCTGCCGGCGGGTGCCCACCTGGTGCTCGGCATGTGCGAGCTCGACGGCCGCACCGGCATCAAGCGGGCCTTCAGCGACCTCCCTGCCGGGACCGGGGTGGGACCGGTCGTGCTGGACTACTCCGCCCAGGACGGACTGCTGCTGCGGCTCCCCGCCGACGTGCCACCCGCCCGCAAGGGCCTGCTCGGCCGCCTGCGGCGGGGCTGATCCGATTCCCGTTCCCCCGAATCGTTCGATCGAACGATTCGGGTGACGTGGCCGGACATCAGAGCAGGTGGTTGGGGCCGGCGTCGGCGGCCTCGGCGAGCAGGTCGAGCAGGTAGCGGCCGTACCCGCTCTTGAGCAGCGGCTTGGCCAGCTCCTCGAGCCGGGCGTCGTCGATGATCCCGAGCCGCCAGGCGATCTCCTCGGGGGCGCCGACCTTGGTGCCCTGCCGGGCCTCGAGCGCGCGCACGAAGTTGCTGGCGTCGTTGAGGTCGTCGAACGTGCCGGTGTCGAGCCAGGCGGAGCCCCGCGGGAGCACCTCGACCTGGAGCCGGCCCTCGTCGAGGTACATCCGGTTGAGGTCGGTGATCTCCAGCTCGCCGCGGGCCGACGGCTCGAGCGACTTCGCCTTCTCCACGACGTCGGAGCCGTAGAAGTACAGGCCGGGCACCGCGTAGTGGCTGCGCGGCTTCTCGGGCTTCTCCTCGAGCGAGAGCGCGCGGCCCTCGGCGTCGAACTCCACCACGCCGTACGCCTTCGGGTCGGCCACGCGGTAGCCGAACACCGCGGCGCCGTCGAGGTCCTCGAAGCGGCGCAGGCGCGAGCCGAGGCCGGCGCCGTAGAAGATGTTGTCGCCGAGCACCAGTCCGGCGCCGCCACCGGCGAGGTGCTCCTCGCCGATCAGGAAGGCCTGCGCGAGACCGTCGGGCGAGGGCTGCACGGCGTAGGTGATCTCGATGCCGAACTGGCTGCCGTCGCCGAGCAGGCGGCGGAACTGGTCGGCCTCGTGGGGCGTCGTGATGACCAGCACCTCGCGGATGCCGGACAGCATCAGGGTCGAGAGCGGGTAGTAGATCATCGGCTTGTCGTAGATCGGCATCAGCTGCTTGCTGATGGCGTGCGTGATCGGGTGCAGTCGGCTCCCCGTGCCGCCGGCCAGGATGATCCCGCGCATCTCGTCTCCCACTCCTCGGGTGCGTCGTCGCCCCGTCTCGATGTCTCGACAGGGCATTGTCCTTCATACACTGTCGGACGTGCGCATCCTCGTGACCGGCGGAGCCGGGTTCATCGGCTCGAACTTCGTCCACCACCTCGTCCGCCACACCGACGCGACGGTGACGGTGCTCGACAAGCTGACCTACGCGGCGAGCCGCGAGTCGCTGGCCGGGCTGCCCGAGGACCGGGTCCAGCTGGTCGTCGGCGACATCGTCGACGCCGCGCTGGTCGAGCCGCTCGTCAACCAGCACGACGCGGTCGTCCACTACGCCGCCGAGTCCCACAACGACAACTCGCTCAACGACCCCTCGCCGTTCATCCAGACCAACCTGATCGGCACCTTCACGCTCCTCGAGGCGGTCCGCAAGGCCGGCGTCCGGTTCCACCACGTCTCGACCGACGAGGTCTACGGCGACCTGGAGCTCGACGACCCGAAGCGGTTCACCGAGGACACGCCGTACACCCCCTCGTCGCCGTACTCCGCCTCGAAGGCGGGCTCCGACCACCTGGTGCGCGCGTGGGTGCGCAGCTTCGGTGTGCAGGCCACGATCTCGAACTGCTCCAACAACTACGGCCCGTGGCAGCACATCGAGAAGTTCATCCCGCGCCAGATCACCGAGGTGGTCGACGGCCGGAGGCCCAAGCTCTACGGATCGGGCGAGAACGTCCGCGACTGGATCCACACCGAGGACCACTCCTCCGCCGTGCTCCGGATCCTCGAGCAGGGCCGGATCGGCGAGACCTACCTGATCGGCGCCGACGGCGAGAAGTCGAACCTCGAGGTGGTCCGGATGATCCTGACCCTGATGGGCCGCGACGCCGACGACTTCGAGCACGTCACCGACCGCGCCGGGCACGACCTGCGCTACGCGATCGACTCCGGCAAGCTGCGCACCGAGCTGGGCTGGACCCCGCAGTACGCCGACTTCGAGGCCGGTCTCGCGCAGACGGTCGAGTGGTACCAGCAGAACGAGGCGTGGTGGCGCCCGAAGAAGGACGCGACCGAGGCGGCCTACGCCGCGAAGGGCCAGTGAGGCATCCGATGGTCGATCCCGTCGAGACCCTGCGCGTCGAGACGACGCCGATCCCGGGCCTGCTCGTGGTCCACCTGCCGGTGCACGGCGACGACCGCGGCTGGTTCAAGGAGAACTGGCAGCGCGAGAAGATGGTCGCGCTCGGCCTGCCCGACTTCGGGCCGGTGCAGAACAACATGAGCTTCAACGCCGCCCGCGGTGCGACCCGCGGCATCCACACCGAGCCGTGGGACAAGTTCGTCTCGGTCGCCACCGGCAAGGTGTTCGCGGCCTGGGTGGACATGCGCGAGGGCGAGACCTTCGGGGCGACGTACTGGACCGAGGTCGACGAGAGCGTCGCCGTGTTCGTCCCGCGGGGCGTCGGCAACTCCTACCAGGCGCTGGCCGACGGCACCGTGTACTCCTACCTGGTCAACGACCACTACGTCGCCGGCCGGGTCTACCCCGCGCTCAACCTGGCCGACACCACGGTCGCCATCCCGTGGCCGATCCCGCTCGACTCCGGCGAGGTCGAGATCTCCGCGAAGGACCTCGCCAACCCGGCGCTGGCCGACGTCGAGCCGATGGCGCCGAAGAAGACGCTGATCACCGGCTGCCGGGGCCAGCTCGGCCAGGCACTCGCGCCGCTCTACCCCGGCGCCACCCTCGTCGACCTCGACGAGCTCGACCTCACCGACGAGGCGGCGCTGGCCGCGTGGCCGTGGGAGGAGTACGGGCTCATCCTCAACGCCGCCGCCTACACCGCGGTCGACAAGGCCGAGACGCCCGAGGGCCGTCCCGTGGCCTGGGCCGCCAACGCAGCCGCTCCCGCCGCCCTCGCTCGGATCGCTGCGGCCCGGGGGATCACCCTCGTGCACTACTCCACCGACTACGTCTTCGACGGCTCGGAGGTCTCCGGTGGTCACACCGAGGAGGAGG
Source organism: Pimelobacter simplex (assembly GCA_016803235.1). GTDB lineage: Bacteria > Actinomycetota > Actinomycetes > Propionibacteriales > Nocardioidaceae > Nocardioides > Nocardioides simplex_A. Next base: position 104,545 of record JADCLI010000007.1, read on the forward strand.
GCTTCGCCCCCCTCGGCGTCTACGGCCAGACCAAGGCGGCCGGCGACCTCGCCGTCGCCGGTGCGCCGCGCCACTACGTGCTGCGGACCTCCTGGGTGATCGGCGAGGGCCACAACTTCGTGCGCACCATGGCCAGGCTCGCCGCCGACGGCGTCGACCCGGCGGTCGTGTCCGACCAGGTCGGCCGGTTGACGTTCACCTCCGAGCTGGCCCGGGCCACCGCGCACCTGGTGGGCACCGGTGCGCCGTACGGCACCTACAACGTCACCAACGGCGGCGCCCCCCGCTCGTGGGCCGACTACGCCCGCAAGGTCTTCGAGCTCACCGGTCACGACCCGGCCCGGGTGAGCACCGTGACGACCGAGGAGTACGGCGCCGGCAAGGACCTCTCGCCGCGGCCGCTGCACAGCACGCTGGCGCTGGACAAGCTCGCCGGCACCGGGTTCGTGAGCACGGACGCCGACGAGGCGCTGGCGAAGTACCTCTCGGCCTGAGCCCTGCTGCTGCAGGGATCCCCGGACATCCGGGGATCCCTGCAGCGCGTCGAGGTCAGCCCCGGGAGCTGTGGATGAGCGCCATCGCCTCGGCGCGGGTGGCCGCGTCCTTGAGCATGGTGCCGCGCACCGCGGAGGTGATCGTGCGCGCGCCGGCCTTGCGGACCCCGCGCATCGTCATGCACAGGTGCTCGGCCTCGATCACCACGACCACCCCGCGGGCGTCGAGGATCTCCATCAGCGAGTCGGCGACCTGGGTGGTCAGCCGCTCCTGGACCTGCGGGCGCTTGGCGTAGACGTCGACGAGGCGGGCCAGCTTGGACAGGCCGGTGATCTTGCCGCTCTCGGCCGGGATGTACCCGACGTGGGCGACGCCGGTGAACGGGACCAGGTGGTGCTCGCACATCGACCACAGCTCGATGTCGCGGACCAGCACCATCTCGTCGTGCCCGAGGTCGAAGGTGGTGGTGAGCACCTCCTCCGCCGTCATCCGCAGCCCGGCGGTGAGCTCGGCGTACGCCCGGGCCACCCGGGCCGGGGTGTCGCGCAGGCCCTCCCGGTCCGGGTCCTCGCCGATGGCCGCGAGGAGCTCGCGGACGGCCGCCTCGGCGCGCTCGTGGTCGAACGCGCCCGTGCCCTCGGTCATGCGGACGGCGCCGGCGGCTGCGGGTCGGTCGGGGGCGCGGTCGGCGTACCGCCGTAGACGTCGCCGCCGGGTCCGGGCGGGGTCAGGATCTGGCCGCCCTCGCCGGGCTCGGGCGCGGTCTGGCCGTTCTGCTCGGCGCGGCGGCGGATCTCCTCGGGGATCTCCACCGGCGGGATGGTCGACGGGATCCGGGTCGGGGAGCCGGTCCAGGCGGGCCGCTCGGGCCGCAGGCGCAGGGCGGTGAAGATGTCCGCGACCTGCTCCTTGTCGAGCGTCTCCTTGTCGAGCAGCGCGAGCACGAGCGCGTCGAGCACGTCGCGGTTCTCGACCAGGATGTCGAAGGCCTCCTGGTGGGCGGCGGCGAGGAAGTTCTTGGTCTCCTCGTCGACGATCGCGGCGACGTCCTCGGAGTAGTTGCGCGAGTGGCCGAGGTCGCGGCCCAGGAACGGCTCGGAGTTGGACTCGCCGAGCTTGATCGCGCCGAGGCGCTCGGTCATGCCGTACTGGGTGACCATCGCGCGGGCCAGCGAGGTGGCCTTCTCGATGTCGTTGCCGGCGCCGGTCGTCGGGTCGTGGAAGATCAGCTCCTCCGCGGCCCGGCCGCCCAGCATGTAGGCGAGCTTGTCGAGCATCTCCGAGCGGGTCTGGGAGTACTTGTCCTCGTCGGGCAGCACCATCGTGTAGCCCAGGGCCCGGCCACGCGGCAGGATCGTGATCTTGTGGACCGGGTCGGTGCCCGGCAGCGCCGCCGCGACGAGGGCGTGACCGCCCTCGTGGTAGGCGGTGATCAGCTTCTCCTTCTCCGTCATCAGACGGGTACGACGCTGCGGGCCCGCGATCACGCGGTCGATCGCCTCGTCGAGGAGCGGCGCGGTGATGACCTTCTGGTTGCTGCGTGCGGTGAGCAGCGCGGCCTCGTTGAGCACGTTGGCGAGATCGGCGCCCGAGAAGCCGGGGGTACGCCGCGCGGTCGACATCAGGTCGACGTCGGGGCCGAGCGGCTTGCCCCGCGAGTGGACCTCGAGGATCCGCTTGCGGCCGGCCAGGTCGGGCGCGTCGACCTGGATCTGGCGGTCGAAGCGGCCCGGGCGCAGCAGCGCGGGGTCGAGGACGTCGGGCCGGTTGGTGGCCGCGATCAGGATGACGCCGCCGCGCACGTCGAAGCCGTCCATCTCGACGAGGAGCTGGTTGAGGGTCTGCTCGCGCTCGTCGTGACCGCCACCCATGCCGGCGCCGCGGTGGCGACCGACGGCGTCGATCTCGTCGATGAAGACGATCGCGGGCGCGTTCTCCTTGGCCTGCTCGAACAGGTCGCGCACGCGCGAGGCACCGACGCCGACGAACATCTCGACGAAGTCGGAGCCGGAGATCGAGTAGAACGGGACGCCCGCCTCGCCGGCGACGGCGCGCGCGAGCAGGGTCTTGCCGGTTCCGGGCGGGCCGTAGAGCAGCACGCCCTTGGGGATCTTGGCGCCGACGGCCTGGAACTTCGCCGGCTCCTGGAGGAACTCCTTGATCTCGCCGAGCTCCTCGATCGCCTCGTCACACCCGGCGACGTCGGCGAAGGTGGTCTTCGGCATGTCCTTGCTGATCATCTTGGCCTTGGACTTGCCGAACTGCATGACGCCCCGGCCGCCGCCCTGGACGTTGTTCATCAAGAAGATGAACAGCAGGATGATCAGCGCGAAGGGCAGCAGCGTCGCGAGGATCGACCCGAGCAGGCTGGGCTGCGGGTTCTTGGAGATCGACTTGTCGATGGCGCCCTTGGCGACCTGCTCGTCGACCGCCTCGATCAGGATCAGCTGCTGGTCGGTGACCCACTGGGTCATCACCTTGTCGCCCTGCTTGCGGGTGCCCTTGTCGAGGGTGGCCTCGACCGTCTGGTCCCCGTCGATGAAGGTGATCTCCTCGACCTGGCCCTGCTCGATGTACTTCGACATCTGCGAGGTGGGGATCTCGTCGTACCCGCCTCCGGGTGCGAGGAACTCGAGAGCGAGGACGACGGCGAGGACCGCCACCACGATCCAGAGCCAGGGCCCCCTGAAAACGCGCTTCACAGACTTACTCGCTCCCCAACTCCGTCGACAAGGATCAGACGACGGTACACGCCGCCGACGGGTCCCATTCTGTCTGGTCCCTGGTTGGGCGGCCCGTTGGAGCGGCGATCAGGACCGGATCAGGAGTAGACGGCGGGGGCCAGGGTGCCGATGTCGCGCATGTTGCGGTAGCGCTCGCGGTAGTCGAGGCCGTAGCCGACCACGAACTCGTTGGGGATGTCCCAGCCGACGTACCGCGGCTTCACCGGCATCTGCAGCGCCTCCGGCTTGCGCAGCAGGGTGGCGATCTCGACGCTCGCCGGGCCGCGGGAGCCGAGGTTGGAGGTCAGCCACGACAGGGTCAGGCCGGTGTCGATGATCTCGTCGACGATCAGGACGTGGCGACCGGCGATGTCGGCGTCGAGGTCCTTGAGGATCCGCACGACGCCGGAGGACTTGGTGCCGGAGCCGTAGGACGACACCGCCATCCAGTCCATCTCGACGTGCTTGTTCAGGGCACGGGCGAGGTCGGCCATGATCATGACCGCGCCGCGCAGGACGCCGACGAGGACGAGGTCCTTGTCCTCGTAGTCGCGCTCGATCTCGAGGGCCAGCTCGGCCACCCGGGCCTGGATCTGCTCCTCCGTGAAGAGCACCTCGACCAGGTCGTCCGCGACGTCGCTCGCATGCATGGCGTCAGCCTGCCACAGCGGTCCCGCGGAAGCAGAGGTGGGAGCGGTCGCGGTACGCCGTCACGTGGCCGGGCAGCTGGACCTCGCCGCTGATCTCGCCCCGGGCGAGCCGGTCGAGGGCGGTGACGTGGACGTGGAAGAGCTCGGCGTCGACCGCCCCGGCGGCGAGCGCGGCGAGCCGGAGCACCCGGGTGGCGATCGCTCCCGGGAGGTCGGCGAGCTCGGCGAGGGGCAGTTCCGGACGTGACGTCATTCGTTCCGTGGGCGATCGCCCACGGGACGAATGACGTTGCGCGGACATTCGGTCGAACGCGTCCCGGGCGAGTGCGTCGAGGGCCTCGACGTCGGCGCGGACCTGGTCGGCGGTGCGGGCGAGGGCGGCGGCGACGCCGGGGCCGAGCTCGTCCTCCAGGACGGGGAGCACCCGCTGGCGGACCCGGACCCGGGCGAAGCCGGGGTCGCTGTTGTGGGGGTCGTCCCAGAACTCGATGCCGTCGGCGAGGCAGGCGGCGACGGTGTCGGCACGGGCGACGTCGAGGAGCGGGCGGCGGTAGTGCTCGAACCCGCGGCGCATCCCCGCGAGGCTGCGTCCCCCCGAGCCGCGGGTCAGGCCGAGCAGCACGGTCTCGGCCTGGTCGTCGCGGGTGTGGCCGAGCAGCACGGTCTCGGCACCGAAGTGGTCGCGGAGCTGGTCGAGGACGGCGTACCGGGCGCGGCGGGCGGCCGCCTCGATCCCCAGGCCGGCCGGGTCGACGTGGACCCGCGCGGTCGCGGTCTCGTCGGCGCCGAGGCCGGCCATCTGCGCGACGACCCGGGCGGCGTGCTCGCCGCTGCCCTCCTGGAGGCCGTGGTCGACGGTCGCGCCGACGACGCGGAGGCCCGCCTTGTGACCCTCGAACACGGTCGCCGCGAGCAGGGCGAGCGAGTCGGCGCCGCCGGAGCAGGCGACCACGACGGTGGTGCCGGGGTCGAGGTCGGCCAGCGCGGGTCGTACGCCGTGGCGGACGGCGGCGATGGCGGGGTGCAGGCCCATGTCAGCCGGGCTCAGGCCAGGACGCGCTTGACCCAGCCGTCCGGGTCGCTGAGCTCGGCCTTGCTGGGCAGGTTCTCGGGGCCTGCCCAGACCGCGTTGAACTCCTCCATGCCGACCCGGTCGACGACGGCGCGGACGAAGTGGGCGCCGTCGCGGTACTGGGCCATCTTGGCCTCGAGGCCCAGCAGGCGGCGCAGCACGCGGTCGAGGGCGCCGACGCCCTGGCGGCGCTTGGTGAACTTCTTGCGGATCCGGGCGACGCTCGGGATCACCGTCGGGCCCACGTCGTCCATGACGACGTCGGCGTGGCCCTCGAGCAGCGACATCATCCCCGTGACCCGGTCGATGACCTCGAGCTGCTCGGGGGTGCTGAACATCTCCACGATGCTGCCGCCGTTGCGGCCGGCCTTGATCGCCTCGGTGATCCGCTCGAGGCCGCCCTCGAGGAAGCTCGCCGGCTCGACGGTGTCGCTGATGGCCCGGATCTCCGAGAACAGGTGCTCTCGCATCCACGGCACGGCGGTGAACTGCACCCGGTGGGTCTCCTCGTGCAGGCAGACCCAGAGCCGGAAGTCGTGGGGGTCGACCTCGAGCTCACGCTCGACGTGGACGATGTTGGGGGCGACCAGCAGCAGCCGCCCGTGGGGCTCGTGGAAGGGGTCGAACTGGCCGAGCACCTTGCCCGCGAGGAACCCCAGCAGCCCGCCGACCTCGGCGCCGGTGACCTTCGCCCCGACCTTGAGCCCGAACCCGCTCGGCGGCTTGCTCGCGGCGATCTTCTCCATCATCGGCCGGGTCGCGACCGCGAAGCCCTCGGCGTTGGCCTGCACCCAGCCGGGCCGGTCGACGACCAGGACCGGCGCGGTGCCGTCGGGCGCGTCGAGGCCCGTGAACTCGCGCACCAGCCCGGTCGAGCGGTGGGCGCCCGCGCGCAGCTCGGCGACCGCGTCGTCCGCCTCCGCACGGCTCACCATCGGCCCGTCCCCCGCCAGCCGGGACCCGAGCGCGACGGCGAGGCCCCAGTCGATCATCGGGGGCAGCGGTGCGGCGGGTGGGGTCATGCCCGGAAGCCTAGGCGGTGACGTGCAACGCCGGGCCCGGCACGGATCAGCAGACCACGGATCTGCAGAGCACGGGTCAGCAGAGGCAGGCGCCGAGGCCGGCGGCGGCCGAGTCCATGGTGGTCCGGGCGAGCAGGCCCTTCTCCTTCTTGACCTTGTCGGCCATCAGGGCGAAGGCGAGCAGGTGGCCCTGGGCGTCGATGGCGATGCCGGCCAGCGAGGTGACGCCGGTCAGCGTGCCGGTCTTGGCGCGGACCCGACCGCGACCGGCCGCGGGGCCGAGGTCCATGCGGTCGGCCAGGGAGCCGGTGTAGCCGGCGACGGGGAGCCCGGCCAGCAGCGGGCGCAGCTGGGGGTGGCCGGCCGACGCCGCGAGGCGGAGCACGTCGACCAGGACGCCGGGGGCGAGCCGGTTGGCGCGGGAGAGCCCGCTGCCGTCGTACAGGACCGAGCCGCGCAGGTCGATGCCGTTGGCGGTGAGCACCCGGGCGACGGCCTGCTGGCCGCCCGTGAACGACCCGTCACCCGCGTCGGCGACGCCCGCGTGGCGCAGCAGCACCTCGGCGGCGGCGTTGTCGCTGACCTCGACCAGGCGCTGCACGATCTGCGCGACCGTCGGACTGGTCACGCGGCCGACCTCGGTCGCGCCGGCCGGGGCCGTGGTGCGGGTGGGGCTGCCGGTGACGGTGATGCCGCGGCGGCCCAGCGCCTGGGCGAACGCCGTGGTCGCCTCGAGCGCCGGATCGGCGACGGGACCCTGCCCCGGAAGCGACCGGCCCTCGTCGACCCACAGTGCGCTGATCGGGTTGACCTCCTCGGGGATGTAGTCCGGCTTCCAGCTGGGGTGCACCGCGGGACCGGTGAACAGCGTGTCGTCGAAGCCGACCTCGACGCTGGTCACGCCGGAGGCCTTCAGGTTGCGGGCGGTGCGCCGGGCGAGGGTGCGCACGTCGGCCCGCTCCGGGTCGTACGTCGCCGCATCGCTCGGTGCGCTCGGCTCGCGTGAAAGGAGCGGGTCGCCGCCGCCCACGAGGACCAGTCGGGGCGTCGTACTGCTGGCGTCGAGGACGGTGGTGGTCGCGAAGGTGCGCTCGGGCCCGAGCAGGAACAGCGCCGCGGCGGCGGTGACGAGCTTGGTGGTCGAGGCGGGGATCGCGACGGCGGCGCCCTCGGCCGCCTCGTAGGCGTAGCCGGTGCCCGCGAGTGGGCCGACCGCGGCGATGACGTGACGGCCCAGGTCGGGCGAGTCGAGCGGCGCGAGTGCCTGCCGGACCGCCTTCCGGTCCAGGGCGGCGGTGCCGTCCGCGACGGGCGCCAGCGCCTCCGGTACGACGACCGGCGGCACGTCGACCTCCGGCGGCGGCGCCACCGCGGCCGGGTCGGCCGGCGTGCCCGCGTCGGCGCGCAGCTCGTCCCACCACCGCTCCGCGGCCCCGGTCTGCCAGGCGGCTCCCGCGCCGCCCAGCAGCGCCACCACGAGCACCCCCGAGAGGACGCGCCGGGCACGTCCGGTACCCGACTCGCGGTCCCTCTTCGCCACCGTCTCTCCTCCCGGACTGTGCTCCCCGACTGCGCGTTCCGGGACATTGTGCGGGACAATGCTGCGAACAACGGCGCCGGGCAGGTTCACAGCTCCCGCGAGCACGTCCGCGCCAGACCCGATCGTCAGCCCCGACCGGGCCGAGAGTGTGGAGGAAGACTGTGCTGGAGTTCGACGTCCTCGTGGAGATCCCCAAGGGGAGCCGCAACAAGTACGAGGTCGACCACGAGACCGGGCGCATGCGCCTCGATCGGTTCCTCTTCACCTCGACGATGTACCCCGCCGACTACGGCTACATCGAGGACACCCTCGGCCAGGACGGCGACCCGCTCGACGCGCTGGTCCTGCTCCAGGAGCCGACCTTCCCGGGCTGCCTGATCAAGTGCCGCGCGATCGGCATGTTCCGGATGACCGACGAGGCCGGCGGCGACGACAAGGTCCTCTGCGTCCCCGCGGGCGACCCGCGCATGGAGCACCTGCGCGACATCAACCACGTGCCGAACTTCGACCGGCTCGAGATCCAGCACTTCTTCGAGGTCTACAAGGACCTCGAGCCCGGCAAGTCCGTCGAGGGCGCCGACTGGGTCGGCCGCACCGAGGCCGAGGCCGAGATCGCCGCGTCGTTCGAGCGGTTCAAGAGCTCGGCCCACTGAGCCCGGGCGCCCTTGTAACTAAGTGTTACAGCGCGGTTCTCCACCACAGCAGCCACTTCAGCCCCAAACGGGTGGCGTAACACGTAGTTACAAGCGGGTCGGCGCCAGCAGCATCGACAGCCCTGCGGCGATCGCCGCGGGGCTGTCGTCGTGCTCGGGCGGCATCGTGACGTAGCTGAGCGCCAACCGGGCGAGGGTCCGCGCGAGCTCGCGCACGAGCGTCGGGTCGGTGCCCGGCCAGGCAGCGCTCGCCGCCGCCTCCAGCTGCTCGGCGACCCGGACGAGCAGCGGAGCGGCGTCGGTGGTGACGATGCGGACCAGGTCGTGGTGGGCGTCGCCGGCCCGGACGCGGTCGATCAGCGGGTCCTCGGCGGCGGTCTCGAGGAAGAGCCGCAGTCCCTCCTCCAAGCCGGTGCGCGGGTCGTCGGCGTGCTCGGCGAGGGTCGCGGCGATCAGCGCGCACAGGGCGTCGGCGAGGTGGACCGTGTACGCCTGAGCGAGGCCGTAGCGCGAGCCGAAGGCGTTGTAGAGCGTCTGCCGGCTCACCCCGGCGTCGCGGGCGACCGCCTCGAGGGTGACGTCGCCCCAGGGGCGTTCGAGGAGGAGGGCACGCAGGGCCGCGAAGATCGCGGTACGACGCTCCGCGACCGCGCTCACGCCCCGCTCCCCCCGCGCTTCACCCCGCGGAAGTAGGCGATCGCGCCGCTGCGCTCGAGGACGAGGTCGGCGATGCCCTCACGGGCGAACCAGACCTCGAGGTCGGCGCTGCTGCAGCCGGGGCCGAGCAGGCCGGCGACGCGGCCGACCCGGCGCAGCGGCTCGAACCGGAGCCCGGTGTCGTTGAGCAGCGCGCTGCCCGTCAGCACGCCGCCGGGGCGCAGCACGCGCGCCATCTCGACCACGGCCCGCTCTGGGTCGGGGAAGCAGTGCAGCCCGGTGAAGGTGACGACGAGGTCGAAGCCCGCGTCGTCGAACGGGAGGTCACCGACGTCGGCGATCCGCGGCACGACCTGGTCGGCGACCCCGCGCCGCTCGGCCGCGCGCATCGTGCGGTCCAGCATGGTCTGCGCGATGTCGCCGGCGACGTACTCCACCCCCTGGCCCGGCCGCAGGCCACGCAGCGCCACGCCACCGCCGCACGGGATGTCCAGGATCCGGCTGCCGGCGGGCTGCCGGCCGATCTCGTCGGCGGCCCGGTAGAGCCGGCGCAGGTCGCTGTTGACGCCGACCCGCCAGACCGCGCCGCCGGCGGTCGGGTGCTCGACGGTCCAGTCGTAGAACGACGCCCACAGCGGGTCGTCCGACCATCCGCCCAACCCGGGGAGGTGGGACAGCGTCGACCGGATCATGGCCTTCCTCCGATGAGGGCCGGCGCCCGCAGGAGGGCCTCCGGTACGGCGAACGCGTCGACCAGCTCGCGCGCGACCGGGCGCACGCGACGGCACAGGTCCGCGACCTCGCGGGTGATCGCCTTCGAGCGCTGGATGGTGAGCCGGCCGTGCTCGATGAACCAGGCCCGGTCGGCCTCGATCCCGGACAGCGCGTGCAGGTCGCAGAGCAGGTTGAGGACGAGCCGCAGGTCGCCGTACTCCTCGGGCACGGACGCGACCTTCGCGACGAAGGCCTCCAGCACCAGCCGCTCGACGTGCGCGCGGGCCGCGGCGATGACGTGGTCCTGCACGCGGGAGAAGACCTCGCCGGGGTTCAGCCCCGCGTCGACGCCACGCTTGAGCCGCCGGGCGACCCCGCCGATCAGGTGCTCCTCGCGGAAGCGGTACATCGCCAGGTGGTAGTTGGGGTCGCGCAGCCCGCTGTCGGTGTGCCAGTCGTCGCTGCCCCCGGGCAAGGCGTCGCGGATCTGCTCGAAGAGCCGGTGCACGCGGGTGCGCTCGAGGACGGTCTCGACGGCCAGGCCGGCCACGAAGCGGACCATGCCGAGCTGGTCGAGGTCGGAGAAGTCGCTGGCGTAGTCGGTCAGCAGGCCCTTGCCGACCAGCTGCAGCAGCACGTGGTTGTCGCCCTCGAAGGTGGTGAAGACGTCGGTGTCGGCCTTGAGGGCGGCGAACCGGTTGACCGCGAGGTAGCCCGCGCCGCCGCAGGCCTCGCGGCACTCCTGGATGGTGTCGGTCGCGTGCCAGGTCGCCAGCGCCTTCGTGCCGGCCGCGCGGGACTCCAGCAGCCTGCGGGTCTCCTCGTCGTCGCGGATGCCGGAGAACACGTCGTGCAGCTCCCCGGCGAGCACCTCCTGCGCGAAGTGCAGTGCATAGGTCCGCGCCAGCCGCGGGAACAGCCGCCGCTGGTGCAGGCCGTAGTCGAGCAGCAGCTGCTCGGCGCCGGCCTCGTTGCCGGTCTCGAACTGGCGCCGCTGCAGGCCGTAGCGGACCGCGATCGTCAGCGCCGACTTCGACGCGCTGACCCCGGCCGCACCGACCGAGACCCGGCCCTGGACCAGCGTGCCCAGCATCGTGAAGAACCGCCGGCCCGGGCTCTCGATCTCGCTGACGTAGGTCCCGTCCTCGGTGACGTCGGCGAACCGGTTGAGCAGCGCCTCGCGCGGCACCCGCACGCCGTCGAACCAGATCCGTCCGTTGTCGACGCCGTTGAGGCCCATCTTGGCGCCGTCGTCCTCGATCCGGACGCCGGGCAGGGGCGCGCCGTCCTCGTCGCGCAGCGGTACGACGAGCGCGTGCACGCCGTGCCCCTCGCCGGCCACCTCCAGCTGGGCGAACACCACCGCCACCCGCGCGTGCCGTGCCGCGTTGCCGATGTAGTCCTTGCCGGCCTCCTCGCTCGTGGTCGTGACCACGAACTCGGACGTCGTGGGGTCGTAGGCCGCGACCGTGCCCAGCGCCTGCACGTTGCTGCCGTGTCCGGTCTCGGTCATCGCGAAGCAGCCGAGCAGCCGGCCGCTGACGACGTCGGCGAGGTACGCGTCGTGGTGGCGCTGGGTGCCGAGCTGCAGGATCGCGCCGCCGAAGAGGCCGAACTGCACCCCGACCTTCACGAGCACCGACAGGTCGCCGTACGCCAGGGACTCGAACGCGGCGATCGAGGCGCCGATGTCGCCGCCCCCGCCGTACTCCTTCGGGAAGCCCATCCCCGCGGCGCCCGTCCCCGCGATCTCCAGCACCACGTCCTTGACGCGCTCGCGGAACTCCTCGCGGGGCATCGTCTCGGCGTCCTCCAGCACGCAGGCGTACGTCGGCAGCAGCTCGCGCACCGTGCGGCGCACGTCGGCGTACCTCCCGTCGAGCAGCGCGGTCAGCGCCGGGACGTCGACGGTCAGCTCCGGCGGCGCGGTGGCAGTGGTCTCCTCGGCCATGGGGCGAACCTAGGGCATGCGCGGTCAGGGCCGCGCGAAGAAGTCCGGCGAGCGCCAGTAGTCGATCGACTCCAGGCTGACCGGGCGACCGGTGCGCGGGGCGTGGAGGACCTGACCGTCGCCGGCGTAGAGCGCGACGTGGAAGATCGCACCCGGGCCGCCGTCGGACCAGAACACGAGGTCGCCGGGCCGGAGCTGGGCGCGGGCGATCGGGGTGGACTGCTCGTACTGGGCGACCGAGTAGTGCGGCAGGGCCTTCCCGCCGGCCGCCCATGCCCTCGCGACCAGGCCCGAGCAGTCCCAGGCGTCCGGCCCCGCGGCGCCCCACCGGTAGGGCTCGCCGAGCTGGGCGCGGGCGAAGGCGAGGGCGGCCTGGGCGCCGTCGGCGGGCGCGGCCGGGGTCGGGTCGGCCGCGGGGGGCGGCGGCGCGGGCTTCCCGGCGTCCTCGGCCTCGTTCGCCGCCTTGGCCTCGGCGCCCGCCTTCGCGGCGGCCTCGGCGTCGACCGCGGCCTGGTGTTCCCGGGCGACGGCGACACTGACGCCCTGGAGCCGGGCGAGCCGCTTCACCAGCCGGGTACGTCGGCCCTCGACCCGCGCGCTGAGCGTCTCCGCCTCCGCGACCGCTGCCCGGGCCCGGTCCCGCGCGGTGCGAGCGTCGGCGAGCGTCCGCTCCGCCTCGGCCGACGCGGCACTGGCGGCATCGGCCGCCGCGGTGGCGGCATCGGCCGCCGCGAGGTAGTCGTCGCGCCGCTGGTCGAACAGCGCCTGGACGTGCTCGCTCGCGGAGCTCTGCTCGAGGAGGGCGTCGACGCCGTCGGCGTCGACGACCGCCTCGACGAGGGACAGCTCGAGACCCATGCCCTGGGCGGTGATGACGGCGTCGCGGAAGGCGTCCTCGTGCGTCGCCAGCACCTGGTCGGCGAGGTCGGACTCGGCGCTCGCCTGCCGGGCGGCGGCCCGGGCGTTGCCCGCGGCCCACCGGGCCCCGTTCCAGGCCTCGGTCGCCTTCGCGGCTCGGACCGTGGCGGCGTCGAGCGTGGCGGCGGCGCCGGCCAGCCGCTGCTGGATCGCCGCGACCTCACCCTCGGCGACGCCGACCCGGTCCCGGGCGGCCCGCACGTCCGCGGCGCTCGGTGCCCCCGCACCGCCCGGGACCGCCGGGTCGGCCGGCGGGTCCGCCTGCGCTGCGGGGATGCAGACCACCGCCGTCAGGACGAGGGCGGCCAGGCCGGTACCGAGGCTGGGAGAACGCACTCGCGCCACGGTAGTGCGCTTTCGTCACACAGGAAACAAAAACCTCAAAAATCTCACACCCCACCGGCGTGTCGTGTTGACGAACTACACCGGTGTCATTCGGTCCGGGCGGTCCGCCGGCGCCCTCAGTCGACCTCGATCGGCACCTTGGAGGTGGTGGTGGTCGGGTGCGAGTGCAGTCGTCTGTCGAACTTCTGCCCGCTGGCGATTCCGCCGACGTAGAAGGACACGATCGCGATCGCGATGCCGGCGATGTCGTCGGCGACGTAGTGCCAGCCGAAGTACAGCGTGGCGACCACGGTCAGCGCGAAGTTCACCCAGAAGATCCACTTGAGGACCTTCGAGCGCAGCGTGTACTGGACCATGAGCGCGAAGAGCAGGGTGATCGCGCAGTGCAGGCTGGCGAACCCGGCGATGGAGTTGACCGACTCCGTGGCGCCGCCGTACAGCACGTTCCCGCGGGCCCGCACGATCGAGTTCATCAGGTCGGTCGTCCCGGTGTGCGCGAGACCGCCGGCGCCGTAGTACTCGGAGGTGTAGGCGATGCCCGGGCCCAGCGTCGGCAGCAGGTAGTAGGACAGCGTGCCGAGGGACCACGCCAGGCACTGCGAGGTCACGAACCAGTAGCCGAAGGACATGTTGCGCGACCACACCAGCCAGGCCGTGAGCGCGAGCGGCACCAACGGCAGGAAGGTCAGGTAGATCGGCGACAGGACGTACGCCGTCAGCTGGGTGCCGAAGACCGCGTGCAGCACGTCGCTCGGGTCGTGGCCGAAGAACATGACCCGGTCCAGGATGTGCAGCTCGCGGTCGTAGGACAGCGCCCGGACCTCGCCCGGGGCGGCGTTCGGGTCGGAGCGCACGAACGGCAGGAACGACTTGAGGTTCCGGTAGCTGACGTAGGTCAGGTAGAAGCTGATGACACCGATCGAGACCAGCGTCGCGCGCTCTTTGGACCAGTGCGTGCGCAGGCGCTCCTTGACCACCGGCACCACGCGGCTGGGCCGGCCGTGGGCCTTCCACAGCGCCAGCGGCAGCAGGTCGAGGAGGAGGGCACCGAGCAGCAGGAGCGGGAGCCGGATGTACGACGGGCCGAGGAAGCTGCCCTCCGGGTCGAGGAGGCGGCGATCGAGCTTCCACGCGGTGAAGGCCGCGAGGCCCAGCATGAGCGCGGCCGTGCCGATGAGGAGGGTGTAGGCGCGGCGGTACACCCGAGGGATCCTACGGTGCACTCCCAGCGGGCTCGGTCGCAGTGTCGGGCAGGAACGCGACGGCGTGCTCTGCGACACGTACGCCGACGCGCTGGCCCGGCTCCGCGATCCAACCGGGCACGCCGACGGCGTCCAGGTCGCCGACGCCGTCGACGGCGACCACGAGCCGGCTGGCGTCCGGGGTCGGGCGGAAGGTGCGGACGGTGCCGGGAAGCCCGTCGGTGGGGTCCGGGCCGACGAGCAGCGCGGAGGGGCGCAGGGCCACCGGACCCGTGGACCGTCCCAGCAGGACGCTCGCCACCCGGGGGTCGAGCACCCGCGAGCAGCCGAGGAAGAGTGCGGTGTCGGCGTCGGCAGGATGCGCCCAGACGGCACCGGTGGCGCCCTCCTGGACGATCCGTCCGGCCCGCATCACGGCCAGCCGGTCGGCGATCGCGAAGGCCTCGTCCTGGTCGTGCGTGACGAGCAGGGCCGTCGTACCCGACTCGGTGAGGATGCGCCTCAGGTCGGCGGCGAGCCGACCGCGCAGGCCGGCGTCGAGCGCGCTCAGGGGCTCGTCGAGCAGCAGCAGCCGGGGCCGGGCGGCCAGGGACCGGGCCAGGGCGACCCGCTGCCGCTCGCCGCCGGACAGGGTGCGGGGCAGCCGGTCGGCGTACCCGCGCAGTCCGACGAGCCCGAGCAGGTCGTCGACCTCGGCGCGGACGGTCGCGCGGGAGGCGCCCTGCAGGCGGCGGGCGTAGCCGACGTTGCGAGCGACGGTGAGGTGGTCGAAGAGCTGGCCGTCCTGGAACATCAGCGCGAACCCGCGCCGGTGCGTGGGCACGCCGGCGAGGTCGGCGCCGTCCCAGGCGATCCGGCCGGCGGACAGCGGCTCGAGGCCGGCGACCGCGCGCAGCAGCGTGGACTTCCCGCAGCCGGACGGTCCGAGGACCCCGAGCACGTGACCGTCCTCGACGCTCAGGTCGACGGCGTCGACCGCCACGGCCCCGTCGAAGGCGACGCTCACTCCTTGCAGCTCCAGGCTCACCACGACCCCACTCCCGGCACACGCAGCCGCTCGACGACGAGGATGACACCGGCGGTCACGGCGGCGAGCACCACCGACGCCGCCATGGCGGTGCCGTAGTTGAGGGCGCCCGGGTGCCCGAGCAGCCGGTAGATCACGACCGGCAGGGTCGGCTCGGCGGGCCGCACGATGAACGACGTCGCACCGAACTCCCCCAGCGACACGGCGAACGCGAAGCCCGCGGCGGCCAGCAGCGGGCGCCACACGACCGCCAGGTCGACGCTCAGCAGGGTGCGCAGCGGGCCGGCGCCGAGCGACGCGGCGGCCTGGCGCTGGCGATCGTCGATCCCGGCGAGGACCGGGACGAGCGTGCGTACGACGAGCGGCAGCGCCACCAGGGCCTGGGCGATCGGGACCAGCAGCGGGCTCGCGCGCAGGTCGAGCGGCGGCTGGTCGAGCGCGATCAGGAAGCCGAAGCCGAGGGTCACGGCGGACACGCCGAGGGGCAGCATGAAGAAGCCGTCGAGCACTGCCCGCGCGCGCCTTCCCGCTCTGCTGCGGACCTTGCGGGTCACCACGAACGCGACGACCAGGCCGAGCGACAGTGACATCCAGGTCGCGTCGACCGCGATCCGCAGGCTCGCGCCGAGCGCGTCGGTGACCGACACCTGCAGCAGGCCCTCGGCCGAGCCGCCGAGGGCGCGGTAGTACGCGAGCGTCCACGCGCCGTCGCGTCGTAGCGAGCCGACGGCGAGGGCGAGGACGGGCAGCGCCACGAGGCCAAGGGTGAGCACGGTGACCGCGAGGGCCGGGAGGTCGCGCGGGCGGGGCCGGGTCGGAGCGGCGGCGACCCGGCGCACCGTCGGGTCGGGTACGGCGCGCAGCCGGCCGACCACGACCAGCAGCGCCACGACCGCCAGCATCTGCACGAGCGAGAGCGCGGCGGCGGCCGGCAGGTCGAGCAGGTCGGCGGTGAGCAGGTAGATCTCGGTCTCGACCGACGAGTACCGCACCCCGCCCAGGACCAGGACCACGCCGAAGGCCGTCGCGCAGAAGAGGAAGACGACGCTCGCCGCGGAGACGACGGCCGGTCGCAGGGCGGGGAGGGTGACGGTCCGGAACACCTGCGCCGGCGTGGCGCCGAGCGCGGCCGCGGCCTCCGCGGGCCGGCGGTCCAGGCCCTCCCAGGCCACGCCGACCGTGCGGATCACGACGGCCACGTTGAAGAAGACGAGGCCGACCAGGATCGCGGTCGGCGTCCCGTCGAGGTCGAGGAAGCCGAGCGGCCCCGACGACGAGATCAGCTCACGCACCGCGAGGCCGACGACCACGGTGGGCAGCACGAACGGGACGAGCAGCGCCGTGCGGATCACGGCACGGCCGGGGAAGCGCAGCCGGTGCAGGACGTAGGCGGCCGGCAGCCCGAGCAGGACCGCGAGTGTGGTCGCCACGGTGCTCGTCCACACCGTGAACCACAGCACCCGCAGCGTGCGGGGGCGGCGGAGCACGTCGAGCACGGCGCCGGGGTCGAAGGAGCCCTCCGGCCACACGCCGCGGTGCAGCATCGCGCCGACCGGCAGCACGAAGAAGACGGCGACGACGGCGACCGGGACCGCGGCGAGCGATCCCAGCGCCAGCCGTCGGGTCATCGCGACACGATCTCCGTCCACTGCTCCAGCCACGCCTTGCGCTGCTCGGTGATCTCGGCGGGTGCGACCTGCTCGGTCGACTCCGGCCGCTCGGCGAAGCTCGCCCAGTCGGCCGGCAGCTCGACGCCGGCGTCGACCGGGAAGACGTACATCGACTCGGGCAGCGCCGCCTGGACCTCGGGCGAGAGCAGCCAGTCGATCACAGCGCGCGCGCCGGCGGTGTTGGTCGTGTCGCCGTCCAGCACGCCGGCGTACTCGACCTGCTCGAAGCAGCCGTCCAGCAGCGCGCTGGTCGTGGTCGCCTCGCCCGCCGCGTCCAGCGTGAACGCGGGCGAGGAGTCGTAGGACACCACGATCGGCCGGTCGCCGCCGGAGAAGGTGAAGTCGGTGAAGTAGGCGTCGGACCACCCCTTGACGACCTTGGCGCCGTTGTCGACGAGCCCGGTCCAGTACGACGCCCAGTCGTCGCCGTACCTCGCGATCGTGGCCAGCAGGAAGGCCAGGCCGGGTGAGCTGGTGCTGGCGCCGGGGATGACGAAGAGGTCCTCGTAGGCGGGCTTGGTGAGGTCGTCGAGCGTCGTGGGCGCGGGGATGCCCTTCGCGGCGAACCAGGCGTCGTCGACGTTGACGCACACATTGCCGGTGTCGACGGGCGTGAGCGCGTCGTCGTCGTCACCGTCGAGCTCGTAGGCCTCGGCGCCCTCCGGCAGCGCCGGGGCGTAGGACGCGAACACGCCCTCGTCGACCGCCCGCGTCGCGAAGGTGTTGTCGACGCCGAACACCACGTCGCCGACCGGGTCGTCCTTGGTGAGCACGAGCTCGTTGGTGAGCGCGCCGGCGTCCTCGAGCTTGCTGATCGTGAGCCGGTAGCCGCTGTCCTCCTCGAAGGCCTCGACCAGCTCCTCGGGGATCGCGAACGACTCGTGGGTCACCAGGGTGACGCTCTTGTCGTCGCCCTCCTGGGTGTCGCTCTCGCTGCCGATCAGCGAGCAGCCGCTCGCGAGGAGGGCGGTCGTGGAGAGGGCCACGAGGGTGCGGCCGGTGAGCGTGCGCGTGCGCATCGGATGACTCCCTTCGCCGGTGCTAACCGGATCAGGTTCGGAGGGTCTGCGGCCCGCGCCGCACTCTCAGCACCCGGGTGGTGCTCCCCTGTCGGACGTGCTCAGTCTAGGACGCGCGGTAGACCACGCCGTCCGGCAGGTCGACGGCGCTCGCCTGGTCGCGCGCCACGAGCAGGTCGAGGTGCGCCTTGGTCTCCATCGCGGCCATGCCCTGGCTGAAGACGTCGAGCTCGCCGAACGCCCGCTCGTGGCGGGTCCAGCCGAGGTCCTTGGCGACGACGAGAGAGGTGGCGGAGCCGCGCTCCTTGAGCGAGGCCAGGCACAGGTCGAGACGGTCCTCGTGGTGGGCGAGGAGCTCGTCGACGCGCTGGTACGACGACGGCGCGACCGGGCCGTGGGCCGGGAGGATGCGCAGGTCGGGGAGCTCGCGGACCCGGGCCAGGGAGGCCATGAACTGGCCGAGGGGCTGGTCGGCGGGCGGCACCGTGAACCCGATCGACGGGGTGATCGTGGGCAGCACGTGGTCGCCGGAGAAGAGGACGCCCTCGGCCTGGTCGGCGAACACGTAGTGGCCGGGGGTGTGGCCGGGCGTGTGCACCGCGTCGAGCCGGCGGCGGCCGACGTCGAAGGTGCGGTCGCCCTCGAGCCAGGTGTCGGGGAACGCCCAGTCGACGGGATTCGGCAGGTCGCCGGGACCGGCGGCCCACAGCCGCGCGATCTCCTCCGCCCCGGCGGTGCGCAGCACCGCGAGGAAGGGGCTCTCGTCGAGGCCGTCGCGCCCGGCGCGGTGGAGCAGCTCGAGCGCCGGCTGCTCCTCGCGGCCGAGGGCGACGTCCGCGCCGTACTCGTGGCCGAGGACGGTCGCGAGCGTGAAGTGGTCGCGGTGCACGTGGGTGACCAGGAAGCGCTTGATGTCGCCGAAGCCCGAGCCGATCGAGCGCAGGCTCGTGTCGAGCAGCTCGCGGGCGACCGGGATCGACCAGCCTCCGTCGATCAGGGTCAGCCCGTCGTCGCCCTGGACGACGTAGACGTTGACCGCCTTGAGCGCGTCCATCGGGAGCGGCAGCGGGATCCGGTGGATGCCCTCCGCGACCTCCCACGCACCCTCGTCGGCCCAGTGCCGGCCCGAGTCGGGCGAGACGGCGTGTCCGGTGGCGATCCCTCCAGTGCTCATGACCGCACTCTAGGCGTCGTTCACATCCGATCGCAGATCGGGTAGGCGCAGGTCGAGGTTCGGCTCCTGGATGCCGCCGTCGACCTCGAGCATCTTGCCGGTGACGTACTTCCCGGCCGGCGAGGCGAGGTAGACGACCGCGGCGGCGATGTCCTCGGCCTCGCCGATCCGGCCCAGCGGCGTGGCCTCCTCCAGCTGGTGCTTCATCTCCGGCACCCCGGCCACGAACTCGAGCGCGCTGGTCATCACCGAGCCGACGAAGACGCCGTTGACCCGGATCTCCGGGTTGAGGTCGGTGGCGGCCAGCCGTGACCAGTGCGCGAGCGCCGCCTTGGCGGTGCCGTAGGCGAGGTACCCGCGCCCGGCCAGCCGGCCCATCGCCGAGGAGATCGAGGTGATCGACTTCTGCCGGCCCTCGCCCGCCGACCTGAGCATGAGCGGTACGGCGGCCCGGCTCAGCGCGTGCGCGGTGGCGACGTTGAAGTGGAAGGCCTCCTCCAGGTAGGCCACGTCGGTGTCGAGGAAGGCGTTCGGGATGGTGCCGCCGACGTTGTTCACGACGACGTCGAGCCGACCGAACTCGTCGAAGGCCGCATCGGCGAGCGCGGCAACCTCGTCGGTGTGCGCGAGGTTGGCCGGTACGACGAGCGCGCGGCGCCCGGCGTCCTCGATCCGGACCGCGACCTCCTTGAGCTGAGCCTCGGTGCGCGAGGAGATGACGACGTCCGCGCCGGCCTCGGCGAGGGCGACCGCGGTGGCCGCGCCGATGCCGCGCCCGGCGCCGGTGACCACGGCGACGTGGTCGGTGAGCCGGAACCGGTCGAGGATGGATTTCGAGGCTCGCTGCGCTCGCACCTCAATCACCGAGTCCCCGGGGCGTGCCGGCGACGAGGCCACGGCCGGTGACCAGGGGGAGGTCGAGCGCGGTGACCAGCCCCGGCTTCGCGGCGACGACAGCGGGGATCGCGTTGATCAGCCGCTGCGCGGTGACGATCATCCCGGAGACGTTGTGGTCGCCGTGCTCGCCGTGGTGGGTGAACTCGAGCTTCATGCAGGGCTCGCCGGTGATCTCGATCCGGTAGCAGCCGTCGCCCTCGGCGGGAGTGGGCCACTCGGGGACCTGGTCGGGCGCCGTACGGGTGACGTGCTCGAGGGTGATCCTCGGGACGCCGTCGACGGTGCCGATGACGCGGAAGCGGACGGCCCCCATGGTGCCTTCCGCCACGTCCAGCGACACGGTCCTCGTGTCCCGCCCGGCCGGTCGCCGGTCGACCTCCTCGACCAGCGGCTCATCGAGCGTCACCCCCAGCCCGGCCGCGATCACCCGCACCACCGGGCCCCAGGCCGTCGTGAGGATGCCGGGCTCCCACAGCAGCGGCCTGACCTCCGGGTCGTCGAGCGGCTGCCCGAAGCCGAACAGGTCCCGCATCACCACGGGCTGGTAGTACGTCGAGTAGTCCGCGATCTCGCTGACCACCACGTGGTCGATGCGCTGCGACAGCGACGTCAGCACCAGCGGCAGGACGTCGTTGGCGAAGCCGGGGTCGATGCCGTTGACGTGCAGGCTGGCGTTGCCTTGGCGCCCGGCCTCGTCGATGGCGTCGATCATCTCGGCCGGGAGCGTGCCGTCGCGGTGCAGCAGGATGACCGGACCCGACGACACGACGTTGACGCCGTCGCGGACGAGCTCGGTGAGGTCGGCGATCGACTCGAAGACCCGGTCGTCGGTCATCGCGCCGTGCACCACGCAGTCGGGCCGCAGCGCGACCAGCTCGTCGCGGTCCGTGGTCGCCCTGATCCCGAGCTCGCGGTCCAGCCCGGCGAGCAGGCCGGCGTCCTGGCCGTGCTTCTCCGGCGTCGAGGTCCACACGCCGACCAGCTCGAGATCGGGGTGGGCGTCGACGCCGACGATCACGTGCCGCCCGATCGTCCCCGTGGACCAGACGACGACCCGCAACGGCTTCTCGGGGATGACCTGTGACATGCGGGCCAATGTAGAACGAGTTCTAGTTTCTGGGAAGGGCTTCCGTCAACGCGGCACCGGGATGACCTCGTCCCGCGCCCACTCCGGGCACCGCGTGCCCGAGTAGATCGTCGGCATGCAGCGGTTGCAGTGGATGCAGATCCCGCCGGCCGCCGTACCCGCTCGCAGCCTGTCGACCAGGTCGGGCTCGCGCAGCAGCGCCCGGCCCATCACGACGAAGTCGAAGCCGTCGGCCATCGCCTGCCGCATGGTCTCCAGCCGGTTGATGCCACCGAGGAGCATGAGCGGCATCGCGACGGCGGAGCGGACCTCCAGCGCCTTGGGACGGAAGTAGGCCTCCTCGAAGGCGTAGCGCTTCATGAACCCGCGCCCCATCGGCGTCCTCATGCCCCACTTCACCAGCGGCGGCATGGTCGCGGCGAACTCCGCGACCGGGGCGTCGCCACGGAAGAGGTACATCGGGTTCATCAGCGACGAGCCCCCTGAGAGCTGCAGCGCGTCGAGGTGGCCGTCGGCCTCGAGCAGCTGGGCGAGCTCGATGCTCGTCCCGGTGGTCACACCACCGGCGAAGCCGTCGGAGACGGAGACCTTCGCGGTCACCGCGACGGCGTCCCCGACCTCCTCGCGCACGACGCGCGCCACCTGCCGGGCGAGCCGGGCCCGTCGTTCGAGCGGGCCTCCCCACCGGTCCCGGCGGCGGTTGAGGCCGGGCGCGAGGAAGGACGAGATCAGGTACGAGTGCGCCATGTGCAGCTCGAGCACGTCGAAGCCCGCACGCACCAGCAGCCGCGCGGTGTCGACGTAGGCGCGGGTGACGCGGGTCAGGTCCTTCTCGGACGCCGCGCGGATCATCTGCATCGACAGCGGGCTCGGCATCGGGCTGGCCGCGATCGCGGGCACGCCGTTGGATCGGCCGTTGGCGACCGGGCCGGCGTGGCCGACCTGACCGGCGATCGCGGCACCGGTCGCGTGGATCTCGTCGGCCAGGCGCGCGAGCCCCGGCAGGGTGCGCTCGCCCACGACGATCTGCTCGTTGTGCGTGCGACCGTCCGGCGCGACGGCCAGGTAGGCGACCGTCGTCAGGCCGATGCCACCGGCGGCAGGCGCCCGGTGGTAGGCGATCAGCTCGTCGGTGACGACGCCGTCCGGCGTACGCCCCTCGAAGGTCGCGGCCTTGACCGTGCGGTTGCGCAGCCGGACCGGCCCCAGCTCGGCCGGGGCGAAGACGTCGGGGATGCTCACCCGGCGCACTCTAGACCCGAACTGGAACACGTTCTAGGAAGTGCCCGATCGAAAAGCGAGAGAAAAGTGAGAACTCGTCATCTATTGCCGGTCCCGGCGCCGCCCTAGGCTCCGGAGCATGGCCAAGACGCTGTGGCGGGACCGCAACGAGTCGCTCGACCCGGAGACCGACTATGTCGAGATCTACCAGAACCTGGCGCTCTACGAGTTCACCTGGGACCTCACCCAGGCGCTGAGCTTCGCGCTCTTCCGGACCTATGCAGTGCCGAGCATCGGCCGGCTCCTCGACGAGACCGGCGCGTTCACCGGCGCCGTGCAGAAGCGGTACGACGACACCGCGCTGCTCCTCGAGGCGCCGTTCGTGCACGGCTTCGACTCCGAGGCCGGCAGGGCCGCGATGCGGCGGATCAACCAGATGCACCGCAGGTACGACATCTCCAACGACGACTTCCGCTACGTCCTGTCGACCTTCGTCGTCGTGCCCAAGCGCTGGCTCGACGACTACGGCTGGCGTGCGCTCACCGACACCGAGCTGCGCGCGAGCGTCAACTACTACCGCGCACTCGGCAGGCACATGGGGATCAAGGACATCCCCGAGACCTACGACGCCTTCATGCACCTGATGGACGACTACGAGCGCGCTCACTTCGACTTCGACGCGGGCGGGCGCCGGGTCGCGGACTCCACGCTGCGACTGCTGACGACCTTCTACCCGCGTCCGCTGCGCACGCCGGTCGAGCTGTTCAGCCGCGCCCTGATGGACCAGCCGCTGCTCGACGCCTTCGCCTACACCGACCCCGGGCCGCTCGTCCGCCGGCTCAGCGTCGGCGCGATGAAGATGCGCGCCCGGCTGCTGCGCTTCACCCCGTCGAAGCGGACACCGACCTACACCGCGGACCTGCCGCGGATCAAGAGCTACCCGGACGGCTTCGCGATCGAGGAGCTCGGCACCTTCCCGGTGCCCGGCGTCGGCGGCTGCCCGGTGCGGCACGACACGGCGGCGGCCGCCGACTGATCCGTCGTCCGGTCAGCCGTTGAACCTGGCGGCTCGCTTCTCAACGAACGCGGTGACACCCTCGCGCCCGTCGGGGCTCTCGGCGAGCGTGCGGATCGACAGCGCCTCCTTGCGCAGCGCGGTCTCCGGCGTCGGCGCGGCGACCTCGCGCAGCAGCCGCTTCGCCGCGGCGTTCGCGGTGGCGGAGCCGGCGGCGAGGGCGTCGACGACCTGGTCCACGGTGGCAGCGAGTTCGTCGGCGGGCACGACGCGCGCGACCAGGCCGGCGTCGTACGCGTCCTGGGCGGTGAGCAGGTCGCCGAGCAGGGCCAGGCGCAGCGTTCGGTGCAGGCCGAGGCTGTGGACGAGCAACGAGCTTCCGCCGTCGGGCGAGAGGCCGACCTTGGTGTAGGCGAGGCTGAACTTCGCACTGTCGGCGGCGATCACGACGTCGGCCGCCGCGGCCAGCGGGAAGCCGGCGCCGGCAGCGGTGCCCTGGACGGCGCCGACGACGACCGCGTCGGAGCGGACCAGCTCGCTCACCACGCGGTGCAGTGCCTCGGCGAGGTCGTCGATGAAGCCCGCGACGTCCTCGGCGCCGGCGAAGGCGCCGAGGTCGCCGCCGACGGAGAAGAAGCGCCCCTCGGCAGCGAGGACGACGACGCGGGCGCCGTCGCGATGGGCGGAGCGGACGGCGTCGTGCAGCTGGGCGACCGAGCCGTGGTGGATCGGGTTGCCGCGCTCACCGTCGGCGAGGGTGATCCGGGCGACGCCGGCGGCGTACTCGTAGCGCACGAAGGTCTCGGTCATGGCGCCCATGATGGCGCAGCCCTCACGACGCGCAGTCGCCGGTGTCGACCTCGCCGTCGTCGGTGCCGGGCGCGGTACCTGCGCGAGCGCTGGCCTGGACCTGCTGGGCGGTGAGGGCGTACCCGGTCTCCTGGTCGGTGACCGACGCGGCGAAGACGACGCCGGCGACCTTGCCCTGCGGCGTCACGATCGGGCCTCCGGAGTTGCCGGGGCGGACCAGGGCGCGCAGCGAGTAGACCTCGCGGACCACGGTGCCGTTGCCGTAGATGTCGGGCGAGCGGAGGTTCTGCATGGCGCGGATCCGGCCGGTCTGCACGTCGAACGGACCGTCCTGCGGGTAGCCGACGATCGCCACCGGGTCCTCCGCGCCGACGGTCGTGTCGAGCTTGAGCACCGGCGCGTCGTCGGTCTCCAGGGCCAGGACGGCGATGTCGAGCTCACGGTCGTAGAGCACGACCCGGGCGAGCTCGGTGCCGCCGCCGATGCTGACCTCGGGGTCATCGACGCCGGCGACGACGTGGGCGTTGGTCATCACGCGGTCCGGCGCGAACACGAAGCCGGTGCCCTCGACGCCGCGTCCGCAGTTGTTGGCACCGCGGATCTTCACCACGCTGGACCGCGTCGCCTTGACCGGCTCGGTGCCGGGCAGGTCGGCCGGTCCGGGCGCGACCTCGACGATCCGCTCGGGGGCGAAGGGTTCGAGGTAGCGCGGGAAGAAGCCGGTGCCGACGACGTTGTTGAAGGCCTGGAGCGCGTGGGGAGCCGACTCCGGCAGCACCTGGTTGACCTTCGAGAGGACCACCGAGCTGCGCACCATCGAGGTGACCGGGCCGATCCGGGTGCCGGAGATCGCGACCCCGAGCGCCCACGCGACGAGGAGCACGGCGAGCCCGCTCAGCAGCGCCCCGCCGACCGCGTCGAGCGCCCGCGCGGGCTGCCACGTGATCCGCTCACGCACCCGCGCGCCGGCGTACTGCAGGAGCGCCTGGCCCAGCGAGGCGCACAGGATCACGATGAACAACGCCCCCAGCGAGACGGCCAGGGAGGGCTCGAAGCTGCTGAGCGCGAGCGGGGCGAGCAGGATGCCGCCGAGACCGCCCGAGAGCAGGCCGACGGTCGCGAACGCGCCGGTGATGAAGCCCTGCCAGTAGCCGGACAGGGCGTACGCCGTGACCAGGACGACCAGCAGCCAGTCGAGGACGTTCACTCGTTGGGCTCCAGGATGTCCATGCCGTCCCCCGCGTCCTCGTCGGCAGCTGCCGCGGCGGCCGTCCGGCGGACGTGCTCGGCGAGCATGTAGTCCGGGAGATCATGCACCGGCGGGTCCGTCACTGGTGGGAGCCACCCGAGGAAGTCGAAGAACCGGGTCAGGATCCCGCCCGTGAATCCCCACAGGATCACGTCCTTGTCGGGGCCGATCAGGAAGCCCGGCCCCGTCCAGCCGCCCGGGTGGCGCACCTGGATCCGGTGCTCCGGCGCGAACAGCTCCGCGAGGGTCACGTGGTGGATCGCGTGCACCTCCTGCGGCGAGGCGACCCGGATCGGCGCCGGGTCGCGCCACCAGCCCAGGACCGGGGTGACCGCGAAGTTGGACGGCGGCAGCCACAGCTCGGGCAGGGTGCCGAACACCTCCACCCCGGCCGGGTCGACCCCGATCTCCTCCTCGGCCTCGCGCAGCGCGGCCTGGACCGGGGTCTCGCCCGGGTCGATGCTGCCGCCCGGGAAGGACACCTGACCGGGGTGGGAGCGCATGTCGTGGGCCCGCTCGGTGAGCAGGACGTCGTGGTCGCCGAAGAGCATCAGCACCGCGCCGCGGCGTACCGGCTTGCCCTTCGGGGGCAGGAACGCCGTCAGGTCGCTGCCCTGGATCGCACGCGCACCCGCGTGGACCGCGTGCAGCCAGTCGGGAAGGTCCGCGGGCAGGTCGCTCACGGCGCCGCCTTCGCGGTCAGGTCGATGCCCAGCTCCTCGCGGACCAGGGCGACGACCTCGTCGGCCGTGGTGACCCCGCCGAGATGAGGACGGGAGACCGTGCCGTCGGCGGACACGAACAGGAAGAACGGCAAGCCGGCACCGAGCTCGGCGTCGGTCTTCTGGAGGTCACCGCACGCGTCGGCCAGTGAGGGGTAGGTGACGCCGCTCATCCGGGCCAGCTCGATCGCGGCACCGGGGTAGGTGTCGAGGTAGTTGACGCCGATCACCGGCACCTGGTCGCCGTGGGCGGCGTAGAACTCCTGCAGCGCCGGCATCTCCTTGCGGCAGGGCCCGCAGTTCGACGCCCAGAAGTTGAGCACCGCGGGCCCCTCGATCGCGTCGAGCCGAACGCTGCCCTTCTCACCCAGGCAGTCGAGGTCGACCGCCGGGAGACCGGTGTCGGCGCCGGTCGCGGGGATGCTCCGGCAGCTGGCGATGCCCGCCGCCTCGCGGTCGTCCACGAGGTCGGCGCTGTCGACCTCGACCTTGCACGCGAAGCTCGGCGCGACGCTGTCGCAGCCGGTGAGGAGGACGCCGGCCGCCAGGAGGGCGACCGCGGCGGCACGCAGACGCATCAGTTGGGACCCTCGGCGCGGACCAGCTTCTCGGCCTCGACCGGGTCCGTCGGCCCGGTGCCGTACGACGGGCACCACCGCGCGACCGGGCAGGCGCCGCACGCGGGCTTCTTGGCGTGGCAGCGCCGGCGGCCGTGCCAGATCAGGTGGTGCGACAGCATCGTCCAGTCCCGCTTGGGGAAGAGCGCGCCGACGGCGTGCTCGACCTTGACCGGGTCGGTCTCCTCGGTGAAGCCCAGCCGGCGCGCCAGCCGCCCGAAGTGGGTGTCGACGGTGATCCCGGGGACGTCGAAGGCGTTGCCGAGGACGACGTTGGCCGTCTTGCGGCCCACGCCGGGCAGCGTCACGAGGTCGTCGAGCCTCGCGGGGACCTGGCCGTCGTACCTCTCGACGAGGGCGGCGCTCAGCTTGAGCAGCGACTCCGTCTTGGCCCGGAAGAAGCCGAGTGGTCCGACGATCTGCTCGAGGTGGGCACGGTCGGCGGCCGCCATCGAGGCCGGGTCGGGGTACGCCGCGAACAGCGTGGGGCGCACCGCGTTGACCCGCTTGTCGGTCGTCTGCGCCGACAGCACCGTCACCACGAGGCACTGGAAGGGGTCGTCGAAGTCGAGCTCGGCCTTCGCGTCCGGGTAGGTCTCCCCGAGCACCCGGTCGATCTTCCGCGCCCGCCGCACGAGCTGGGTCGACGTCTCCTCGGTGGTGTCGATCGGCCGCACGGACGCCACCCTACGGTGTGGGTACGACAGTCCGGACTCGCGAGTCCTGTTAGGTGTGACATGCCGCACTGGCTAGGATGCCGCAGACCGGGTTTTACGTTCATTGGAGGAAGCGTGGACAACGACGTACTCCGTCAGGCGCCACTGTTCAGTGCCCTCGACGACGAGGCGATGGCAGGGCTGCGCACGTCGCTGGCCACGACCCGGCTGCGCCGCGGTGAGGTGCTGTTCCACGAGGGCGACAGCGGCGACAAGCTGTACGTGGTCCTCGAGGGCAAGGTGAAGCTCGGCCGCACGTCCTCCGACGGGCGCGAGAACCTGCTCGCGATCATGGGCCCCGGCCAGATGTTCGGCGAGCTGTCGCTCTTCGACCCGGGCCCGCGATCGGCGACCGTCACCTGCGTGACCGACGCCGAGTTCGCGTCGCTGTCGCACGAGGACCTGCTGCGCTGGCTCGAGGGTCGCCCCACGGTCGCCCGCGGGCTGCTCGCCCAGCTGGCCGCCCGGCTGCGCAAGGCCAACGACGTCGTCGCCGACCTGGTGTTCTCCGACGTCCCCGGCCGCGTCGCCAAGGCGCTGCTCGACCTCGCCGACCGCTTCGGCCGCACCGCCGACGACGGTGTCCACGTCCACCACGACCTCACCCAGGAGGAGCTCGCCCAGCTGGTCGGCGCCTCCCGCGAGACGGTCAACAAGGCGCTCGCCGACTTCGCGTCGCGCGGCTGGCTGCGCCTGGAGCCCCGCTCGGTGGTCATCTTGGACATGGAGCGGATGTCGCGCCGCGCGCGCTAGGCACGCCCTCTCACAGACTCGGGTCGTCACCAGTCCCTCTAACCGTTCGATCGAACGGTTAGAGGGACTTTGCACGTCAGAACTCCCGCGATCCGTTCGATCGAACGGTTCGGAGGTGGCGCCGCCCGGCGCGACGCTCAGGCGGCGAAGTGCGCGCGCCACTCGTCGTTGATGAGGGGGACGTCGCCCCAGCCGCGAAGCAGGAGCTGGCGCCGAATACGCCGAAGCGTGGTGAGGGGGTCCTCGAAGATGCCCTCCGCTGTCACCACGATGACTCGATAGCCCTCGTCGTCGAACTCCTCGCGTCGGGCGATGTCCACATTCCACTGTGTCGTGTCACCCGCATGCTGCCGGCCGTCGTACTCGACGATCAGCTTGATCCGCTCGTAGCAGAGGTCGTAGCGCCTGCGCCAAGAGCCATCACCCCAGCGGCGTACGACGTTGACCTCCGGCTCCGGGAGGCCCGCCAGGACGATCAGCAGTCGCAGCCGCGTCTCCATCGGAGAGTCGACCCCGTCGCGCACGAAGTCTGCAGCCGCACGGGCGAGGCCCGCATAGTAGGCGTCGGTCTCGGCGCACGCCCTGCGCAGCTCGGATGCCTTGATCTTGAACTTGCGGCAGAGCGCATCGCCCAGGATCACCATGTCGACGAATCCCAGACTTCCTGCGCAATCGATGAACGTCTCGCAAGGATCGCTCACTCGCATCCCTCGCACGACGATGATGCGGCGTCGTCGAGCCGTGATGTGGACCTTGATCTGCGGCCTGAATCGACGTTCCTTCTCCTGGCGCACCGTGACGTGGACGAACGGATGATCCGGTACTGGCAGCCCGAGGAGTGCCGCCGCACTCAACCGACTCACGAAGGCCCACGGGGGATGCAGCAGCAACGCTGCGCGGTACATGCAGTCCAGGTCGACATGCTTCTCGAGCACCCAGACCCCTGTTACCAACTGGCGGTAGGCCTTGTTCTGCAGCTTCCATCGCGGGCGCCCGGCGCGCTCGAAGTGCCGCGTGAGGAACGGACGGCTGAGGTCGATCTCCATGACCGAAGCGTGATCGGAGGTCGCGCCGTCCCGCTCACCTCATCCACAGCCCTGGAAGGGGACAGCCGACTCCCCCACCCCCAAACCGTTCGATCGAGCGATTAGGGGGATTTTTACTGCCAAAAGTCCCCCAGATCGCTCGATCGAACGGTTTGGTGGGCGAGCGAACTGCCGCTCAGCGACGAGCCAAGTAGGCCAACTGCGCCCGCACCGACCACTCCGCCGCACCCCACAGCGACTCGTCGACATCGGCGTACACGACCTCGACCACCCGTCTCGGCAGGGTGGGGTCCTCGGCGACGTCGGCCGGGAGCTGGGCCGGGGACAGGCCGAGGCGATGGAGCGCGCCCTCGACCTGGGCCAGCCGCTCGCGGCGGTGCACGACGTAGTGGTCGAGCACGCCGGCGGCGTCGGTGAGGACCGGGCCGTGGGCGGGCCAGAGCGAGCCCACGCGACCGGAGCTGACGAGCGAGCGCATCCGGGCGATCGAGTCGAAGTAGGAGCCGAGGTCGCCGTCGGGGTGCACGATCACGGTCGTACCGCGGCCCAGCACCATGTCACCGGTCAGCAGTGCGCCGTCGGCCTCGACGAGCAGCGAGATGGAGTCGGTGGTGTGGCCCGGGGTCGTGACGACCTCGACGTCGAGCCCCCCGACCGAGAGCACCTCGCCGTCGACCACGGGGTCGGAGCGCCAGCACTGGGCGGGGTCGAGCCCGCGTACGCCGCAGCCCATCCGCTCGGCGAACGAGCGCGCCGCCTCGGTGTGGTCGTCGTGGTGGTGGGTGACGACGACCGCCTCCACCTCGCCGGCGACCGCCGCCACGGCGTCGAGATGGTCGTCGTGCAGCGGGCCCGGGTCGACGACGATCGAGCGAGCCGAGCCGGGCTCGCGCAGCACCCACGTGTTGGTGCCGTCGAGCGTCATGATGCCCGGGTTGGGGGCGAGGACACAGCGCCCGCGGTCGCCGTACGCGCCTCCGGTCCAGGCCTCCACGTCATCCCCTCCGGGCCGCGACGAGCGGGCGCAGCTGGTCGGGCATCGACAGCGTGAACCCGTCGCCGAGCGGCTCGACCTCGGGCATGAACATGCTGACCGTGCGGTCCCGGGTCGCGGCCATGACGGCGTCGACGGTGCCCATCGTGCCGATCTCCAGGCAGGTCAGGTACGTCGGCGGCAGCATGGCCATCTCGGAGCGCTCGGTCTGCGCGACGGCCTCGTCGGCGGCCAGCCAGACCACCTCGGAGGACTCGGAGGACACGTCGCGGGTCACCTGGCCCTCGGGCAGGTGGGCCACGAAGAACCAGGTCCGGTAGCGCCTCGGCTCGAAGACCGGCGTCAGCCACCCGCTCCAGATGCCGAGCAGGTCGGTGCGCAGCACCAGCCCGCGGCGGTCGAGGAAGTCGGTCATCGACAGCTCCCGCGACTCGAGCGCGACCCGGTCGGCCTCCCAGTCGTCGCCGGTCGTGTCGGCGACGACGTTGTCGGCGGAGGTGCCGGCGAGCAGCACCCCGGACTCCTCGAAGGTCTCGCGGACCGCGGCACACACCAGCGCGCGGGCGACGTCCTCGGCCGTGCCGAGCCGGGCCGCCCACTCCGCCGGCTGCGGACCGGCCCACGCGACGGTGTGGTCGTAGTCGCGCGGGTCGACGGCCCCGCCGGGGAACACGCACATGCCGCCCGCGAAGTCCATCGTCGGCTGGCGGCGCAGCAGGTAGACCTCCGGGCGCCCCTGCGCGTCGGGGCGTTGCAGGACCACCGTCGCGGCATCGCGCGGCTCGGCGGCCTCGCGCCGCCCGTCGCCGTACTCCGCCGCGAGGTCCGCGACGTGCGCCGGCAACGGGATCGGCGGCAACGGGATCCTCACAGGGCCGCCATGATCTCGGCGATGACCTCGACCTCGACCGGCGAGTCCAACGGCAGCACGGGTACGCCGACCGCGGACCGGGCGTGGATGCCCGCGTCACCGAAGACGTCGCCGAACAGCTCGGACGCGCCGTTGGCGACACCGGGCTGGCCGGTGAAGTCCGGCGTGGACGCGACGAACGCGACGACCTTGACGATCCGCACGTTCGCGAGGTCGCCGGCGACCGAGCGGATCGCGGCGATCGCGTTGACCGCGCACTGACGGGCGCAGGCGTACGCCTCCTCGGGCGTCACCGTGTCGCCGACCTTGCCGGTCGCCATCAGCGCGCCGTCGCGCATCGGCAGCTGGCCGGCGGTGTAGACGTGGTTGCCGCTGCGGGTCGCCGGGACGTACGCCGCCACCGGCGGCACGACGTCCGGGATCGTGAGCCCGAGCTCGGCGAGGCGCTCGTCCGGGGTGCTGTGAGCGGTCACCGCTCAGCCCTCGGCGGGGCGCTTGAAGTAGGCGATGTCGTTGCCGCCCTGGCCCGGGACGAGGGTGACGAGCTCCCAGCCGTCCTGGCCGAAGTTGTTGAGGATCTGCGCCGCGACGTGGTTGAGGACGGGCGCCACCTGGTACTCCCACTTGATCATGCCTCGCACCCTACCGACGGGCGAGGCGGTGTGGCGCCGGTCACAGGTTGTGCAACGATGCCGCGGTGAGCCTCGACAACGCCGTCTGGATGCTGACCGCGCTCGCCGCGGTCGTCGTGCTCCTGACCAGGATGCGGCTGTCCTCGGAGCAGGCCCAGTCGGGCCACGCGGTCGTCCCCCTCGCCGTGGTCAACGCGCACACCCTCATCGGGGTGCTGGCGCTCGCGGTGTGGATCGCCTACCTCACCTCGCCCAGTGGCGGTCTCGGCGCGATCGCACTCGTCGCCTGGTGGCTCGAGGTGCTGCTCGGGATCCTCATCCTCGCCCGGTGGTTCGCCCGCCCGGGCAAGCACGCCGCCGACACGACCGGCGACAGCTGGGCCGAGGGGCCCTCACTGTCGATCCTCGGGCACGTCGGGATGCTGCTCGGCATCAGCTTCTTCACCTGGGTGGTGCTCGCCGACAAGATCGCCGGCTGAGCGGGGGACGCTCAGCCGTAGCGGTTCACGACCCAGAGCAGTTCACGGTAGGTGTCGTCCTCCTCGGGCGGCGGCGGGTCGACGTCCTGCGAGGTGCGCAGCGTCTCCGGGTCGACCGGCGGGGGCAGGTGCCTGTAGCGCTCCAGCCGGGACTGCTCGGCCATGGCGACTCCTTCCGACGTCTCCAGCGTACGCCGCGGATCCACCCGTGGTCTGACGTCTGCGTGCCCGGGTCCGTCTACGGTGGCCCGGTGCATCGGCAACCCTGGCGCCTCGGGCCGCGCGGCGAACGCTGGTTCGACCTGGGCCTGACCGGGTTCCTGCTGCTGCCGGTGCTGCCCTACCTGCTCTTCGTCGACGCCGTCGACGGCGTGCTGATGATCGTCCAGATCACCCCGCTCGTCGTGCGCCGCCGGTGGCCGGTGCACGTGTTCGCGGCCGTCGCCGTCGGCACCGCGGTGCAGGCGCTGCTGACCGACCATCCGCTGTGGAGCCAGCTCGCGTTCCCCGTCGCGCTGTACTCCGTGGCCCGGTACGCCGGTCCACGCTGGGCGGCCGCGGCGCTGGGCACCGGCATCGCCGGGGCGGGGATCGCGGCCGTCGACTGGCTGCGCGGGTTCGGTGCCCGGATGGTGACGGCCGAGAACATGACGGCGTACTTCGTCACCATCGCGCTGTTCGTGGTCGTCGCGTGGACCTTGGGGACGCTGGGCCGCACCCGCCAGGCGTACGTCGACGCGCTCGTCGAGCGCGGCGAGCGGCTGGAGCGCGAGGCGGCCCAGCAGGCCGCGCTGGCCGCGATGGAGGAGCGGCACCGGATCGCCCGCGAGATGCACGACGTGGTGGCGCACGGGCTGACCACGATCGTGGTCCAGGCCGACGGCGCCCGGGCCGCGGCCGTGCACGACCCCTCGGTGACCGGGCCGGCTCTGGGCACGATCGCGACGACCGGGCGGGAGGCGATCGCCGAGCTGCGCCGGATGCTCGGGCTGCTGCGCGCCGAGGAGGGACTCATCGCCCCCCAGCCCCGCCTCACCGACCTGGCGGCGCTGCTCGGCGAGGCGCGCGCGGCCGGGACGCCGGTCGTGGGCGACCTCCCCGCGCTGCTGCCGGTCGTGTCGGACGGCGTGGCGCTGACGACGTACCGGATCGTGCAGGAGGCGCTCAGCAACATCCGCAAGCACGCGGGTCCCGGCGCCATCGCGACGGTCCGGCTGCGAGTCGAGGAGGGCGCGGTCGTGGTCGAGGTCGGCGACGACGGACGCGGTGCGGCGGCCCCCGACGACGGGCGCGGCCTCGGCCTCGCCGGGATGCGGGAGCGGGTCGACGCACACGGTGGCACGCTGACGACCGGGCCGGCCGCGGGCGGCGGTTTCGCCGTGTGCGCGAGGATCCCCCTGTGAGCGAGTCGATCCGGGTGTTCCTCGTCGACGACCAGGACCTGGTCCGCGCCGGCTTCCGCATGCTGATCGACAGCCAGCCCGACCTGACGGTCGTCGGCGAGGCCGGCGACGGCGGCCAGGCCCTCGAGCGGCTGGCCGTCACCCGATGCGACGTCGTGCTGATGGACGTGCGGATGCCGCGCCTCGACGGCGTCGAGGCCACCCGCCTGCTGCTGCAGCGCCCGGACCCGCCCCAGGTGATCGTGCTGACGACCTTCGACCTCGACGAGCACGCCTTCGCCGCGCTCCGTGCCGGCGCCGCCGCCTTCCTGCTCAAGGACGCGACCCCCGAGACCCTCCTCGACGCGATCCGCACCGTCCACGCGGGCGACTCCGTCGTCGCCCCCAGCACCACCCGCCGTCTGCTCGACCACTTCGCCCGCGCCCTCCCCGACCCCGCGACCGCGGGACCGGACGCCCGCCTCGACGTCCTCACCGAGCGCGAGCGGGAGACCCTCGTCCTCGTCGGCGGTGGCCTCACCAACGCCGAGATCGCGGCCGAGTTCGTGGTGTCCGAGGCGACCGTGAAGACCCACATCGGCCGGCTGCTCGCCAAGACCGGGTCGCGGGACCGGGTGCAACTGGTCGTGCTCGCCTACGAGACCGGCCTGGTCGGGTCCTGACGATCGCTTCCGAGGTCCACCCGTCGTCGTACCCCGGGATCAACCCGTGGCCTGACGATCCGGACGCCGAGTCCCGGGAGGCTCGGTGCCATGACCTCCCAGCTCGCCGCCAGCGCTCGCGGCCTCACCAAGTCCTTCGGCCGCGGCGACACCGTCGTCCACGCCCTCCGCGGGGTCGACCTCGACCTCCCCGCGGGCCGGTTCACCGCGATCATGGGCCCGTCCGGCTCGGGCAAGTCCACGCTCATGCACTGCCTGGCCGGGCTCGACCAGCCGACCTCCGGCTCGGTGCACGTCGCCGGACAGGCGCTGGAGAGCCTGGGTGACGACGCCCTGACCCGGTTCCGGCGCGACAACGTGGGCTTCGTGTTCCAGGCGTTCAACCTGCTGCCCATGCTCACCGCCGAGCAGAACATCTGGCTGCCCACCGAGCTCGCCGGCCGCGACCGCGACCCCGCACTGCAGCGCCGGTTCGTCGCGATCGTCGAGACCCTCGGCCTCGCCCAGCGCCTCGGGCACCGGCCCGCCGAGCTGTCCGGCGGCCAGCAGCAACGGGTGGCGATCGCCCGCGCCCTGCTGGCCGGACCGGCGATCGTGTTCGCCGACGAGCCGACCGGCAACCTCGACAGCACCAGCTCGGCCGAGGTCCTCTCGCTGCTGCGCCAGTCGGTGCGCGAGCTCGGCCAGACCGTCGTCATGGTCACCCACGAGATCGAGGCGGCCCGGTACGCCGACGACATCGTCGTCCTCGCCGACGGCCGGATCACCGAGCGCCGCGAGGTCGCGGCCTGATGAGGTCGGTGATCCTGGCGTCCCTGCGCACCCACACCCGCAGGTACGGCGCCGCGCTGCTCGCCGTCGTCATCGGCGCCGCGTTCATCGTGGTGACCGCCGCCCTGTCCTCCTCGATGCGCGAGGGCCTGACCGCCGGCCTCGGCGAGCCGTACGACGGCGCCGACGCCGTCGTCGACAGCCCTTCGGCCGCCGACGCCGCGGAGCTCCTCGACGCCGCCCAGGAGAAGGGCGCCGACGCGTGGCTGATCGGCTGGACCATGCAGCAGGTCGCGAACGGGGGCGAGGTCGTCGACACCGACACCGACATCGGCCAGCTGCCCGACCGGTCGGACCGCCGTTGGCAGGAGCTGGTCGACGGCCGGTTCCCGGGCGGCCCGGGCGAGGCCGTGGTCGACACCAACACCGCCAAGGTGTCGAGGATCGCGGTGGGCGACGAGCTGCGGATCGGCACGGGCGGCGACGCCCTCGACGTCACGGTCGTCGGGCTGGTCGACTCGCCGTCGACCTACGCCTACGCCTCGGTCTACCTGCTGTGGTCCGACCTGGCCCGCTGGCAGGACCAGCTCTACGTGACGAGCCTGGCCTGGGCCGGCGGCGACGGGGCCGACGCGAGGCGCGCGATCCGGGCCGTCGTACCGGACGCGGAGGTGGCGGGCGTGGACGCCTTCGTCCAGGACCTGCAGACGGAGGTCAACAACGGCGTCGACATCGTCCAGGTCGTGGTGCTGCTGTTCGGCGCGATCGCCCTCGTGGTGGGCGTCCTGGTCATCAACAACACCTTCACGATCCTCTTCGCGCAGCGGCTGCGCGACTTCGCGCTGCTGCGCTGCGTCGGCGCGACCCGGCGCCAGGTGCTGCGCTCGGTCCGGCTGGAGTCGCTGGCGCTGGGCGTCCTCGCCGCCGTGCTCGGGGTCCTCACCGGTCTCGGCGCCGGGCACGGGCTGGTCGCGGTGGTCCGGTCCCGGTGGCCCGAGACCCGGCTCGGAGAGGCCCACGTGACCCCGGCGTGGCTCGCCGGCGCCGCGACCGTCGCAGTCGTCGTCACCCTGGTGGCGGCCTGGCTCCCGACCCGCCGCGCCGTCCAGGTCAGCCCCCTCGCCGCACTGCGCCCCGACGACAGCACCCAGCTGCGCACCCGCACCGGCCGGATCCGGCTCGGCCTCGGCGCCCTCGCTCTGGTCGCGGGCGCCCTCGGCCTCGCCGCGGCCGTCGCGACCGCCAACGTCGGCGCCCTGGCCGTCGGCGGCACCCTGGTCTTCCTCGGCGTGCTGCTCTTCGGTCCCGTGCTGGTGCCCGCCCTGATCCGCACGGCCGGGCCGCTCACGCAGCGGCTGCTCGGGCCGGCCGGGCGACTGGCGGCCGGCAACGCCGTGCGCAACCCGCGCCGCACCGCGGCCACGACTGCCTCGCTGCTCGTCGGCGTCACCCTGACGACCGCGGTGCTCACCGGCATGGCCAGCTCCCGCACCGCCCTCGCGGACGAGATGGACGAGCAGCACCCGATCGACCTCGCGGTCACGGGCACGGCGGCGCTGCCCGCCGACACCGAGGCCCGGCTGCGGGCGATCGACGGGATCGTGGCCGCCGTACCCGTGCCGGGGGCGGCCGCGCGGATCGGGGACCTCGACCCGCTGCCCCTCCTGCCCGCCACGACGCCGGGCGCCACGGACGTGCTGCACGGCGACCTCCCGGCTCCCGGGCCGCGCCAGGTACTGCTCCCGTGGGACCTGATCGGCGACGACATCCGGGTCGGCGACGTCGTCCCCGTGCGGGTCGGCGACACCGTCCGGGAGCTGCGGGTCGTCGGCGGCGAGGGCTGGGGCGAGGCCGCCCTGGTCAGCCGTCCGACGCTCGACCGGCTCGCGCCCACCCCCGAGACCCGGGCGGTCTGGCTGCGTGCCGCGAACGACGCCGACCCCGAGGACCTCGCCGGCTCGGTCGAGGCGGTCGCCGCTCCGCTCGACGCCGGGGTCGAGAACGGCCTCGCCCGGCGGGCGTACGTCGACACCCAGCTCGACGTGCTCACCGGCGGCGTCGTCGGCCTGCTCGCGATCGCGGTCCTGATCGCCCTGGTCGGCATCGGCAACACCCTCGGCCTGTCCGTGCTGGAGCGCGGCCGCGAGCACGCGCTGCTGCGGGCGCTGGGCCTGACCCGCCGCCAGGTACGCCGGATGCTGGCCGCCGAGGCGGTGCTGCTGTCCGTCGTCGCGACCGTCCTCGGCACGGCCCTGGGCGTGCTCTTCGCCTGGACCGGCGTGCGGGCACTGGTCCAGCCCGCCATCGACGGCGCCGGCCTGGTGCTGCCGTGGGGCCAGCTCGCGGCGATCGTGACCGTCTCCGCCCTGGCGGGCCTGGTCGCCGCGATCCTCCCGTCGCGCAAGGCGTCGCGGATCACCCCGGCAGCGGGCCTCTCGCTGGACTGACCCCCTCACGTGGGGACGCACCACTAGGCTCCGTCGGGTGAGCGATTGGCCGAAGGTGCGTCTCCACGTCGTCACCGGCAAGGGCGGCACGGGGAAGTCGACGGTCGCGTCGGCCCTCGCGCTCGCCCTCGCCACCCGAGGCAGGAACGTGCTGCTGTGCGAGGTCGAGGGCCGCCAGGGCATCGCCCGGATGTTCGACGTCGACCCGCTGCCCTACCAGGAGCGGCGCCTCACGACCGGTCTCCCCGACGACGACGGCGGCCGCGGCGTGGTCCATGCGCTGCACATCGATGCCGAGTCCGCGCTGCTGGAGTACCTCTCGATGTACTACCGGCTGGGCCGGGCCGGCAAGGCCCTCGACCGCTTCGGCGTCATCGAGTTCGCCACCACGATCGCCCCCGGCGTCCGCGACGTGCTGCTGACCGGCAAGGTCTACGAGGCGGTGCAGCGCAACAGCCGCAACAAGAACGCCATCGAGTACGACGCCGTGGTGCTCGACGCGCCCCCGACCGGCCGGATCACCCAGTTCCTCAACGTCAGCAACGAGCTCGCCGGGTTGGCGAAGGTCGGGCCGATCAAGGCCCAGTCCGACACGATGATGACCCTGTTCCGCTCCCAGCGGACCGCGGTGCACCTGGTCACCGTGCTCGAGGAGATGCCGGTCCAGGAGACCGCCGACGGCATCGCCGAGCTGCGCGCCGCCCGGCTGCCCGTGGGAGGCGTGGTCGTCAACCAGGTCCGCCCGCGCGACCTCGACGCCGACGACCTCGCCGCCGCCCGCGCCGGCACCCTGGACCGCGGCCGGATCGACGCCGACCTCGCCGAGGGCGGCATCGCGGTCAGCCCCGAGCTGGTCGACGGCCTGCTCGCCGAGGCCGCCGACCACGCCGAGCGCCGGGCGCTCGAGGACTCCCAGCGCGAGCTGGTCGCCCGGCTCGACGTGCCGTCGTACGAGCTGCCCCGGCTGGCCGGCGGCATCGACCTCGGTGGGCTCTACGAGCTCGCCGGCCTCCTCCGAGCCCAAGGGATGGCCTGACCATGAGCCGCGACAGCGCCCACCGTCCGTCCCGGGTCGGCCCCGCCACGACGCCCGGTCACCGGGCCGGCCCTCTCGACATCGACGCCCTCCTCGACGACCCGGCCACTGGGATCATCGTGTGCTGCGGCTCGGGCGGTGTCGGGAAGACCACGACCAGTGCGGCGCTCGCGCTGCGTGCCGCGGAGCGGGGCCGGAAGGTCGTCGTGCTGACGATCGACCCGGCCCGCCGGCTCGCCCAGTCGATGGGCATCGAGGCGCTGGACAACACCCCGCGACCGGTCACCGGTGTCGAGGGCGGCGGCCACCTCGACGCGATGATGCTCGACATGAAGCGCACCTTCGACGAGGTGGTGCTCTCCCAGGCCAGCCCGGAGAAGGCGAAGCAGATCCTGGCCAACCCCTTCTACATCGCGCTGTCGAGCTCGTTCGCGGGCACGCAGGAGTACATGGCGATGGAGAAGCTCGGCCAGATCCATCGTGATGCCCAGGCCGCCGGGACCTACGACCTGATCGTCGTCGACACCCCGCCCTCGCGCTCGGCGCTCGACTTCCTCGACGCCCCCGAGCGGCTCTCCAGCTTCCTCGACGGCCGGTTCGTGCGGATGCTGCTGATGCCCGCGAAGGGACCGGCGAAGCTGATGACGGCCGGGATCGGGCTGATCACCAACGCGCTGACCAAGATCCTGGGGGCGCAGTTCCTCAAGGACCTGCAGACCTTCGTCACCGCGCTCGACACCGTCTTCGGCGGGTTCCGTCAGCGCGCGCAGCAGACCTACGCGCTGCTCAAGGCCGACGGTACGGCGTTCCTCGTGGTCGCCGCGCCCGAGGCGGACGCGCTGCGCGAGGCGGAGTACTTCGTCGAGCGGCTCAGCGAGGACGACATGCCCCTGGCCGGCCTGGTGGTCAACCGCGCCAGCCCGGAGCCGGGCGGCGACCTGTCGGCCGAGGAGGCGATGACCGCGGCCGAGCGGCTGCGTCGCACCGGGGACGGCGCGCTGACGGCCGGGCTGCTGCGCCTGCACGCCGACCGGGTGCGCATGGTCGAGCGCGAGCGCACGCTGCGGGACCGGTTCGCGACCGCGCACCCGCAGGTGGCGACGGCCGTCGTACCGGCGCTCGCCAGCGACGTCCACGACCTCGACGGCCTGCGCCGCGTCGGCGACCTCCTGGCCCGGCGCCACTGACCCCAACGGGCCAGGGCGCCGGAACGGCGGTCGGTCTCCTCAGACGGTCGCGGTGGTCTGCTCGTCGCGCGCGTCCTCGAGGACCTTGCGCCACGAGGCAGCGGGGCGACGACGGAGGAGAGCACGACGCTCCCGCTCGGTCATACCGCCCCAGACACCCCACTCGATCTGGTTGTCGAGCGCCTCGGCGAGGCACTCGGTGCGTACGGCACAGCTGGTGCAGACCTGCTTGGCCTTGTTCTGCTCAGCACCCCGGACGAAGAGCTGGTCCGGCTGCTGGTCCCTGCAGGCGGCGCGCGGCGCCCAATCCTCAACCCACATAGTTGTCCCCTGTACTTCCCACATCCGAAGAGCCGTCGCCCCCACAGCGCTCGGTCTCCTCGACCGGACCAAAGTAAAGGAGGATCGCCAATACTGATATCGCTCATTGGGCCCAACCTGTCTAGTCACATAGGACTACACGGACTCCGGGCGGGCCCCGCGACGACTCGGGCCGGTGAGGCGGGGTCCCGTACCCTGACGGCATGTCTCGCACGCGGTTCGACGGCCTTCCCCCCGGCAAGGTGGCTTCCCACCTCGGCGTGATGCTGCTCGTCGCCGTCGTCCTCGGCGTCGTGGTCTCCGGCCTGGCGATCCCGTTCGCCGGCGTCCTGGGCTTCTCGGCCCGCAACGTGTCCGAGTCCGTCGACGACCTGCCGCAGGAGCTCGAGACCGAGCAGCTGCCCCAGCGCACCGAGGTGCAGGACGCGGAGGGCAAGACGATCGCGACGCTCTACGACCAGAACCGGGTCAACGTCCCGCTGCGCCAGATCTCGCGCACCATGGTCGAGGCGATCGTCGCGATCGAGGACTACCGCTTCTACCAGCACGGCGCACTGGACCTGAAGGGCACCATGCGCGCCCTGTTCACCAACCAGGCGGCCGGCGGCGTGACCCAGGGCGGTTCCTCGATCACCCAGCAGCTGGTCAAGCTGACGCTGCTCAACCAGGCCGACACCGACGAGGAGCGCAAGGCCGCGACCGACGACACCTACGGCCGCAAGCTGCGCGAGCTGCGCTACGCGATCGCCCTCGAGAAGCGGCACACCAAGGACTGGATCCTCGAGCGCTACCTCAACACGGCGTACTTCGGTGACGGCGCGTACGGCGTCCAGGCGGCCGCCCAGCACTTCTTCAGCGTCAACGCGAAGGACCTCAACCTGCGCCAGGCCGCGCTCCTGGCCGGGCTCGTGCAGAGCCCCGAGGCCTACAACCCCACCAAGAACGCCGCCCAGGCCAAGGTGAGGCGCAACGTGGTCCTCGAGCGGATGGCCCAGCTCAGCGTGATCACCGACGAGGAGGCCGACAAGGCGAAGGACCGCAAGCTCGGCCTGCGCGTGCAGGAGCAGCCCAACGGCTGCGTGAACTCCGAGGCCCAGTTCTTCTGCGACTACGTCGTGCGCTGGCTGATGACCGACCAGGCCCTCGGCGCCACGGAGCAGGAGCGCAAGCGGCTGATCTTCAACGGCGGCCTCACCATCAAGACGACCGTCGACCTGCGCTACCAGAAGGCCGCCAACGACTCGGTCTCCTCCCACGTCTACAAGGACGACTCCGCGATCGGCGGCCTCGCCCTGATCGAGCCCGGCACCGGCAACGTCAAGGGCCTGGCCCAGTCGCGACCGATGGGCAAGAAGAAGGGCGAGACCTTCCTCAACTACACCGTGCCGACCCGGTACGGCGACGCGGCCGGCTTCCAGCCCGGCTCGACCTTCAAGGCGTTCGTGCTCGCCTCGGCGATCAACCAGGACATCCCGCTGACCCAGCGGTTCCCCGCGCCCAACCCGGGGCGGTTCCCGCTCAA
The DNA here is from genome assembly GCA_016803235.1 of Pimelobacter simplex. GTDB lineage: Bacteria > Actinomycetota > Actinomycetes > Propionibacteriales > Nocardioidaceae > Nocardioides > Nocardioides simplex_A. Next base: position 145,835 of record JADCLI010000007.1, read on the forward strand.
CCAGTTCCAGACCTGCGACGGGCCCTACCAGAGCAGCGAGATCTGGGAGCCCAAGAACTCCACGAGCTCCTCGTCCGCGCCCAACCTCTACGAGGGCACCCAGAAGTCGGTCAACACCTTCTTCGTGAACCTCGAGCTGCAGACCGGGATCTGCGAGCCGTGGAAGCTGGCCCGCGAGATGGGCATCACCGAGCTCACCAAGGCCAACATCGTCCCGTCGTTCACCCTCGGTGTCGCCGGCGTCAGCCCGCTGGAGATGGCCGAGGCGTACGCCACCTTCGCCGCCCAGGGCCTGCACTGCGACGCCCGCCCGGTCACCGAGATCGCCGACGCCCAGGGCAACGTGCTCAAGAAGTACCAGAAGCAGTGCACCCAGGTGCTCGCCAGCCCGGTCGCCAACGCCGTCAACGACGTGCTCCGCGGAGTGGTGTCGTCGGGTGGGTTCGCGGCGGCCCAGTACCCCGGCCAGCCGGCGGCCGGCAAGACCGGTACGACGAACGGCAACAACTCGGTGTGGTTCGTCGGCTACACCCCCAACCTCGCCGGTGCGGCGACGGTCGCCGGCGTCAACCGCGCCGGCCAGCCGCAGTCCCTCGACGGCGTCTCGATCGGCGGCGCGGTCCGCTCGACCTCCGGCTCCACGACCGCCGGCCCGATCTGGGGCGACGCCTTCAAGGCCGTGGCGCCGCTGCTCGACGACGCCGACTTCACCCGCCCGTCCTCCTCGGACATCCGCGGCCTGCTGATCACGGTGCCCGCGGTGTCCGGGAAGTCCTACGACGACGCGAAGGCCACCCTGGAGGGTCTCGGCTTCGCCGTCGTCAACGGCGGCGTCGTCGACTCCGCGGTCGGCCAGGGCCTCGTCGCGTGGTCCGCCCCCGGCACCGGCGCCCGCCTCGCGTCGGGCGACACGGTCACGCTCTACATCTCCGACGGCACGCCCAAGAAGAAGGGCAAGGGCAAGAAGAACAAGGGCCGCGGCAACGGCTGACCGCGGGCGCCTCAGCCGAGCTGGCGGCGTACCTCCGCGGCGACGGCGGCGCCGTCGGCGCGGCCCCTGACCTGCGGCTGCACGAGGCCCATCACCTGGCCCATCGCCTTGGGCCCGGCACCGGCCGCACCGGCCTGCTCGACGGCAGCGGTGACGATCGCGGCGATCTCCTCCGGCCCGAGCTGCTCGGGCAGGTAGTCCTGGATGACCGCGGCCTCGGCCCGCTCCTTGGCCGCGCTCTCCGGGCGGTCGCCCTCCTCGAAGGCGACGGCAGCCTCGCGCCGCTTCTTGGCCTCGGCGGCGAGCACGGTGAGGACCTCGTCGTCGGTGAGCTCCTTGGCGACCTTGCCGGCGACCTCGGCGTTGGTGACCGCGGTCAGGATCATCCGCAGCGTCGACGACCGGACGTCGTCCCGCGCCTTCATGGCGGTCGTGAGGTCGGTGCGCAGCTGGTCCTTGAGGGTGCTCATGCCTTGATTCTGCCCGCCGTGGGCGAGACTGTCCCCATGGGCTTGGGGAGGGCGGCGTTGCGCACGGCCGGCGTCGGGGGGACCCTCGGGGCCGCGGTGACGTCGTACGCGCTCTGGGAGGCCCGCCAGTACACCCTGCGCCGCCTCGACCTGCGGGTGCTCCCCACCGGGATGCGACCGCTGCGCGTGCTGCACCTCAGCGACCTCCACCTGACGCCCGGCCAGGCCCGCAAGCGGGCCTGGCTGCGCGAGCTGGCCGCGCTGGAGCCGGACCTGGTGATCGACACCGGCGACAACCTCGCCCACCGCGACGCCGTCCCCGCCGTGCTCGACAGCCTCGGCGGACTGCTCGACCGCCCGGGCGTGTTCGTGCACGGATCCAACGACTACTTCGAGCCCGGCTTCCGCAACCCGATCGGGTACCTCCTCCCCGACGACGGCACCCGCCACACCCACGTCCCGCAGCTGCCGTGGCGCGACCTGAGCGCGGGCCTCACCGGCGCCGGCTGGGTCGACCTCACCAACCGCCGTGCGCGGGTCGAGGTCGGTGAGGCGGTGCTGGCCTTCGCGGGAGTCGACGACCCCCACCTCGAGTACGACGACCTCGCCGCCGTCGCCGGCCCCGCCGACGCCACGGCCGACCTGCGGCTCGGGGTCGCGCACGCGCCGTACCTGCGGGTGCTGGACCAGTTCGCCGCCGACGGGTACGACGCCATCGTCGCCGGCCACACCCACGGCGGCCAGGTCCGGCTCCCGTGGCCCGGCGGCTCCCGCGCGTACGCCACCAACTGCGACCTCGAGCCCGCCCGCGCCCGCGGCCTGCACCGCCATCCCGCCGACTCCCGGCCGGGCGACCCGGGCTCGGCGTGGCTGCACGTCTCCGCCGGGCTCGGCACCAACCCCTACACCCGGGTCCGGATCGCCTGCCGGCCCGAGGCCACCCTGCTCACGCTCCAGCCGCGCTGATCGCCCGGCGAGGCATCCCGATTGCGGGTCCGGGCCCTCGCTCCGCTATGCTCCCGTGCTTGTGAGTGGGCTTCTTCGGAGCTCATGATCGGCGGGCTGTGGCGCAGTTTGGTAGCGCGCCTCGTTCGGGACGAGGAGGCCGCAGGTTCAAATCCTGTCAGCCCGACAGCACGAGGGGCGGATCCGGTGAGACCGGGTCCGCCCCTCGAGGTTCTCCCCCGGGAGTTCCGGCCGTGTCGCCCTGCGGCCAGACGTCGATCGCCTGTGCGTTCGTGACACACTGCATGCCATGTCAGACGAGCAGGACAAGCTGAAGCTCAGCTTGGAGCCGCCCAAGCTGTTCGGGCGGAAGAAGAAGCCCGCCCAGCCGGCCGCGCCCGCGCCGGCCGCCGAGGAGCGCGCTGCTCGTCCTGTCGCGGAGCCCGAGTCCGAGCCGACCGCGGTCCTGCCCGAGGTCGTCGAGCCGGAGCCGGAGCCGGAGCCGGTCGTGGTCGCCGAGCCGGAGCCCGAGCCGGTCGTGGTCGCCGAGCCGGAGCCCGCGCCCGATCCGGAGCCCGTCGTGGTCGCCGAGCCGGAGCCCGAGCCGGAGCCCGAGCCGGTCGTCGCTGCCCCTGCCCCCAAGCCGACGCCCAAGGCGACTCCGAGGCCAACTCCCCAGCCC
>JADCLI010000080.1:0-1280 GCA_016803235.1 Pimelobacter simplex
AATGTTTGTCCGGCGGCGTCCTACTCTCCCACATCCTCTCGGTTGCAGTACCATCGGCGCTGGCAGGCTTAACTTCCGGGTTCGGGATGGGACCGGGTGTTTCCCTGCCGCTATGGCCGCCGTAACTCTATGAACCCCGGTATACCCATGGCTGGGTTCCCACACGATTGTGTGGTCGGGGTTGGATCTTCATCGTGGACGCGGCACCAACACTAGTGCTCAATCGTGTGTTGTTGAGTGTGTTGGGGGTTTGTTGTGGCAAGTCTTCGGCCTATTAGTACCGGTCGGCTGGGCATTACTGCTGTACACCTCCGGCCTATCAACCCAGTGTTCTGCTGGGGGCCTTAACCCACTAGGGGTGGGAAACCTCATCTTGAAACGTGCTTCCCGCTTAGATGCGTTCAGCGGTTATCACTTCCGAACGTAGCCAACCAGCCATGCACCTGGCGGTACAACTGGCACACCAGAGGTTCGTCCATCCCGGTCCTCTCGTACTAGGGACAGCCTTTCTCAAGTTTCCTACGCGCGCGGCGGATAGGGACCGAACTGTCTCACGACGTTCTAAACCCAGCTCGCGTGCCGCTTTAATGGGCGAACAGCCCAACCCTTGGGACCTACTCCAGCCCCAGGATGCGACGAGCCGACATCGAGGTGCCAAACCATCCCGTCGATATGGACTCTTGGGGAAGATCAGCCTGTTATCCCCGGGGTACCTTTTATCCGTTGAGCGACCACGCTTCCACTCGCAGTGGCCGGATCACTAGTTCCGACTTTCGTCCCTGCTCGACATGTCTGTCTCACAGTCAAGCTCCCTTGTGCACTTACACTCAACACCTGATTGCCAACCAGGCTGAGGGAACCTTTGAGCGCCTCCGTTACATTTTGGGAGGCAACCGCCCCAGTTAAACTACCCATCAGGCACTGTCCCTGAACCAGATCATGGCCCTAGGTTAGACATCTAGTACGACCAGAGTGGTATTTCAACGATGACTCCACAACCACTGGCGTGGCTGCTTCACAGTCTCCCACCTATCCTACACAAGCCGAACCAAACACCAATGCCAAACTATAGTAAAGGTCCCGGGGTCTTTCCGTCCTGCCGCGCGTAACGAGCATCTTTACTCGTAGTGCAATTTCGCCGAGTCCATGGTTGAGACAGTAGGAAAGTCGTTACTCCATTCGTGCAGGTCGGAACTTACCCGACAAGGAATTTCGCTACCTTAGGATGGTTATAGTTACCACCGCCGTTTACTGGGGCTTAAATTCTGAGCTTCGACTTG
>JADCLI010000081.1 GCA_016803235.1 Pimelobacter simplex
CGGGGTCGTGCTCGATTATGTGGACAGTCGTGGCCTGTCAAGCCGCATGACAGGACGTAAGGAGCCATTCGCGATGGTGGAGCTGTAGCGGTCGCGGTCAGAGTTCACCAGACCAGGCCCTGCGCGCGGAATGCGGCAGATCCGGATGGCCGCACCGATCGAAGAATGCCACCTGACAGTCGCCATGGTCTTCAACCGACGGTTCAACTCCGTTGGTCAGATCAAAGGCCGAAGGCTCCGCCGCTGTAGAGAATGACAATGCCGAGTCCGATGAGGACGATCGGGAACAGCACGTGCTCCCAGCGTTCGAGGACTTCATCGATCCCTGGCCGAGTGGCAACGAACTTGGCGAGCAGGACCAGGGCCGCAACGAGGACGAGGAAGACGACGCAGTAAGCGGCAGTCGCGGCGGGGCCAACACTGAGGAACACCGGAACGTAGACGCCGATGTTGTCCCCACCGTTGGCGAAGGTGACTGCGGCGACTGTCCAGACTGCTACTGACTTGCCCGCGACCTTCGCCTCGTCATCGTCATCGTCGCCGTTACGCCAAGCCTGCCATGCCGCCCAGAGGCCCAAGGCCAACGGGATGAGGCCGAAGTAGGGAATCGCCTCCTCAGGCAAGAAGGCCCCTGCCCCCAATGAGACGAGCACCGCTGCGGCCAAGATGCCAGCGAAGCCGAGGTACTGACCAGCCAAGATTCGAGTTGTGGTCCCGCTTCGTCCGGCCCCTCGGGCAAAGAACAGCGAGAGCACGATGATGTCGTCGATGTTGGTGGCAATGAACAACCCGATCGCCTGAAGTGCGGAAGTCAGCATCACGCGCCGACCCCTCCGCTGCCGCACTCGGGCAAGGAGCAGGCCGGGTCGATGCACGGTGCACTCTCGTCGACCGCGAGGGTGACCTCCACCAATGCGGTGAGTGCTCGCGCCAGGTGCGGGTCAGCGATGGCATAGCGCATCTGGCGACCCTGCGGTTCCGCCACAACGATGCCGCAGTCCCGCAGACACGATAGGTGATTCGACACGTTGGACCGGGTCAAGCCAAGATCGGCAGCCAGTTCGGCGGGATACGCGGGCCGCTCCAGCAGGATCATGAGCAAACGCGAACGGGTCGGATCGGCCATTGCTCGACCAAGCCGATTCATCACTTCCAGGCGCGTGGCGACGGTCAACATGGCCGAGACAGTACAGCAGTCGCTGAACTGTTCGTCTGTGAGGGTTGCGCCCGGCCGACGTGACCCGCTGACCTCGATGCGCATCGGCGAGTCTGACCGGCAGAATGCCGACGCGCTCTCATCGGCATGTCCGTGCACACAGTCTGGCTCCGGCTAGCGCGGGCATCCCGACACGCGCAGCAGTCAGGCCAGGTCGTGGAGGAGCTGCTCCAGACGTCGTTTGGTTGCTTCGTGCCGCTCGATCTCGCGTGGCCAGTTGCGGGTGGTGGCGTCGTCGATGAGCTGCTGCTCCATGTCAAGCCGCGCCCGGAGGCGGGGTGCGTAGTCACTGGTGGTGAGGAACTTCGAGCAGGACAACACGAGATCGCACTCGCACGGCCCCTCGGCTGGCGTGCGCAGGCAGTGGCCAAGCTCGAGCTCGGTCTTGAGAAAATTGGTCTGTAGCCAGGACACGGCTTCGGGGTCGAGGCGGTGTTCACGCAGCGCGTCCGCGGCCGGACCAGCCAAGGCGATGTCGGGGCCAAGGTGGCGATCAAGGGCGTCTTGGTACTGCTGCTTGACGGTCGGGTCCGACAAAGTCGAATAGATGATCGACATGTTGGGCGTCGCGTGCCCGAGCACCGCCATGATCGTCTGGATCCGGGCTCCACCTTCGGCAAGCTGGGTACCGATGGTGTGCCGGAACCGGTGCGCGGTGATCGTCGCTTTGCCGGCCGAGTCGACCAAGCCCGCCGCGGTGCAGGCCTCGGCGAGGGCCATGTCGAACAGCAGCGACTTGGACAGCAGCTTTCCGCGCACCACGAAGATGTGCTGGACCTCCCGGCCGGCGCTGGGGTCGTAGCGCCGACGACCGCCCTGCCGGCGGGCCTCGTCGATGAGCGGCTGCAGCGCGTCCGCGGCCTGTGGGTGCAGCGGGATCATGCGTTCGGCGTAGCCCTTGCCGACCGGGATCCGCAGCCGCGGGTGCCCGTCGGGGTAGGTGTCGAGGCAGTCGACGGCGAGACGGCGGATCTCGTCGCGACGTGCGCCGCTCCACCGGGCCACTATCAGCGCCGCCCGCTGGTAGCGATTGGGCAGCTGCTCCACCGCGGTCATCAGCTTGGCGAGCTCGTGGTCGGGGATGAACCGCGGCAGCGGCTTGGGGATCTTCGGGATGTCACCGCGGGTGAACAGCACCCGGGCCGGCACGTCGTCCCAGCCCCAGGCGGCGGTCTCGGTCACGAACCGGGTGATCAGCGTGACCACGGTTCGCCGGAAGCTGATGCTCAACGGAGCGCCGGTCTGCTGGTTGCTCTGGGTGCCGAGCCAACGTAGGAACTGCTCGGCATGCTCGCGGTCCAGGTCGGCCAGGCTGGCCATTTCCGGATGCGCCTCGCCCATCCAGGTCACCAGGCGGCGCAGCGCGTCCCTGGCGTGGCGCACGGTCTGTGGCCGGTCCAGATTGGCGTCCAGGTGCAGACGAAGGTAGCGCTCGATAACGGCGCGAATCTTCGGCGGCGCCTCGGGCGGGGCGAGCCGGTCCACCCAGCTGCCGGCGGTGACGCGTCCGGTGGGTGGGCGGTCGACTTGACCGAGGTCGAAGAGCAACACGTGCACCGCGTGCAAGCGAGCGATCGCCGAGCGCAGGTACCCGTCGGCGACCTCGACCGGCGGTCGCTCGACTGGCGCCCGGGAGTAGAACTCTCGCACCGGGTCCAGACGCAGCCGGGCGGTGAAGGCGTCGATCGCGACGCGGAGCTCGTCGAGGTCGTCCACGCCCAGCGCAGTCAGGTTCGGGTCGCCGCGATGCAGCAGCATCCGGCCCAGCGGCCAGACCAGCTGCGCACGCGCCGTGGCGTAGCCGAGCTCGGTGAGCCGGGCCACGTGCCGGTCGAACAGGCCGGCGTCCACGCCGAGGCCGCCGTGGCGGGCCTGGAGCTTGAACGGGCTGGTGAACGTCCTGGCGAGCAGCACGGGGTAGTCCAGACCGACACCGCGCACCAGCGACATGTAGGTCAGGTAGGGCATGATCACGCTCGCGCCGCCGTGCGGATGCTGCCCGCGAACGCAGTTCTCCTTGTCCAGCAGGCGGTGCCGCAGCGGCGCATCGAACCAGTCCTGCAGCACCGGCCACTGTTCGACGAACCGGTCGTAGTTCTTCATCCGATCCCAGCGCGACGCGTAGCTGGTGCAGTGCTGATCGACCCACTCCTGGTAGGTGGCCCGGTCAGCGTGCACCCGCGGCACCACCACCGGTTCAGGTGCCGCCGTCAGATGCCGCGCGGGACCGGCCGCGGTCACGACCGGTCCCGAAGCGCGTGGTCGTAGTCGGCAAGCACCTGCTCGTCAGAGACGCGGGTGTAGATGCGGACCGACTCCGGCGAGGCATGCCCGAGCCGCTTCTGCAAGGCCAGCTCCCGCATCCCGCCCTCCCACATCGCGGTCGCATGTGTGTGACGCAGCGCGTGCGGCGTCTTGTCCGGTGACCGGATACCGAGCCGGTCCAGGCGGCGGGCAAACCCGCGCACCACGGCCTGGTAGCTCAGCGGCTCACAGCGGCGCGCGCCTGCGCCGCCGACCAGGAACACGAACGGGCTCTCCGCATCGAGTGGGCGTTCGTGCAGCACGTACCGGTTGACCGCGTCCAGCGTGCGCGGCTCATGCAGGTCCACCACCCGCTCGTGGCGCGCCTTCGCCCGGGCGCCACGAGGGTGGTCATCGCGCTTGCGGATCGTGACGCGACGGCGACCGTAGGAGATGTCGTCCAGCTGCAGGCACAACACCTCGCCTGGGCGCAGGCCGCCGTCGAGCATCAGCAAGAAGATTGCCAAGTCGCGCATCGTCGTCAGGCTTCCCAGCAGAGCGTCGATGTCCTCGCTGCTCATCGGCCGCGGCAACCGCAGCGGCAGCCGGACCCGCACCGTACGGCGGATCGGCTGCTGCCGGCTCGCAGCGCCCACGAACGGCTGGTGACGCCCCGGCACCCGGCCCAGCGCGTGGTCGATCCGCCGCAGCATCGGGTTCTCACCGGTGGTGTACTGCTCGGCCGCGATCGCCCAGTCGAAGAAGCTCGACGTCGCGGCAAGCACACGTTGCACCGTCGCCGGCGACAACAGCCGCCCCTGTTCGGTCGCCACCGTCAACCCGAGGCGCTGCGCCGGCCGACGCGACGGCACGCGCCGCAGGTAGCCCAGGAACTCCAGCGCCGTCGCCGGACGAAAGTCGTTCCAGCCCAGCGACCGATCGGCCAGGAACAGCGCCAGGTGCCGCAGGTCGTAGCCGTAGGCGCACACCGTGTTCGGGCTGTACCCCGAATCAACCAGATGGGACAGGAACCGATTGACCGGCACCACCTCGTCACCGGCCTCGTCGACCAGCACGACGCGACGGACGATGCCGCCCTCGCGCTCCTTGACCACCCGCACCCCGGCCTCCCTCGCCGGTGCCCAGCCCATCAGGCCGCAGTCCCCACCCTGGGAACGTCGCCACTCCGGCGTGTCGAGATAACAGAGAACTC
>JADCLI010000082.1 GCA_016803235.1 Pimelobacter simplex
ACACCAGCGACCCCAGCCCGCCCGACCAGTAGCGACCACGCCCCACACCCCGCAGAACCCGACGTCTGCGGGGACGTCGGCACGCGCGAGCGGGCGTCTGCGCGGCGAGCCTCAGCAGGCCGCCGCGACGTCGTCGGTCTCGTTGGCCTGGTAGCCCTCGTTGCGCGATCCGAGCGAGCCGCCGGTGACGGTGCCGGACCCGGCGGGCTGCTCGGTGGCCTCGTCGCCGCCCTTCGGGGTCTCGTCGCCCTTCGCGGCGTCCTCCTTCGGCTGCACCGGCGCCTTGCCCTGCTTGGCGGCCTTCCGGTCGCCCTCCGCGCGGTCGATGGCGTTGCCGATCATCTCGTGCACCAGATCGATGTCGGGGTCGGCGGTGTTGATCCGGGGCGGGACGAGGGAGACCGAAGAGATCTTCTGGGTGCGGGCACGCATCGCGAGCTGGACGAAGTCGCTGAGCGCACCACCGGGGATGTCGGTCTGGATCATGGCGCTGGACGCCTTGGCGATCTCCTGGAAGTTGGTCAGCGCCTGGGCCGGGCTGACCTGGGAGACGAGGGCGGAGAACACGCACTTCTGGCGGGCCATCCGAGAGTAGTCGTCGGACCCCTCGCGGGCTCGTGCGTACCAGAGCGCGTCGTGGCCGTTGAGCTTGCGCTTGCCGGGCTCGATGTAGCCGGTGACGTCGTCGCCGAGGCCTCCGACGGGGATCCGCTGCCGGACGTTGAGGGTGACGCCGCCGAAGGCGTTGACCAGGCGCTCGAAGCCGCGCATGTTGACCATCACCCAGTAGTTGATGTCGAGGTCGGTGATGCCCTCGATCGCCGACACGGTGGCGTCGATGCCGGGGTTCTCGGAGCCCTTGAACAGGTCGGCGTGGTCACCGACCCAGGTGCTGACGCCGTTGAGGTAGCAGCCGTCGCAGTTGAAGCCCTTGGGGAACTGCTCCGCCATCACGGAGCCCTCGCGGAACGGGAAGTTCTGCATGTTGCGGGGCAGGCCGATCATCACGGTCCGGCCGGTGGTGGCGTCGACGGAGGCGACGGTCATCGAGTCGGTGCGCAGGCCCCAGCGGTCGTTGCCGGAGTCACCGCCGATGAGCAGGATGTTGTAGCGGCCGTTGTTGGCGTTGCCGAGGTCGCCGTCGGCGAACATGGTCAGCCACTCGCGCTGGGCCGCGGCGAGGTGGGCACCGAAGAGCATCGTTCCGGCGACCGAGAAGCAGAGGATGCCGTTGACGCCGACCACCGCACGGCGGTGCGGGAGGCGCAGGCTGAGCGGCTGGCCGATGCGCCAGGCGTCGACGAACAGGGCGGCCCAGCCCAGGGCGCCGACGATCAGGTACAGCCGGATCACCAGCATCACCGTCGGGCTGAACGCGAGGCTCAGCGCGAAGCCCTTGTCGAACCAGCTCCAGGCGCCGACCGCCAGCAGGGTGCCGAGCGAGAACAGCCACACCCGCAGCGCCAGCCTGCCGATCGCCCGGTTCCCGGCGATCAGCTGGGCCGAGCCGGGGACGACGAGCGTGAAGGCCATCAGGGTCAGGGCCCGGCGGAACCGCACCCGGGCGGCGCGTTCGTCGACGGGGATCTGAGGCACCCGCCCAGTATCACCAGTCCCACACGCCACTCCGGTGACGACGCGCCGCGAGTGGGGCGGCTGGGGTCAGGCCGCGGCGACCGAGCCCGCGAGGCGCGCGATCTCGTCGGCGGAGGCGTTGGCGCCCGTGCAGACCACCGCGACGGTGCCCTCGACCTGGGTCGCGACGGCAGCCGCGAGCGAGGCGGCCCCCGCCCCCTCGGCCAGGGTGTGGGCACAGGTGGCGAGCAGTCGCGCGGCCGCGTCGATCGCGTCGTCGTCGACCAGCACGAAGTCGTCGAGCCGGGCGCGCAGGATCGCCTGGGTCCGGGGATACCCGGTCGTGGTGGCCAGCCCGGCGGCCCGCGTCGTCGCCGGAGCGGCCTCGATCAGGCCGGTGCGCCACGAGTGCCAGCCGGCCGGGGCAGCCGAGGACTGCACGCCGATCACCCGGCAACCCGGTGCGAGGGCGTCACGGACCAGGCACGCGCCGGCTGCGCCGGTGCCACTGCCGATCGGGACGAAGAGCGTGTCGAGCTCAGGGGCCTGGCCGAACAGCTCGAGGTACGCCGTCGCGTGGCCGAGCACGATCCGCGGGTCCGTCGGGCAGACGAAGGACGCGCCCGTCCTGGCCGCCAGCGCGCGGGCGTGCTCCCCCGCCTCGCCGAGGCTGGCACCGACGGGCACGACCTCGGCGCCGAGCGCCGCGACCGCATCGCGCTTGGCCGCAGGGGCGCTCGCCGGCATCACGATCGTCGCGCGCACGCCGGCCAACCGGGCGCCGTACGCCACCGACTGGGCGTGATTGCCGGTCGAGCAGGTGACCAGGCCGTGCGCCCGCTCGGCGTCGGTCAGGGTCGCGGACAGGTGCACGCCGCCGCGGACCTTGAAGGCGCCGGTGGGCTGCACGTTCTCGTGCTTGACCAGGACCGGCCGCCCGAGCGCCTGGTCGAGGAGCGGGTGCGCCTGCAGCGGGGTGAGCGGCAGGTGGGCGCCGACGACCTCGGCGGCGGCGCGGACGTCGTCGAAGGTCAGGTCGATGGCCATGGGTCCATCGTCCGCGACCGGACACCCATCGGTCCAATAGTTCCTTTCGAGAGGAACGATCGACGATGTCGATCTATGCTGGGTCGGTGATCGACCTGCGCCGCCTCGAGGCCCTGGTCGCCGTGCACCGCACCGGCTCGGTGTCGGCGGCCGCGGCGCACCTGCACTACGGGCAGCCGACCATCTCCCACCACCTGCGCCGGCTCGAGGCCGAGACCGGCGCCGTGCTGCTCCAGCGGGTCGGTCGCGGCATCCGGCTCACCCCCGAGGGCGAGCGGCTGGCGCGTCGCGGCGAGGAGATCCTGGGCCTGCTCGCCCGCGCCGAGGCCGAGCTCGCGGCCGCGACCAGCCTGCAGTCGGGCCGCGTCCGGCTCGCAGCCTTCCCGTCAGGTGCCGCCACCCTGGTCCCCGACGCCCTCGCGCTGCTCGCGACCCGGCATCCGGGCATCCAGCTCGACCTCGTCGAGGCCGAGCCACCCGAGGCCTACGAGCTGCTCCGCGCGGGTGAGGTCGACCTGGCGCTCACCTTCGCCTACCCCGACCAGCCCGAGCCCGACCAGATCGCCTCGGTGCCGGTCGTCGACGACCCGCTGCACCTGGTCACCCCCGCGTCGGCCGCCCCGCCGGACGGCGACGTCGACCTCGCCCAGTACGCCGGCGCAGGCTGGATCACCGGCTGCGAGCGCTGCCGGCGCGAGCTGCTCAGCCTGTGCGCGGACGCCGGCTTCACCCCTGCCATCGCCTTCGCCAGCGACGACTACGTCGCCGTGCAGTCCCTCGTCGCGAGCGGGCTCGGGGTGACCGTCCTGCCGGGGCTGGCGCTGCGCGCGCACCAGCACCGCGCCGTCGTACGACGTCCGCTCGCCGCGCACCGCCGAGTCCAGCTCTCGACCTACGGCGCTCCCCCGCGTCCCGCCGCGGTCGATGCCGTGGCCACGGCGCTCACCGAGGTGGCGGGAGGCTAGCGGCCGGCGCGGATCGCGTCGATCTCCGTGCGCCGCGCGAGCCGGTGGGCCCGGCGTACCTCCGCCTCGTGCATCCGCCGGCGGTCCTCGTCGGTCTCCGGCTCGAGCGCGGGCACCGGGCGGCCCTGGCCCGCGCCGTCGACCGCGACGAACACGAAGTAGGCCGAGCCGACGTGGAGCACCTTCCCGGCCGCGTCCCACGGCTCGGTCTCGATCCGCACGCCGATCTCCATCGAGGACCGGCCGACCCAGTTGACCTGCCCGAAGGTCCGGATGATGTCGCCGACCCGCACCGGCTCGAGGAAGGCCATCTCGTCGAGCGCCGCCGTGACGGCAGGCCCGCCGCTGTGCCGTTGAGCCACGACGCCCGCGGTGGAGTCGGCCAGCTTGACCACCTCGCCGCCGTGGATGTTGCCCAGCAGGTTGGCCTGCGCGCGCGAGGTGAGCGTGGCCAGCTCGATGCGGGAGTACGACGGCGTGCGTGCCGCGACAGGTTCACTCACGCCCTGACGGTAGCGTCATGGACATGGCAGGGCGTGGCAGCGACACCGGAGGCACCGGCGGCGAGGACTTCGACTGGGTCTACGGGTCCGGTTCGCAGGACGGCCGGCGCGGCTCCGCCGACCCCGAGCCCACCCGCCGGATCCCGGTCCAGCAGCGGCCGGGTGCGAACCCGCCGCCCGACCGACTC
>JADCLI010000008.1 GCA_016803235.1 Pimelobacter simplex
TCCCGCCACCGGGGATCGGGATGCGCATCCCGCCCCCACCGAGGCCGCCACCCATTCCTCCGCCGCCGGAGCCGGCGTCGCGTACCCGGGACTGGTCGAGGCGGGCCTTCGGATTGAATCGCACCACGGCAGCACCCTAGGGCACACCGTCGTCGTTTAGGGGGTGCCGAACCGTCGTGGGAGAATGGCCTCCTCATGATCACGGTGCACCAGCTCGAGGTACGCGTCGGTGCGCGGCTCCTCATGGAGAACGTCAGCTTCCGCGTCGGCCCCGGCGACAAGGTCGGCCTCGTCGGCCGCAACGGCGCCGGCAAGACCACCCTCACCAAGGTGCTCGCCGGCGACGCGCTGCCCACCGGCGGCTCGGTCACCAACAGCGGCGAGCTCGGCTACCTCCCGCAGGACCCGCGCGTCGGTGACCCGGAGGTCGTCGTCCGCGACCGGATCCTGTCCGCGCGCGGCCTCGACGACGCCGTACGCCGGATGCGGGCCGCCGAGGTCGCGATGGCCTCCGACGACCCGAACGAACGGGACAAGGCGTTCCGCAAGTTCCAGCGGGCCCAGGACGAGCTCGACGCCGGCGGTGGCTACGCCGCCGAGACCGAGGCGCTCCAGATCGCGCAGAGCCTCGGCATCCCCGACCGGCTGATGGACCAGCCCCTCGGCACCCTCTCGGGCGGCCAGCGGCGGCGCGTCGAGCTGGCGCGGATCCTGTTCTCCAGCGCCGAGGTGCTCGTGCTCGACGAGCCGACCAACCACCTCGACGCCGACTCGATCACCTGGCTGCGCGACTGGATGAAGTCCTACAAGGGCGGCTTCATCGTGATCAGCCACGACAACGACCTGCTCGAGGAGACCGTCAACAAGGTCTTCCACCTCGACGCCAACCGGTCGGTCATCGACATCTACAACATGGGGTGGAAGAACTACCTCACCCAGCGCGAGACCGACGAGGCCCGCCGCAAGCGGGAGCTCATGAACGCCCAGAACAAGGCGAAGACGCTCACCGACCAGGCCAACAAGATGCGAGCGAAGGCCACCAAGGCCAGTGCCGCCCAGCAGATGCTCAAGCGCGCCGAGAAGCTCCTCGACGGCGTCGAGGGCGAGCGGCAGTCCGACAAGGTCGCGGCGATCAAGTTCCCGACGCCCGCAGCCTGCGGCAAGACGCCGCTCTCGGCCCACGACCTGTCCAAGTCGTACGGCGCCCTGGAGATCTTCACCGCCGTCGACCTGGCCATCGACAAGGGCTCGCGCGTGGTCATCCTCGGCCTCAACGGCGCCGGCAAGACCACGATGCTGCGCATCCTCGCGGGCGTCGACAAGCCCGACACCGGAGAGGTCGTGGCCGGCCACGGTCTCAAGGTCGGCTACTACGCCCAGGAGCACGAGACCCTCGACGTCTCCAGGTCCGTGCTGGAGAACATGCAGTCCTCGGCGCCCGAGCTCACCGACACCGAGGCCCGTTCGGTGCTCGGCTCGTTCCTCTTCTCCGGCGACGACGTGCACAAGCCGGCCGGCGTGCTCTCCGGCGGCGAGAAGACCCGGCTCGCCCTGGCCTCGCTCGTCGTCTCCGCCGCCAACGTCCTGCTCCTGGACGAGCCCACCAACAACCTCGACCCCGCCTCGCGCGAGGAGGTGCTCAACGCGATCCGCCGCTACGAGGGCGCGATCGTGCTGGTCACCCACGACGAGGGCGCCGTCCACGCGCTGGAGCCGGACCGGGTGCTCATCCTTCCCGACGGCGTCGAGGACCTGTGGAGCCCGGACTACGCCGACCTGGTCGCGCTGGCCTGAGCTACAGGGAGCCGAGCAGCGCCCGGTAGGTCCCGTCGACATCACCCTCGACAGCCGGTACCGCGACCGCCGAGGACCGCGTCCCGAGCAGGTCCAGCACCGCCGCGTGGGAGCGGACGAGGGCCCCGTCGCCACCCTTCTCCGCGACGATGCGGCGGACCTGGTCGTGCCAGGGCTCGCGATGCCCGGACGCGCCGCGTCGCTCGAACCGGGCGACCGCCCGGTCGACGTCGGCCATCAGGTAGCGCTCGACGAACCGCGCGCCGGCGCGGGTGGCGCACGCCTCGAACAGCGCCAGCTCGGCCGGGTCGACCAGCAGCTGGGGGAGCACGACGTCGCGCCCGGTGGCGAGGTACGCCTCGACGAGCGCGAGGGCCGCTGGGCGGATGAGTGACCCCGCGCCCGCGAAGTCCTCGGCCCAGCCGCCGACGAGGGTGCGCAGGACGTCGATGTCGCAGTTCAGCGTCCCGCGATGCTCGGCCACGTACCGTCGGGCGATCGTCGACTTCCCGATCCCGGGCGGGCCGTTGAGGTGCAGGAGCGTGGCGATGGCGGAGGTCCTCACTCGCTCGCGATCGCGTCCAGCACGTCCAGCCGGCTCGCCCGGACCGCCGGGAGCACGGCGGCCAGCACACCCACGACGATCGCGACGACGAGGAAGGCCACCAGCTGGCCGAGGGGGAGGCCCAAGCTGCTCAGGTCCTCGGAGAGGGAGCGCTGGAGCAGGATGCCGATGAGCAGGCCGAGGACCATGCCGAGCACGGCGCCGAGGACGGCGATGGCGACCGACTCCAGGGTGATCATCCGGCGCAGCTTGGCGCGACTCATGCCCACGGCGCGGAGCAGGCCGATCTCGCGGGTGCGCTCGATGACGCTGAGGCCGAGGGTGTTGATGATGCCGATCACCGCGATGACGATGGCCAGGGTCAGCAGCCCGTAGATGATGTAGAGCAGCTGGTTGACCTGGTCGCGGATCTGGTCGGCGAAGCCCTCCTTGTCGAAGACGCCGACGATCGGGGCCGACGCGGCCGCGGCGTCGACCGCGTCGCGGACCGCGGCCTTGTCGGCCCCCGGGGAGATCAGGACGCTCAACGTGGAGTCCTGGCGCAGGACGCCGGCCGCCGCCAGCTGGTCGAGCGGGATGCTGATCTCGGAGGTGGTCTCGGCGGGCTCCACGATGCCGGCGACGGTCAGGCGCAGGGTCGTACCGCCCTGGAAGCCGAGGTCGAGCGGGTCTCCGACCGCCACGCCGAGCTCCCGCGCGAGGTCCCGGAACAGCACGGCCTCGGCGCCGGCCGGCGACCCCGTGCCGGAGACGACCTCCTGGCGGTAGATCCGCGCGAACTCCGCGTCGTTGCCGGCGACGCTCACCGTCTCGCCGGCCAGCGGACCGGACCCGACGTGCGCGACGGTCCACTGCTGCCGACTGACGACGTCGACGCCCGGCACCTTCGCCACCTCGTCGCCGATCGACGTCGAGAAGGGCAGGAAGTTCGAGTTCTGCACGAGCAGGTCGGCGGTGAACTGCTCGTCGACGACGTCGTCGACCGACGCGTTGAGCGAGGCCGCGAGGACGCCGATGGTGGAGACGAGGGCGAGGCCGATCATCAGGGCGGACGCCGTGGCGCCGGTACGCCGCGGGTCGCGCAGGGCGTTCTCGCCGGCGAGGCGGCCGGTGGTGCCGAAGACCGCGCCGAACAGGGAGCGGCACAGGGCGAGCAGCGGCCTGCCGACGACCGGGCTGATCGCGGCGACGGTGAGGATCCAGACCACCGCGCCCACGCCGATCCACGCGGCGTCCGAGCCGGGGCCGCCGGCGACCCCCACCACGGCGCAGCCGGCCCCGATCGCCAGCAGCACCGCCCCGATCACGGTACGACGCCGCAGCGACCCCCGCTCGGGAACGACGTCGGCCCGCATCGCCGCCACGGGTGCGATCTTCGCGCCACGCCGCGCCGGCAGGTAGGCCGCCGCCATCGTCACGCCGACGCCGACGACGTAGCTGGTGACGACGGCGCGGGGGGTGAGGTCGAGGGCGGCGCTGGCGATGTCGAGCCCGAGCGAGCGGAACATCGCGGCCAGGCCGCGCGCCAGGACCAGGCCGAGCCCGATCCCGGCCGTGGTCGCCACGAGGGCCAGCACGAACGCCTCGAGCAGGACGGACCGGGTGACCTGGCCGCGTCCCGCGCCCAGGGCCCGCAGGAGGGCGAGCTCGCGGGTGCGCTGGGCGACCAGGATCGAGAAGGTGTTGACGATGATGAACCCGCCGACGATGACGGCGATGATCGCGAACACCAGCAGGAAGGTGCTGATGATGCCGAGGAAGGTGCCGACGGCGTCCTGTGACTCCTCGGCCACCTCGTCGCCGGTGACCGCCTCGAACCCGTCGGGCAGTGCCGTCCGTGCTGCGGCCGCCAGCTGCTCCTGCGACACGCCGTCGGCGCCGGTGAGGCTGATCTGGTTGAAGACGTCCTTGCCGCCCAGGAACAGCGCCTGGGCCTCCTGGGTGGTGAAGACCAGCAGGGTCGCGCCCGCCGTACCGCCGCCGTTGAACTCCGCGGTGCCGACCAGCTCGGCGGTGCGCTCGAGCGTCCCGAACGGGGCGAGCAGCTTCACCTGGTCGCCCACCCGGTAGTCGCCGGCGTCGGCCGCCCCGTCGTCGAGCACGATCTCGCCGGAGCGCTCCGGCCAGCGACCGGAGGTCAGCAGCAGGGCCCGTTCGCCGTCCATGTTGGGGCCGTCGGTGTGGTTGAACGCGAGGGTCGGTGCACCGGTGCCGCCGACCAGCGTGCCGTCGCTGGCGAGCAGGTTCATGCCGAACCCGGCCACGTCGCCGTCCGCGCGGGCCACCTCGGGCAGGGCCTCGAGCCGCGCCACGTCGTCGGGTGTGAGCGCCTTGCTCGACTGCCCGGAGACGCCGCCGTCGAAGGACTCGGTGTCGACCGCGCGGACCACGCCGTCGGGCGTCGAGCCGTGGATGATCCCGTCGAAGGTGGTCGAGAGCCCGTTGCTGAACACCAGCACGCCGGACAGGAACGCCACCCCGAGGATCACCGACAGCCCGCTCATCACGAGCCGCACCTTGCGGGCGAACAGATTGCGCAGGGTCAGGCGAAGCACGTCATCTTCTCCAGGATCGCCTCGCGGTCGGGCTCGCGGAGCTCGTCGACGACCCGGCCGTCGGCGAGGAACACGACGCGGTCGCAGTACGACGCGGCGACCGGGTCGTGGGTGACCATCACGATCGTCTGGCCGAACTCGTCGACGCTGCGGCGCAGGAAGCCGAGCACCTCGGCGCCCGAGGTGCTGTCGAGGTTGCCGGTCGGCTCGTCGGCGAAGACGATCGCGGGCTTGCTGACCAGCGCCCGGGCACACGCGACCCGCTGCTGCTGTCCGCCGGACATCTGGGACGGCCGGTGCCCGAGGCGGTCACGAAGACCGACGGCATCGACCACTGTGTCGAACCAGGCCTGGTCGGGCTTGCGGCCCGCGAGGCTGAGTGGCAGCAGGATGTTCTCGCGGGCCGTCAGCGTCGGCACCAGGTTGAAGGCCTGGAAGACGAAGCCGACCTGCTCGCGTCGGAGCGTGGTGAGCGCCTTGTCGCGCAGGTGCGACAACGTCACGTCGCCGATCTGCACGTCGCCGGAGCTCGGCGTGTCCAGGGCCGCGAGACAGTGCATGAGCGTGGACTTGCCCGAACCGGACGGGCCCATGATGGCGGTGAACTCGCCGGCACCGATGTCGAGCGTCACCCCGTCGAGGGCGCGGACCTCCGAGTCGCCCGATCCGTAGCGCTTGTGGAGGTCGATGGCGCGGGCCGCGACTGGCGTCGTCATGCGTCCACCCTGACAGAGCCCGCCGACGACCCGCATCCGGAATGTCCCTGACCCGCCCCGGGGAGTCCGTAGGCTTCGGGCCATGGCTGAGGCACGGTTCGTGGGGGCGATCGACCAGGGCACGACGAGCACCCGGTTCATGGTGTTCGACCACGGCGGCACGGAGGTGGCCCGCCACCAGCTCGAGCACTCCCAGATCCTGCCGCGGGCCGGCTGGGTGGAGCACAACCCGATCGAGATCTGGGAGCGGACCTCGGCGGTCGTGCAGACGGCCCTCGCGAAGGCCCGGCTGGGAGCCGAGGACCTCGCGGCCGTCGGCATCACCAACCAGCGCGAGACCACCCTCGTGTGGGACCGCCGCACCGGCCGCCCGCTCTCCAGCGCGATCGTGTGGCAGGACACGCGCACCGACGCCATCGCCGCGGCCCTCGACCGCGACGGCCGAGGCGAGGTGATCCGGCACCGCGCCGGGCTGCCGCCGGCGACGTACTTCTCCGGGGGCAAGCTGCAGTGGATCCTCGAGAACGTGCCGGGTGCACGGGAGGCCGCCGAGCGCGGCGACGCGCTGTTCGGCACGTCGGACACCTGGGTGCTGTGGAACCTCACCGGCGGACCGGACGGCGGCGTCCACGTCACCGACGTCACGAACGCCAGTCGCACCATGTTGATGGACCTGGAGACCCTGGACTGGGACGACGAGCTGCTCGGGTTCTTCGGGGTCCCGCGGGCGATGCTGCCCCAGATCCGGGAGTCGTCGGCGACCACGCCCTACGGCGTCACGCGGGCCAACGGCCCCTTCGGCGGCGAGGTGCCGATCACCGGGATTCTCGGCGACCAGCAGGCCGCCACGGTCGGGCAGGTCTGCTTCGCCCCGGGCGAGGCCAAGAACACCTACGGCACCGGCAACTTCATGCTGCTCAACACCGGCACCGAGATCGTCCGCTCGAAGTCCGGGCTGCTGACCACGCCGGCCTACCAGCTGGGCGACCAGCCCTGCGTCTATGCGCTGGAGGGCTCGATCGCGGTCACCGGCTCGGCGGTGCAGTGGCTGCGCGACCAGCTCGGCATCATCAGCGGCGCGAGCGAGTCGGAGTCCCTGGCGCGTCAGGTCCAGGACAACGGCGGGGTCTACTTCGTGCCCGCCTTCTCGGGCCTGTTCGCCCCCTACTGGCGCTCGGACGCGCGCGGCGCGATCGTCGGGCTGTCGCGGTTCAACACCAACGCCCACGTCGCGAGGGCCACGCTGGAGGCGATCTGCTACCAGTCGCGCGACGTGATCGAGGCGATGTCGGCCGACTCCGGGGTCGAGCTGGAGGTGCTCAAGGTGGACGGCGGCGTCACCCTGAACAGCCTGTGCATGCAGATCCAGGCCGACGTGCTCGGCGTACCGGTGTCGCGGCCGGTGGTGCCCGAGACGACCGCCCTGGGCGCGGCGTACGCGGCGGGGCTGTCGGTGGGCTACTGGCGCGACACCGACGAGCTGCGGCAGAACTGGCGCGAGGACACCCGCTGGGAGCCCCAGTGGGACTCCGAACGCCGCGAGACCGGCTATGCCCAGTGGCACAAGGCCGTGCAGCGCACCCTCGACTGGGTGGAGGTGGCGGACCGGTGAAGCCCGCGCCCCTGTCGCCCCGCGCCCGCAGCGCGGCGCTCAAGCGCCTGGCGACACAGCAGCTCGACGTCCTCGTCATCGGCGGCGGTGTCGTCGGCTCCGGCGCGGCCCTCGACGCCGCGACCCGCGGGCTGTCCGTGGGCCTGGTCGAGGCCCGCGACTTCGCGTCCGGGACGTCGAGCCGCAGCTCCAAGCTCGTCCACGGCGGCCTGCGCTACCTGGAGATGCTCGACTTCCGGCTCGTCGCCGAGGCGCTCAAGGAGCGCGGCCTGCTCATGCAGCGCCTCGCCCCGCACCTCGTGCGCCCGGTTCCCTTCCTGTACCCGCTGACCGGCCTCGGCTGGGAGCGCTGGTACGCCGGCACCGGGGTGGCGATGTACGACGCGATGTCCAAGGCGAGCGGGTACGGCGACGAGATGCCGGTCCACAAGCACCTCACCCGCCGCGGCGCCCGCAAGGTGTTCCCGTCGCTGCGCAAGGACGCGCTCGTGGGCGCGATCCGCTACTACGACGCCCAGGTCGACGACGCCCGGCACACCATGTTCCTGGCCCGCACCGCCGCGACGTACGGAGCCGCCGTCGCCTCCCGCACCCGTGTCCTCGCCCTGCTCAAGGAGAGCGAGCGGGTGGTCGGCGCCGAGGTGGTCGACCTCGAGACGGGCAACCGGTTCGAGATCCGCGCCTCGCAGGTCATCAACGCCACCGGCGTGTGGACCGACGAGACGCAGGCGATGGCGCGCGAGCGCGGGCAGTTCAAGGTCCGCGCCAGCAAGGGCATCCACCTGGTGGTCCCGCGCGACCGGATCCGCGGCGAGGCCGGACTGATCCTGCGCACCGAGAAGTCGGTGCTGTTCGTGATCCCGTGGAAGCGGCACTGGATCATCGGCACCACCGACACCGACTGGGAGCTCTCCAAGGACCACCCGGCGGCGAGCAGCAGCGACATCGACTACCTGCTGGAGCACGTCAACCGAGTGCTCGAGGTGCCGCTCACCCGCGACGACGTGGAGGGTGTGTACGCCGGACTGCGGCCGCTGCTCGCCGGTGAGTCCGAGGCGACGTCCAAGCTCTCCCGCGAGCACGCGGTGGCCCACAGCGTGCCGGGCCTGGTGGTCGTCGCGGGCGGCAAGTACACCACCTACCGCGTGATGGCCGCCGACGCCGTCGACGAGGCGGTGCACGGCCTGGAGACGGTGCTGGGCCGCAAGGCGGGGGAGTGCGTCACCGAGACGGTGCCGCTCGTCGGCGCCGACGGCTACCAGGCGCTGTGGAACCAGCGCCGCGCGCTGGCCACCCAGTCCGGGCTGGCGATCAACCGGGTCGAGCACCTGCTCGAGCGCTATGGCTCGCTCGTCCTCGAGGTCCTCGACCTGATCGCCGCCGAGCCCGTCCTCGGCGAGCCGCTGCCCGGCGCCGAGGACTACCTGATGGCCGAGGCGGTGTACGCCGTGACCCACGAGGGTGCCCGGCACCTCGACGACATCCTGACCCGCCGGCTGCGGGTGTCGTTCGAGACCTTCGACCGCGGTGCCGCCGCCGCGCCGTACGTCGCCGACCTGGTCCGCGGGCACCTGGGCTGGGACTCCGACCAGCACACCCGCGAGCTGCAGCACTACCTCAAGCGGGTGGAGGCCGAGCGGGAGAGCCAGCGGCAGCCCGACGACCACACGGCGGACGCGGCGCGCAAGGGGGCTCCCGACGTCGTGCCGGTGTCGCGGGTGGCCGAGTCGATCGACACGATGGAGGGATCCTGATGGACCTGCAGCTGAAGGACCGCGTCTACCTGCTCACCGGCGCGACCCGCGGCCTGGGCCGCGCCACGGCCGAGGCACTGGTGGCCGACGGCGCCCGGGTGGTGATCTCGGGCCGGCACGAGGAGTCGGTGCAGGCGGCGCTCGGCGCGCTCGGTGACGCCGCTCGCGGCGTGGTCGCCGACAACGCCGACCCGGAGACGCCCACCCGGCTGATCGCGGCCGCGCACGACGCCTGGGGACGCGTCGACGGGGTGCTGATCAGCGTCGGCGGCCCGCCGGCCGGCTTGATCACCGAGATGACCGACGAGCAGTGGACCGCTGCTTTCGGCTCGGTGTTCCTTGGCGCGGTGCGGCTGGCCCGCGAGGTGGGCGCCGTGCTCGGCGACGGAGGCTCGATCGCGTTCGTGCTGTCCAGCACGGTGCGCCAGCCGATCCTCGACCTCGCCATCTCCAACGGGCTGCGTCCGGGCCTGGCGATGGCCGCGAAGACCCTCGCCGACGAGCTCGGCCCGCGCGGCATCCGGGTCAACGGCCTGCTGCCGGGACGGCTGGCGACCGAGCGGGTCGAGTCGCTCGATGCCGCGCACGAGGACCCCGAGGCGGCCCGGGCGGCCGCGTCGGCGCAGATCCCGCTGCGGCGCTACGGATTGCCCGAGGAGTTCGGCCGGGTCGCCGCGTTCGTGCTGTCTCCCGCGTCGTCGTACCTGTCCGGGGTGATGCTCCCGGTCGACGGTGGGTTGCTGCGCTCGCTGTGAGCGCTGGGGCCGCGGCGCGCGAACGGCCCGCCCGATCGGCGCCGCGTCACGACCCGCTCGCCGCGCGGCCCGAGACGGCGCTCGTCCCAGGCGAGGTAGGCGAAGCCGCCGATGGCGAGCACGCCGAAGAACCACCACTGCAGGCCGTAGAAGAAGTGCGGGCCCTCGTCCAGCTCGGGCAGCTCGACGGCCGCCAGCTCGGTCTCCGGCTCGGGGTCCTCGGACTTGAGGGCGACGAAGCCGGTGTACACCTCGCGGTCGATGGCCTCGCCGATCGGGCCGCTCGCGATGGCCCGGGTGGAGTGGTCGTCGACCGCCGTGCTGTCACCGGTGCCGTCGGAGCGGACCCATCCGGTCACCGTCACCTCGCCGGCCGGGGGCGCGGGCAGCTCGGCGCCCTTGATCACCGGGTTGTCGGTGCCGTACCAGCCGCGGTCGACGAGGAGCGTCGTACCGTCGGCCGTGACGAGGGGGACGACGACCTCGACGCCCGGATAGCTGTTGCGGGTGCGGTAGCGCACCACGACGGTGTCGTCGCGGTCGTACTCGCCGGTCGCGGTGACCAGGCGCCACTCGTCGGCCTCGGCCACCTCCCGCCCCGGCGCGAGGACCTCGGAGACGTCGACCGGCGCGCGGTCCTCGTTGGCGCGCACGATCGCGTTGCGCTCCTTGCGGTCGTCGAGGCGGCCGAACTGCCACTCCCCGAGCCACCAGGTGGCCCAGCCGACGACGATGATCGCGACGAAGAACAGCACCCAGCGGCGACTCAGCAGGAATCGCCACGAGGACAGCCAGGAAAGCACGGTACAACGGTAGCCACGACCCCCGCGTGCCTAGACTGATGGGGTGCAGCCACTCCTCGACCAGCACGGACGGATCGCGACGGACCTACGGGTGTCGCTCACCGATCGCTGCAACCTGCGCTGCACCTACTGCATGCCGCCGGAGGGCCTCGACTGGATGCCGACCGACGAGCAGCTCACCGACGACGAGGTCGTCCGGCTGATCGGCGTCGCGGTGCAGCAGCTCGGCGTCGACGAGGTCCGGTTCACCGGCGGCGAGCCGCTGGTACGCCGCGGCCTGGTGGACATCGTGCGCCAGGTGCGGGCCCTCGACGCCGACGTCGAGATGTCGATCACGACCAACGCCCTCGGCCTGGCGAGGACCGCGCAGGCGCTGGCCGACGCCGGCCTCGACCGGGCCAACGTCAGCCTCGACACGATCCGCAGCGACACCTTCCACCAGATCACCCGGCGCGACCGGTTCACCGACGTGGTCGAGGGCCTGGCCGCCGCCGAGGCCGCCGGCCTGGGCCCGGTGAAGGTCAACGCGGTGCTGCTGCGCGGCGTCAACGACGACCAGGCCCCCGAGCTGCTCGCCTGGTGCCTCGAGCGGGGCTACCAGCTCCGGTTCATCGAGCAGATGCCGCTCGACGCCCAGCACGGCTGGGACCGTGCCTCGATGGTCACCGCCGACGAGATCCTGGAGTCGCTGTCCTCCGTCTTCCGGCTCTCGCCGGCCGTCGAGCCGCGGGGGAGCGCCCCGGCCGAGCTCTTCCTGGTCGACGACGGCCCGGCCACCGTCGGTGTGATCGCCTCGGTCACCCGCCCGTTCTGCGGCGACTGCGACCGGGTCCGACTCACCGCGGACGGCCAGGTCCGCAACTGCCTCTTCGCCCGCTCCGAGTCCGACCTGCGGCTGGCGATGCGCGCCGGCGCCACCGACGAGGAGCTCGCCGAGCGCTGGCGGGTCGCGATGTGGGGCAAGCTCCCCGGCCACGGCATCGACGACCCGACCTTCCTCCAGCCGGACCGGCCGATGTCGGCGATCGGCGGCTGACCGACCCTCACTCGTGGGGGACGGTCTCCTTGAGGAATCCCCGCGCGCCGAGGAAGGCCTCGAGCGACTCGCGATGCTCGGCGCACGCCAACCAGGTCTTGCGGCGCTCGGGGGTGTGCAGCTTGGGGTTGTTCCAGAGCAGCTGCCAGTGGGCCGGCTCCCGGCAGCCCCTGGCCGAGCAGATGTCAGGCTCCATGCTCACCCTGCTCGAGCTGGCGCTGCGCGTCGCCACCGCCGGTGAGGGGGAGCGCGCTGCTGCGGCTGTCCTCGGCGTTGGCCATCACCACGGCGACATACGGCAGGATGATCGCGCCGGCAATCAGGATCGGCCACAGCCAGTGGATCCCGGCAGCGCCACTGATCGCCGCGCCGACGAAGCACAGCGTGCGGATCGTCATCGCGATCACGTACTTCTTCTGGCGCCGGGCCAGGTCGTCCTGCGGGCTGGAGCCGGCCGTGGTGATGCGGATGGCGTCCATGGCCCCAGCCTACGCCGGTGCGCCGCTGAGTAGGCTGGCGGCATGTCGAACCGCACCTACCGCGTCAGCGAGATCGTCGGCACGTCGCCCGACGGCATCGACCAGGCCGTCCGCAACGGCGTCGAGCGTGCCAGCCAGACCCTGCGTCACCTCGACTGGTTCGAGGTCACCCAGGTCCGTGGCCAGATCAAGGACGGCGCCGTCGAGCACTTCCAGGTCACCATGAAGATCGGGTTCCGGCTCGAGGACGACGAGTAGTCCGAGCCGATCGCCCACCGCGGGATTTGGTGGGTCTCGCCTCGGTGGGTGGTCCGGGGTGCTGCGGTTTGGGACCAAACCGCGACCCGGACCCCCGATTCGATGCGGTTTGGGACCAAACCGCAACACCCCCGACCTGCCCGATCCCGACCCGTTTGTCGGGGTCCTACAACGCACGGCCGGGATCTTGGTGCCCGCTGCCGGCGAGGCGGGAGCACTCGCCCGACTAGCGTCACAGAGCGTGAGCCAACCACGTTCCGTCCTCGTCACCGGAGGCAACCGCGGCATCGGCCGCGCGATCGCCGAGGCCTTCATCGCCGCGGGCGACAAGGTCGCCGTCACCACCCGGAGCGGAGGCGCTCCCGAGGGTGCGCTCGAGCTCAAGGCCGACATCACCGACGCCGCTGCCGTCGAGGCCGCGTTCGCCGCCGCCGAGGAGGCGCACGGCCCGATCGAGGTGCTCGTCGCCAACGCCGGCATCACCAAGGACACGCTCCTGCTGCGCATGTCCGAGGACGACTGGTCCTCGGTC
This sequence comes from Pimelobacter simplex, assembly GCA_016803235.1. Lineage (GTDB taxonomy): Bacteria > Actinomycetota > Actinomycetes > Propionibacteriales > Nocardioidaceae > Nocardioides > Nocardioides simplex_A. The sequence goes on from JADCLI010000008.1 coordinate 12,860, forward strand.
ATCGACACCAACCTGACGGCCTCCTTCCGCCTGGCCAAGCGCGCCGCCAAGGGCATGCTGCGGCAGAAGAAGGGCCGGATCATCTTCATCTCCAGCGTGGTGGGCCTGCTCGGCTCGCCGGGCCAGGTCAACTACGCCGCCTCCAAGGCCGGCCTGGTCGGCATGGCGCGCTCGCTGGCGCGTGAGCTCGGGCCGCGCTCGATCACGGCGAACGTCGTGGCGCCCGGGTACGTCGACACCGACATGACCGCGGTGCTGACCGACGAGCAGAAGGAAGGGATCCGCAACCAGGTCCCGCTGGGCCGGTACGCCGACCCGACCGAGATCGCCGGGGCGGTGCTGTTCCTCGCCAGCCCCGAGGCGGCGTACGTGACCGGCGCGGTGATCCCCGTGGACGGCGGACTGGGAATGGGGCACTGAGATGACCGGAATCCTCGCAGGCAAGAACGTCCTCGTCGCGGGCGTCACCCTCGACACCTCGATCGGCTTCGCGGTCGCGAAGTTCGCGCAGGAGCAGGGCGCCACCGTCCTGGTCTCCAACTTCGGCCAGGCGCTGCGGATCACCCGCCGCATCGTCAAGCGGCTCCCCGAGCTGCCGACCGTCATCGAGCTCGACGTCACCGACGCCGAGCACCTGGCCGCCCTCCCGGACGCCGTCCGCGAGGCGCTCGGCCCGGACGCGAGGCTCGACGGCGTCGTGCACTCGATCGCCTACGGCAACCCCGAGACCCTGCTCGGCGGCAAGTTCCTCGACGGCCCGTGGGAGGACGTCGCCCAGGCCGTCCAGGTCTCGGCGTACTCCCTCAAGTCGCTCGCCGTCGCCTGCCGCCCGCTGATGTCCGGGGGCGGCTCCGTCGTGGGCCTCACCTTCGACGCCAGCGTCGCGTGGCCGGTCTACGACTGGATGGGCGTCGCGAAGGCGGGCCTGGAGTCGTGCGCCCGCTACCTCGCCCGCGACCTCGGCGGCGACGGGATCCGGGTCAACCTGGTCTCCGCCGGCCCGCTGCGGACCCTCGCGGCCAAGGCCATCCCCGGCTTCGAGGACCTCGAGTCGATGTGGACCACCAAGTCGCCGCTCGGCTGGGACAACACCGACCAGGAGCCGACCGCCAAGGCGGTGTGTGCGCTGCTGTCGGACCTGTTCCCCGCGACCACGGGCGAGATCGTCCACGTCGACGGCGGCTTCCACGCGATGGGCGCCTGACGCACTACCCGGTACGGCGCGCCCACCGCTGCGCAGCGGCGGTGAGCAGCGCCCACACCACCACGACGATCCCGATCTCCTCGAGCACGTACCACGGCCACGGGCCGAGGAGGTCGAGGATCGACGTGCCGGGCTTGCGCACGAGGTAGCCGTAGTTGGTGTCGGCCACGACGTTGAAGGCGTAGGTCACCGCCGCCCACGTCAGCGTGACCGCGACCGCCGCCCGGTAGTCGCGCCAGCGCGGCGCCTTGCGCAGCCCGACCACCAGGTAGACCGCCGACCACACGATCAGCAGGTGCAGCGCCCAGAACGCGAAGTACCGCGGGTGCGGGAAGTCCTCGTTGAGCGAGGGCGTGACGATGCCCTGGACCGTCAGCGTCAGCCCCCAGAAGAAGGTCAGCGTCACCGGCAGCGGGCGGTGCGTCCACAGCGCCCACGTCGCCGCGATCCACGCCAGGTCGCACAGGTGCAGCGGCAGCGTCACGCCGAGCTCGAAGTTGAAGAGCAGGTCGACCACCTGCAGCGGCACGGTCGCCAACGGCACGAGCAGCGCCCAGGTCCGGCTGAACCGGGTCGGACCGTCGTACGCCGCGTCCCGGCGCCCCAGGAGCACGGCCGCCACCAGCCCCACGGCGAACACCGCCAGCGGCACCAGATGGGTGGCTCCGTACTGCGTCATGCGTAATACGATGCACCGGTGGAGAAGCAACGGCTGCTCGTCGTCGTCCGACACGCCAAGGCCGAGCAGTTCGCCCCCTCTGACGTCGAACGGGTGTTGAGTGCCCGGGGCCGGGACGACGGGCACGCCCTCGGCACCTGGCTCGCCGAGTCGGGGATCGACCCCGACGTCGCCTACGTGTCGTACGCCGCCCGCACCCGCGAGACCTGGGACGTCGTCGCCGGCGGTGCCGGCTGGCAGCTGGCCCCCCAGGTCGACGGCAACCTCTACGGCACGGACGAGGAAGGCGTCCTCGAGCTGGTGCGCACCACCCCCGACGACGCCGCCACCGTCGTGGTCGTCGGCCACAACCCGACCATGGCGATGCTGGTGCAGCTCCTCGACGACGGTGAGGGACCGGCGAGCGGCCAGGTCGAGCTCGGCGCGTTCCCGACCAGTGCGGCCGCGGTGTTCACCGTCGACGGGACCTGGGACGACGTGGTGCCCGTGGGGTGCCGGTTGGTCGCCTTCCACGTCGGGAGAGGTTGATCTCGGGCTTGGTGCGGCTCGGTGCGGGCCTGGTGCGTCTCGTGAGCTGATCACGGTGTTGGTTTGGCGCTCGCTTCGCTCGCGCATGTCGCGCCGCCTGTCAACGCTGTTTCTTCCTCCCCCGCACGCTCCCTCGTTCCTCGGTCGCGCGCTCCTCCGTCCAGAAACAGCGGGCGGCGCGACGAAGAAGAGCTCAGCCGGACGTCATGCACACACGCCTGACGTCCGGCTGGATGTCGTCGGGCGCGCCGCGTTGCCTGGACGGAGCGGAGCGAGCGCCAGCGAGCGCAGCGGAGGAAGGCAACGCGCAAGAGCGCGCCCGACATGCCGGAGCGCAGCGACGGCGAGAATTACACCGGCGGAGCGGGCGTGACGATCCCGGCCGCCGCGTCGGCGGCCTCGATCTCCTCGCGGGTGATGCCGAGCAGGTACATGATCGCGTCCAGGTAGGGAACGCTCAGCGCGGTGTCGGCCGCCTCCCGGACGACCGGGCGCGCGTTGTAGGCGATGCCGAGACCGGCGGCGGCGAGCATGTCGAGGTCGTTGGCACCGTCGCCGATGGCGATGGTGGCGTCCACGGGGACACCGAGGTCGGCGGCGAACTCCCGCAGCGCGGTGGCCTTGCCGGCCCGGTCGACGACCGCGCCGACGACCTCGCCGGTGAGCTTGCCGTCGACGATCTCGAGGGTGTTGGCGCGGGCGCGGTGGATGCCGAGGTCCTCGGCGAGGCGGTCGGTGATCTGACTGAAGCCGCCCGAGACGATGGCGAAGCGGTAGCCGAGGCGGCGCAGGGTGCGGACCATGGTCCGGGCGCCGGGATTGACCACGATGGCGTCGTACACCTGGTCGAGCACCGACGCGTCGAGCCCGGCGAGCAGCTTCACGCGGGCGCGCAGCGACTGCTCGAAGTCGATCTCCCCGCGCATGGCGCGCTCGGTGACCTCGGCGACCTCGGTGCCGAACCCGGCGTGCTCGGCGAGCATCTCGATCACCTCGCCCTGGATCAGGGTCGAGTCGACGTCCATCACGATCAGGCGGACGCCGTGGCGCAGCAGGTCGGCGGGCTGGACGGCGACGTCGATGCCGTGGGCGGCGGCGTCGACGGCCAGCAGCTGGCGCAGCCGGTCGGGGCGGGCACCGGAGACGTCGAGCTCGAGGGCGGTGACGGGGTAGCGCGCCATCCGCTCGATCCGGTCGATGTTGCCGCCGCAGTCGGCGATCCGGCCGGCGATGGCGGCCATCGCCGAGGCCTTGAGCGGGGCGCCGATGACGGTGACGTGGGCGCGGTCGCGGTGCCGGGAGCGGTTGTCGCCGGACCCCTTCTCGATCTCGACGCTCATGCCGAGCGCCTCGACCGTCTCCTCCAGCTGGCGCCGCAGCTTCTTGCGGTCGCGGGGTGCGGTCACGAGCACACCGAGCACCAGCCGTCCCCGCATCAGCATCTGCTCGAGGTCGACGACGGTGACGCCGGAGCCGGCGAGGCTCGAGAGGACCGTCGAGGTGACGCCGGGCCGGTCGGCGCCGGTGACGGTGATCAGGAGGGTGTCGTCCGCTGCATCGTGAGGGCTCATCGCGGGGTGCAGGCTACCGCTGCGCGGGTCAGCGGTCCGCCGGTGGCCAGCCGTCGGGCGCGCAGGCCGCGGTGAGCGCGTGCCGAGCCGCCCGCTCCAGCGGTTCCAGCGCGGCCCGTCGTACGGCGGCCGCACTCGCCGACAGCGCGCCGCCGTCGTCCTGGAGGGCCAGCTCCACGACCGCCTCCAGGTGCAGCGCCCGGCCCGCGAGCTCGACGCCGCGCCCCGGCGTGCCCGGCGGAGCGGACAGGGGTACGCCGGTACGCAGGTCGTGCAGCTCGTCGGCGACCCGCGGCTGCCACCGGGCGACATCGAGGTCGGCGAGCTGGTTGGCCGCCGCGAGCAGGGCCGCGCGCAGCTGACGGTCGGCCTCGCCGAGGTCGGGCGGCGGTCGCCGGGCGGCGGGCAGCACGGTCCACTCGACCGCGCGGCCCACCTGGCGCGGCACCAGCCCCGTCCCGGGCAGCAGCACCACCTCGCCGGCCTCGACGGCTGCGGCCGTCAGCTCCCGCGGGCCACGCACGCCGGCCGGGTCGCCCGGTGCCGGGAAGGCGGCCGCGACCACGTCGGCGCCTGCGTTGCGGGCGGCCGCGAGCTCCAGCAGGAGCGACGACGGGCCGTCGGGCGTGCTCACGACGTGGGTGACGTCGTCGCCGTGAACGGCGTCGAGGACCTCGTCGGGACCGACCAGTCCGCGCAGCCAGGCGGTTCCCCACCACGCCAGCCGGGCCGAGACGGGGAGTGCGCTCACCCGGAGACCCTACTGCGCCGGGAACGGCCGGACGGACTCGTTAAGGTGGCTCGCATGTCCGCCGTGCTCGAGCTCGCCGAGGTGTCCGTGCGTCGTGGGCAGGCGACCTTGCTCGACCGGGTCAGCTGGGTGGTCCGCGAGGGCGAGCGCTGGGTCGTGCTCGGCGCCAACGGCGCCGGGAAGACCACGCTGCTGCAGATCGCGGCCGCGCAGCTCCACCCCAGCTCCGGCGCCGTCGGGCTGCTCGGCGAGCTGCTCGGGACCGTCGACATCTTCGAGCTGCGCCCGCGCATCGGCGTCTCCAGCGCCGCGGTCGCCGAGCAGATCCCGCGCAACGAGACGGTCCGCGACCTGGTCCTCACGGCGTCGTACGCCGTGCTCGGCCGCTGGAAGGAGGCGTACGACGACGTCGACCACCACCGCGCCGACGCACTGCTCCGTGAGGTCGGCGTGGCGGCCCTTGCCGAGCGCACCTACGGCACCCTCAGCGAGGGCGAGCGCAAGCGGGTCCAGATCGCCCGGGCGCTGATGACCGACCCGGAGCTGCTGCTGCTCGACGAGCCGGCGGCCGGGCTCGACCTCGGTGGCCGGGAGGACCTCGTCTCCACGCTGTCGGTCCTCGCCTACGACCCGCTCTCGCCCGCGACCGTGCTCGTGTCGCACCACGTCGAGGAGATCCCACCGGGGTTCACCCACGTGCTGATGCTGCGCGGCGGCCGGGTCGTCGCCGAGGGCCCGATCGAGGAGACCCTCACCGCCGATGCGCTGTCGGCGACCTTCGGGATGCCGCTGGTCCTCGAGCACCACGACGGGCGCTACGCCGCTCGTCGCAAGCAGCACCACCGCGGTTGACGCGGAGCCCTCTCCACTAGAGTTCCGGCATGGACTGGCTGCGGGACCACCTGTGGGAGACCTGGCTGGGGGTCGGGATCGCGCTGGCCCTGGCCGAGCTGCTGAGCCTGGACCTGTTCCTGCTCATGCTCGCCGGCGGCGCCGTCGCGGGCTCGCTCACCGCGCTGGTCACCGACAGCGTCGTGGTCACGGTGCTGGTCGCCTCGGCCTCGTCGGTGCTGCTGCTCGCGGGCGTCCGGCCGCCGTTGCTGCGCCGGCTGCACGGTGGCCCCGACCTGGTCCTCGGCCCCGCCAGCCTCGTCGGCACCCGGGGCATCGTGACCGAGCCCGTCGGTGAGCACCGCCCGGGCCGGGTGAAGATCGGTGGCGAGTCGTGGCTCGCCGTCGCCGAGCCCCCGGCGACCGCGCTCGCCGTCGGCGAGGCCGTGGAGGTCGTCTCCATCGCCGGCGCCACGGCCCACGTCCGTCCCGTCTCCGACCCCCGACTCGAGGAGCCCCGATGACCGTCCTGGTCCTGCTCGTCCTCCTGCTCCTGCTGGTGATCACCGTGATCGCGAAGTCGATCCGGGTGATCCCGCAGGCCTACACCGGCATCGTCGAGCGGTTCGGCAAGTACAAGGAGACGCTGCCCGCCGGCCTCAACTTCGTGGTGCCGTTCATCGACAAGGTCCGCTACGTGATCGACCTGCGCGAGCAGGTCGTCAGCTTCCCGCCCCAGGCGGCGATCACGGAGGACAACCTGACCGTCGACGTCGACACCGTCATCTACTTCCAGGTGACCGACCCGATCGCGGCGACGTACGAGATCTCCAACTACATCCAGGCCATCGAGCAGCTCACCATGACCACCCTGCGCAACGTCGTCGGTGGCATGGACCTCGAGCAGACCCTGACCAGCCGCGAGTCGATCAACAGCGGTCTGTCCGCGGTCCTCGACGAGACCACGGGCCGGTGGGGGATCAAGGTGAAGCGGGTCGAGATCAAGGGGATCGACCCGCCGCCGTCCATCAAGGACGCGATGGAGAAGCAGATGCGCGCCGAGCGCGACAAGCGCGCGCTCGTGCTCACCGCGGAAGGCCAGCGCCAGTCCGCCATCCTCACCGCCGAGGGGAACAAGCAGTCCGCCATCCTCAACGCCGAGGGTGAGCGCGAGTCCCAGATCCTGCGGGCCCAGGCCGAGCGCGAGGCGCAGATCCTCCGGGCGCAGGGTGAGGGCCAGGCCATCCAGACGGTCTTCCAGGCCATCCACGACGGCCGGCCCGACCAGTCGCTGCTGGCCTACCAGTACCTGCAGATGATGCCGAAGATCGCCGAGGGCGACGCCAACAAGGTGTGGGTGATCCCCTCGGAGATCACCAAGGCGCTCGAGGGGCTCGGCTCCTCGATCCACGAGGTCGCGGGCATTCCGCGCTCCACGCCGGGACCGGCGAAGCGCGTCGACATGGGCCCGACCGAGCCGGTCGTGCCACGCACGGGCACCAGCGAGGCGGTCCAGGAGGCGATCGCCGAGGCCGAGAGCGCGGCCCGCCCGGCGCAGAAGGATCCCTCCGCGGAGTGACCCTCCTCGAGATCGCGGCGGTGCTGCTCGCCGGGGTCGGCGCCGGCATGATCAACGCGGTGGTCGGCTCCGGCACCCTGATCACCTTCCCGACCCTGCTCGCCATCGGCGTGCCGCCGGTGACCGCGAACATGTCCAACAGCCTGGGCCTGGTGCCCGGTTCGATCGCGGGAGCGGTCGGCTACCGCCGCGAGCTCACCGGCCAGCGCGACCGGGTCCTGCGCCTGCTCGCGTTCTCGACGGCGGGCGGGGTGCTGGGCGCCGTGCTGTTGCTGGTGCTCCCGCCGGGCGCGTTCCGGGCCGCCGTACCGGTGCTGATCCTGCTCGGCATCACCCTCGTCATCGTCCAGCCCCGGCTGTCGCGTGCGGTGGCCGCACGCGCCGCGCACCGCGAGGAGGGCGCCGTCGAACGATCCTGGTGGGTTCCGCTGGCGGTGTTCGGGACCGGTGTGTACGGCGGCTACTTCGGCGCCGCGCAGGGCGTCCTGCTCATGGGCGTGCTCGGCATCGGCATCAACGAGTCGCTGCAGCGCCTCAACGGCGTGAAGAACGTGCTCGTCGCCGTCGTCAACGGCGTCGCGGGCCTGGTCTTCGTCGGGGTGGCCGAGCTGGGCCTGCTCGGCAGCGAGGCGAGGGTCGACTGGCTGATCGTGCTGCTCGTCGGGATCGGCGCCGTGTGCGGCGGCCTGCTCGGCTCCGCGGTCGGCCGCAGGCTGCCGCCCGTCGTGCTGAGGGCCGTGATCGTGGTCGTCGGCCTGGTCGCCGTGGTGAGCCTGGTCGGGTGAGCGCCCGGGTGGGGGCGCTCAGGCGGCCTTCGCCCGGCCACGGCCCCGGGCCAGGGCGAGCACGCCCGAGCCGACGGCGCCGGCCGCTGCGCCGATGAGCAGCCCGCTCGCCAGCTTCGAGACGTTCTTCTGGCCCAGCTCGATCACTCCGTTGGCGAGGTCGGCCCCGTCGACGGCGATGCCGACGGCGGTGAGGTTGCGGCGCAGCGCACCCCGTGACACCAGCGTCACCGCGCCGAGCGCGATCTCGCGCGCGCCGAACATCCGGCCCATGTAGCCGAGCTGCGGGTTGGCCGCCGGGTCGAGGCCGAACACGCGAGCCGTGCTCGACGGGGCGGCGAGGGCACCGGCGCCCATGACGATGCGGCCCAGGGAGAGTCCGGTGACGGGATCGAGGCGGAAGGAAGCGGCCATGGGGGAGACCCTAGTGCTCGGGCGGTGGATCGCGTGGGATCCTTCCGCCATGACGACTCCGCCTCCCGGGAACGACCCGTACCAGCCCTACGGCCAGCCCGCGGGACAGCAGCCCGACCAGCCCGGGCAGTACGGGCAGCCCGGGCAGCCCGGGCCGTACGGGCAGCCCGGGCCGTACGGCCAGTACGGCCAGCAGCCCTACGGCTACCCCGCGACGCCGGCCACCAACGGCATGGCGATCGCCTCGCTCGTCGTCAGCATCATCTCGGTCACCGCCTGCCTGGGGGCGACCGGCATCGTCGGCGCGATCCTCGGCCACGTCGCCAAGGGCCAGATCCGTCAGCGCAACGACCAGGGCGGCGGCCTGGCGACCGCAGGCATCATCATCGGCTGGATCAGCTTCGGGCTGTTCCTGGCCGGCGTCGCGACCCTCATCGCTCTCGGCGTGTGGGCCGAGAGCACCGTCGACGACTGCTACACCGACTCCAGCGGCTACCTGCAGTGCGACTGAGCTAGCTAGCCGCGCCGCACGTACGCCGCCAGCCAGCGCTCGATCTCCTCGTAGGCGCGGGCACGCGGCTCGCTGCGCGAGAGCACGACGTCGTGGACGGCACCGGGCACGGCGGCGTACGTGACGTGCCGGCCGACGGCGACCGACCAGCGCCGGATCTGCTCGACGTCGAGCACGATGTCGGTCGAGAAGACGTCCTCGTCCATCGCGCTGGGACGTCCGGTCCGGTCCGAGGACAGCACGAGCACCGGTGCGGGCACGTCGAGGCCCGCCTGGACCCGGGCGTGGCCCTGCCGGACCGCTCGCAGCCAGCCGAAGCGGACCGGGAAGGACTCGACCGGCTTCCAGGTCAGGTCGAAGTCCCACTCGCCCTCGTGGTCGCGGTGCAGGCTGCGCCCGTAGAAGCCGCTGACGTCGCGCCGCAGCTCGCGCAGAGGCCGGCGGCGACCGGCCTCGGCGATCACCCGGTTCGCGACGGGCGAGCGCATCCACGCCTTGCCCTGCAGGTCGAGCCACGGCGAGTTGAGCAGCAGCCCGGCCAGCTCGGGCGGGCGCCGGGCGTCGGCCCACAGCGCGACGACCAGTCCGCCGGTCGAGTGGCCCGACAGCACGACCTGCCGGTGCCCGTCGCGAGCCGTGATCCGCTCCCAGGCGGCATCGAGCTCGGCGAAGTAGTCGCTGAGGTCGGCGACATAGGTCGCCGACTGGTGCGGCCGCAGCGAGCGCCCGTACTTGCGCAGGTCGAGGGCGTACATCGCGTGCCCGCGCTCGAGCCACCACTCGCCGTACTCGGTGTGGAAGAAGTAGTCGGAGAAGCCGTGGACGTGCAGGGTCGCCCGACCGGACGGCTCCGCGGCCGGACGGCCGACCAGGGTGGCGACGACCTCGCCCTCGAAGTCGTCGTCGAGCGGGATGGTCTCCGCCGTCCACGGCTCACCCAGGATGTCGACGTCCCTCGTGTCGGTCACACCGAAAGTCTAAGGACGCGACTGCGCGACCCCTACGCTGAGCCGATGGAGGACGACGGGGTCAGCTGGGCGCGGCTGCGCGAACGACTGCTCTCCCGCGGCCGGATGCCGGCGCTCCCCGAGGGCTGGCGACACCAGTCCGCGATGCTGGCGGCGCACGGCCACGCGTACGGCGGCGACTTCATCGTGGCCGACCTGCGGGCGGCCACCGGCCGGCTGCTGCGGACCGTGCTGGTCGACGTGTGCGGCGGCGGGGAGACGGCGGTGCCGGCCGCGCTGCAGTTCGCCGGTGCGCTGGAGAGCCTGATCCCCGTGGTGCCGGGCGACGAGCTGTTGCCGGACGCCAACGCGTACCTGCTGCGCCAGCCGTCGGAGGAGGCGATCGCGACGGCGGTGCAGCTCGACCTGGACCTGGCCACCGGCGACTACCTGATCCGCAGCGCCGGCCATCCGCCCGCGCTGGTCTGGTCGGGGGAGGAGCGCCGGTGGCGCATCGACAACGCCCGCGGCACCGCGCTCGGCGTCAGCGTCGAGCCGGAGATCGTGGAGAGCGGCGGCGTGCTCGCGCCCGGCGACGCCCTGCTCTTCTACACCGACGGCGTGGTCGAGTCGCGCTCCGCCGACATCGAGGTCGGGATCGCCTGGCTGCAGGAGACCGCCCGGGCGTCGTACCTCACGGGGTGGGAGGGTGCCGCCCGGCGGATCATCGACCGGGTCGACCGGGGCGACGACGACCGGGCGGTGCTGATCCTGGCCCGCGACTGACGCCGGCCTCGGGCGCGTCCGCGCGGGCCGGAATAGGCGAGCCGCTCCCCGGGTTGACGATAGGTGACACGGCAACTAGATTGCCGGACGACACCAAAGGAGCGGGAGACCATGGGCATCCAGATCGGCATCTTCACCGTCGGCGACGTCACGACCGACCCGACGACCGGGAAGACCCCGTCGGAGCACGAGCGGATCAAGGCCACCGTCGCGATCGCGAAGAAGGCCGAGGAGGTCGGGCTCGACGTGTTCGCGACCGGCGAGCACCACAACCCGCCGTTCATCGCGTCCAACCCGACCGCGACGCTCGCCTACATCGGCGCGCAGACCGAGAAGGTCATCCTCTCGACGGCCACGACGCTGATCACGACGACGGACCCGGTGCTCATCGCCGAGGACTACGCCAAGATCCAGCACCTCACCGACGGCCGCGTCGACCTGATGATGGGCCGCGGCAACACCGGCCCGGTCTACCCCTGGTTCGGCAAGGACATCCGCCAGGGGATCAACCTGGCGATCGAGAACTACGCGCTGCTGCGCCGGCTGTGGACCGAGTCGAACGTCGACTGGGAGGGCCGCTTCCGCACCCCGCTGCAGGGCTACACCTCGACCCCACGTCCGCTCGACGGTGTCGCGCCGTTCGTGTGGCACGGCTCGATCCGCAGCCCCGAGATCGCCGAGCAGGCGGCGTACTACGGCGACGGCTTCTTCCACAACCACATCTTCTGGCCGAAGTCGCACACCGAGCAGATGGTCGGGCTCTACCGCGAGCGCTTCGCGCACTACGGCCACGGCACGGCCGAGCAGGCGATCGTCGGCCTCGGCGGGCAGTTCTTCATGCGGAGGAACAGCCAGGACGCCGTGCGCGAGTTCCGTCCGTACTTCGACAACGCCCCGGTCTACGGCCACGGCCCGTCGCTGGAGGACTTCACCGAGCACACCCCGCTGACGGTCGGATCGCCCCAGCAGGTGCTGGAGCGGACCCTGTCCTTCCGCGAGTACGCCGGCCACTACCAGCGCCAGCTGTTCCTGGTCGACCACGCGGGACTGCCGCTGAAGACCGTCCTCGAGCAGCTCGACCTGCTCGGCGAGATCCTGCCCGAGATGCGCAAGGGCTTCGCCGAGGGTCGGCCGGAGACCGTCCCGGACGCTCCGACGCACACCTCGCTGGTCGCGGCCGCCGGCGGGGCGAAGGACCTCACCGTCCACGCCGAGGACACGATGACCGGCACCACCGACCGTGCCGAGGAAGCAGAGGAGGCCCGGGCATGACCGGCACCACGAGGATCGTCGTCGTCTCGGCGGGGCTCTCCGTCCCGTCCTCGACGAAGCTGCTCGCCGACAAGCTCGGCGAGGCCGTCGAGCGGGCGGTGGGCGCCCGCGGCCAGGAGGTCGACGTCCAGCACGTCGAGCTCCGGCCGCTGGCCCACGCGCTGGCCGACCACCTGCTGACCGGGTTCGCCACCGGCGAGCTGGCGCAGGCGATCGAGGCCGTGCGCCACGCGGACGGGCTCGTCGTCGTGACGCCGGTGTTCTCGGCGTCGTACTCGGGGCTGTTCAAGACCTTCTTCGACGTCCTCGAGAGCGGCATGCTCGACGGCAAGCCGGTCGTCATCGCCGCCACGGCGGGCACCGCCCGGCACAGCCTGGTCCTCGACCACGCCCTGCGGCCGCTGTTCGCCTACCTGCGGGCGGTCGTCGTGCCCACCGGGGTGTTCGCTGCCAGCGAGGACTTCGGCGCGACCGACGACGGGTCGCTGGACAAGCGCGTCGAGCGGGCCGCGGGGGAGCTGGCGGCACTGCTCGGCGGCGCGTCGGCCCCGGCGGCCGCGCCGCAGCGTCGTACCGTCGCCGACGAGTTCGCCGCCCCGACGCCGTTCGAGCAGCTGCTGCGCGAGGCGGGGGGCAGCTCGGTCCGCTGACGGCGGGCGTTGACGCCGGTGGCAGCATGAGCGCATGCGCCGCACAGTGTTCAACGACGACCACGAGGACTACCGCCGCACCATTCGCTCCTTCCTGGAGTCGGAGGTGGTCCCGCACTACCAGGAGTGGTACGACGCGGGCCAGGTCTCGCGCGAGCTCTACACCAAGCTCGGCGAGCTGGGTGTGTTCGGGATCGAGGTGCCGGAGGAGTACGGCGGCGCGGGGATCCACTCGTTCAAGTTCTCCGCGATCCTCACCGAGGAGTGCGCCCGCGCGGGCGTGAACCTCGGCGGGTCCGGGGTGCACGTGGAGCTCTGCCTGCCGTACCTCCTCAAGCTCGGCACCCCCGAGCAGCTCAAGCGCTGGATGCCGGGCTTCGTCGCCGGCACCGAGATGTGGGCGATCGCGATGACCGAGCCGGGCACGGGCTCCGACCTGGCCGGCATGCAGACCACCGCGAAGCGCGACGGCGACCACTACGTCCTCAACGGCGCCAAGACCTTCATCACCGGCGGTGTGCTCGCGGACCGGGTCATCGTGTGCGCCCGCACCTCGCCGCCGCTGGAGAGCAACCGCCGCTTCGGCATCTCGCTGTTCTGCGTCGACACGAAGTCCGAGGGCTGGGCGGTCGGTCGCAAGCTCGACAAGCTCGGCCTGCGCACCTCCGACACCGCCGAGCTGTCCTTCACCGACGTGATGGTCCCCGCGACCGACCTGCTCGGCGAGGAGAACGAGGGCTTCTCCTACCTCGGCCAGAACCTGCCGCAGGAGCGCCTCGGCATCGCGTACGGCGCCTACGCCCAGGCCGCCGCGGCGATCCGGTTCACCCAGGCCTACGTCGAGGAGCGCAAGGTCTTCGGCGCGCCCGTGGCGTCCTTCCAGAACACCAAGTTCGAGCTGGCCGCCTGCCAGAGCGAGGTCGACGCCGCCCAGGCCGTCTGCGACCGCGCGCTCGAGGCGCACGACGCCGGCGAGCTCACCGCCGTCGACGCCGCCTCGGCCAAGCTGTTCTGCACCGAGGTCGCCGGACGGGTCATCGACCGCTGCCTGCAGCTGCACGGCGGCTACGGCTACATGAACGAGTACCCCATCGCCCGCCTGTACGCCGACACCCGGGTGACCCGGATCTACGGCGGCACGTCCGAGGTGATGAAGCTGATCATCGCCAAGTCGATGGGGCTCTGAGGCTGGGGCGCAGGAATCGCCGGTCGACCGGTTGTTCTGTCACTTGTGGGGCGTTGCAACGCCCGTCAAGTGACAGTTTCGCCGGTCGACCGGCGATTCCTGCACCCGCTCAGTGCTGGTACGTCCCCGTGACGATCGCCCGCCCGAGCGTCTTGAACGCCAGGTTGAACCCGACCGCCGCCGGAGTCGCGGAGGAGTCGACGCCGAGCGTGGCGTCCTTCACCGCGTGCACCACGAAGAAGTAGCGGTGCACCTGGTCGCCCTCGGGCGGCGCGGCCCCGCCGAAGTCGAGGGTGCCGAAGTCGTTGCGCACGTGGAAGGCGCCCGCGGGCAGCGTCGCGTCGGACGCGCCGGCGCCGGTCTCGAGGCTGGTCACGTCGGCCGGTACGTCGACCACGACCCAGTGCCAGAAGCCGCTCACGATGGGCGCGTCCGGGTCGAAGCAGGTCACGACGTAGCTCTGCGTGCCCTCCGGGCCGCGCTCCCAGGACAGCTGCGGCGAGGTGTTGCCGCCGGAGTAGACCTGCTCGGCCTTCAGCGGCTGCCCGTCGGTGACGTCGTCGCTCGTCACGGCGAACGACGGGACGACGGGGAGCAGGGCGTAGGGGTCCGGGGTCACCGGGCGATCGAGACTCATGTCACCGAAGTTAGTCCGGGTGCTGGTCCCATGTCAGTGGCGCCACGGTGGATGCCGGGAGAATGTACGACGTGAGCGACTTCCCGCCGTACCCCTCCGGTCTGCGCCTCGCCGGGCGCCGCGTGCTCGTCGTCGGCGGAGGCCACGTGGCCCAGCGCCGCGTACCGCAGCTGATCGCCGTCGGCGCCGACGTCCACGTCGTCTCCCCGCACGTCACCCCGGCGATCGAGGGGCTGGTCGGCTCGGGCGAGATCACCTGGCACGAGCGGGCCTTCGCCGACGCCGACCTCGACGGTGCCTGGTACGTCATCGCGGTCACCGACGACCGCGCCGTCAACGACCACGTGTCCGCGCTGTGCGAGGCGCAGCGGGTGTTCTGCGTGCGCTCCGACGACGCGACCCTGGGGACGGCCTGGACGCCGGCGGTCGGCCGCGAGGCCGGGATCACCGTCGCGGTCGTCGGCAACCGCGACCCGCGCCGCTCGGCGTCGGTGCGCGACGAGATCCTCGCGGGCCTGCGCGACGGCACCATCGCCGCGCCCCACCACCGCGACGGCACGCCCGAGCGCACCCCCGGCGTGACCCTGGTCGGTGGCGGGCCCGGCGACCCCGAGCTGATCTCGATCGCCGGTCGCAAGGCGCTGATGGCCGCCGACGTGGTCGTGGCCGACCGGCTCGCCCCGCGCGAGCTCCTCGGCGACCTGCCCAGTGACGTCGAGCTGGTCGACGTGGCCAAGCTGCCGCGCGGGCGCTCGGCGCAGCAGGAGGAGATCAACCGGATCATCGTCGAGCGCGCGCAGGCCGGCAAGCGGGTCGTGCGCTTCAAGGGCGGCGACAACTTCGTCTTCGGCCGCGGCTTCGAGGAGATCATCGCCTGCCGGGCCGCCGGCGTACCGGTCACCGTGATCCCCGGCCTCACCTCTCCCGTCTCGGTGCCCGGCATCGCGGGCATCCCGGTGACCCACCGCGGCGTGACCCACGAGTTCACCGTCGTCTCCGGCCACCTGCCGCCCGGCCACCCCGAGTCGCTGGTCAACTACGACGCGCTCGCGCAGATGCAGGGCACCGTCGTGGTGATGATGGGCGTCGAGAACGCCCCCCACATCGCCAAGGCCCTCGTCGCCGGCGGCCGGCCCGACAGCACGCCGGTCGCGGTCGTCTGCGACGGCACCATGCCGACCCAGCGCACGGTCCTCGCCACGCTCGGCACGCTCGCCGAGCGGCTCGCCGAGGAGGACGTGAAGCCGCCGGCGATCATCGTGATCGGCGACGTCGTCGCGGTCGCCCACCCCGACGCCTTCTGAGGCCGGCGCCGATGGCCGAGCTCGTCGAGATCACGGACCCCGCCGACCCGCGCCTCGGCGACTACCGGGACCTGCGCGACGTCGAGCTCCGCAAGCACCTCGAGGCCGAGCACGGGCTCTTCCTCGCCGAGGGGGAGAAGGTCGTACGCCGGGCGGTCGAGGCGGGCTACCGGCCCCGCTCCTTCCTCATGGCGCCGCGCTGGCTCGACGGCCTCGCCGACGTCCTCTCCCGCACCGACGTACCCTGCTACGTGCTGTCCGAGCAGCTCGCCGAGGAGGTCACCGGCTTCCACGTCCACCGCGGCGCCCTCGCCTCGCTCGAGCGCCGCCCGCTGCCGAGCCTCGACGACGTCCTCGCGGGTGCCCGCACCGTCCTCGTCCTCGAGGACCTCGTCGACCACACCAACGTCGGCGCCATCCTGCGCAGCGGGGCCGCGCTCGGCTTCGACGCCGTCCTGCTCGCGCCCCGGTGCGCGGACCCGCTGTACCGGCGCGCGATCAAGGTCGCGATGGGCGCGGTGTTCGCGCTGCCGTGGACCCGGCTCCCGGACTGGTACGACGCCCTGCCCGCCCTCTCCGAGCGGGGCTTCACCACCGTCGCGCTGACCCTGGCGCCGGACGCCGTGCCGATCGAGGAGGCGGTGGCCGGCCAGGACCGGGTCGCGCTGGTCCTCGGCTCCGAGGGCCACGGCCTGTCCGCGCGCTGGGAGCAGTCCGCCGACCGGCGCGCGATCATCCCGATGGAGCGCACCATCGAGCACGGCGTCGACTCGCTCAACGTGGCCGCCGCGACGGCGGTCGCGTGCTACGTCACCGCTCGTCGGTGAGATCTCGCCAAAACTGACACGCTGTCGCACTACCGCTCGCGCGCCGGGGCACCTAGTGTCCCCTCCATGGCGGATGAGAACACGTTCTACCCAGCGGTCCCGGTCGTCGTCTGGGGCACCGGCAACATGGGCCGGGCCTCGATCCGGGCCGTCGCGGCGCACCCCGGGCTGAGGTTGGCGGCGGTCATCGTCAACGACCCGGCGAAGGTCGGGCGCGACGCCGGCGACCTCGCGGACCTGGGCCGCTCCCTGGGGGTGCCCGCGACGAATGACGTCGAGGCGGCTCTCGCGACGCTCGACGGCGCCGGAGCGGTCGCGTACGCCGCCAGCGGCGAGCTGCGCCCCGACGAGGCGGTCGTCGACATCGCCCGCGCGCTGGCCGGGGGAGCCGTGGTCGTGACGCCGTCGGTCTATGCGCTCTACGACCACCGCAGCGCGCCGGACGAGCTGCGCGACCCGCTCGAGAAGGCGTGCGCCGAGGGTGGGAGCGCCCTCTTCGTGAGCGGCATCGACCCGGGCTGGGGCAACGACCTGCTGCCCGCACTGGTCAGCGGCCTGGCCTCCGAGATCGAGCAGGTCCGCTGCCAGGAGATCTTCGACTACTCGACCTACGACGCCGAGGACTCGGTCCGCTACATCGTCGGCATGGGCCAGCCGATGGACTACGAGCCGCCGATGGTCGCCGAGGGCATCCCGTCGATGGTGTGGGGTGGCCAGATCCGTCTGGTCGCGCGGGCGCTCGGCGTCGAGGTCGACGAGCTGCGCGAGACCGTGGAGCGCCGCGCCCTCGACGCGTCGGTGACCACCGGCCTCGGCGACTTCGAGGCCGGCACCCAGGGCGGCCTGCGCTTCGAGGTGCAGGGCATCGTCGGCGGCGAGGCGAGGATCGTGGTCGAGCACGTCACCCGGATCAGCGCGAGCTGCGCCACCGATTGGCCGATGCCGCCCGACAGCGGCGACGGAGCGCACCGGGTCATCATCGAGGGCCGCCCGCGCATCGAGATCAACGTCGAGGCCACCGACGAGGGCGGCAACCGCGCCGCCGGCGGCAACGCCACCGCCGCCAACCGGCTCGTCAACGCGATCCCGTGGCTGCGCACCGCCACGCCGGGCCTGTACGACGGCCTCGACGTGCCGCTGGTCCCGTCGACGTACCTGCGCACGATCGCCGAGGAGGCCTGATGTTCCTCGAGATCCCCGACGGCAAGGACCCGATCACCTACGTGTGGGGCGAGCTGGTGCCCGGAATCGGCCCCGCCGCGTCCACGCTCGCGATGAGCGTCTACGAGCACAGCACCCTCGGCCTGCGCGAGTTCGAGGCCGCCCGGCTGCGCATCGCGCAGGTCAACGGCTGCCTGTTCTGCCAGGACTGGCGCACCGAGCGCGACGGCCAGAAGGTCGAGGACACCTTCGACCAGGCGGTCCAGGAGTGGCGCACCACCCGCGACCTCGACGAGCGGGCCCGCCTCGCCGCGGAGTACGCCGAGCGCTACGCCCTCGACCACCACGGCATCGACGACGGCTTCTGGCAGCGGATGCGCACCCACTACACCGACCGCGAGATCGTCGAGCTGTCGATGTGCCTGGGTTCGTGGCTCGCCTTCGGCCGGCTCAACCGCGTCCTCGGGCTGGACGCCGCGTGCGTTCTGCCGAGCCACGCGGCCAAGGCCTGACCCGTCAGCGGCGCAGCAGCGCCGCGAACTGCGCGATGGTGTCGTCGACCGCCGCCTGGCACGCCGGCGACCACGGGCCCATGTCGAAGAACCCGTGGATGAGGCCCGGGTACGTCGTCTGGGTGACCGGTACGCCGGCCGCGGCCAGTGCGTCGGCGTAGGCGATGCCCTCGTCGCGCAGCGGGTCGAGCTCGGCGGTGACGACGACGGCCGGCGGCAGGCCGGCCAGCTCGCCGCGCAGCGGGGAGATCCGCGGGTCGAGGAAGTCGGTGTCGGCATCGGCGTAGCAGCCGATGAACCAGGCCATGGTCGGCTCGTCGAGGAAGTAGCCATGGGCGTTGTCGACGCGCGAGGCGTAGTCGCCGAGCACGTCGGTCGCAGGGTAGACCAGCAGCTGCGCCGCCAGGCCGGGCACGTGCTGGGTCGCGACGGCCGACAGGTTGCCGCCCGCCGAGTCGCCGGCGACGGCGAGCACGCCGCTGCCGCCGTACTCCGCCAGCCTGGACTGGACGTCGCGGACCGCGGCGATCGCGTCCTCGGCGGCCGCGGGGAAGCGTGCCTCGGGCCCGAGCCGGTAGTCGACGGCGACGACGACGGCCTCGGCGCCCGCGCAGATCGCCCGAGCCATCGGGGCGTGCGTGTCGAGGTCGCCGATCACCCAACCGCCGCCGTGCAGCAGCACGACGGTCGGGAACGGTCCGTCGCCGTCGGGGCGGTAGACCCGGGCGGCCAACGGACCCTCGGCGCCCGCGACCTTGTCGTCCTCGATCGAGGCGACCGGGGCCAGGCTCTCCGGTGGGCGGGTGTCGACGGTCATCGCCCGGAACACCGCGCGGGCGTCGCCGGGGGAGAGGTCGGACATGGGAGTGCCGGCCGCGATCGCGTCGAGGAGGCCGGTCAGGGAGGGGTCCACGGGCATGGGCAGACCGTAGCGGTCATCGCCGGGGACCACGAGAGGTCAGGTCGGCCACTCCGGCGGGTAGTCCTCGGCCGCGGCGTCGTGCTGCTTGCGCAGCTTCTTCATCGCCTTGGCCGAGACCCGATCGCCGAACACGGTGCCGAGGGTGTGGTCGGTCTCGTGCTGCAGGCACTTCGCGAGCAGGCCGTCGCCCTCGAAGCGCACCGGCGCACCGTCGAGCCCCGTGCCCTCGACCGCGGCGTAGTCGGGCCGCGCGCAGTCGACGAAGGCGCCGGGGTAGGACAGGCAGCCCTCGGGGCTGTCGTCGAGTCGCCGGGAGACGCCCTCGGGCTCGACCAGCACCGGGTTGCACACGACGCCGACCACCCGCCGGCCCTCGGCGTCGGGGCAGTCGAAGACGAACATCGCGACGTCCTCGCCGATCTGGCACGCGGCCAGGCCGACGCCGTCGGCGGCGTACATGGTGGCGACCATGTCGGCGGCGAGCTCGGTGAGCGCGGCGTCGTACACCTCGACCCGGGCCTGCGGCCGGTGCATGACCGGCGTCCCCCAGCGGGTCATCGGTCGGACCCGGCCGTTGCGGGGCAGCGGCCCGTACGGCGCCAGCACGGCCTCCGGGGTGGTGTCGTCGAGGTCGGCGTCGTCGGGCATGCCCCAACTCTAGGGCCGCGGGATCCGGTGGTGGGCCGACGGGGGCACCGTGCCCTTGGCCTCGTCGGTCGGCACGTGGGTGACGGGGATCGGTACCCGCACCGGCTGCGGAACGGGCAGGGGCTGGGGCTGGGGGCGCGGCAGCACGTGGATCCTCGTGCCGGGGGTCGAGCTGCCCAGGTTGCCCTTCGCGGCGGCCACGGACACCCGCACCGTCCACCGGCCGGTGCTGCTCGCGGGCACCTTCAGGACGAAGCGTCCCTTGCGGCCGGTCCGGGCCTTGTCGACGGTGCGCCACTGCTTGCCGACCTTGCGCTGCAGGCTGACCCGCACGCCGGCGTCGCCGGGCGCGATCCGGCCCTTCACCCGGATCGGCTGGCCCTGCCGGACCCGCGTCGCCGGGGCACGGGCGTTGACCTGGCGCTTGACGGTGACCAGCAGGGTCGCCGACGTACTGGCCTCGAAGGTGTCGTCGCCGCTCGTGCGGACCTGGTACTCGGTCTGCCGATCGGGCCGGACGTGGAAATGTGCATAGGTGCCGGGCTGGAAGGCGCCGCTCGCGACGGGGGAGAAGCCCGCGGCACCCCACGGCCGGGCCCACAGGGTGGCCGTGCCGGGAACGTAGCCGGGGGACCAGACGCCGTCGCCGGGCGTGTTCGCGTCGGCCAGGAGGAAGTGGTCCTGGCCCTTGACCAGGTCCAGCCGGGTGATGCCGCGCTCGAGGGCGGTGCTGTGGTGGGTCGGCGCCGCGGAGAGGAAGGCCTGGGTCGGCACGCCCTCGAAGTCGTACCTCGTCGTGCCGGCGGTCGTGCGCAGTCGCAGGTCGTCGAAGTAGAAGTCGCGGCCGCGGCACCCGAACTCGAAGTCGAGCCACGCCCCTCCCGAGCCGGCGCCCCACCCGTCGGCGAGCTCGGCGAGGGTCTCGCCGGAGGAGGACAGGGTGTTGTCGTCGGACCAGCGCCAGTCGGTCGGGATGTCCGCGACGTCGTCACCGGAGTGCCAACCGGTCAGGTTCGACACGTCGTAGCGGCCCTCCAGCCAGAACGACTGGAACCCGTCGCCGACCGCGTCGAACTGGATCGTGATGTGGCCGTCGGCCCCCGAGCCGCCGGGGAGCGCGCTCGGGTGGAAGGTCGCGAGCGCGGCGTCGAGCAGGCCGGCCGGGTTCGCGACCCACGCGGAGACTCCGCCCATGCCGCCTGTCCGGCCCGCGAAGGCCAGCCCGATCGCGTGGTCGCCGAGCACGCTGCCGCTTCGGTACGCCGCGTACGGGCTCGGCGTGCCGCCGCCCGAGCAAGGGCCGGCGACGTAGCGCAGCCCGGGCGGGAAGGCGTAGCCGTCGACCACCACGGTCTGGTCGGCGGCGTTCGCCGGGGGCGGGACGAGCCCGAGCAGCAGGGTGAGGGCCGCGGCGCTCGCCACGAGGATCCTTCGCATCGTCGCCCCCAGGTGTCCCGCGACCGGTGGTCTCCCGTGCCCTCGAACCTACGATCGGTCACGCCTTCCTGCCGTCCCCCGAACTCGGTATAGATCGGGGGAGACGGCTCACGGGGCGGGCGTCGGTGCGATGGTGCTGGGGTGGAGACCCACCACGAGCTGGCCGCTCTGGTGGCTCGGCTGGGACCGGCGGTGCTCGAGGACCCGCAGGACTTCCGCGCCGCCTTCGACGACTACGCCCCGGACGGTCCGACGACCGACGGGCAGGTCAACCTGCTCACGGACGCGATCCGGCTGGGCACCCTCGCCCGGGTGCTCGCCCAGCTCGCCGACGGCGCGCACCCCGGGGCGCACCCTCGACGCGCAGGCGTTCCGGCTGGCCCGGTTGCGTGGTGGCGCCGACGTCGTGAGCGCGCGCTGGGCCCTGGCGGCCCTGCTGTTCGCGCTGGGCCGGGTGGGCGAGGACGAGGTCCTGGCGCCGACGCCGCGGACGGTGGTGCCGGACGACGCCACGGCGCTCGCCGGGACCGTGGTGCCGCTGTCGGCCACAGCACCGGAGGGACTGCCCGAGGGACTGCCCGAGGGACTGCCCGCGGGACCATGGGGAGCGACGCGCGGGTGGCTGCGTCCCGGGGTGAAGGTCGCGGTGTTCCTGGGACTGGCCCTCGTCGTCGTGGTGGTCCTCACGCTCGCCGCGGTGGTGGTCTCGCGGGGCAGGGAGGCCGACCGGACGGGCCGGACCGGCTCCGTGGACGGCCCGGATGGCGCAGGCGTGTTCGTCGTCCCTGCCGGGACGGTCGTCGGCCTCGGCGCTGCCGAGGACGCCGAGGTGACCGCCGCGAGCATCGGCGGACGCACCGCCGGCGTGCGGGTCAGTGGGCTGGCCGGTCCCGAGCGGGTGGACCGCGATCCCCGGGTGCTGCTCCCGGCGCCGGGCAGCGGGCTGCGCACCTTCACGCTCGCGGACGGTCCGTGCCAGGAGGAGCCGTGCGCGCCGTGGTCCGCCGCGGGACTGGAGGTGGTCGTCGCCGGCGACACGGTCCCGCTGCCCGCCGGCGGGCCGTCGTACGTCGTCGCGGTGCCGGACGGGGCCCCGGTGGAGCTGCGGCTGGACGCCGACGGCTTCGACCAGCGGGTCTCGCTGCGCGACGGGACGGCTACCGGGCGCAACATCGCCGTCCTCGTCCGGCAGGAGCGGCACGCCGACATCGACGCGGATCTCGTGCTGCGACCGACCGCGGACGCACCGCTCGGGGCCGACGCGGTCCGGTCGGTCCATGTGGGCGCGGCCCGGCTGTTCTTCTTCAACGGCCCTCGCGGACTGTCACGCCCGCGGCGCGCCTTTCTCGCGATCGATGTCACCTACACGACTCCGGACGACCCGACGCCCCGCGGCTTCGAGCTCAGCGAGCTGCACCTGGAGGCGGCCGACGGCAAGCCGTACCCGGTCCGGGACCTCTCCCCGGACACCCCGGACCCCGACCCGGCCTTCGTCGTACCGGCCTCGTTCCGGTCGGGGACGCTGGTGATCGCCGGCACCCGGCGGGTGACGACCCGGACCAGCACGGGCGGCAAGGGCAGCGTTCTGCTCACCCTCCCGCGCACCACCGTCGCGGTCCGGATCGACTGACGTCCAGATCACACCGGGCGATTTCGAGCCTGCTGTAGCGCAATGTGTAACTCGCAGTTACATTTAGTGTCATGTCCCTGATCAGCAACCTCAAGCCGGGCGGCAAGCACGGGGTCCCGAGCAGCGAGAGCCGTGATCCGATCGGCTACCTCGTCGCCGGCCTCAACCGGCTCGCCCAGACCGACCTTCTCGACAAGGTCCGCCTCCGCAAGCCGGCCGAGCAGGCGGTCTTCTCCGTGACCCGGACCGGGTTCAAGACCATGACCAACGCGAGCCGCACGTTCGCGAGGGCCGGCAAGGGCGGCCAGCCCGGGACCCGGCCCACCCACGCCGCCGCGAGCGGGGTCTTCGACCTCACCCCGGGCGAGGACGAGCAGATGCTCGTCGACGTCGTCACCGAGTTCGCCGACGAGGTCGTCCGGCCCGCTGCGGCCGAGGCCGACAAGGCCTGCGCCGCGCCCGACGACCTGCTCAAGGCCAGCCTCGAGATCGGCCTGCCGATCCTGGGACTGCCCGAAGCGCTCGGCGGCGTCTCCGAGGAGCGCTCGGCGATGGCCGGGACCCTCGTCGCCGAGGCCCTCGCGAAGGGCGACATGGGCCTCGCCGTCGCGACCCTGGCCCCCGGCTCGGTCGCCACCGCGATCGGCCTGTGGGGCACCGACGCCCAGCAGCAGACCTACCTCCCGGCCTTCAGCGCCGAGGACGGCACCGTCCCCGCGGCGGCGCTCGCGCTCACCGAGCCCACCGTGCTCTTCGACGTGCTCAAGCCGTCGACCACCGCGACGAAGTCCGGCGACGGCTACGTGCTCAACGGCACCAAGAGCCTGGTCGCCCGCGGCGACAGCGCCGAGCTGTTCGTCGTCGGCGCCGAGCTCGACGGCAAGCCCGTCCTGTTCCTCGTCGAGTCCTCGACCGAGGGTCTCGCCGTCGAGGGCGACCCGGGGATGGGCGTGCGCGCCGCGTCGATGACCAAGCTGGTCCTCGAGGACGTCAAGGTCCCCGCCGACGCCGTGCTCGGCGAGACCGACGGGTCGACCTACACCGAGTGCGTGCGCCTCTCGCGCCTGGCCTGGTGCGCGCTCGCGGTCGGCACCGGCCAGGCCGTGCTCGACTACGTGACGCCGTACGTCAAGGGCCGCGAGGCCTTCGGCGAGCCGATCGCCAACCGCCAGTCGGTGGCGTTCATGGTCGCCAACATCGCGATCGAGCTGCAGGGCATGCGGCTGCTGACCTACCGCGCCGCCTCCCGTGCGGCGGCCGGCAAGGACTTCTCCCGGGAGGTCGCGCTGGCCCGCAAGGCCTGCACCGACAAGGGCATGCAGATCGGCCTCGACGGCGTCCAGCTGCTCGGTGGTCACGGGTTCGTCAAGGAGCACCCGGTCGAGCGGTGGTACCGCGACCTGCGTGCCATCGGCATCATGGAAGGAACGGTGCTCGTCTGATGGCGATCAACCTGGAAGTCCCCAAGAAGCACCGGGCGCTGGTCGACCAGGCCCACCAGGTCGCGATGAACATGCTGCGACCGATCTCCCGCAAGTACGACATCGCCGAGCACGAGTACCCCAAGGAGCTCGACATGCTCGCGGCGATGATCGACGGGCTCTCCGAGTCCGGCGCGAGCGAGGGGGCCGGTGCGACCGGCGTACGCCGCGACGCCGGCGACGAGGACAAGGGCAAGGTCAAGAACGGCGCCAACCTCGCCTCGGTGACCTCCGTCGCCGAGATGTGCTGGGGCGACACCGGCCTGCTGCTCTCGATGCCCCGCCAGGGTCTCGGCAACTCCGCGATCGCCTCGGTCGCCAACGACGAGCAGCTCGAGCGGTTCAAGGGTCGCTGGGCCTCGATGGCGATCACCGAGCCGTCGTTCGGCTCCGACTCCGCCGCGATCTCGACCACCGCGGTCCTCGACGGCGACGAGTACGTCATCAACGGCGAGAAGATCTTCGTCACGTCCGGCGAGCGCTCCGACTGCATCGTCGTGTGGGCGACCCTCGACAAGTCCCTCGGCAGGGCGGCGATCAAGTCGTTCGTGGTCGAGAAGGACACGCCGGGCGTGAAGGTCGAGCGGCTCGAGGAGAAGCTCGGCATCCGGGCCTCCGACACGGCGGTGATCACCTTCACCGACGCGCGGGTCCCCAAGGAGAACCTCCTCGGGTCGCCGGAGATCAACGTCGAGCAGGGCTTCGCCGGCGCGATGGCGACCTTCGACAACACCCGGCCGCTGGTCGCCGCGATGGCCGTGGGCTGCGCCCGCGCCTCGCTCGACCTCACCCGCGACCTGCTCGCGGAGGCCGGGATCGAGGTCGACTACGACCGGCCCGCGATCCTGCAGCACGCCGCGGCGGCGAAGTTCCTTCAGCTCGAGTCGGACTGGGAGGCGGGCCGTCTGCTCACCCTCCAGGCGGCGTGGATGGCCGACAACCGCAAGCCCAACTCGCTCGAGGCCTCGATGGCCAAGGCGAAGGCCGGGCGCGTGGGCTCGGACGTGACGCTGTCGTGCGTCGAGCTGTGCGCCTCGATCGGCTACAGCGAGGAGGAGCTGCTCGAGAAGTGGGCCCGCGACTCCAAGATCCTCGACATCTTCGAGGGCACCCAGCAGATCCAGCAGCTGATCGTCGCCCGCCGCGTCCTGGGCCTGTCCAGCGCCGAGCTGAAGTGATCGTCCGCTGATCGAGGCGTGACACCTCGGCGTTCCCGTGCGAAGAGGGGTCGGGATGCGACCAGGAGCCGGCGGGTTCGCCGAGGTGTACGCCGAGCACGTGACGCCCGTGTGGCGCTACGTGCGCCTGCGCGTGCCCGCCGATGCCGATGCGGAGGACGTCACGAGCCAGGTGTTCGAGCGCGCGATGCGCTCCTGGGACCGGTACGACGGCACTCGGGGCGGCGTCGGCGCGTGGCTGATGGGCATCGCCCGGCACACCGTCGCCGACTGGTGGCGCCGGCACGGCCGCGAGCTGCCCACCGATCCCGCGGCGGCCGCCTTCGCCGGCGGCGTCGCGGACGACGACCCCGAGGGCGAGGTCCTGCGCCGGCTCGGCGCCGACGACGTCCGGCGGCGGCTGGGCCACCTGACCGCCCGCGAGCGGGAGGCGGTCGCCCTGCGGTTCGGGAGCGAGCTCAGCTCCACCGAGATCGCCGTCATCCTCGGCGTCACGCCCAGCGCGGCGCGGATGCTGGTGCACCGCGCGGTCGGACGGCTCCGGGAGGTGATGGACGGTGCCTGAGGAGACCGACGGACTCGACCCGAACGTCGAGACGGTGCTCTGGCTGGGCGAGGCGGCCCGCTCGGCGCCCCCGCCGGGGCTGGTCGCCCGGATCGACGCGGCGGTGCGGCGCCGGGCGGAGCGACCCAGCCGTCCCATGACGGCGGTGGCGCTGGCGCTCGCCGCGGCCTTCGTGCTCCAGGCCGCCGGCAACCTCGTCGCCGGGGAGTGGATCTCCGACGGGATCGACGAGCCCTACGCGCCGCACGCCATGTTCGAGATGTCGCTGGCGCTCGTCGCCGCGGCCGTGTGCGCCGCCGCGGCCGCCGTACGACGGGCGTGGGGCGCGGTATCCGTGCTGACCTGCACGCCGCTCGCGCTCGGCCTGGGGCTGCACGGGGTGGGCGAGCTCGGCCAGTTCGCGGCCGGTGCGGTGCTGCACACCGCCGAGGGGGTGCTCGGGCTGGCCCTGCTCGCGGCGTGGTGGTGGCAGTGGCGTGACACTCCGCGGCCCTCGCGCGAAGCAGGGGCATGAGCATCCTCGAGCGGACCCGGACCCACCTGCGCGTCCTCGCCTCGGCCAGGCGCAACCGAGGCGACCTCGCCGCCCGACTGGTACGACGCCCGCAGCTGCTGGTCGCCCAAGGGACCTACGAGACGTCGTTGCTGCTGATGGGCCGGATGCCAGCACGGCTCAAGACGCTGGCCACCGCCAAGGCCGCGATGGTCGTCAGCTGTGAGTTCTGCCTCGACATCGGCGCGGCGCTCGCCGGCGCCGAGGGAGTGCCGGAGGAGAAGCTGGTTGCCCTGCTGGAGCCCGACGGCAA
Source organism: Pimelobacter simplex (assembly GCA_016803235.1). Lineage (GTDB taxonomy): Bacteria > Actinomycetota > Actinomycetes > Propionibacteriales > Nocardioidaceae > Nocardioides > Nocardioides simplex_A. The sequence goes on from JADCLI010000008.1 coordinate 39,662, forward strand.
CCCGGCGCTGAGCGCCGAGGAGCAGCTGGTGGTCGCCTACGCCGCCGCGATCAGCGCATCGCCCGCCGTGGTGCCCGACGACCTGCGAGAGCGGCTCGAGGCGAGGTTCACCAGCGCCCAGCTCACCGAGCTCGCCGCCGAGGTCGCCTGGGAGAACCAGCGGGCCCGGCTGAACCAGGCCCTCGGCGTCCGTCCGGCCGGCTTCTCCGACGGCGCCTTCTGCCTCATCCCCCAACGCTGAGGACCTCCGCGCCCGGCCCGGGTTCGACCAGGTGGTGGACCGGTGTCGCCCAGTCGCGGGCGGCGTACGCCGCGTCCACCGCCTCCCGTACGACGTCCGCCCGGTCGGCCGCGACGAGGGTGACCGTGCAGCCGCCGAAACCACCGCCGGTCATCCGCGAGCCGAGTGCGCCGGCGCCCGTGGCGGTCTCGACGATCAGGTCGAGCTGGGGGACGGAGACCTCGTAGTCGTCGCGCAAGGACGCGTGGGACGCCGTCATCAATGCACCCAGGCGACCCCAGGCGCGCGCGGCGATCGCCTCGACGGCGGCACCGACCCGATCGTTCTCGGTCCGCACGTGCCGCGTCCGGCGCGGGTCGCCCGCCTCGCACTCGCGGCGGCGCTGGGCGTAGCCGCCGTCGCCGTCGGCGAGTGCGTGCCGGACCCGGGTGTCGGTGACGAGCAGGGCGAGCCCGTCGTCCGCGACGGGGAGGGGGACCCGCCTGGTGGCCGGTGTGTGCGGGTCGGCGAAGTCGACCAGCAGGGCGTGCCCGGCTGCGCCGAGCATGCTGGCGAGCTGGTCCATGCCGCCGGTCGGGGCTCCGACATGGTCGGTCTCGGCACGGCGGCAGACCTCGGCGAGGGTGCGGCGCCGGCCGTCGTCGAGCGGGATCCGGAGCAGTCCGGCGACCCCGGTCGCGACGGCGCACTCCAGCGCCGCCGAGCTGGACAGCCCGCCCCCCAACGGCACGGTCGAGGCGAGGACGACGTCGAGCCCCGGCACGTCCCAGCCGGCACGGCGGAGCTCGACGACCACGCCGACGACGTACTCCTGCCAGTGGGCGTCCCCGGCCGGCGCCTCGGCACTGGTGATCCGGAGGCGCCCGTCGGTGCGCGGGCGGATCGTCGCCGTCGTGGCGAGCTGGATGGCGAACGGCAGGCACAGGCCGCGGTTGTAGTCGGTGTGCTCGCCGATCAGGTTCACACGGCCCGGGGCGCGGGCCACGACGGCCGGACGGGGGAGGTGCACGGGGCCACACTAGGGTGACGGCCGTGCCCCGTCCGCTCATCGTCGCCGCCACCCGCGCCGAGGTCGCCCACGTCCCCTCCGGCCTCGAGGTCCTGGTCACGGGCATCGGCAAGACCGCCGCCGCCACCGCGCTCGCCCGCCATCTGGCGGTGCGCAATGACCTCGCGGACCTGGAGGTCGTCAACCTCGGCACCGCCGGCGGCCTGCACGACGGCCTGTCCGCGGAGCACGGCCTGTACGAGATCGGCACCGTGCTCAACCACGACATCAACGCCGACGCGATCCGCGCGCTGGGCTACGACCCGCGTGAGCGGCTCGTCGTCGGGCCTGGGGAGACCGTCCTCGCCACCGGCGACGTCTTCGTCACCGACCCCGTGGTCCGGGCTCGGCTGGCCGAGCAGGCGCAGCTGGTCGACATGGAGGGCTACGCCGTCGCCTACGTCGCGCAGGAGCTCGGCGTGCCCGTGCGGCTGGTCAAGCACGTCTCGGACAACGCCGACGAGGGCGCCCGGGAGTGGGTCTCGCTCGTCGACCGGAGCGCCCGGGTCCTGGGGGAGTGGGCCGCGGCCCACCTCACCTGACGACGCCGGCTCAGCGGCTGCTGCTGGCACGCCGGCCGCGCACGACGCCGACGAAGTCCTGGTGGACCGGGCTGTCGGCGTCGCGCAGCCACACGAGGGCCACGGTGGTCGGCTCGAGCTCGACGGGACGCTGCACCACGTCCTTGCGGTGGTGCAGCCGCGCCACGGACATCGGCACGATGACGATGCCGGTGCCGGAGGCGGCGACCTCGATCGCGTCCTTGACGCCCATCTCGGGGAACGGCAGCTGCTCCACCGAGGGCGTCCACCCCGACGGATGCGGCCGCACCAGCTGCTCCTCGGCGAGGTCGGCCAGCGGGATCGGCGTCTCGGGGTCGGACGCCGCCACGAAGTGCTCGCGTCCGGCGACGACGACCGGCACCTCGTCGTACAGGCGCACGCAGTGCAGTGGTGCGGGGCGCTCGAGGTCGACCGGGAGCCGCACGAGCGCCATGTCGGCGGTGCCGTCGTCGAGCACGGCACGCTGCTGGTCCTCCTCGACGGGCAGCAGGTGCAGCCGGACCCGCGGGTTGCGGTCGCGCCAGACCCGCGCCCACTTGTCGGGGGTCACTCCGGGAACGAAGGCGATGCGCAGGTCCTGCATGTGCCCACGATCCCAGAGCGAGCCCGTCAGCGGCGCATCAGGCCTGCGCCATCAGGCCGAACTGCAGGGTGCCGGTGTCGTCGATCCCCGCGTCGAGCACCATCGCATCGAGCTGGGTGGCGGAGCCCTCGTCGAGGTAGACGGTCGCACCGTCCTGCTCCACGACCTGGTCGCCGGGTTCGGCCTGTTCCGCCGCGGCCACGGCGAAGCCGGCCTCGGCCTGGGTGATGCGCAGTCCCGCGGAGTCGGGGACGTCGGGGGCGTCGGTCATCTGCTTGACGATCGTGCAGGCGTTCTCGGTCAGGGTGAGCATGGCTTGCCTTCTCGGTTTCGTGGTCAGAGACCTTTCCCACCGTGGCAGGTGCCGGGACCTCGTTCAAGGGCGCCGGGCGTGTCGCCGCACGGCGCGCAACGCGCCGACGGCCGCATAGCTGCCGGTGAGCGCCGTCACCATCGCCATCGCCCGCGGGCTGCTGTCGCGGCGTACCACGTGCGTCAGGCCGGTCACGGTGTCGGACAGGTCGACGCCGAGCCCCAACAGGTGCAGGCGGTCACGCTCCTGCGTCCCGCCGAGGAGGTACGCCGCACCGAGCGCGATCGCCCGGGCGCCGTAGATCCGGGTCAGGTACCCGACCTCCGGCGCCGGCGCGATCCCGAACGCGCGGCTCGTCGCCCCGGGGGTGGCGAGCGAGGCCGCCCCGAGCCCGATCCGCCCCCAGGCCAGCAGTTCCAGGCTCCTCGAGGTCATGCGCCCATCGTCGACCCGCGCCGGACGCCGCGGCCATGACGTGGAAGGTCATGACCGTCGCCGCCGGGTACTACAGTCGACAGGGACCTCGGAAGGAGGTGCGGTGGAGAATGCTGTTCGAGAGTGACGGTCTCGAGGAGACCGAGCAGTTCCTGAGCGAGAGCTACGCGCCCATGCGGATCGGCAGCACCACGACCACCGCGCCCACCCGCATCGCCCGGGCCGCCGCGCCGACGATCAGCGTCGACCGCGTCGACCTCGGGTTCGTGATGTCCTACGACGTCGAGCCCCTGCACATGATCAGCCTGTGCGACGTCGTGTCCGGCACCGTCGAGGGACACGGCCCCGATGCGACGGCGACCGAGAGCTTCGGCGCCGGCGACCTCTTCTCGCTCTCGCCGCCGAGTCGTGCCTACGGCGGGACCATCAACCGGGCGACCTACACCGTCACCATGCTCGACCCGGCCGTGCTGGCGCAGGTGGCGTCCCCGGCGCCCGGTAGCGACACCGTGGAGCTCACGAGCCACCGCCCGGTCGACGCCGCCGCCGCACGCCGGGTCCGGGCCGCGATCGACCACCTCGACCATGTCGTGCTGTCCGACCCGGACGCCGTGGCGAGCCCGCTGGTGCTCGGGACCGCGACGCGTTACCTCGCTGCCCAGCTGCTGGAGGCCTTCCCGAACACCTCCGTGGCCGGGCCGGGCGTCGCCGACAGCCGCGACGCGCACCCCGCCGCCGTACGCCGGGCGATCGCCTACATCGACGCCAACGCGGACCTCGACCTCTCGCCGGTGGAGATCGCCACAGCCGCCCACGTGAGCGTGCGCTCCCTCCAGCTGGCCTTCCGGCGCCACCTGGACACCACGCCGATGACCTACCTGCGCGACGTCCGTCTGGCCCGGGCCCGACGCGACCTCTCCGCAGCCGCCGCGGGCGACGGTGCGAGCGTGACCGACATCGCCCTGCGGTGGGGCTTCACGCACCAGGGACGGTTCGGGCAGGCCTACCGGCGGGCGTATGACGAGACGCCCGGCGCCACCCGGCGCCGGGGATGACGGTCCGTCCCGAGCTCTTCGCTGGACGGCCATCGAGGTTGGCGCTCAGCGGATATCGGCGGGTGTCCGCGCTCCCTAGCGTGGAGGCATGCAGCAATCGCCCTCGAGCGGCTGCGGGCGTGCTGCGCAAGCGCCGGACCCCCGTGTGGTGGCCGCGCGCCTCGGCCGACCCGGCCTGCCTGCCACCGCGGGTGAGGAGGTCCGCCGGCTGGAGTGTCTCTCCTGCGCGTCGACCACCGACCACGTGCGTGGACCGGTCACCCTCGGACCCGACGGCGTCGTGCTGGTGCAGTGGTGGACCTGTCGGGCGTGCCCCGACGGCCGGACGGTCGGCTGAGGGGTGACCCGCCGCCCCACGGGAAGCCGGAGCGTCACGTTCGGCGCCCTGACGATCAGCTACGACGACCGCGTCCTCGCCCCGCGGGCATGGACGCAGACCCAGGCGCTGTGGGCCCAGGACCTGCTGGCCGTCGTACCGCCCGGGCCCGTCCTCGAGCTGTGCAGCGGCGTGGGCCACCTCGGCCTGCTCGCCGTGCACGGCACCGACCGCCGCCTCGTCTGCGTCGACGTGGACCCGGTGGCGTGCGCGTACGTCGCCCGCAACGCCGCGGCGGTAGGACGGACCGAGCTGGTCGACGTGCAGAACCTGCCGCTGGGGGAGTTCGCCTCCGACGAGGTCTTCTCCCTCGTCGTCGCCGACCCGCCCTGGGTGCGGACGGACCTCGTCGCCTGCTTCCCCGCCGACCCGGTGCTGGCCATCGACGGCGGCGCCGACGGGCTCGAGCGCGCCCGGGAGTGCGTGGGCCTGATCGACCGCCACCTCCACGCGGACGGAGCCGCCCTGCTCCAGCTCGGTTCGTACGACGAGGCCGACGCCTTGGCCGCCGAGCTGCCCGACACCCTCGTGGTCACGGCCAGCCGGGCAGAGCCCGGCCGCGGCCTCGTGGTGGAGCTCGTGCGCCCACAGTGACCCGTGGTGTCCGCGAACGGTGGTGCCGATTCCACGTCTTGGCCCCGTGTTTGCTACGGTTTCACCGCACTCGTCCGGGTGGCGGAATTGGCAGACGCGCTAGCTTGAGGTGCTAGTGCCCGTATTAGGGCGTGGGGGTTCAAGTCCCCCCTCGGACACAGATAGAAACCCCGGGGTTGACCTGGGGTTTCTTTCATTTCAAGTCGTACCGTGGAAGCCCGTGGGGGCACCATGGGGGCACCAGAGACACTCGGAGGGTCCTGGGATGGCTTGGATTGAGAAGCGCAAGCGCGGTGACGGCGGAGTCTCCGCCAGGGTGATCTGGCGCCTCGGGGGCACCCGGGACGGCGCGAAACAGGTCGAGACGTTCAGCGCGGGCAGCGACGCACAGAACCTGGCGCGGGCCGACGGGTTTAAGAAGATGGTCGAGGCGGCCGGCCAGTATTGGCCCGAGGGCTGGGTCAAGGGCGAGGGCTTCGTGCGCCCCAACGGCGAGACCGACCCGCTGAAGGCGCCGCCGCGGTTCCACGTACTCGGCGAGGAGTACGTGCGCCAGATCGTCGACCTCTCACCGGGCCAGCGTCGCCGCTACCTCGGCCAGCTGAAGGTCCTGGCGACCACGAAGGTCCGGGGGACGCTCGTGTTCACCAAACCGGTCACCGCGCTCACCGAGGACGACCTCAAGGCGTGGCTGATCGAGTGGGACCGATCCTTGAAGACGAAGGCGAACTACCACGGCCTCGTCCACGGCGTCCTCGCCTACGCGCTCAAGAAGGGCTGGCTGGTCGCGAACCCGGCCATCGGCACCGCTCCCAAGCGTTCACGGGTGCGCCAGTCGCGCCCGGAGCTGCGCTTCCTCAGCGAGAAGGAGTTCGAGCGCGTCGCCGAGCTGTCGGGCCGGCACGCCGACCTGCTGCGCGTCGCTGTGGGCACGGCGCTGCGGTTCGGGGAGATCACCGCGCTTTGGGTCGGCGACGTGGACCTCGACCACCGCACGATCCGGGTCAACAAGGCGTGGAAGCGCGACGGCGAGGACGGCGAGTCTGACACTCCCGGCTGGTTGGCCAAGCAACTGCGGGCCAGGCACACGATGCGCGACCACCACCTCGGCCACCCGAAGACCCCGCGATCGAGACGTACCATCACCATCTCGAGCGAGCTGGCGACCGTTCTAGCCAGGGCCACCGAGGGCAAGGCGCCCGACGACTTCGTTTTCGGGACGCGGACGGGGCGACCGTTCCACAACGCAGACTTCGCCACCGACTTCTGGCGCCCGCTGATGCAGGACCTCGCTGCCGAGGGGATCCGGCCGTTCCGGTTCCACGACCTGCGACACACTCACGTCGCCTGGCTGGTCGCCGGCGGAGCGCCGTTGCCGCACATCCAAGCGCGCCTCGGCCACGAGTCCATCACCACGACGATCGACACCTACGGCCACCTGATGCCGGCGGGCGACGAGCTGATTTCTGGGATCATCGACACCGCCCTGACCGGGGGGACCATCCGCCCTGCTGGCGCCCACACATCGCACAGGGCGGAAGATGAGGTTCCCGGTGCTCCGCCGCGCAACCGGGGATGACCACACCGGAGTGCTGTGCAGGTAGTGAGCCACTTGGGCGGCGCCCGGGCCGTTCCGCTGCGTAAGCGAAGGGCCTCGGGCGGGCGCCAGGAACAGGTCTAGTGCAATGTGCCCTGGATCACAAAGGTGGTTGAGAGTCGCACCATAGATGAGGAGGGCCCACGACTTCGCAGCACTCGCGCTCCGCCACAGCTCGTCTCGAGGGGAGCAACGGGGCTAGAGCTTCGAGCGGCCGCTGCCCCTCCGCGGAGGGGTGCTCGCAGCTGACAGTGGCTGTGTGGCCGTGACGGGCTGCTCACCGCTCGCGATGAGCTCGTCGAGGTGCTCCATACGGAAGCGGACATGCTTGCCGATCCGTGTGCATCGAACCTTTCGCTGTCGGACGGCGTCGGCCACCCAGCGGGCGGGAACGTGGAGGTACTCCGCGGCCTCATCGATGGTGAGCAACGTGCGGCGCTCGGTCTGCTCACTCACGGCTGCGCTCCGATTGCCGGCGCGATCCAGCGACGTACTTCGGCCACGGTGGTGTAGAGCCGGCCGGTGCCGTTGAACCGCCAGAACCGCGGCCCGACGCCGCGTCGGCGCCAGTCGCGGACAGTACGTTGCGGGGTGCGGATCAGGGCGCAGAACTCCTCAAAGGTCAGCAGCGCGCTGTCGTTCCACTCGGCGGGGATCTCGATGGGTTTCATGGGCGGGTCCTCTCGGCACTCTCAGTCACCTAAGTCCAGCTGGATCCATCGAGCGATCAACGCAGACGAACTACGTTCCGCCGGGGTCGAACCAGGGCCAACCGGACGGACCGATGATGACGACGCAGGTACGCCGCTTTCAGGTCTCCGAGAGGGGGGAACCTGACGCAAGCTGGGTGTTTGCGCAGGTCAGCAGGTTCCCCCCAGTCGTTTCCCGGATGGTCTTGACGCGGTGCCGGACACGCGGCGGTGACGGCTGCGTCGGCGGTTCATAAGCCGATGGTTGGGCTGGGGGGAACCTGCCGGGCAGGTGGCGGTATCTGGCGCTCGGGCCTCCTGGGAGGTGGTGTGGGGCCGTAGCGGTCGATGTCGTCGAGGGCGCGTTCCCTGGCGTGTGCGGGGCCGAGGTCGGCGCGGTCTCGCTTGAAGGTCGTGAGCCATTGCTGGCGGGCGTCGTCGATCGTGGTGGCGACGAGGTGGGCGGTGTTGGTGTGGCGTCCGCGGGTCATGGCGACGTAGGTGGCTGCGGCGCCGGTGGTCTCGTTGATGGCGAAGTGGGCGTGGTCGACGGTGTCGCCCTGGGCGCCGTGGACGGTGGTGGCGTAGGCGAGTTCGACGTGCGCTTCGGTGTAGGCGCGGGGGAGGGTTCGGGTGCCGCGATCCCCACGGACTTCGAGGTTGCCGTGGCGGTCGGTTCCGATGACGGTCCAGTGGTCGCGGTTGGCGATGTCGAGGTCGCGGTCGTTGCGCCGTGTCGTGATCTGGTCGCCGACCCAGAGAGGTTCGCCGGAACGCGTCCGACCAATGGCAGGGTCGGTGTCGTCGTTGGGGCGGTCGGTGCGGCTGTCGGTGCGGCGGCGGTCGCGGATGCCGGCGTTGAGGTCCGTGACCTGGTCGCGGGTGTCGGTGATGACGGTGGCGCCTGTCGCCCCGGCGTCGATGAGTGCGGCGGTGCGTTCTACCTCGGTGGGGTGGATGACGATGGCGCCGCGTTCGAGGAGCCGGTCGAAGACGTGCACCGGCCGGCCTCCGGTGCGCATCAGCAACGAGAGGTCGGCGTAGGCGGGGTCGGCGAACCGGTGGACGGTGTCGAGGGCAACTTGGGCGTGGATGGGTGTCCAGCGGGTGGCGTGGTCGAGCACGCCGCCGCGGCCGACGGCGGGGAGCTGGTGGCGGTCGCCCATGAGGGCGATCCGGGCGCCGGTCTCGTCGGCGATGGTGAGCAGGGCGTGGGCGGTGTCCTGGTCGAGCATCCCGGCCTCGTCGACGAGCAGCAGGTCACCCGGCGTCAGCCGTGCGCGTGTGTCGAGCCGGTGCCGGTCGGTGCGGACGTCGAATGGCTCGCGGGTCCAGCGGCCGTCGGCATCCCACCGGTAGCCGTACTGATACGCCAGCCATGCCGCGGACGACGCCGGTGACCCGACCTCGGACTCCGCGACCCGGGCGGCGCGCAGGGTCGGGGTGACCACCACCATCCGCCGCTCGTCCATTCCGAGGACGGCAGCGGCAGCGGCGAGGGTGGTGGTCTTGCCCGCGCCGGCGGCGCCCTCGACGACCACCAGCGGGCTGCGACCGACGAGAGCAGCGACCACCTGTCGCTGTCCGGGGTCGAGTCGCCGCCGCGCGACGACTGGACCGAACCGGACGGATCGCTCAGCCGACGGATTCCGAACATCGTGGTCCGCGCGACGGGCGATGCGGTCGACGAGCTCCTTCTCGACCGCCACGACTCGCTGGGAGGTGAGCGATCGGATGTGTTCGGGTGCGTCGTCGGGGTCCACGAGCCGCAGGCAGGCGTCAATAGACCGTGCGGTGAGGTCCTCGACCAGTTCGCGTCGCACGACCGGTTCGGCGACGACGCCGGCGGCCGCGACGATCCGTTCGACCTCGCCGCGGATGTCCGCGCTGTTCCACGACGAGCGCCGCGCCCCGAGCCGGGACTGCACGAGTTCGGTGACGTGGTCGCGATCGATTCGTCCGACCGTGGCCGTCGGCAACCCCGCCGCGACGCCAGGTGGTCGGAACCCGAGATCGTAGAGCTCTTGGCGCCACCGGTCGACCAGCTGAGTGCCGTCGGTAGGGACCACCTTGTCCGGCCGGGCCTCGGCCCACGCCCGCCGGTCCCAGGTCCGTCGCAGCGCCGCGCCGGGTTCCTGGTCGGGGTGCTCGGCGCGCCACTGGGCCTCGTAGCGGTCGACGTGCCGGCCGATCTGCCCGGCCCGGTGGGAGAAATCTCCGGCGTACGGAGCCAGCTCGGTGATCTCGCCCGTGTCGGGGTCGAGCGTGTACCCGTGTGCGGCGAGCACCGTGCGGAACTCGGGGTCGCACATGACCGCGGCGTGACCGATGCCGTTGATGGCCTCGACCGAGTCCACGACCCCGACCGAGTGCAGGCCCCGCCACCGCCCTTGGGCGAACACCCGGGCATTGACCTGGAGGTGAAGATGCCGGTGCGGGTCGCCCGCGCGCGAGGTGTAGTGCCGCACCACCGCCGCCTCGAGCTTCTCAACCGGTACCTGGACCTGCAGCCCGCGTGGCCCGACCCGGGTCGTGGAGTGCTCGGCCAGCCAGCCGATGATCTCGACCGCCGCCCGCTCTTGAGCGGCGTCGTAGGCGTCAGCGATCTCCGGATGCAGCGAGGCCGCGAGAGACCAGGTCTTCGGTCCGTTGACTACGACCTCGACGAAACGCAGCCCCTTCCCATCGGTGCGGAGTCGGCCCTTCGGAGCACCGTTGGCGTCGTAGCCAGCGACCCAGGCTTCGTATCCGTCACCGTCGAGCTCGCCAGCCGCACCGACGACAACGCCGGCGGTGGGGGAGTTCGTTGCGACGAACCGCTGGGCGATCCCGGAGCCCTCAGCAAGGTAGTAGTCATCGGCCCGCGAGCGGTCGGCCTCGACATAGGTCCGGGCAGCCTTGGCGCAGCCGCGGTAGAACTTCACGCCACCGTGCACGGCCCCGATCACCGCCCGTCACTACTCGTCAATCACCCCAGAAATGACGCACGGCCCGTCCCGGGGGGACGGACCGAACTACGAACCTTCGTAGCATGCGTGCCGCTTGTTTGGCAGGGCAGCGAGGACTGGCGGTTTGGGTTGTAACGGGACTCGGCAATGGTCGTCAGGGGAGGGAGCGTGGGGGAGCGGGCTCAAGATTGCGAGTGGATCTAGGTGCGGGTCGTGTGGACCTGGGCACGGTAGTTCTCGAGCAGCTCGATGACGTCCCGAGCGGCCTCGTGGGGCACGTCATGTCCGTCCAGCTCTGCAAGCCAGTCCAGCAGACGGCGACCGTCGAGGAACCGCACGCCGTCGACGTTCGCGTCGTCTGGAACGTCGACCCTGGCGGCACCCCAGAGCACAACGGCGGCCCTCACAGCCACTGGCTTTGCATTCGTGCGGTGCCGCGCTGTGGGCTCTCTCTTGAGCACAGAACGCAGCACGCCCTCAGCCCGCAGGGCCGCCTTGCGTGACGATGCGGCCATGGCGGGCACGTCGCCGTTGGTGACCTGGTTGCGCCACTTGGAGTCGAGGACGACGACCCCGCCACGGCGGGTCACAACGATGTGGTCGATGTCGCCGGTTTTGAGTTCGACGCTATCGACCCCTCCCCAGATGAGTCGCTTGCGCTTTGCGCGCTTGAGTTCTTCACGCGTGTTGTCCTCTCACCACGCGCCGCGTAGCTGCCAGATCGCGTCGTGGTTGTGCGCGAGGAAACAGACGTTGGTGAGGTACCAGAGCACCGCCAGCGATGCTGCGTGCGTCAGGCCCAGCAGATACATCGACGCCGGAGTCGCGCCGACCCAAACCAGCCACAAGAGCACCGCAACGTCCACCGCGACAATCCCGAGGAAGAGGAGCATCAGTCCCTTGGCGTTGCGCCGCAGCCACTGGCTCCGAAGGTCCCGCAGCCGGCGGGCTGGGTATGACTTCATCCTCACCGTCAAGCTCCTGTTCGCTCCCTCGGAGTGAACACCTCCCGCGTCGATCACGCTGAGCAACGCAGAAATCAAGCGGGTCTGGATCCCCACCAGCGTCGACGCCACTGCTCAAGTTGAGGGGTTCGTTGCCGTGTAGGGGACGTCCGGATCTGCCGATGTGCGGGCACCCGGGGATAAGGGACGATGAGCAGGTGATGGGCCGCGAGCATCCTCGACTGCTGCGTGACCGGGAGTGGACCGATCCGGACGGTACGCACTGGCGCATGCGCGGGAGCGAGTTGGACGCGAAGCAGGCACGACGCCTACTCCGGCGCGATGGAATCCGAGTGCTCCTGGTCAACAGCCCAGACCCTGAGATGGTCGCGGAGGATGACCTGGAGGACCTGCGGGGTCGGCTTGAGGATTTCTGGTCCGGCTGCGCTCAACCGATGGCTGACTTCAACATTGGCGACTTCCGCAACGAGGAACATGGGGTGCTGGTCGTCATCCAAGAGTCCTGCTGATCGGCCGCTCGTGCCGCTGTCGGGGCGGAGCGCCCGCTCATGCCGCGATCAGCTCGGGTTTGTCGAGAGCCGCGCGATCATGCCGACGCCCGGGTGGTAGCCGGCAGAACAACTACGCTGACGGCTGTGATGGTTTCTGAGCCGAGTGAGCGGGACGGATTGTGGCACGCCGCCGTTCATCCCGGGCACGCTGACTTGCTGCTTGGCGCTCTTGAGCCTCGCTGGGCATTCGTGTTGATTGAGACAGCAGACGGCATACACGACTGGCACGAGGCAACCGTAAGCATCGGCCACGACGATGTGCCGCATCGGAGGCTCGTCCGACGCCACTCCTTTGATCTCTTGGTTTCCCCTGCCGAGGCGGCCGAGATCGGAGTCCGACTTCGGCTGCAGGGGCTGGGTGGCGGCGGATTCCTTTGCCACCAATTTCAGCAGCGCCCGAAAGCGACGTTTCAGCTGCCAGAACGTCCCAGGGCTAGGTCCGACGCCATGCGCGGCCAAGGCGTGGAGCTCACGATCGACCTACCACATGACACTGAGGTGGCGGTTGTCACGTCGCCTTTCAGGGCCAACCTCGAGCGTTTCACGTCGCGGTTGACAGAGCGTGCTGCGCGCACAGCACCTCGTGCCGGCGATAGCGCGACTTGAGCACTAGTTCTTCACCCATGGAGACCGCGGTTGAGCGCCAGGAAATCGTCGCGTCTCGTGGTGCTCCTGACCTTAGCCGCAGCCAGGAATACGAGCAGGACGCGCGTTCAGGCCCGCAGGGCGCGTGAGGCCCACCTACAACTTTCGCGTTCAGCATGCTGGCCACAGCCCGAGGGTTCGACGGAACTACAGCCGTACGAGGTCGTGAAGGTCGCGCTGGCGTGCAGCGCCATCGACCATGAACATCCTCATCTGCCGCGATCGGCTCGAACATGCCGATGAGCGGTCGGGTACAAACCTCCGCATGTGCGGTCGGTGCGGCCTTATGCTGCCCCGCATGGTCGTTGACGCCGCTGACACCGAGGTCATCCGCCAGTGCTTGTTGGCCGCCGCCGACGGTCCGTTCTTCCCTGACTGGGAGTTCCACACGCTTCTTGGTTTCGAGCGGGATGAGATCCGTCGCATGGCCCATCGTTGGCCCGACTGGGACGACGACGTCGAACAGTCAGACGCCGTAAACAACGTCCTCAATAGCCTCTTGGGATACCCGCATGGCCGGTGGGACGTGTGGCACGACTACATCTCGCCCGTGTCAGAGGAAGTGGCTCGTACCTACGCGAGATGGCGCAACGAGGATGAACTGGATGCCTCAGGCAAGGGCTACTTCGACCGTCTGACGTAACGCACTGACATGCCGCGAATCGCAGGTCATGCCGATGAGCGGACATCGCCCAGCTCGAGACGGCATCCTGCTGTGGTGATCAGGCGTGAAGACTTCCTGCAAGAACTGGCAGTCGCGGTGCCCGAGTCGGAGGCAGTGGCCGCGGAGCACGTAGCCGACAACGACGGTCTGCTTCTTCACCTGCTGATGAGTGACCTCCTGCGCATGAGCGTGAGCACGTACCAGGCTGGCGATGTAGCCGTCACAGACCGTCTGCTGACGTTTGTTGACTGGTGTCTCCGGACGGGCGATGCGTACGTCTCCAACGCGGTCGCCGCTTCTTTTGTCGAAGACTTCGGGGCCCACCCTGGTGAGTCCGACGCGCTCCTACGGCGATGGCCTCCAGCTCTCCGGGCCGAGTTGGGACGGTAGGCGATACGGCCGCTCATGCCGCGAACCGCGCGGTCATGCCGATGAGCAGCGGACAGGTGGCATGGTCACGGCGTGGACCTACTGGACTTGTTTCTCCGTGACCCTCACGAAGGCGCTCGCCAGGAACTACGCGCCGCAATCAACCGCCGGTGCAGAACCCGATCGTTGAAGAGTTCAGGTTCAATACCTACGAGGTGATTCTCGACTGTGAGGTCGGCGAGGTCCGGGTATTCGACGTGCTCGACGGCACTGCAGAACCCACCATCATCACGCTGGACGAACTGCGCAGGCGGCTGGTCTAGGTGTGATGTCCAGGCAGGTTGTTCAACCGGGTGATGGGTGTACAGCCGCCACGAGGGCTGAGTGGGGCCGGTGGTGGTAGTACTGGTGGGATCCAGCACGCGAATTCGGAGGTCAGGCCCTTGCCTGGACGTGACTCCGGATGTTCTTCGTCATCAGAGGTGCCGCCTCGGCGAGGAACGTCAAGGACAGGAACGCGGCGTGTGCGTCGCCGCCCAGCGCGCCCAGACCGTACCCAATCGCACCCACCGCAGAGGTCATGACCACGAATCCCCGAGCCATACGGCTCCGCTTGCGGTAGATGAGCCAGAGAAGTAGGCAGCCGAACGCGAACCAGAAACTGGCCACCTCCGCAGGGTTCGTGCCAGCCGGGTTCGTGCCGTAGTCGGTCACAGCGACCTGCGCTGCTAGGGCCACGGCCGACGCACCAAGAAGGCCGCGCGTCCGCGGCTTGTCGCCCACCCGTCTGGCCGAGGACGGCTGGGCTTCGACAGCTGCTGTCATGCGTTCAACCGTAGGGGCGTGGCTGCTCCCTGAGAAGGGTTCGCCGAGATCATGGTGGAGGACTTCGCGCTCTACTTTCTGAAAGCGGAACTCGAACTGCGATCTCCGATGACGAGTACAGGCCGTTCACCCTGCGGGTGATCCCTCGTCAGCGATGACTCCGCTCGGATCTGCCGCGATCCGCTCGGTGATTCCGAGCAGCGGGCGGTGCCGTCCCGTAGGTTGCAACGCATGGCGGAGGTTGTGCTCGACGGCAAAGCCGTCCATTCCGAGGTGGACGTGCATCGCGCCTTGGCGCAGCAGCTGGAGTTCGGTGAGTTCTACGGCAGCAACCTCTCAGCACTCCGCGACAGGCTACTAACTGACACACCCCGCCCAGTGCGAATCGTCTGGCTCGGTTCCGGTCGCAGCCGAGAACGCCTTGGGGAGCCCCTCTTCTCCAGCATTGTTGCGGTGTTCGAAGAGGCCGCACAGCAAGACCTGGACTTCGGTTGGGCTGATCGATTCGAGTTCGAACTGCGATAGAGACTCGCGGATCTGCCGCTGTCGCAACGAATGTTCTGACCAAGTCGCTAAGCAGTTGAGTGCGTTGATGCGAGACTGCGCGACATGGCCACCCCGCCACGCCCGCTGCTTGCGTTCTTGGTTGATCTGGAGTCTCCGTACGACCCAGCTGGGTCAAGGGACTACGACCCACAAGAGTTGATCCGCCAAGCGCTCCAAGCATCCGACTATTGGGCGGACCTCGCCCTCGGCTGGTTGGACCAAGGCGCGCCGTCCGGTGACCTGCGCACTGCGCTGCTCAATTTCGAGGCCCAACACTCACGACCGCAGGCCCTGCGTCACCACGCGCGACGGCTCCGAAAGGCACTCTGACCGAATCCGCACGCACATGCCGCGATCCGCCCGGCGGTGCTGATGTGCGGCCAAGATCGCTAATCCTCGAACTCCCAGTAGCCCAAGCGTCCAACCCGCTGAGCCACCTCGTGCCACCTGTCGGCCTGGACGGCGTCCACACGCTTCGCCAACCAATCCCGTAATGCGTTCTTGTCGAACGACTCGTAGCTGACCACCACGTGGTGTCGTGCGTCGTAAGGGCCGCGAAGCGCCTGGCGGGCGAGCCATTCCGGGGTGCACACAGTGATGTCGAAAGACTCCTCGCCTGGTCCACCCGCAGGGCCGACGGTCATCCGAACCAGGACTGAGAACTCAGCGGGGTCGTCCGGCAAGGTCGACGGCTCCGGGTCAAACCAGAGGTTCTTCAACGATGCGCGCACGATGGCATCCTGCCTGAGGACTGGCCCCTCATGCCGCGAACCGCGCGGCTGCCGATTAGCGGATGGACGAGCTGGACGGAGGTTCGTTGTTCAATCTGACAGTGACGCGTACATGTCGCGAGCTTCCCAGTTCGGGTCCGCTGCCTCGATCACCTGCTCACAGCGACGAGCGTGCTCCCATGGTCGCCTCGATTCGCCCCGGTGCAACTGATCCAAGCTCACGCTCCTCTGTTGGCGAGCGGCAGCGAGCAGTGCAGGGAGGTCCAGCGTGTGCGCGCAGTATTCGAGCAGGTCGGAGAGGCCCGACGGGGGCGGCGTCTCGCACAGCTTGGGGACAAGTCCGGCAAGAAACTGGTCGGCCTCGGCCCGGTGTTCGGGGTGGGACTGCACCAGTCGGACGATCGCAACGAACGACGGTTCCAGGTCTCGCACGTCGAACGACGATTCCGCAATGGCTAGCGCCTGCCGAGCGTGAGAGGCCAGCGCCTCACCAAAAGACGTCGAGCTCATAGGCCAGAGACTCCCACGAGAACCGCCCGCACCTGCCGCGATCCGATCATGCCGATGAGCGCGCAGTTGAGCCGTGGGACGCTTGAGGGATGGCGATCAGCATGTGGGTGCGCGAGGAGATGCCTGACCGGGGCGAGCGACTGGACGAGGGCTCACTCCCTTGGAGGGTGCCGCAAGGCGTCTTGAATCTCCGAGACACGCCCCTACTGGTCGCCGTGGATCCTTACGGGGACACGATGTTCAACCGCCTTCAGATCGAGCGACAGTTGCCGCGTGAGGTGAAGTTCGTGCGGGCGCGGCTCGCGGCAGAGCGGCAGCCCATGCTCGACGAGTTGGAGCGGTTGATGGGTGTAGCAACGCAGCGCGTGCACCGATACCTCTGGTTCATCGGGGACTGAAGCGCGCGGATCGTGCCGCGGGCCGCGTCCGGCTCGACGCCAGCAGCGAACTTCCGAGCAAGGCGATCGGCGATGGCCGGCACCCCACTTCAGGTCGAGCCGGTCGACTGATTCCAGTCGTCCGAGCACGCGCCCATCACCCCATTGACGGCCTCTGCTATCGGTGACTCGCTGGTCGGATGAATAGCTCGTCAACCCTCGTCAGGGTCGCTGACCCGTTCGATGATCCAGACCTTCGTTTAGCACTCGCCGCGCACCTCGCCCGCTACAAGGGCGAGTCGCGGACTCACACCGCGTCTGACCTGCATGCCTATCTGAGGTGGTGCAGCGACATGAGCGTGGCACCACTCGCAACACAGCGAGTACACGTCGAGCTCTACATGCGCTGGATGCAGGAGAGCCGCTGCCTCAAGCCGTCAACAATCGCCCGGCGACTGTCTGTGGTGGCCATGTTCTACCGAACCTGTGTCATCGACAACGTTCTCGACCACTCTCCCTCGCAGCACGTCAGACGACCCTCCGCACCGCCCGAATCACCCACCCTCGGCCTGACCCATCTCCAGTTCGAGGCCATGCTGACCGCGGGCCGTGAATCGACCAACATCAATGACTTCGCGCTCGTCGCGATGCTCGGTCTCCTCGGCCTACGAATCTTCGAGGCAACCGGCGCTGACATCGAAACTCTTTCAGAGATCCGTGGACATCGCGTGATCCGCATCCACGGCAAAGGCGACAAGGTCGCCCAGGTCCCGCTGCCGCCTGCAGTAGGACGCGCCATCGACCGTTCCGTCAACGGACGACAATCAGGTCCCATCCTGCGAACGCGTACCGGCACCCGGATGGATCGTCACTGCGCGACAAGGCGGCTCAAGGCGCTGCAGGGAACTTCGGGGGTGACGATCGAACGAATGCACCCTCACATGCTTCGCCACACCTTCGTAACCACGATGCTTGATGCCGGCGTCGACCTGCGCGACGTTCAGATCGCGGCCCGGCACGCCGACCCCCGCACGACCATGCGCTACGACCGTGCCCGCGACAACCTCGACCGCCATCACAACTACATCCTGGCGGCGTTCATGGCTTCGGCCACGTAGCTCGATCTACCGAGTTGAGTGCGTATTCGGGCGTCCTTCTTGAGAGCGTCGCAGCATGACCGCCAGTTCATCCGGAGGAGGGAGTCGGCAGTGGTCGTGGGCCTCTTCGGAGTCCGAGGCTGAAGCACGCCGCCTTGACGCCAGCCAACTGGTGGGGTCACGTATCCGCGCCGTGCACTACATCAATATCGACTACAGGCGCTACGAACTGCAATCGGAATCTGTCGAAGCGGGCCCGCGAGCGATCGTGGCAGACGCGGAGTGGGCTGACCCAACCTGGCTGTTCGATGGGTTCGACGCTGTTGACTACGGCTTCGAGATCACAACGGACCTCGGGAAGCCGTTCTCAGTCACGTGGGACCCGCCGGGCGACCGAGAGGGCATCGGCATGCAACCTGTCCCTCTGCTCGGCTCGGGCGTAAGGAGCGACGCGGACGTTGCCATATGGGACCTCACCGGCCGCCACTCCGCTTGGACGAGGCTGGTCGGCAAGAAGGTCACGGATGTCGTCCTTCACTACGTCCCTTGGCTGGAGGGTGAGGAAGGCCTCTGGTGTCCGCGCATCACAATCCACTGCGGAGAAGTGCACGTTGAAGTCCTGCTGGGCGACGCAAAGTCAGGCGCGCTCGTCCTCTCTGCCGACAACGTAGCTGTACTGCATCCCGACACGCCGCTACCTCAGTGGACGAGTTGAGAGCGTGGACGCCCGGATCTGCCGCCGATCAGTTCGGATATGCCGAGAACCGCGCGGACCTTGAGCGTATGCGTGGAACTGTCCACCGAGTGGCGACGTGGGATTCTCTGAGCATGGACGACGCCACCTTCCTCTCCCAGGTTCAGGACCTGCTGGCAGCGGGGCTTCGAGAAGACATCGTGGTGACAGCCGTGCGACCTGCAGGGGGACGGCCGTGGCCCCGAGCCGAGGCTGCCTTCCGCCTCGCCAACCCACCTCCGGGCTGGCAGGGTCCGACGCACGGATCGGCCTTTGCCCCGCTGGCGCAGGAGTGGCGATACGCCAGCGGCCATGAAGAACCCTCCGACTACGCGCAACTGCTCGCGGACGAGGTCGAGCGGGCCGCGCACCAGTTGATCTCGCCCACACCGCAGCCAGTCGTCCCGACTCCAGAGCAGGTCTCCGAGCGGTGGCAATGGCTTCTGGATCGGCTCGCGCACCACGGAGGGGTTCGGCAGGAAGCCGAGGGGCGACTGGTTGTCACAGGTGGGGACGGTACATCGTTCACCGTTCTGGTCACCCCCGAGCAGTGGGCCCTCATCGGTGAACCGATCGATCCGCAGTCGGATGACCCGCAGGACTTCAACCAGCTGAACTCCGAGGACACCTACCTGGTGTTTTACGAGGACGAGCTCGTCTGGTCCGTTCGTCCCGAACTTCCCCCGGTGGGATGGGGCGCTGAACACAGGCGGCAGTACCGCGAGGCCGTGGCCCAGGGAAGAACTGACGTCGGCTGGTACGGGATCGGCCCCCATGACCCCGACGAGCGCGACGATCCTGGCCGGAGTTTTGCGCAGTCGTAGTCAATGTGCGTTCAAGGCACCCCGCTCATGCCGCGATCAGAGTTCGATCGGGCGGTACGACGAGGCCGTGGCCCAGGGCTTGACTGAAATTGGCTGGTGCGCGAACGCCCCCCATGACCCCGAGCAGCGCGACAAGGATGGCCACCATCAGACGGGGTCGTAGTCGGCTCGGCAAGGGTGGTCTGCTCATGCCGCCATGCGCGTCTCATCATCGGCCGGTGGCGGAAACCTCGATGCGCTCAGTCGCGACTACGACGCCGCCGTCGAACAGGTAACTGATCTCTAGATCCGAAGCGAGTTCGTCGGCACGTACCGCCACTTCGAATCGCTGTTCGCGTCCGCCCTCGGTGTAACCCCTGCCGCCAGACGGCAGTGTGCGTCCACCGGAGCGCAGTTGGAGGAACCGCTCGACTGGCTCTGGCCAAGGATCGTCGGGTTGATCGTCTCCGGCCTCCAGCGCCGCATCGAGCGCTTCCTCGTACGCGTCATATCGCTGGACCTCTCCGTCGGGGATACGTGTCCGCACAAACCGCAGCCAGCAGTCGCCGGCAGCAATACCGATCGGGAGGCGCTCGACCACGGACCCGTCTGGCAACTTCAACCGGTGTTGCCCGTCAGTCGCGGTCGGGTCGACGAACACCGACTCTCGCACCATTGTCCCGGCGTTTCTGCCGTAGACGATCTCCAGTTCGCAGGGTTCGATGAGCCGCAACTGAGCGATCCACTGGGCGCTGCGGCTAGAGGCGGCGCCGCCGGCCGCGATGAAGTGAGCCGTCCTGCTGGGAGCCTCGACCCCGATCGAACGCCACGGTGACGCCCCTCCCTCGGGGAAACGGAAAGTCTGCCCAGCCGCAGAGCTGAACACGACCATCACGAACGTGTCGCCCGACTCAGTCGCGTTCCCGATCGGCAGGCGTTCGACCAACAAGCCGTCGGTCGTGTGTCGGCTCTGACTCAGCCGTGGAGACCCGGAAGGTGCCATCGCTCGAGCCTAGGGCGCCGTCATCACCGATGGGATGAGTCTGCACACGCCCTGCAGCACGCCTCTCGAGGTACGTCGTCCGCTCATGCCGCGAATCGTTCGCCTACTCGGTTGCTGTCCAACGGTGCTCGAACTCCTCAGACGGGATTGCCCACGGCTCCCAGTCCTCGAACTCGTCTAACTGCACCTGCCCCAGTTGGCCGTACAAGTCATCCTCGTTGCCCGGTCCGTACCGCAGCGTGGGGCCGTCGTCGTAGACCTCCACCTGCCGAATCGGCCAGCCGTCGGCGCCGACCTCGAAGTACCAGGTGCTCGCGCCCCAAGAGTCGTGTGCGTCGCCGCGAGTCTCCTCCCAACGACGCTTGAAGTATCGATTCGGCACGCTCGCCACTCTGCCACCGCCGCGCTTAGGAGATGTCCGCTCATGCCGCGATTGATGTGCCTTCCTGCGGCCCTCGAGTCGTTAAGTAGGGCAACATGGCCGCGTGATGAGTGTGGCCGGTCTGACGTTCTCGATACGCGCAACCAAGCCGGCAACAGCGTTCACACCCATCGCCGTGGCCATACTCGCGGCATTGGCCAACAGCGTTGTCATCGACTGGCAGAAACGCCCCACGGACGTCGTCTGGTACGTGGACCTACCGCTAGTCACTCTGATGGTGCTGGCCACTGTCGATTGTCTGGAGCGACTCACTTCCCTGCCGCCAACGATGGCGCGCAGCGCACGACTGGCAACTCTCACGATCGGCACGCTGGTCCTCGCGTCAGCGTTCCTCGGCCCGTTCACACTCGGCATCTTTCGGTGGGCTTCCATCGTCGTCGGCATTCCGTGCGCGGTGATGGCCTGGTTGACCGTTCGAGAACTTTTCCGGCTGTTACGCGCGCATCACTCATGAGGGCTGTGCAGCGCCGCCGGCGATACCTGAAGGTTGGACGGGTGTGTCCGCTCACGCCGCTGTCGGGGCGGAGAGCCTGCTGATGCCGCGATCCGTCGCCTACAATTCTCCGGTGGACTCGGAATCAGCGGCGACGCCTTCCGCGGTGACGCGGTTCTTCTCGACCGTCTACGGGGCATAGTCCGGAGGAAGGTGGCCGCTACTGGACGGGCCTTGGTGGCTTGGTCTCATCGGCGCGGCGGCGTTGCTGGCCGTTGCGTTCGGAGAGAGTCCGTGGAAGTGGATAGCCCTGGCTGTGACCGTCGTTCTTCTGTGGGGTCCGCTGTGCGTTCGATGGTTTGTCGGGCTTGCTAGAGCCGTCCGCGCATTCCGGGAGGACTAGCTGTCGTCTCAACTGACGACGACCGGATCTGCCGCAAAGCGGGAACCGCGACACGTCCCGTCGACGAGTGAGTTCCCCGGACCCGGCCCGGCTCGAACGGGCTGCCACCCCCACCGTGCGACGGGCAGGACGCACCCTTACCGGGTAGGTGCGCCTTGGGCGGGCTCAACCCAAACGGTACGTGTCACACGATCTAGCTGCATCCGAGATATCCGAGCGGACATTCCGCTGTCGGGGTGGAGCGCCCGACCATACTGCGACGGCGACCTGACCGGGTACCTCTTCCGCTGTCTCCACTGCGGCACGTACCTGGCGTATTCAGACGCCAACTGATCCGAGCGGATCTCCTGCTGTCGGGGCGGAGAGCCCGACCATGCCGCGAACCGCGCGGTCATGCCGATGAGCGAACACCCGTTCTAAGGGATGATGAGTAGATGATGGGCCGCGAGCATCCTCGGCCGCTGCGGGACCGGGAATGGACCGATCCGGCCGGTACGCGCTGGCGCATGCGCGGGAGCGAGTTGGACCCGAAGCAGGCACGGCGCCTACTTCGACGCGATGGAATCCGAGTGCTCCTGGTCAACAGCCCAGACCCTGAACTGGTCGCGGAGGATGACCTGGAGGACCTCCGGCGTCGGCTTGAGGAGTTCTGGTCAGGCCGCGCGCAACCAATGGCCGACTTCATGGTTGGCGACTTTCGCAACGAGGACCGCGGCGTGCTGATCGTCATCCAAGAGTCCTGCTGATCGACCCTCATGCCGCGAACCGCGCGGTCATGCCGATGAGCGGGCGCCCTCAGTCATGCTGTCCCGCATGGAACCCGTAGTCATCGCAGACGGCCGCACCAGGCTGGTCCTCTCTCACCCGGACACGGCGAGTTCGGCTCCGGCGCAGTACCTGTCAGTCACCCTGGAGGGCCCTGATCTGCGGGCATCGCGTCAGGTCTACGAGGGCTACGACGAAGGGTTCACCAGTCTGGCCCGCTACTTCGGTGACCTAGCCGTCGACTGGCGGGGCTGGGAGGGGACTCGCGACTACGAGTCGATCGAAGGCGACTTCCGCGTGCGAGCCACTCATGACGGTCATGTGAACCTGAGCGTGTTGCTGTGGGAGTCGACCGAGCCTGCTGGGTGGCGGGTGGAGGCTGAGGTTCGCCTCGACGCCGGGGAAGCCCTGAGCGCGGCCGCCGTCGACATCGCTGTGCTCGTGCGAGCACAGCCGCGCTAGTGCTCGCTCATGCCGCGAACCGCGCGGTCATGCCGAGTTGAGTGCACTTCAGGCTACGAAGCGACACACTCTGACGAATGAGAACCGCGGCGCCTGTGTGTGAGTTGAAGGTTGAGAGCAGGCGCATTGCTCCGTGGGTTGTCGCGGGCGCTTCGATCGTTCTCGCGCTGCCGGGCACGGCCCTTTCTACTCTCAGCGGCCTACTCGACCTTGCCTTTGATCCCAGCGACGGCCTTCACGAATCCCTCGATGCCTGCGGGATGCCGCAGAACTGGTTCTGGGAGGCGTATCAGAACCACACCGGCTGGTTCGAGCTAGCACTCGCGCTCGTCCTCGGCGTCATCGCGGCCACCGTGATCTTTGCTGCTTGGCACCGACACTTGATTGCCACCCTTCTCCTCGGGGCGCTCCTCGTTGCACTCTCTGTCTGGCCGTTCATCGTGTATTACGAGCGATCCGGCGACGGCGCCTGGATGCTCATCGAGTGCCACGACCTGTAAACGGGCCCGGCCAACGGTCGACCATGCCGCAATCCGCACGGTCATGCCGATGCGAGCGAGCCCCTAGTCGCCGGCGAGCTGGTCTACAAGCTCATCCCATTCGGGGGTGCAAATGGTGTAGGGCCACATGGGGTCCTTCTCTACCTGGCCGGTTAGGTGCACGAGCCCCCATTGGTGGACGGCAGGAAGCCAGAACACGACATCCTTTAGGTGGTGCCGCACAGCCACGGCGCGAACGGTTACCCCATGGAGAAGGTGTCCTTTGGGCACCTCTCGCATTAGTTCCTGCTCGAGCTGCTCCGCCGCCTCTGCCGCCTCGACCTCCCACCATTCGCCTGGGAGGCTCGTGATGTCGAAGGGCGGCAGCGTCACCGGACGATTGTGCCTGAGCAACGCACGCTCATGCCGCAAAGCGGGAACCCCGACACGTCCCGTCGACGAGTGAGTTCCCCGGACCCGGCCCGGCTCGAACGGGCTGCCACCCCCACCGTGCGACGGGCAGGACGCACCCTTACCGGGTAGGTGCGCCTTGGGCGGGCTCAACCCAAACGGTACGTGTCACACGATCTAGCTGCATCCGAGATATCCGAGCGGACATTCCGCTGTCGGGATGGAGCGCCCGACCATACCGCGATTCGCTCGGTGACGCCGGTGTGCGTGCGGCTTCGTTTCCTGCAGACTTCTCCCATGGAACACGTCGGTGTCGATGCTGACATGCTTCTAGACCACGACATCGGAGACATCGTCTCGGTGACGCTCGGAGGAACCTCGTGGCAACTGTCGATCTGGGCGAAACCAGTCGAGTGGAACCGCCTTACGGAGATTCCACGGATCGCGACCAGCGAACGAGCCGACTTTCGCCTGGGCACCACGATGGGGCTCGATGTCTGGTGGCACGTCTCGGACGACGTACTCGTCCTCGCCATCGGTGGGGCTCCTGAGGACTCCAGCCTGATCTTCGCTCTACCAGCTTCAGTGCTCGATGACATCCCACGGGTGATCCGCGACGTGATTGACGAGGGCTGGGACAACGCGCACTAACGTCGTAGACGGCCAGCGCTGTGACCATCCGACATGCCGCTGAGCGTGGGTAGGCCAAGGTGCGGCCGGGACTACTTGGTTCACGTTCGCTGACCTCGAACGAGCGCCGCACGCCTCACCTAAGGCTGAGGGCGACCTCGCACCAGGTCGTCGTGCCGGACGGCCGGACGGCTACCGTGCGGCGGGGACCGTCGTCAAGGTCGGTCAAGTACTCGGCGACGGCGGGGTAAGCCCCGTCGCTCGTGGGCTCGAGGTCCCAAGTAAGTCCGTCATAGCCGAGGAAATCCACTTGCCATGGACGCACTTCCGCGCCTATCACGGCCACGGTGACGAGGACACTGCCGTTGTCGTTCAGGATCGTGGCACTCCCTGTCGCGCCCGCGCAGCTCCAAGTACGGCCACCGGGATCTCTGTGGACGTAAGGGCCGATCTCCAAGTAGCTGGCAATGCCGACGAGACCAGCGATCGCGGCACAGGTCAAAAGGACCCCGAGCAGTGCGCCCGCAAGAAAGTTGGCAGGTCACGACGAGGTCCATCCCACGGGCCAACCATATTCATGATGGCAGCAGTGGCCACGACCAACGGGCACGCCGGTGGAGGCTACGCCAACCGGCCCCTTGCCATCATGCGCCTGCGCAAGCTTGCGAAGTAGGCGTCGGCAGCGGTACGCCCGGATCTGCCGCGAACCGCACGGTCATGCCGATGAGCAGCGGGCAGGTGGCATAGTCACGGCGTGGACCTACTGGACTTGCTTCTCCGTGACCCTCACGAAGGCGCTCGTCAGGAACTCCGCGCCGCAATCAACCCCTCGGTGCAGAACCCGGTCGTTGAAGAGTTCAGGTTCAATACCTACGAGGTGATTCTCGACCGTGAGGTCGGCGAGGCCTGGGTGTTCGACGTGCTCGACGGCACTGCAGAACCCACCATCATCACGCTGGACGAACTGCGCAGGCGGCTGGTCTAGGCGCCCACACATGCCGCTGTCGGGGGCGGAGCGCCTGACCATGCCGCTGATTACTCGAGGCTATCGGACACGGGTTGGCAGGGTCGCGAGCTGTGTATCAGCGTCCCAACCGACCGGTGGTTGCCCGTCGCTCCAAGCTCGGCCAGAGGAAATCCAGCGAGCACGAGCTGCTCGGGCGGACTCGATCGTGGCGTCCTGGTACCCGAACTCGATGCCGCAGCACGGACAGAAGCCGAACGTGGGGTCGTTGCCCGAGGAACCCCACGGCGGGGCCTCGCTTTGGTCCAGACCGCATACGAAACAGAGGCCGGGTGCGTCAGGGCGATCCGCTCGAGTAGGCACGTGTCCGATTCAACCAACGCACTTCCACCGGCGAGCAGGAAACGCCCGCACATGCCGCTGACCGAGCGCAGTATCTAGTCGAGCCTGCCATCGACGAGGTGGACGTGCTCAGCGCGGCCCGGCGAGAAGCTCGCGATGTGTCGAGGACTGCCGTGGTGGTCGCGGCTCGGTTTGAACAGACCACGCGCGACAGCGTCGTCATAGACACCGACATCGAGCGGGTACTCAGTCAACAGACCGGTCAGCCGATGACGTTCGACCCACTCGAGCGCGCTTAGCTTCGAAGAGAACACACCACTTGCGTGTCGCGCGTCGTCCCCGTGAAAGACCCAGACCGTCGTGCCCGCATGCGCCATCTGCCAATCGTCGCACGGGTGAATGGCCACGCCCGGTCAGACGACTGGCGCCCGATTGTGCCGCTGTCGGGGCGCAGCGCCCGACCATGCCGCTGTCGGGACGGAGCGCCCGACCATGCCGCGATCCGCACGGTCATGCCGATGAGCGGTTGCCGAAGGCTCAGTCGTCGAACTGAAAGTTCTCTGCTTCGGCGGCCCGGAGGGCGGTCGTGACGCGGTCGCCGTCGTGCAGATATGGGCTCAACAACCTCTGCACCTTCTTCATCTGCCGCCGCTTGCCGAACACAGAGAACATCCCTGCTTCAGAGTCGAGCTCGACTGCTTCAGCCAGGTCAGGATCGAGGTAGCGGAGCAGTCCTTCCAAGAAGTAGCCGTTTGGCTCGTGACCCTCGTGATGGATTGCTGCATCGGCCCCAAGCGCACCGCAGTAAAACGTGCAGTCATAGCCCTGCCGAGGAACACGGTGCACCTGTATTGACTCCGCCATGCGGTCAGCATCTCAGCACGCACGCTCATGCCGCGATCAGAGTTCGATCGGGCGGTACGACAGGGCTCGAGCCACGATCTGTTCGGGCGTTGGCTCCTCGTCGAACTCGTCTTCCCAGTAGAAGATGAGATCAGATGCTCGCGGATGTGGAACCGCCGCCGCGAACTCTGCAACGAGGCGATCAACCTCGGCGTCAGAGGCATAAGCGCCCGTCACAAGGCGCTCAACCAGGTCGAACAAGACGCTGCGATCGGTCACAGACCAAGCATCTCAGCGCGCCGGTCAATGCGCACTGACATGCCGCGA
Organism: Pimelobacter simplex; assembly: GCA_016803235.1. GTDB lineage: Bacteria > Actinomycetota > Actinomycetes > Propionibacteriales > Nocardioidaceae > Nocardioides > Nocardioides simplex_A. Next base: position 66,424 of record JADCLI010000008.1, read on the forward strand.
ACCGCGCGGTCACGCCGAGGAACGGGCGCCACCTGGACATCCGCAAACTGTCAGGTCAGCGAGGTCATCAGCGCAGATGCCGGAAGCCAGGCCACTGCGGCGACGACCGGTAGTCCTACGCTGACGGCCACCCAGCGCACCGCGGCGGTGCGACACAGGAAGACGACGATTGCGACGGCGGCGGCGAGGCACGCGGCGCCGATCGGAAGCATGATGAAGGTGACCACTCGCGTGACCTCGGGATCGCTCGTGTAACCGAGGTAGGGATCGCGCTCCAGCGCGTACAGCGCGATGCACCAGAGGCACAGTGCCGTGCTCGAGCCAAGCATGAGGCCAGCCACCGCGCCACTGGTCGTTGCCAGCTGCGACTTCACCGTCATGGCAAGGCACCCACGACCTGCCGCCGAACAGCCAATGGCAAGAGGGGAGCCAGAGAACCGACCGAATGCTGGCGGGCCTCCGATCCCTTGTCCGCCGGTGAGTCAGATGTCACTCGCTCACGTTAGTAGAGGAAGTGCCCTCATCTGCCGCTGTCAGTGCGAAACGCCGCCTCCTGGAAGTCGCAGCTGCAACTCGTTAAGACGGGTGACCGGGTCACTCCACGGCTCCAACGCAAACCGGTCTCGCAACAGCGCCAACTGTTTCGAGGCAGTCGCGTCGAGAGGGGCCGCAGGATTGCCTAGCCACTCGGCAGTTGTCGCATACGAGTACGCCAACTGCTCCAGGCCGAAGTACCCGCTCATGCATCCGAGCGCCAGAAAATCAGAGAGGCCCAGACCGACGGCAATGTTCGGTCGGGCAACGTTCATCGGAACGGTCATGACGATGACCGGGCCTGCGGGGCCGACCCAAGCGCTGAAGTGAACCCCGTCTCCGCCAGTTGAGGCGAAGGTGACTGCTCCGATCGGAGTCGATTCGTATCCGGACACGAGCGGTTCGGCAGGAGGCTGAAGAAGGAGCCCGATGGGCTCGAAGACGTAGCGCGGGTCGTCGTTCGCCAGCCGCGCCGCCTCTTCTGCGACTTCCCAGAGCTCTAGCCATCGGAATGAGGTCACAGCCGACGATGACACGCGGTCGTATGGCTGTCCTGAAACGCCCGGATCTGCGGCTGTCGGGACCGAGCGCCCGACTATGCCGCGTCAGGCGATTCTGCCGATGAGCGGGCATTGGACAATGGCGCCGTGACGAGCCCATACGACGACGAACGAGGCCACCTCGTGCCGCTTCTTGAGGCGTTCCAGGCCAGCGGAAATCACGCCGTCAGTGATTGGTTCATTCCAAGGCCGGGCGGCGGTTGGGACGTCCACCTACGTCAGACGCTCGACGCTGAGCTGATCGAGCGACACCTACGAGCAGACTCAGTTGCAGAACAGCTGCAGGTCGCTGACGACACGGTCCACTGCGCTCACTGTTCGACTTGGATCTACGGCGCTGACGCGCCTGCGTAGCCCCAGCGTCGTCCATCCGCTCATGCCGCGATCCGATCGTGCCGGTGTCCGGGTGGTAGCCGACAGAACAACTACGCTGCCGGCTGTGATGGCTTCTGAGCCGAGCGAGCGGGACGGGTTATGGCACGCGGCGCGGGCGGTGACGGTGACGCCCTGGCCCCAGATGTAGCCGATGCGGAGCTGGACGCCGCGCTTGATGAGCGGGGAGGCGACGACCATGACGCGGCAGTTGCGGGCGATGTCGCCGAGGCCCTTGCGGGTGAGCTGCTCTTCCAGGCGGTGGGAGGCGAGCGCCCAGCCGCGGTCGTCGGCTGCGAGCTCGATGTCGGCGAAGCCCTCCTGGACGACCTCGAGCTCGTGCTCGAGTGTCGCGATGGTGCCGATGAGGTCGTCGTAGGACGGCTGAGACCTGATCCTCTCGATCATGAGTCGGATGCCTCCCATCGGTTGTAGGGTCCGCGCGTGGTGTTTTCAGCGAACGTTCTTCGTGCCCTCATCGCGTCTCCAGGCGATGTCGCCGCAGCTCGCGACGCGGTGGAAGCTGCGATCTACAGGTGGAACAGCGACAGGGCAGAGCAAGCTCAAGTTGTTGTGCTCCCGCTTCGATGGGAGACCGACTCGGTGCCCTTGGCGGGAGTTGATGCCCAGGCCGTGCTGAACAAGCAGCTCGTCGAGAAGGCGGACATGATCTTCGGCGTCTTCCATAGCAGGCTCGGAACGCAGACGCCGCGGGAGGTGTCGGGCACCGCCGAGGAGATCCAGCAAGCGGTGGACGATGGTCGCCCTGTCCACGTGTACTTCGCCGACATGCCGCATCCGGCCGATGTGGACACCAAGCAACTCGCCGCGTTGAACAAGTTCAGGGCGGAGATGCAGAAGCGCGCGCTCGTGGCGACCTTTCGGTCTGTCGAGGATCTGAGCGCCCAGGTCCGCAGCGCGCTCGAGCATGACGTCGCTGCACATGCGCTACCAGTTGAGCGGGAGCCGGGATCAGCTTCCGGCCGAGCGGTTCTCCGGGCCTCGCACACCTTCGAGCGCGAGCCGAAGGTCGGAGCGCGCGGGAAGGTCACCTACAGAACTGTCCGTGATCGGATCGTGCTGACCAACGATGGGGACGTCGCGGCACAGAACGTGAAGTTTGAGCTCGAATCTCTCGACGACGGCCACGTGCCGCAGGTCCTCAATCGGGGTGACGTGCGGGTCGACCTCCGGCCCCGCGACCACTTCGAGTACCCGATCATGAGGTACGCCGGCGCTGCGAGCGCTGTAAAGGTCAAGATGTCCTGGCTTGAGGGCGAGAACGAGCACACTGACGAGCAGACGTTGTCGTTCTAGTAGCGCACGATGTGGAAGTCCGCGAGCTCGTCGTCGAGGTCGCCCTCTGTCACGAGCTGGTCGAGAAGCAGCGGCTGCACCAACAGCCGGTTCAGCGCCTGGGATAGCGCGTCAACGTCGTCGTCGTGCGCGGCAGTCGGGAACCCGGCGCACTGCTCGATGACGTCGTCGGCCCAGGGCGCGAGCTTGCTCGAGGGGAGCCACACGTTGCCGGCCTCGACGAGCGGGGACACCGCGGCGGCGCGGGCTTCCTTCCCGCCGTCGGGCTCGACCGGGACGATCCCGCCCACGGTGTTGCCGAGCATCGAGATGACCGCGGGGCCGTTGGCCTTGTCCTCGACGAGCTTCAGCAGAGCCTGCGGCCACCGGGCTGCCAGTCGGCGGAACGCGGCGAGGGTGTCGACGAAGTCCATCCGGCCGTGGACCCGGTCGAGAAGGTACGCGTTCGCGCCGCGGCGGCCCCACACCTGGCCGGACACGTAGTCGGTGCCCTCGGTCTTCTTGAACGTCAGGTCCCAGGAGATAAGCAGGTCGTCGAACCCCGAGACGATCCGGGACCCGTCCTCCCGCTCGAGCCACAGCGGGACGTCGTACCGCTTCCACCAGGTCCGCTTCAGGATCGTGCCGTCGGCCGGCGCCGGACGGCCCTGGTAGAGCGCGTTCCAGGCCCGGGACCCGACCTCGCGGATCTTCTTCAGCCAGTCCTTCACCGCCCGGCCGCGCGCGGAGATCATGAACTCGCCCGGCTCGCGGCCGAGGACGTCGGTCTCGCCCTTCTCGGGGTCGTGGTCGGCCTGGGCGGGGATGTTGAGCACGTCCCACTCGTCGCCGTGCTCGCGCTGGAGCCAGCCGGCCATGTCGTCCTCGCGCCACCGGGTCTGGATCAGCACTACCGGGCGCCGGGAGCGAGGCGGGGGAGCGTGACCTCGGACCAAAAGTTCTTGATCGTGTCGGCCCAGGCCTTCGAGTCGGCCTGCTTCCCGTCCTTGTACGGGTCGTCGATGATCAGCACGTCGACCGGTCGGGACGTGAGGCCGCCCTCGACGCCGGTACAGAACACGCCGCCCTGGTAGCCGAGCAGTTCGAACTCACCCTGCCGCTTCGACGATGGGGACAGCTGGAGGCCGAGGTCCGAGTGCTCCTTGAGCGTGTCGCGGATCCGGCGGCCGAAACGACGGGCGACGTCGTGGCCGTAGGAGACGATCGCGATGCGGAGGTTGGGGTTGCCGTGGAGGAGCCAGAGCGGGAACCAGACTGAGGTCCGCTGGGACTTGCCCTCTTGCGGGGGCATGTTGATGATCTGCCGCTCGCAGTGGCCGTCGCGTGCGGCGACGAGTCGAGCGTCGATGGCGTCGAGGGCGGGTGGTTCGATCGAGGGCCTGGGCCATCTCGCCGGGCGTGGCCCAGGGGCGCTGGCGGAGCTCGGGGGCGAGCTGGGTGCGGATCATCTCGACCATCAGGTCCGGGGCGGTGGTCACGCTGGATCACCTTCTTCCACGGATCCGCAGCGATGTGTCGGACCCTCCTGCCAAGGTGCAACCATGAGCGAAGAGAGCAAGACCCCCGAGGTCCCCGAGGTCACCGACGAGTGGCGCGAACGAAACGCCAAGGCGCAGCCCGATCCCCTGCTCGGCGCCTTGGTCGAGACCGTGACTGAGAGCGCCGACTCTCAGTTCCACATCACACTGACGGTCGGCGGAACCCTCATCACGGGTCGCCTCGTCGGCCGCCTGAGGTGGGCAGGCGAGCTGGTGGACCAGTACGGGTCCGGGGTCACCTTCATGTCCCAGGTCGAGAAGCTTTGGCGCGAGAACGACGAGGAGAACAAGGCGAAGAAGGACAGCGCAGAGCCGCCCTTCGCCGAGTTCATTCACCTCACCGACGCCAGGGTTGTCGCGGCGAACGGACTGGTTCCTGGCGGCGCCATGGGCATGTTCTGGCGAGGGCGCCTGAACGAGGTTCAGGGATGGTCGCTGGGCACGATGAGTCACAGCGAGCCGCCGTCCGACTGAAACGCCAAGAACCCGTCTGCGCCAGCGTCTGGGCATACGGGTACTTGAGGTGAAATAACAGATTCGCGGCGCCGTGCTGAACCACGGCGCCGCGAGGCTCATGCTCCGACCTTTGCTCTCGTGCGCGGTCCGGGCCGACGGACCTCGGTCGCCCTGGTCAGGACGTCCGGCCAGTACACGAGCTGCGGGCCGGAGTGCAGGCCCTCGGTCCACAGGCAACACCAGCGGATGTCGTCCTTCCGGCCGATCCACCCGCGGATAATCGCGGGGGACACCGGGCGGCCCGTGATGTCGGTGGCGGCAGCGACGGCCGCCTGCAGCGTGCACCACGACGTGCCGTCCTCGTCGAGCAGCGACGCGCGGACGGCGGTGGCGTACTCGGCCGGCGTGTACTCCTTCCGGCAGCCCGGGCACTCCCAGGACCGGCCGTGTCGCGGGTCGTCGAGCCCGCCTTGGGTGTCCTTCCACGCCTTCGTGCACGCGTCGCAGGGGATCCGCGCGTTCGCGATCAGCCGGGCCGGCGGCGCGGCTGCGGCGCGCAGCTCGTCGATGCGGACGTCGCCGAGCTCGGGGTAGGTGCGGAGCGTGCGGATCCAGTCCTGGGCAGTCGCGCGGCGGTGCATCCACGCAACCAGGTGGCGGCGCGCCGGAGTGGAGTGGCGGCAGCGCTTCGGGTCGCGGAACCGGCGCACCAGCTCGTCTCCGCACTCGAAGCAGTCGACGCCGCGCTCAGGCTCGCGCTCGTCGTGCAGCGCGTGCTCCATCTGGGCACGGAGCCGGCGGATCGACCGGGTGAAGGCGAGGAAGTCGGGGCCGTCGGTGCGCTGGGCGATGTGGGGCAGCTGCTCGCGGAGGTAGGTGATCGCGCCGCCGATGCTGGCGCGGCGGTAACCGGCGATCTTCTGGCCCCACCGCGCGGTCTTGGGCGGGGCGGACTTGCCGGCGTGGCCGAGGAACGCGCGGTAGGTGTCCTCCCACTCGGCGAGCACTGCGAGCGGCGGTACGGCGTCCTTGACGCGGTGGTCGTCGGCGATGGTGGGCGAGTAGCGGACGCCGAGCACGCGGACGGTCGGGCCGACCAGCACGGCAGCGTCGCCGCCCGGGATCGGGGCGGCGGCGACCAGGCGGCCGTTCGCACCGGCCTCGAGCGCCTCGGTGCTGAGCGCGGCGTACGACGAGCGGATGTCGACCAGGTCGTCGTCGACCTTGCCCTGGCACTCGGGGCAGGTCTGGGGGTGGGCGTGGTCGGTGTGCTCGCGGCCGCACATCACGCAGTGGTCGCGGTAGCAGGGTTCACAGCCGCGACGCCCGGGGCAGGTGTGGGCGCCGTCCTGGTGGCTGGGGCAGTTGTCGGCGTGGCGGGTGGTGACCCGGTAGCCGAGGTCGCGGTCGTAGTGGCAGCCGGGGACGTGGGTGGTCCGGGTGTCGGTCACGAGGCCTCCTGGTCGGGGAGTGGGTCGAGCGGGACGATCGGGAGCAGCCAGCGGGTCGACCACAGGTGCTCGTTCGAGCAGACGCACTCGGCGGTCGCGATGCCGCGCCTCGTGCGCTTGGTGACGTCGGTGGCGGGCTGGTTGCAGATGGGGCAGCGGGGGTGGTTGGTCATCGGGTCCTCCGTGGTCGGGTGAGCGGGAGGATCAGGATGGAGTGCGCGTCCGACGTTGAGTAGCCGCCCGTCCACAAGGTTTGGGGACAACTGGGCGATCCAGCGAGGGATGAATGTGGGGAGGAGCGTGGAGACAGCCTGCTGACCTGCGGTTTTGCGGGGCGTCCCTGGGGAGTGGATGTACTTGTCCTTGTCGTCCTCGTGGATCAAGAACTCCTTGATCTTGTTGGTGTAGATCAGCAGGTTCCACAGGTCGGGGCGGTTTCTCCACCGACTGTTGGTCACGGCTCGTCTCGATTCAGGGCGGGGCAGCAGAGCATGTGCATGTCGGCATCGCAGCTGGCTTCGCCGGTGCACGGTGGGATGTCGGCCATGTCGCGCGGGCATTCGTTGATGGTGAAGACCGGGGGCTCGTCCTGCTCGTGCTCGACCAGCTCGGCGATGGCGACGACCTCGCGGGTGGATGGCTTCCACCAGACGGCGTACCGCGGACTCTCGGCATTCATCGGTTCTCCTGCGCAAGGGCCTCGTCGTCGGTACGGTCCCTCGGCGTGGCAGAGGTGATCGTCGGTGGGGTGTTTGCGCTCGTGACCGCGTTGGTGTCCGGCTGGCTCGTAGAGGGCGGGCGACGTCGTCGCGCCCGGAAAGCGATCCGCGAGGAGTTCGAGCTCGCGAACGACCTCGACCAGTCCTGGCCTGAGACGGCTCGGTTGCGGGAGCGGGCCCAGCGCCGCCTCGACCGATATGTCACACCCCTTCCCGAGAAGTTCCGCCGGCTCACCAAGGGCGAGCGCTTCACGACGGTCGTGACGTCGCTCCTCACCTTTGCGGGCACTGCGACAGGAGCTGCAGCAGCAGCGAGGGAGATCAGTTTCGACAGCACCACGGCTGCGAACGGGATCGCCATCGCGGGGCTCATCGGCGGTATCGCGGGCATCGCCTTGGTCGTTCTCGAGGCCGGCCTAACAACGTTCGTGCAGACACTGTCGCGCGCGTCCGGGACGGCCTGGAGGGCATGGCGCACCGCGCTGGTCGCGGCGTTCCTGACGTTCAAGCGCCCCTTCGCCGAGGCCTGGCGGGTGCTCAAGCATGGCCGGCGACGGCCGGGGAAGCTGGGGAAGGACGAGGACCGGCGCCAGCGGAGTTGAGGGCCAGTCACGCTGCGCCACCGATCTCGCCCGGCCCGATCGCCGCACCGAGCTGATCGAGGAAGGTCCGCACGACCAGGTCGCGGTCCGCGGGAAGCAGCGTGACCCGGTCGCCCAGCACGGCGAGCGCCGCGAGGAACGCCGCGGTGACCAGCTGCGCGCGCTCCTTCTCCAGCTCGACGTGCTTCTCGGCGATCCCGAGCCGGGCCATCTTGTCGAGCACGTCGGCGAGCCGGGCCAGCGCGCGCTCGAAGAGGGTGACCTCGGCGCGGAGCGCGGTCAGGTGCGTGCCGCCGGTGAGGTGGTCCATCGTGGAGACGCGGCGACCGGTCTCGTCGACGAGCTGCTCGAGCGCGCCGGCGAGCCGCTGCAGCGAGTTCACCGGGTCGGTGACCGGGATGGCCTGGTCGAGTCCGACCCACAGGTCCTGGATCTGGCGTTCGGCGGCTTTGACGAGCTCACGGCGTTCGGCAGCGGCGATCGCCTGGGCTGAGCCGCCGCCGTGGTTCCTGCAGACCTCCTGCCCGGTCGCGGGATGGCGGCCGCACGGTGCGCCGGCGCGGTTGTGGCTGGTGCAGCGCGCGTGGACCTGGCCGCAGCGGGCGCACAGCGGGCGGTCGGCGGGCTCGGTCATGCTCGGTTCTCCTGCGAAGTGTCGAGCCCGGTCGCTACGGTCCCGGGCGTGGAAGGCGTGAGCTTCTGGGAATGGGTCGCGATGTACGGCCTCGACGGAATCGGTGCAGGCGTGCTCGGCGGCGTAATTGCTTGGGCGCTCCTGCGGCGGACGATCAACCACGAGCTGAATGGACGGAGAGCGGCTGAGCAGGCAGCGGAGCGATCGGAGCTTCGAGTTGCGCTGAAGGAAGTGCACCAGGCAGCAGGCCAGATGATGCTCGTCGCGCTCGACGCCAAGGACGACGCGGGGAAGTTCGACCCGCAGGCTGCGGAGCCTGCGTTCACCGACGCGTTCACCGCCCTGTTCCACAGCCTGCTGTCCGCGCTGGCAGCTGCATCGCCGGTCGCTCCCGGATTGGCCGACGACCTAGACGCCCTCAGCGACCTGCTGCTGGCGTTCGAGGACGACGAGTCGTTCAGGGACGATCGGCTCAACACAGTGTGTCGACTTTCAATCGAGCGCCTGCTCGCCTGGGTACGCTCGCCGAGCGAGTACGAGGAGCTCGACCGGCTGAACTTGGAGGATCTGCTGGCGGCCTGATGTGCCACACGAGTGCGGACGTCACGCACCCGGCACCCCCTTCGGCGTGGGCTCGACGAGCACGGGCGGCGGGGTGGGGGTGTGGTCCCAGCGCCGCGGCCGCCACGCGAGGACTTCGCGCACGTCGACGAGGCCGTCCCGGGACGGGTGGGGGTCGTGCCAGAGCAGGCCGTCGCGGTAGATGACCTGGTGCATGACGCCGCGCGGTGAGAGGCCGGCGACGAAGAGGTACTCGCCGGGCTCGGCCTGGTCGACGTGGGCGAGCTGGACGGGGGAGTAGCCGGCGGCGGCCATGTAGCCGAGCATCATCGCCCACCAGGCGATGCCGCTGGCGGTGTTCTCGCCGTCGTCGAGGGTATCGCCGAGCAGCCGGCCTTCCTCGGCGAAGTGGGGGACCTCGTCGAGGGGGCGGTTGAGGATCGACGCGACGCAGGCGGAGACGCAGTTGCCGAGGCGCTGCGGGTCGTCGGCTGTTGTGGTCTGGTTGACGCGGCTCATGCCCGGGGCTCCTTCCGCTGGGTCTCGGTGCAGCCGGGGATCACGCACACGCGACGGACGGTGGTGCGGTTCTCGGGGTACCAGCGGTCGTCGAAGATGTGGGTGTGCTCGACGAACGGCTGGTCGACGGCCTGGTCGGTGGTCTCAGGCAACGGGTGTCTCCTTCTGTGGTGACGGCGGAGCCGTCGGCGGTCGGGCGGCGCGGCCCGGCCCGGCGGCGGCTGCGTCCGTGACGGCGGAGCCGTCGGCGGTCGGGCGGCGCGGCCCGGCCCGGCGGCGGCTGCGTCCGTGAGGGCGTGCCGTCCGCCGAGCCCGGCCAGGTGGAGCTCGGTCACCTGCGGTCCGCGCGGAGGCGGCGGAGCTCGGCGCGGAGCAGCTCGATGCGGCGCTGCTTCCGCGCGATCGTGTCCTCCCGGTCGCGGACCATCTGGTCCAGCTCGGTGGCGCGCTGGGTCAGGTCGGCCACCTCGCTCTGCAGCTGGGTGACCTCGGCGGCGCACTCGGCCGGATCGGCGGCGGGGACGTCGGCGGAGACGGTCGTCGGGACCATGACCGCGGTGGCGGCGAGGGCGGTGGCGGTGACGAACAGCTTCTTCATGGTGGGTCCCTTCTCTCAGGGGGTGTCGGCCGGAGCGTGTGCTCCGGCCGGGGTCTGGGTCGTGGTCGTGGAGGCGGCGAGGACGGCGCGGAGCCGGGTCGCGTGGGCGCGGTGGAGCGCGGTGCGCGGCAGGTGCTCGTCCCAGCGGTCGTCGATCGCCTGCCACTCGTCCGCCAACGCCAGGCCGGCCGTGACCGAGGACCGGGCGGCCTCAGCGCGGATCCTCATGGACGTGGTCATCAGTACTTCGTGCGCCAACTCCTGTCGGGTGACGCGGACCGCCGTTCATCCTGGGCACGCTGACCTGCTGCTTGGCGCTCTTGAGCCTCGCTGGGCATTCGTGTTGATCGAGACAGCAGATGGCGTACACGACTGGCACGAGGCAACCGTGAGCATCGGCCTCGACGATGTGCCGCATCGGAGGCTCGTCCGACGCCACTCCTTTGATCTCTTGGTTTCCCCTGCCGAGGCGGCCGTGATCGGAGTCCGTCTTCGGCTGCAGGGGCTGAGCGGCGGCGGATTCCTTTGCCACCAATTTCAGCAGCGCCCGAAGGCGACGTTTCAGCTGCCAGAACGTCCCAGGGCTAGGTCCGACGCCATGCGCGGCCAGGGCGTGGAGCTCACGATCGACCTACCGCATGACACTGAGGTGGCGGTGGTCACGTCGCCTTTCAGGGCCAATCTCGAGCGTTTCACGTCGCGTTTGACAGAGCGTGCTGCTCGCGCAGCGCGTCGTGCCGGCGACAGCGCTTGAGCAAGAACTCTTCACCCATGGAGACCGCCGTTGAGTGCCAGGAAGTCGTCGCGTCTCGGGATTCTTCTGACCTGGGCCGCAGACAGGAATACTCGCAGGACGCGCGTTCCGGCCCGCAGGGCGCGTGAGGTCACCTATAAGTGTCGCGCTTGGCTTACCGGCCACAGTCCGAGCTCGGACGGGAACTACAGCCGTAGCGAGATCGTGGAGGTCGCGCTGGCGTGCAGCCCCATCGAACCATGAACATCCTCATCTGCCGCGAATCGCGCGGTCATGCCGAGTTGCGGACGCTCAATCGATGTAGTCGTCCAAGGCCATCAGCGCGTCCAGCCGCCACTCCGGCTCCACCCGGCTGATGGCGTCCGCGACGCCTTCGGGCCCGGTCACCTCGCCGCGCAGAAGGTGACTCGGAGGAGCGGCCGCGATCAGGCCCTCGGCCGCCACCAGGAACGACCAGTCGCGCTCGTGGAGGCTCGTTTGAGCCTCCTCAACTATGCCCCGCACCTGGGCACCGCGGAAAGCCAGGACCAGGTCCAGCGACATGCGGAACTCCTCGGTCATGAGGATGGTCGGGTCGGGCAACGCCACCGTGTGCAGCACGCCATCCTCATCGATCCACACGGCCAGAGTGTCCCATGCAGCCGCGGACAGTTACGTCCGCATCTGCCGCGGATCGCGCGTCTCGACCTAGCGGTCCCACTCCCAGTCCTCGACCCTCCGGTGGACCGGAATGATGTTGATGTGCAACTCGGCGAAGAAGCCCCCGGTCGCTAAGCGCTGCCGGAGTCTGACTGCCTCAGTCTCGGTGGTGAACGCGCCGACCTGGTGCGAGCCGACTTCGGGCTCACTTGGGTCGACGTACTCGACGCTCCATGCGGTGATGGGTTCGATGTAGCCCTCAGGAGGTCCCTCGTGCGCGGTCATCCAGTCAGTCTCGTCCAACCGGCTCAGGATGCGCACACATCTGCCGCTGTCGGGGCGGAGCGCCCGACCATGCCGCACGGCGGTCAGCTGATCAGTGTGCTCTCCCGCTGGATGAGTTGAGCGCCGTTCCCCACCAGATTTACGCGGCCGCCGAAGTTGGACTCCAGAGTCTCAACGGCGACCCCCTCATAGCGCCATATCTGCGTGCATTCCAGGTCAACCGCATGCTCGACGCCAGCCACCTCGATGCGAGTGAATCGATGACCAAGGCGAAGAGTTCCATCATGAACTCGAACAACCGCGCTCCCATTTGGAAGGTCGGGCGGCACGTCGACCACGAAGAGTGTCACCATGCCCTTGATCGTCGCACCCTCGACCGCCCGATCATGCCGCTGTCCGGACAGAGCGTCCGACCATGCCGCGACCCACTCGGGCCTGCCGAAGAGCGCACCAGTTCCGTCGTGGCACCGGACGTGGACTGGTAGCGGTGGCGCTACTCAGCGCCCTGTCGAGCGTCGCGGTCGATGTCTACCTGTACTGATCGGTGCCGACTTTCCGAGTGGGGATCAGGTCCCTCGGAGGGTTTTGAAGGGGTAGTCTCGACGTCGACCGGCCGTTTTGGGCCGGATGACATCAAAAGAGCATGGTGCCCCCAGAGGTGGCACACCCCCGGTCAAACGCGATCCAACGGGTGGCAATGGGACCCGGATTTCACGCTCAGAACGCCGAATTCGGCTCTGTTGAGCGGGAAAATCCACTGGTTCAAGTCCCCCCTCGGACACAGATGGAAACCCCAGGGCCGACCTGGGGTTTCCTTCATTTCAGGTCGTACCGTGGAAGCCCGTGGGGCACCAAAGGGCACCAGAGACACTCGGAGGGTCCTGGGACGGCTTGGATCGAGAAACGCACGCGTGGTGTCGGCGGAACGGAACTTCCGCACGGGGGATCTGGTGCCTCGGGGGCACCCGGGACGGCGCCGAACAGGTCGAGACGTTCAACCCCGGCAGCGACGTACACATCGTGGCGTGGGCTGACGGCTTCTCGAGGATGGTCGAGCCCGCAGGGCCGCGTGGGATCGGTCCCTGAAGACCAAGGCGCTTCTTCTCCTCGGCAGACGCTGGGCAGTTCGCCGGGACAGCTCTCTGAGCCTCTCCCGTACCTCGTTCCCATCGCCGAGAGCTGGCTGGGTCGCGCCCAGCGGTAGCGGCCCCGCGGACATGGCCCCAGAGCTATGCATCGAGTAGCGCCTGCGTCAGGCGCGCGACGAGGTCGACGATCTTCCCAGGGGAGTCACGTCCGCTGGCCGCCAACGCCTGTGCGATCTGGCTGTCCGTCTGGCCCTTGATGACGAGCTCGAACATCTGGCGTTCGATGTCGGTCACCGACGGGGTCAGGCCTTCGATGACCGACTCGAGCAGCCGGGCGGCGCGCTCGATGCTGTCAGGATCCAGACTGCTGCCCGGTCGCAGTTGTCGGACCGTGTTCAAGATGTTGCTGCTACGACTCACCTTGATGACGTATCCCGCGGCTCCGGCGAGGACAGTCGCCGCCAGGGCCTCGTCATCGTCAGCCGCTGTGAGGAGGAGACCCACGATTGCGGGATTCTTCGACCGCACGGCGCGACAGACCTCGATGCCCGTGCCATCTTGCAGGTGAAGGTCGAGCAGCATGACATCAGGCGCGAGCCGAAGGATCTCCGGAACCGCCTCTCGTGCTGAACCGGAATCGCCGACGACCTGAAGATCGCGGGCGGGAACGAGCAGGTCGCGAACCCCGCGTCGGACGATGTCGTGGTCATCGACGAGGTAGACGCGTTGGAAGCGAGTGAGGTACCCCTCCATCCACCCGTTGTACGCCCTCCATCGTCTCCGTGCCAGCCTGCGCGGCATCGAGCGGCCGGCTTCACGGGCCTTGCTCGCGGTGTGGGCGCTTGGGGCGTCCGATGCCTCCCGTGACGGAGAAGGTGGTCCTGCCGTGGTCATTCCGGGAACGCCGCTTGATAGGCGTCGACGGCCGTCGGAAGCGTCGGGTAGACGTGCTCCTCGCCGATCCGGTCGATGAAGCCCGAACGCTCGAGCAGCAGTCGGACCGCGTGCTCGACGCGGGCGAGCGCGACGACGATGCCGCGCTCGGCGAGCTCGTGACGCACTGACTCGAGGGCGTCGAGGGCCGTCGAGTCGATGTCGGAGATCGCCTCGGCGTTGATCAGGAACCATTGAGCCGGCCCGAAGGCGGTCGCCGCGGCGAGTGCCCGAGTCCTGAAGTCGTCGGCGTTGGCGAAGAAGAGTGGTGAGTCGTAGCGGTAGACCACGAGACCCGTCACGACGCGGGCGTCAGGGTGGTCCTCCACATCGTGCATACCGGCGAGTCCGTCGACGTATCCGAGCACTGCGTCGTGGGGGCGAGCGACCCGACGTAGGAGGTCCAGGAAGGAGAGGCCGATGGCGACCAGGACCGCGGGTAGGACGCCGATCGCCACGACCGCCGCAGCCGTCGCAACCGCGATGACCAGCTCGGATCGCCGGACCCGGGCCAGTCGCCTGAACTCGTCCAAGCGAATCAGTCGGATCGCCGCGTACACGACGACTGCGCCGAGAGCTGTCGAGGGAAAGGCCTCGAGCAGCGGCTTGAATGCGATGACGGCGAGAACCGTGCAGGCCAGGGTGAACAGGCCGGTCGCTTGGCTCCGAGCTCCCACAGCATCACCGATGGCGGTTCGACTCCCGCTGCTGCTGACGGGAAAGCCACGCATGAGCGCGGAGCCGGCGTTGGCGAACGCGAGGCCGAGGAGCTCGCGGCGAGCGTCGATGCGCCGGTCACCCTGTGCTTCGAATGCGCGAGCGGTCAGCACGTTGTCGGTGTATCCGACGAAGGAGATGCCCAACGCCGGTACGACCGCAGCTGCGAACAGTGGCCCATCGAGCGAGGGCAGGGCCGGTGTGGGAAGCCCTGCGGGGATGTTGCCGACGAGCCCGACGCCGTGCTCGGGAAGTGCCAGCAGTGACGATGCCGCCGTGGCGGCCAGCATTCCCAACAGGGCGACGGGTGCATGAGGCCGAATCGCGGTTCCGACGAGCATCGCGACCAAGGTGGCGAGCCCGAGAACGGTCGTCGCGGGCTCGATGTCCCGGAGGTGCTGAGCGACATAGAGGATGCGCCGCCACACCTGTTCCTCGGGGATCGCGATGCCGCACAGCCTCCCGAGCTGCGACATGATCATCAGCAGTGCGACGCCCGCCAGGTATCCGACGAGGACCGGTCGCGACAGGAGGTCGGCGAGCACGCTGAGCCGCGCGGCCCAGGCGATCAGGCACACGAGCGCCACGGTGAGCGCCAACACGGAAGCGAACGCCACCGGGTCCTTCGTCCCGGCAGCCACCGATCCGATCGCGGACGCCGTCAGCAACGCCGTGGTCGACTCCGGTCCCACCGAGAGAACTCGTGAGGAACCGACTGCGGCATACAGGCTGAGTGCGCCCACTGCGGCCCACAGCCCGTTCTCGGCAGGGAGGCCTGCGAGCTCGGCGTAGGCCATCACCTGGGGCACGAGATAGGCGGTGATCGTCAGGCCGGCCACCAGATCCGCTCGCCACCAGCCACCCTGATAGCCGCGCCACCACGCAGGTGCGCCAGAGCCAGAAGGGGCGCTCGCGACCGGCACCGGATGGATCTGCGCTGCCATGTCCGCGGACCACGTGCCTGCGACGGCGACGTCAGCGCAGCTCGGGGAAGCGACGCACGAGCTGGGTCCGTGACCAGCGGTGGCCGAGGCCCCAGGTGCTCCCGGAGCCGGTGAGCCCCAGCACGGCCATCATGAGTGCTCCCAGCACGTGGTCGTCCAGGACGGGGTTGTTCGCCGGTGGGAGGACGACGCTCCACATGAGCAGGTACATCGCGCACCCCGCCAGGGTGCCGATACGCATGCCGATGCCGAGGGTGAGGGTCACCCCGACGCCGAGCAGTCCCAACATGAATGCCCAGTCGGCGAAGGCTGTGCCGGCCAGGTCGTTCCAGAATCCCTGGAACGGTCCGTCCGCGGCTGAGCCGAGGAATCCCCGAGTCGCGCTGCCGCCGTTGACCCAGGCGGCGGGACCGAAACGGTCCACGGTGCCGTCCTGACCGGCTCCGGTCGCGTAGCCGAGGGCGAGGAGCTTGTCGAAGAAGGCCCACAAGAAGACGAGGCCGAAGGCGATGCGCGTGACTGCCAGCACGCGCCGCGCACCATGGTCGCGGACGGCCGACTCCTCGTCGTGCTCGACGATGTGGTGGAGGTGCGCAGTGAACGTGGTCATGGTGTCTTCCTTCCGTGAGGACTTGTCCCGCCCAGTCCACCGCCGACGCGAGGAACGGTGCAGGGGCGCAGGTCGCGATCCAGCGGGCTCAAGGTCCCGGGCGCCTGCGGCCTCCTGGCGCTGACCCTGGGCACGGGGCGACGGCGATGGTGGTGGCCGCCGCTGCCGCCCGTGCCTGCCCACTCATGGAGGCGGATGCGGGGCCGTCGCTGTCGTGGGCGCCTTGCGGCTCGGATTGCCCGTCGGGACCCCGGTCGCCGGGTGCATCGGCAGGCCCGTCCGCGCGCGCCCCGGCCGACGGGTGGGTGCGCACGGCTGGAGCCGTCAGCAGATGTGCTCGGGGCTCCATCCCGTGCGTCCCTGGTGCATGCCGGGGTTGTGCTGGGCGTCGAAGCCCATCGTCCGGGCACAGTCTGAGACGTGCCGTCCGAAGTCGTCCGCGGCTGAGGACGGGGCCGTGCCGGTGAGCACGAGGGCAGTCGCTGCGGTCGCGACCGAGACGGTGATGGTGAGCGGACGAATCATGATGAGCTCTCTCTCAGGGTTTTCCGAGACGGGATTCTGGGATCAGGCCGCGTGGTCGAGCTCGGCGAGACAAGCCGCGGCGAGCATCCTGCCCCAACGTTCGGCCCGCTCCTCCTCACCGGGCACGAGCGGGCCGCGGGTGCCGTCGACGAGGAACGCCACCGGCTTGCGCAGAAGGCGGAAGCCGCGGCGGTGCAGGAGCCGGGCGGCGGTGACCCCGGCTGCCAGCGGCAGCCGGCGCACCTTGGCCACCCGGGTGTCGAACACCGCGGCCAGGGTGGTCCCGAAGCGGTCAGGGCTGATGCTGGAGATCCACTCCCGGGCACCGATCTTCGCGCGATCCGACGGTGCGCCCTGTCGGACCGCGTCGGCCCGAGTGCCCGGCCGGCTGAGCGAGAAGGCGTGCGTCGGGGCACCGAGCAGCAGCAGGTCGACCTGGACGGGGCCGGTGGACGCCAGCGAGGTGACCGGGACGCTGTGGGCCTCGAACCCCGCCCGCTGCAGTCCTCGTACGATCGCCTGAGCCACCTGGGCGGTGTTGTCGAACAGCGACTCGTACACCACGAGGGCGCTCGGGACCTCCTTGCTCATGACGGAAGGACGATCGTGGGCTCGGGGACGACCGCCACGGTGGTGTGCGCCCGTTCGACGACCGCGGTCGCGATCGAGCCGGTGACCAGGCGGCCGACGGTGTCGAGGGGGTGGCGTCCGACGACCACGAGGTCCCAGGCCGCGGTACGCCCGCCGAGGACGTCGTCGACCAGGCCATGAGTGACACGCAGGGTGGCGGGGACGTCGGGGTACTTCTCGGCGAATCCGGCGACGGACTCGGCCAGCAGCAGGTGCGCCTCGTCCTCGGGGCCGAGGTCGGCGTCCTCGATGCGGACGTTGCGGAGGCCGGCCACGGCGGCCACGACGTCCCACACGCAGTGCACGACGGTGAGGGGCTGGCCGTGCAGCGATGCTTGCGCGAAGGCGAAGTCGAGGACCGACAGGGATGCCTCCGTGCCGTCGGCGCCGACGAGGACGCCCTTGCCACGATGCTCCTCGGCGCGCGGCCGGCAGACCACGACGGGGCAGTACGAGAGGCGGCTGACCGCGGCACTGACCGACCCGAGCAGCATGCTGCGCACGGTTCCGCGTCCGCGCGACCCCATCACGAGGAGGTGGGCGTCGCGGGAGAGCTCGACCAGCGTGCCGCGCGGGTCGTCGGCGGCGGTCAGGCCCACCACGTCGACGTCCGGTGCGATCTCGCGCGCGAGCTGGACCGCCTCGGCATTGATGCGGTGGACTGCGCCCTCGTCCGCGCTGAGGACGAGGAGCGGTCGGCGCTCGAGCGTCGCCTGCTCCGCAGCCCAGGCGATGGCGCGAGCGGCGTGCTTCGAGCCGTCGGCTCCGACGACGATGCTTCCCGGCCGGATGGTGCTCATGATGTGCCTCAGCTCTCGGCAGGCGGGTCGGCCTGCGGTACGACGGCCACGGTCGTGCGGGACCGTTCGATGACGGTTGTGGCGACCGCGCCAGTGACCAGGCGCAGCAGCGAGTCGACGGGGTGCCGGCCGACGACGATCAGGTTCCAGGCAGCGCTGGTGTCGCTCAGGCAGTCCTCGGCCATCCCTCGGGCCAGGCGCAGGTCGACCGCCACCTCGGGGAACTTCGAGGAGATCCCGGCCACGCTCTCCCCGAGCAGGACCCGGTACTGCTCGAGTCCGGTCTCGCGGGGGGAGACCATGACCGGGCCGTGCACGGCTCCGATCTCGTCCCACACGGCGTGGACGACGGTCAGCGGCAGGTCCATCAGGGACGCCTGCTGGAAGGCGAACTCGATGACGGGCAGCGACTCCGGAGTGCCGTCGGCGCCCACGAGGATGCCCTGCTGCTCCCGCTCACCGTGGCGCTGGGGCCGGCACACCACGACCGGGCAGGCGGCGTCGCGGCTCACCGCGGCACTGACCGAGCCCAGCAGCTTGCTGCGCAGGACCCCACGGCCGCGAGAGCCGAGGACGAGCAGCGGCACGTCGCGGGAGATCTCGACGAGCACGTGCCGCGGGTCGCCGATCCGAGCCGCGACGGTGACCTCCAGCCCGGGGTGCAGGTGCAGGGCGACGTCGGCGGCCTCCCGCGCCAGGGCGCGGGCACCGGCGAGAGCCTGCGTGGGGTCCCAGGCGTAGGCTGCGCCCATGCCGCCCCACGCGGCCGTCGGCACCTCAGGACCGTGCACGGTGGTGAGGACGGTCAGCGGCCGTCGCTCGAGGAAGGCCTGCTCGGCGGCCCAGTGGACGGCGCGGTCGGCATCGTCGGAGCCGTCGGTGGCGACGACGATGCTGTTCGCGGCGACGGGATCGATGGAGTCAGTGGTCATGGGTCCAGCGTGGTGCGGCGCCGGCCGTCGGGGTACGGGCCGATGCCCCGCGCGCGGTGGGACCTTCGACCCGCGGAGCCAGCGTGACGGTGACGTCGACCAGGTCGAGGCCCGCGGCGGCATGGGTGATCCAGAGCACCGACCGGTCCCGTCGTCCGGACAGCACCTCGTGGGCGAGCGCCTCGGCCGTGGGGTGGTCGAGATGCGCGGTCGGCTCGTCGAGGACCAGGACCGGATGCTCGGCGAGCAGCGAGCGGGCCACGCCGAGGCGGGCACGCTCGCCGCCGGAGAGCTCGCCGTGGCCGGTGCCGAGCCAGGTGCCGAGGCCGTCCGGCAGGGTGTCCAGCCAGGCGCCGAGGTGCGCACGACGCAGGGCCTCCTCCACCTCGTCGTCACTGGCGCCGGGCCGGGCCAGGCGGACGTTCTCGGCCACCGTGGTGGCGAAGACGTACGGGGCGTCGTCGACCAGGCCGACCTGACGTCGTACGTCGTCGGGGGCGAGGTGCTCCAGCGGAGCACCCCCGAGCCTGGCGGTCCCGGACACCGGGTCGAGGAAGCGCAGCAGGAGGGCGGCGACGGTGCTCTTGCCCGAGCCGGAGGGGCCGATCAGGGCGATCCGTCCACGGGGAGCCATGCTGAGCGTGACCGGGGTGATGAGGGGAGCCCGGAGGTCCCACCGGGCGGTGACCTCGTCGAGCGTGACTGCGTCGCCGTGCGTCGCGGTACGGCTCGGGAAGTCGGCGACCGCCGGGGGAGTCCTCTCCAGCGCCCGCAGGCGGTCGTCGGCGGCCGCGGTCCGCGCAGCCAGGACGCCGGCATCCGTGCAGGGCAGAGCGACGTCGGCGAGGGCCAGCGGGAGGAGGACGAGCAGCGCCATGACGGGTCCGGAGATCCGTCCGTCCGCCAGCGGACCGGCGGTGAGGACCGCCATCGCCGCGACGGCGGTGCCGGTGGCCACGAGGAGGAGCGCTCGGGCAGCCGTCACCCAGCGGGTCGCGACACCCGAGAGTGCTCCGAGCCGGGCGCTGGTGCCGGCCGCGCGGCCCGCCGCAGGGAGAGCCCGCTGCCACATGCGCAGCTCGCTGCCGACCTGCACCGCCTCGACGACGGTGTCGGAGAGTGTGGCGCGGAGGGCGACGAGCCGTTGCTCGGTCCCCGTCGCCCCGTGCCGCGCCAGGAGGAACGCGATCCCGCCCACGAGCGGCACGCCGGCGACGACGACACCGGCGACGGGCAGGAGGAGCCCCGTCACCACCGTGGCCAGGAGGCCGACCAGGCCGAGCTGGACCAGGGGCATCCGAACCCGCAGCTGGCGGTCGACGACGCTGTCGACGTCGTCGACCACGCTGCTGAGGACGTCGCCGCGGCGGCGTCCGAGGCGGCCGGGCACCAGCGGGACGAGCGCGTCGTAGACCTCGACCCGGCGCCGGGCGAGGAGACGCAGCGCGGCGTCGTGGGACCAGAGACGCTCGACGTACCGCAGCACCGGCCGGGCGAGGCCGAACGCCCGGACACCCACGACGGCCACGAGCAGGGTCAGCACGGCCGGTCGCGTGGATGCCTGGACGATGAGCCAACCCGCGGTCGCGGTGAGCGCGACTCCCGAGGCCGAGGCGAGCGCACCCAGGACGGTGGCCCCGAGGAGGCCGCGACGCTCGGCGCCACCGGGCTCAGCGGGTCGCTCCGCGGCTGGGGGGATCGGCACCGCACGGACCACGCCCGCTCGTCGGGGCGGTACCGCGGCGACGAGGGGGGCGGGGAGCTCGACGCGCCGTTCGGCCAGGTCGACCAGGCGCGGGCGGTGCGCGACCACGACGACCGCGCGAGTTCGGGCGAGGTCGAGGATCGTGTCGGCGATGACCTGCTCGGTCAGGTCGTCGAGATGTGCGGTCGGCTCGTCGAGGAGCACCCACGGACGGTCGGCGAGCACGACCCGTGCCAGCGCCAGGCGAGCTCGCTCACCCGCAGAGAGGTTCACACCGTCCTCGCCGAGCTGGGTGCCGAGTCCCTCGTCCAGGGCGCGGATGCGTTCCTCCAGAGCGACCTCCCGCAGCACCGTCCACAGGTGGGCGTCCGTCGCCGTGGGGCGCGCGATCCGGAGGTTGTCGGCGATGCTGCCTTCCACGAACTGCGGCTGCTGCGGGAGCCACGCGACCTGGGACTGCCAGGCGGTGCCGCCGACCGGGCGACCGCCCGCGGTGATCGTGCCGTCGGCCAGGGGTACCAGCCCGGCGACGGCGCCGAGGAGCGTGGACTTGCCGCACCCGGACGGTCCCGTCAGCGCCGTGATGCCGCCCGCCGGGATGACGGCCGAGAGCCGGTGGACGGCGGGCGTGGTGCGTCCGGGCCAGGTGACGGTGACGCGGTCGAGGACCAGCGGGCAGCCGGGCGGGGCGGCGCGGTCGGCCCCGGCCTGCGGCGCGGTCGCGAGCAGCTCGTGGGCGGCAGCGAACGTCGTCGCGCCCTCGGTGGCGGCGTGGAACTCGGCGCCGACCCGGCGCAGTGGCCAGTAGGCCTCTGGCGCGAGGAGCAGCACCACGAGGGCGGTGTGCAGCTCGAGCCCGCCGCCGGCGAGCCGGACGCCGACCGTGACCGCCACGAGTGCGACCGACAGCGTCGCGACCAGCTCGAGCACGGCCGACGACGCGAACGCGATCCGCAAGGTGCGCAGCGAAGCGCGACGGTAGCGGTCGGTGACCTCGGCGATGCGCGCGGACTGGGCACGCGCCCGTCGGTGCGCGACCAGGGTGGGCAGGCCGCGGACGACGTCGAGGAAGTGGTTCGAGAGCGAGGCCATCGCCCGCCACTGCTCCTCGGCACGATCACGTGTCGCCAGCCCGACCAGCGCCCCGAACACCGGCACGAGGGGCAGGGTGGCCAGCACGATGACGGCGCTGAGCAGGTCCTGGGTCGCGATCGCGACGACCGTGAGCGGCGGCAGCACCGCGGCCACCACGAGGGCGGGGACGTAGCGGGTGACGTAGGGCTCCACCGCGGCGACGCCGCGCGTCGCGAGAACGGCCTCCTCACCGGTGCCGGCGGCCGGACCGGCACGGTCGACGTACGCCTGGACGAGCCGGTGGCGCAGGACCGTGCTGACGGTGGCGGCCGCCCGGGCGGCGCACAGGTCGGCCGCCGCGCCACTCACCGCTCGCAGGGCGAGCACGCCGACGACCGCCAGTGCCCAACCCGTCAGCTCCTCACCGCGCAGGACGGCCACGACGAGACCGGTCACGGCCCACGCCTGCGCGAGGACCACCACGCCGCTGGTCACCCCCGCGAGTACGACGCCGGCCAGCTCGGCCCGCGCCGGCGCCAGGAGCGCGCGCAAGCGCGGGTCGGACGGCCTCATCGCACGCTCGCACTCTCGGCCGGCGCCGGGATGTGGTGGGTGGCGATCCGCTTGCGGAACACCCAGTAGGTCCAGCCCTGGTAGACCAGGACGAGTGGGGTGAAGATCACGGCGGTGACGGTCATGATCCTCAGCGTGTACGCCGTCGCGGCCGCGTTGGTGGTGGTCAGGCTCGCACCCCCGGCCAGCGTGCTCGGCATGACGTCGGGGAACAGGGCGAGGAACAACCCGGCGACGGCCAGCGCGATCGTGACGAAGGTGCCGAGGAACGCCCAGCCCTCGCGGCCCGCGCGGGCGGCCAGGCCCGCGCCGACGATGGCGAGCGCGGCGACGACGAAGGCGACGGCAGACCCCGTCGTGCCTGTCTGCTGCTGGGTCCAGGCCAGGAAGACCACGGCCAGCACCGCGGTGACTGCGACCGCCGGGACGGCGAGGTTGCGCGCGCGGTGGCGGATCTCACCGTCGGTCTTGAGCGCGAGGAAGAGGGCGCCGTGGGTGAGGAAGAGGGCCAGCGTCGTCAGCCCGCCCAGGAGGGCGTAGGGGTTGAGCAGGTCGAAGAAGCCGCCGGCGTACTCGAGGTCGGCGTCGATCGGCACGCCGCGCAGGATGTTCGCGAACGCCACGCCCCACAGCACCGACGGCACCAGCGAGCCGAGGATGATCGCGACGTCCCAGCGGGCCCGCCACCGGGCATCGGGTCGCTTGGCGCGGTACTCGAAGGCCAGTCCGCGCACGATCAGCGCGATCAGGATCAGCAGGAGCGGCAGGTAGAACCCGCTGAACAAGGTGGCGTACCACTCCGGGAAGGCGGCGAACGTTGCGCCGCCCGCGACCAGCAGCCAGACCTCGTTCCCGTCCCAGACCGGTCCGATGGTGTTGATCATGACGCGTCGTTCGGTGTCGTCGCGAGCCAGGACCGGTAGCAGGAGGCCGACGCCGAAGTCGAAGCCCTCGAGGGTGAAGTAGCCGATCCACAAGACGGCGATCAGGACGAACCAGACGGTGGTGAGCTCCATGGTGGGTCTCCTCGCGGCGCTCAGTAGGCGAAGGCGAGGGGGCGGTCCTCGCCGGTGTCGGTCGGTACGGCGGGCGGCAGCTCCTCGGCGCCCTTGCGGATCCAGGTGAGCAGCAGCCGCACTTCCACGACCGCCAGCACGCCGTACACCGCCGTGAGCGAGAGCAGGGAGATCCAGGCCTCGGTGGTGGTCAGCCCGGGTGAGACCGAGTGCTCGGTCGTCATCAGGCCGAAGACCGCCCAGGGCTGGCGTCCCATCTCGGTGAAGATCCAGCCGAAGGAGTTGGCGAGAAGCGGGAGGAAGGGGACGGCGATCGCCGCCGTCAGCATGGCACGGCCCTGCGGGGTCCGACCACGACGGGTCGCCCAGAGCACCCACACGGCCACGACCGCGCCGGCGACGCCGAGGCCCATCATGAGCCGGAAGGTCCAGTAGGTCAGCGGGATCACCGGCGTGTAGTCGCCGGGGGAGTAGTAGGCCGCTCCGGGATCGGTGCCGTAGGTCTCCTGATACTTCGCCCGCAGGTCGTCGATGCCCTCGACCTCGCCGCCGGGCGTACCGGTCGCGAGGAAGGACAACAGCCCCGGGATCTTGACCGCGAAGGTCTCCTCCTCGCCGTCGAGGGTGCCCAGCTGGAAGACGGAGAAGTCGGCCGGCTCCTCGGTCTCGTAGAGTCCCTCGGCCGCGGCCATCTTCATCGGCTGGACCTCGGTCATGATCTTGCCCTGCACGTCACCGCTGACGAACACGCCGAGCGCGGCGACCAGCACGATCCAGGCGCCGGTGCGGAGCGCGGGGCGGTAGACGGCCCGGTCCTCCTCGCCCCGGGCGCGGCGCAGGTGCCACAGCGCGATGCCGACGACGAAGGCTGCGCCGGTCATGTACGCCGACAGCACCACGTGCGGGAACGTGACCAGCTGGACCTTGTTGAACAGCACGGCGGCGAAGTCGTTCATCTCGGCGCGGCCCGTATCGGGGTTGAACGCGTAGCCGACGGGGTGCTGCATCCAGGAGTTGGCCGCGAGGATGAAGTACGCCGAGAACAGGGTGCCGACGTGCACGAGGACGATGCACGCGGCGTGCAGCCTCGGGGAGAGCCGGTCCCAGCCGAAGATCCACAGCCCGAGGAAGGTGGACTCGAGGAAGAACGCGAGCAGGCCCTCGACGGCGAGCGGTGCTCCGAAGACGTCACCGACGAATCGTGAGTAGTCGCTCCAGTTCATGCCGAACTGGAACTCCTGCACGATCCCGGTCACCACGCCGATCGCGAAGTTGATGAGGAAGAGCTTGCCGAAGAACTTCGTCAGCCGCAGCCAGCGCTCGTCCCGGGTGCGCAGCCAGGTGATCTCGTAGCCGGCGATGATCGCGGACAGGCCGATCGTGATGGGGACGAACAGGAAGTGGTAGACGGTCGTGATGGCGAACTGCCACCGCGCGATGTCGGTCGGGTCCACGAGTGCTCCTGGCAGGGGTCGGGAGGGGCGCGTCGGGGTCGGGCGCCCGGTGCCGACCACGCTAGGAAGCGACACGGCGCCGGCCCTACGGCCGGATTGCCCGCACCGATGGGACCTTTGACCTCCCCCGGCGCGGACCCACGTCGGCCAGTGCGGCAGCGTCACGCCGGGTGAGCAGTCCCAGAGCCGCGCCGGCTGCGGTGCCGGTCGCGGTACCCAGGGCGACGACGAGCGGCGTCGGCCAGTCCGCTCCCGGGAGACCGGCGCCGAGGAAGATGACCGGCATCGCGACGCTCCAACCGAGGGTGCTGGCCGCCACCCAGCGCCATGGCCGTGCGACCCACCGTCGTACCGCGGCGGCTTGCGCGACGCCCAGGAGGGCTCCGGTCGTGGCGCCCAGCGCGATCGCGCCGGCCAGGACGAGCAGCAGCGGTGGCGTCGTACCGTCGTCGGGAGCGGCGAGCGTCGAGGGAGCCGATCCCGCGGTCCACGCCAGCCCGGCGACCAGGACGGTGACGATCGCCCATCGGCGCGCTGCGGTGGCATCGAGCGATCGGCGCAGCGCCCGGGCCTGCAGGACGCCGAGGGCGGTGCCCTCGACGAGTCCACCGGCGACGACGACCGCCAGTCCCCAGCCCGGAGAGACGCCGAGGGTGTCGGTCAGCCAGGTCGCGAGCCGGGCCGCGCCGGCCGCGGCAGTGATGCCGATCGCCTCCGCCAGCGTGCAGGCGCCCAGCCAGGTCGCCCTCATCGCACGAGGACGTCCTGCAGCGGGCGACGGGGCGTGCGGGGGAGGTCGCGTCGCCCGATCGCCTGCCATCCGACCCGGAGCAGGAGGTGGGGCTCGAACCGGGAGGCGAGCACCGTCCGGGCGATCTCGTGACGGGTGCTCTCGACCTCGATGGGTTGGGTCATCGGGACGACGGACATGCCTGAGCGCGTGGCCTCGAGCCAGAGGTCGCTCATCGCCTCGCCGGTGCGCAGCCAGCTCCCCACATGGTCACCATCGGCGCCGAGAGCGATCACGCGTTCACCGCCGTGGATCACCAGCCGGGTGTCCTCGAGCACGCCCGGCCGGAATCGGGACCGAGCCTGGAGCGGGTCCGGATCGTCCGGCAGCAGCTCCAGCGGGATGCCGTCGGGGCCGTCGCGGTCGATCCACCGCTCCTGCTCGAGCAGGCGACGCCCCTCGACCTCGAGGAAGCTGATGGCGCGGTTCGCGAGGAGCTCGAGGCGGAACCGGGCGGCGTCGCTCGTCACGGCCTCGGCGCGTGCGCCCCACAGGCCGGCTCGACGGCACAGCTCGTCCAGCCGGTCGGAGGGGACCGGCCATGCCGTGAACCGGCGCCGGTCGGTGCAGCGGGCACGCAGCAGGTCGATGTCCCCGCGTGCGACCGCGTGGTGGACCGTGCGGGACACCGCGATCCGGGCCAGGACGGTCTCCGAGGCATCGGCGGGCAGCCGGTCGACCGTGGTCTCCCAGCCCAGGGCGCGCGCCGCGAACTGCAGGTGGTGCAGGGCGGCGCCACAGCTGATCGTGAGGTTGCGACCGCGTGGATCCTCGGCCGGCAACCGTCGCCGGAGGTCGGCCTGCAGCTCGAGGACGCCGTCGTGGTGGTGCCACAACCAGGGCTGGGTGTTGTGGACGCTCGGGGCAAGGCACGCCAGGGACACCAGGCGTTCGATGACCGCGGCTGACGCCTGCTCCGGTCGTGTGCCGAGTCGGTTGCTCATCTGGCCTTTCCCTTCATCGCATCCCTCGCAGACCTCCACGGTGACCCACGATGGCGCTAGGTAGCAGGGCACAAGGTCCTGAACTCGTAGGGGTGCGGTCCCGCGCCGGACCGGGCCGCTCGGGGATACCGTGGGCATCGTGAGCGACGAAGCAGCCCGCGAGGGCGCCCACCAGATCCGCGTCTACCTGCTCGACGACCACGAGATGATCCGGCGTGGGATCCGGGACCTGCTCGAGAGCGAGGGCGACATCGTCGTCGTGGGCGAGTCCGACTCCGCCGCCGAGGCGGCGCGCCGCATTCCTGCCCTGCGCCCCGACGTGGCGATCCTCGATGGGCGCCTCCCCGACGGCTCCGGCATCGACGTGTGCCGCGACGTGCGCTCCCAGGACCCGTCGATCAAGGCGCTCATCCTGACGTCCTACGACGACGACGACGCGCTCTTCTCCGCGATCATGGCCGGCGCCGCGGGGTACGTGCTCAAGCAGGTCCGGGGCAACGACCTGCTCGACATCGTGCGGCGAGTGGCTGCCGGCCAGTCCACCCTCGACCCGTCGGTCACGGCGCAGGTGCTGGACCGGATCCGTTCCGGACCGCCGGTCAACAAGGAGCTGGAGTCGCTCACCGACCAGGAAGGACGGATCCTCGACCTGATCGGACGGGGGTTGACGAACAGGCAGATTGCGCGCGAGATGCACCTGGCGGAGAAGACCGTCAAGAACTACGTGTCCTCGCTGCTGGCCAAGCTCGGCATGTCCAGTCGTACCCAGGCCGCGATCTACGCTGTCAAGCACCCGCCGCGCCCGAGCTGACGATCCGCCGGCCGGTCAGGGACCGCACGGAGATGCGCAACCCGAGCAATCGTGAGCCGGTCGCCCACGGTCGCGGCCCGTCGGAGGGTCGCTCCTCCCGCTCGCACCGCCCCCGGACCAGAACGCTCCAGCCCTCGTGGCGCTCGTCGTTGATCTCGTCGACCTCGAACGCGACCTCGCGGCCGGCGCAGTCGCGGGCCATCAAGGAGTAGGGCGTGGTGCGCAGCAGCACCGTGTCGCCGTCGATCGCATAGTTGACGGGGACGACGGATACACCCTCGATCCCGGACCAGCCGACCCGGCCGACGGGACGCGTGCGCAGCAGGTCCCAGCACTCGTCGCCGGACAGCACCACCAGCCGACCCGGCCTGACATCTGAGGTCTGCATCGGGACCACCTCCTCCTCGGGGACGCCTCCATCGTCGTCCGGATCGCGACCGGTGGACAGGTGCGCAGGTCCCGGTGATCGGAGGTCCTTGGACCTGGTCCGGGAGTAGCCTCTGCGTCGTGGAGGGAATGGAGCCCGCGCGGCCGGTCGACCTCGGAGCGGTGGAGTTCGAGGAGCTCGTTCGGGAGGTCCGGGACCGGATGCACGGCGCCATCGACCAGCAGGCGCGCCTGCAGCTTCTCCTTGACGCGGTCCTCACCATCTCGGCCGACCTCAGCCTCGACGGCGTGCTGTCCCGGATCGTCGCGATCGCCAGTCGCCTGGTCGATGCGCAGTACGCCGCCCTCGGCGTCCTGAGTGCCGGTCGCCAACGCAGGTTGCGCACCTTTGTCCACCACGGCATCTCGGGTGAGCTCGCCGCCCAGATCGGCGACCTGCCGACGGGGCATGGGCTGCTGGGACTGATCATCGACCGGCCGGAGCCGCTCCGGCTGCACGACATCGCCGAGCATCCCGCGTCCTACGGGTTCCCCGAGCACCACCCACCGATGAGCTCCTTCCTCGGGGTCCCCGTCCGCATCCGCGACCGCGTGTTCGGCAACCTCTACCTCACGGAGAAGGTGGGCGGCGGCGACTTTACGACCCAGGACGAGGAGATCGTGGTCGCCCTCGCCGCCGCCGCAGGCGTCGCGATCGAGAATGCCCGGCTCTACGAGGAGACCACGACCCGCGAGACCTGGGCGCTCGCGACGGCCGCGCTCGGTCCTGCGTTGGCGGATCCGGACCCGGCCGAGGAGCCGGTCGCCGACCTGGTGGCACAGGCGCGGGAGCTGGCCGGGGCCGATGCCGCTTGGGCCGAGATCGTCTCGGAGGAGGGAAAGCAGCAGGAGCTCGCTCACTGCGGAGCCGACGTCCGCGGAGACGGCGGCCCGGTGCTCACAGTGCCGTTCGCGCCCTCGTCGGGCTCGTCAGGAACGCTGTCGCTGGCATGGTCGCCCGAGCACGAAGACCGTTACTACGCCCTCGACGCCAAGCTGGTCGCGGCGTTCGCCGAGCAGGCAGCGCTGTCCCTGCAACTCGCCGAGGCTCGAGAGGACCAGCGGCGACTCGCCGTGTTCGAGGATCGCGACCGGATCGGTCGTGACCTGCACGACCTGGTGATCCAGCGCCTCTTCGCGGTCGGCTTGGGACTCCAGGGTGCGACGAGGCAGGTACAGCGCCCGGAGGTCGCGGCCCGCATCGAGCAGGCGGTCGACGACCTCGACGCCACCATCAAGGACATCCGTCGTGCGATCTTCGGCCTCAGCTCGCTCGAGTCGGCCGGCGACGTCCAGGCCGAGGTCACCCGCCTAGTGGACCGGGCCGCGGCCACCTTGAAGTTCCGGCCCTCCCTCACCTTCGAGGGACCCGTGCGCACTCTGGTCCCCGACGACGTCGTCCCTGACCTCCTCGCGGTCCTGGCCGAGGGACTCTCTAACGCTAGTCGGCACGCCGAGGCGACGGCAGTGCAGGTGGTGCTCGAGGCCGGTGACCGGGTCGTTCTGACGGTGCGTGACGACGGTCGAGGAATGTCGGGTGCCGTGGCCGAGAGCGGGTTGGCCAACATCCGGGCTCGCGCGGAGCAGCGTGGTGGCACGTTGGTCGTGGAGTCGGCGAACGGCCGCGGTACAGCCCTGGTCTGGTCGGTGCCGCGCTGACGAGCGCCGCTGCTCCGCCCAGTCAGGACAGCAGGGCGCCCAGCGCGAGCGCGGCGGTGCCAGGACGAGCAGGATCCCGACCCGGGGGAGGACGAAGGGCAGCTGCTGGTCGTGGCGGAACCTTCGCGAGCGCGAGTCCGTCCATCACCACCATGGACGTCGGGGTGACGAGGTTGACCACGACCTAGGCACCACACGCAGGTGATGCCGGCGAGCGTCGCGATCGCCCGGCGCAACAGGATCGCGGGTGAGTAGGCGGGCGCTGTTCGACGAGGCACGGCACGAACATGCACGCGGGTTGGCGACGAGCGCGGCCAGCGTCAGGAGCGCCGGGCCGAGGGCACGGTCGGGGCCATGGTCCCCGCCCCGTCGACGGCCATGGTAGCGCCCCCGAGCCGCACCTCGGTCATGCGTCCACTCCTCCGCCCATCCTCAGCTCAGGCTCGAGCAGTCGCCGGTGGAGCTCCTGGGTCAGCACGTGGATCTGACGGGTGAGCTCGGTGTTGGTCTTCAGCTCCAGCTCCTGCTCGACGAAGTCGTGGTCCGCCTTCGCGCGCTGGACCTCGGCCTGGCGGTTCTGGCCGATCATGACGAAGGTCGACAAGAAGATGGCCTCCAGCGAGACCACGAGCGTGAGGGTGGGCCATGGGCTCCTCTCGGCGGCGAGCATCCAGAGGACGAACACGACCGTGTGGATCCACACGAACGGCATGGACCCGGCGAACGCGGTGATCGCGTCGGCCATGCGTGCCTGCCAGTCCTCGGCGCGACGCTGGAAGTAGCGTTCGATACCCGGGTGGCGGGCGACGCCGGTGCTGTGGTGGCCCCGCGGGAGAGGTCGGTGCATGCCTCGAACCTAGGAGCGGAGCTCCGGTGCGGGCAGGGACGGAGTGTCCTGCGTCCGCGGGCACTTGGTCCCGGAGTGGCGGGCGGTTCGCCCCTGACCTGCACCGGTCGCCGGCGGCGATGGTCGGAGTGTCACGACTGCGACGACGCGAAGGAGCACGGCGATGTTGTGGGACAACGGGCACTACTACTTCGGCTGGCCCGGGATGCTGCTGGTGATGGTGGTGTCGTGGGGCCTGGTCGGCGCCGCCGTCTTCCTCGGCGCCCGATGGCTGGGGCGGGACCGGGCGTCGTCGTCGGACCCGCTCGCGATCCTCGACGAGCGGCTGGCTCGCGGCGAGATCGACGTCGAGGAGTACACCCGGCTGTGGCAGGCGATCACCGATCGCCGTCCGGCGGCGCGGACCCGATGACCTGCCGGCCCGGGGACCTTCGGCCCTGCACTGAACCCGCCGTGCGCGGCGACGATCCTCCCGTGACCAGCTACGTGCACTCCTTCGACGCCCCCGGAACCCCCGATCGCGAGCTGCTCGGCGCCAAGGGGGCCGAGCTGGCCCGCATGGTGCAGCTGGGCCTTCCGGTCCCGCCGGGGTTCACCGTCACCACTGCCGCCTGCCGGCACGTGCTCGAGGCCGGGACGCGGCCGCCCGGGATGGCGGGTGACCTCACGCACCACCTCGCGCTCCTCGAGG
Organism: Pimelobacter simplex; assembly: GCA_016803235.1. Lineage (GTDB taxonomy): Bacteria > Actinomycetota > Actinomycetes > Propionibacteriales > Nocardioidaceae > Nocardioides > Nocardioides simplex_A. The sequence continues at coordinate 97,132 of JADCLI010000008.1, forward strand.
AGCGGACCGGACTCGCGCTCGGAGACGTGGAGCGTCCCCTGCTGCTCGCCGTCCGCTCCGGCGCGGCGAGCTCGATGCCGGGCATGATGGACACGATCCTCGACATCGGCCTCAACGACGAGACCGTCGTGGCACTCGCGCGCGTCTCGGGCGACGAGCGGTTCGCCTGGGACTGCTACCGGCGGCTCGTGCAGATGTTCGGTGAGACCGTCCTCGGTGTTCCCGCGGAGCGGTTCGCCGAGCTGACCGCGAGCGTGGTGGCCGGCCGGGGCGTCCAGGACCTTCGCGAGCTGGGCGCCGACGGGCTCCGCGAACTGGTCGCGCGCTGCCAGGCCCTGTGCCAGGAGGTCGCGGGTCGCTCCGTGCCCCAGGACCCCCGAGAGCAGCTGGACCTCGCCATCGACGGCGTGTTCGCCTCCTGGGAGGGCGAGCGGGCGCGTCTCTACCGACGTAGGTTCGGCGTCCCCGACCGTCTCGGGACCGCCGTCAACGTCCAGGCCATGGTCTTCGGGAACCGCGGGGCGACCTCCGGCAGCGGCGTCGCCTTCACCCGCGATCCGGCCACCGGCGAGCGTGGCGACTACGGCGAGTACCTCACGGACGCCCAGGGCGAGGACGTCGTGTCCGGGACCAGCACCGCAGTGCCGCTGGCGCGACTGAGGGAGATCGACCCGCCGTCGTACCGGCGGCTCCGCTCGATCATGAGCACCTTGGAGCACCACTACCGCGACCTGTGCGACATCGAGTTCACCATCGAGGACGGCCGGCTCTGGATCCTGCAGACCAGGGTCGGCAAGCGCAGCCCCGCCGCGGCCTTCCGGATCGCGGCCGACCTGGTTGAGGAGGGGATGATCACCGAGGACGAGGCGCTCGTGCGCGTCACCGGTGACCAGCTCACGCAGCTGATGTTCCCGCAGCTCGACGCGGGTTCGGCCGGGCGGCCGGCCGCGGTGGGGCTACCGGCCTCGCCTGGCGCCGCTGTCGGCAGGGTCGTGCTCGACAGTGCCACCGCGGTGGCGCTGGCAGCTCGGGGCGAGGACGTCGTGCTCGTTCGTCCCGAGACGAGGGCCGACGACCTCCCGGGCATGGTCGCGGCCCGCGCGGTGGTCACGGCGCGGGGCGGCCGGACCTCCCACGCTGCCGTCGTCGCGCGCGGGATGGGCCTTCCTGCCGTCTGCGGCGTGGACGGTCTCGAGATCGACCTGGCCGGCCGCCGGGTGAACCTGGCCGGGCAGCGCCTCTTCGCCGAGGGCGACGTGATCACGGTGGACGGTGGCACCGGGAACATCCACGTCGGTCACCACCGCGCGGTGCCTGCGGAGGTGACCCGCTGGCTCGACGGAGAGGCCGTCGGGTCGCCGCTCGTGGCTGCTGTCGCCCGACTGCTGGCGCACGCCGACCGGACCCGTCGTGTCGGCGTCCGGGCCAACGCCGAGAGCGGCCATGACATCGCCCGGGCGGTGCGCTACGGCGCCGAGGGCGTCGGCCTGGTCCGGACCGAGCACATGTTCCTCGGCGACCGAAGGACCTATGTCGAGCGTGTCCTCATCGGCACCAACGCCGAGCGGGAGGCAGCGCTCCGCGAGCTGACCGCCCTCCAGCGCGAGAGCTTCGCCGTCCTGCTCGCCGCAGCCGACGGTCGACCCGTGACGATCCGCCTGCTGGACGCACCGGCCCACGAGTTCCTGCCGGACCTCACGAACCTGGCCGTGCAGGCCGCGACCGCTGCCGCCCGCGGCTGCCCGGACGAGGCGCTCCAGGCCAGGCTGGCCGCGGTGCGACGCCACCACGAGGCAAACCCGATGACCGGGCTACGCGGCGCCCGGCTGGCGATCGTGCGGCCGGAGCTCGTCGTCGCGCAGGCGGTCGCGGCGTTCGAGGCGGCCGCGGACCTGCGCGAGCGTGGCCGTCCGTTCGACCTGGAGCTGATGGTGCCGATGGTGAGCTCGGTGGAGGAGCTCGGCGCGGTCACCCGGTCCGTGGCGAAGGCGGCGGAGGACGTGGCCGCCCGGCGCGGCCGGGTGCCCTACCGCATCGGGGCGATGGTCGAGACTCCCCGGGCCGCGGTCATCGCCGCGCGGATCGCCGAGGTGGCCGGCTTCTTGTCCTTGGGCACCAACGACCTGACCCAGCTCACCTGGGGACTGTCGCGCGACGATGCCGAGCGCTCCTTCCTGCCGCACTACCTCGACGAGGGTCTGTTGCGGGCCTCGCCGTTCGTCACCATCGACGAGGAAGGCGTCGGCGACCTGGTCGCCCGCGCGGTCGACGGGGCCCGCCGGTCCCGCCCGGGCATCCCGGTCGGCGTGTGCGGTGAGCACGCGGGGGACCCGGCCTCCATCGGGTTCCTCGCCCGGGTCGGCGTGTCCTACTTGTCCTGCTCGCCCTTCCGGGTCCCGGTCGCGCGGCTCGAAGCCGCCCGGGCAGCGGTCCTGGCCGAGGGCTGCCCTCCGGACCGCTTCGACGAGCTGGACGTCCCGCTCCTGGCGACGGTGGGGTGATCGCCGTGCTGGTGAGGGACCTCATGAACGCTCGACCGGTCACGGTCCGCAGGGATCAGCCGGTCGCTGCCGCCGGACGCGTCCTCGCGCGTCACGCCGTCACGGCTCTGCCGGTGGTCGACCAGGACGGACGGATCGTCGGTGTGATCAGCGAAGCCGATGTCATCGCTCGGTCCTGCCTGACAGACACCGTCGGCGAGGCGATGAGCCGAGTCGTCGCGCTCGTGCACCCGGAGACGGACGTCGCCGAGCTGCGTGACATCCTGACTCGCACGGCGGTGAAGAGCCTGCCGGTCGTGGACGCCGCCGACCAGGTGGTCGGCGTCGTCAGTCGAAGCGACGTGGTCCGTGCCTTCGCGCACGACGACGAGAGGCTCGAGGAGGACGTCGCCGACGTCCTCGCGCACGCCCGGGTCTCGGGGTGCCGCGTGCGTGTGCGCAACGGCCTCGTGCACCTCACCGGTCTCGATGCCACCGACAGTCCTCGGCTGGCCGCCGTCCTCGACGCAGTCGTCGCCACGCCGGGCGTGGTCGCGGTGCGGAGGGGGTGAGGACCATGGCCTCTCTCGAGGAGCTGGATGGCAGCGTGTGCGAGCGGCTGCTCCGTCGCGGTGTGTTCGGCCGGATGGTGGTCGTCGCGGACGGGCGACCCGAGATCGTGCCGGTCAACTACACCACCCACGGCGACGCGGCCTGGGTCCGTACGTCGCCGGGCTCCCTCCTGGACCGGTACGCCGACGGAGAGCCCCTGCTCCTCGAGGTCGACCACGTCGACCACGAGCGCGGCCACGGCTGGTCGGTCGTCGCGCGTGGCCACGGCGAGCGTGTCCCCGAGGGGGAGCGCACCGACGCCGAACGACGGACGTCGGGACCACCGCGCTGGGTGCGCCGAGAGGACGAGGTGTGGATCCAGCTGCGCTGGGAGGAGCTCACCGGCCGTCGCACCGGATCGGGGTGGGACCTGACCGCCGGGCTGCCCGTGGACAGGATCGAGCGATGACGACGGCCGAGGTGCTGCTGAGCGACGGCGCTCTGGCGCAGATCCGGCCGCTGGAGCACCGGGACGGACCAGGCGTGCATGCGCTCCACGAACGCGCGTCCGACGACGCACTGCGGCTGCGGTTCTTCAGCGGCGGCCCGCGGGCTGCCCGGATGTACGTCGACCGGGTGCTCGACTCGCCGGACACGATGGCTCTCGTCGCACTCATGGGCGAGCGGGTCGTCGCCCTGGCGACCGCGGAACCTGTCGACGCCGGGACCTGCGAAGTGGCCTTCCTCGTGGCCGACGACCTCGCCGGTCACGGCCTCGGCACCCTTCTCCTCGAGCACCTGGCCGCAGCGGCGCGGGACCGGGGGATTCGGCGGTTCATCGCCCTGGTGCTCTCGGAGAACCACCGGATGCTGGAGGTGTTCGCACGTGCGGGCTTCACGCTCACGAGGACCAGCAGCCACGGTGAGTGCGAGCTGACGATGGACACCGCCGTCACTCCCGAGGTCCAGGACGCGGCCGACCTGCGTGAGTTCCTCTCGGAGGCCCGTTCGCTGCACCCGCTGCTCGCGCCCCGCTCGGTCGCCGTCTACGGCGCTCGCCGTGACGGCACCGGCATCGGTGCGGCCGTCCTGACCGCCATCGGGCGGGACGGGTTCACCGGTGACGTCGTGGCCATCCATCCGCGCGCCGAGGCGATCGGAGAGGTGCCGGCTCGCGGCTCCCTCGCCGAGGGGGCGCCTGTCGACCTCGCGATCATCGCGGTCCCGGTCGCCGACGTCCTCGATGCGCTCGAGGACGCGATCGCCGGTGGAGCACGCGGTGCCGTGGTGATCTCGTCGGGCTTCGGTGAGATGGGCGCCGACGGAGCGCGGCTGCAGCAGGAGCTGGGACGCACCGCGCGTCGCCATGGCGTCCGGCTCGTCGGACCGAACTGTCTCGGCGTGCTCGACAACGCGCCCGACGTACGGCTCAATGCCACGTTCGGCCTGCGGGCGCCACGTCCGGGCGGACTGGCCGTCGCCAGCCAGTCCGGCGGCGTCGGCATCGCGCTCATGGACCTGCTCGCGCACGACGGTGTCGGTGTGCGCACCTTCGTCTCGCTCGGCAACAAGGTCGACGTGTCCGGCAACGACCTCCTCGCAGCCTGGTACGACGACCCGGAGGTCAACTGTGCAGCCCTCTATCTCGAGTCCTTCGGGAACGCGCGCAAGTTCGCACGTTTCGCCCGACGGTTCTCGCAGCGCAAGCCCCTGGTGGCCGTCGTGGGCGGCCGGTCCGCAGGTGGCCGGCGAGCAGGCTCCTCGCACACCGCGGCGGCCGCAACCCCGGTGGTCGGCGTCGCGGCCCTCCTCGCGCAGAGCGGGGTGATCGCGTGCCACGACGCCGAGGAGCTGGCCGACACGGTGACGGTGCTGACCCGTGAGCCGCTCCCAGCCGGGTCCCGGCTCGCAGTGGTCAGCAACGCCGGGGGGCTGGGCGTCCTGGCGGCCGACGCCGCGCAGGACGCCGGGCTCGATGTCGTCCCGTTCTCCGGGTCGCTTCGGGCCGAGGTCGGGGCGCTGGTGTCGCAGACCGCGGGGTCCGCCAACCCTGTCGACGCCGGAGCCGGTGCGGACGCGGGCCTGCTGGCCGCGATCGCCGACGTGGTGCTGGCCTCGGACGAGGTCGACGCCCTGCTCGTGGTCCTGGTGGCGACGGACGCGAACGACGTGGCGGGGGCTCTCGACGCTCTGGCTGACGTACGACGCCGGTACCCGGCCCTGCCGGTCGTCGCGGTCGGGTTGGGCGGCGGTGAGGACGGACCGCACACCGGGATCACGACACTGCGCTCGAGCGCCGCGGCCGTGGAGGCCCTCGGCCGGGCGTCGTCGTACGCCTCGTGGCGACGTGTCACGGTGCCTGCACCTCCCGTCCAGGACCCGGTCCGGGCGCGGCGAGCGCGGGACGAGGCGATCGACCTGCTCGCCCGGACCGGTACCGAGGGCTGGGTCGTCCCGGGCGATGCTGTCGACCTGCTGAACCACTACGGCCTCGAGCCTGTCGGCGTCGTCGTGACCGCCACAGAAGCGCCGCGGGCCGCCGAGCGGATCGGCTTCCCGGTCGCGGTGAAGGTCGCCAGCGCCGACGTGGTCCACCGCACCGAACGGGGGCTGGTGGTGACGGGACTGACGTCCGCACAGGAGGTGGCGCTCGCCACCGACGACCTGGGACGCCGCGTGGGCGGGCCGTGCTCGGTGCTCGTGCAGCCGATGGTGTCCGGGGTCGAGATGGCGCTGGGCATGGTCCGGGACCCGGTGCTGGGGCCACTCGTGATGGTGGCGCCGGGAGGTGTGAGCACGGACCTGGCCGCGGACCGCGCGTTCCTGCTCCCGCCGTTCGGAGCGGGGGAGGTGCTGCGCGTCCTCCGCACACTGCGTACGTGGCCCCTGCTCGACGGCTTCCGGGGTACGGCACGCGCGGACGTCGAGACCTTCGCGCGCGCCGCGTCGGCACTCGGGCAGCTCGCGGTCGACGTGCCCGAGATCGCGGAGCTGGACCTCAACCCGGTCATGGTCGCCGAGGACGGGATCCACCTCGTCGACGTCAAGGTGCGGCTGGCGGCGGGAGAGTCGCTGGACGAGCCGCGTCAGCTGCGTCCCACGTGAGTCGGCGCCACAACGCCATCGGCCAAGGACCAAGGACCAAGGACCGCCTGACGGTTCCCGCGGCCGGTGAACGACAGCGCTCACCTGCTCGAGGAGGAGCGCCACCGAACGGCTACGGCTGGTCGCGGCACCAACCGGCCCTGCCCCCTCTGCACGCCCGCAAGACGACGATCAGACGCTGCGACGACTTGAACCGCCGCCCCTTCGACGAGCATCGGGTGGCGACGTCGAGCGTCGCTGTCCGAATGCACCCGGCCGGTCACATCCTTGGCGAGATCGAGGTGTGCGTCGTCCATGGTGAGCCGACTCGTCCATGACGCTCGCCGAGGCTCGAGCACGAGCTGGGTGTCCGCGCCGTCGTTCCCGCTCTTGGTGAGCGGGTGCGCGTCGTGTGAGGGTCCGCCCGAAACGACGTGGGGGAATCAGGATGCGGTCGGAGCACGACGTCGAGTCGACGTCAGTCGTCCACGAGTCGTCGGCCGCTGATCTGCGTCGGCTGGATCCGGACGTACACCGGACGGAATCCACGCGCCCACGGCAGCGGACGGGTCGACCTCATGGCGGGCAGGTCCTCGTTCTCGACGTACGACGACTTCCCGCGCACCAGGACGCTCCAGCCGGTCTGGTGGAAGTCGTCGAGCCGGTCCACCTGGAAGGAGACGTTGGCGTCGTTGAGCCGCACACACATCTGGCTGGCGGGCGAGACCCGGAACAGAACGGTCTCGCCGTCCATCCGGAAGTTGACCGGCAGTGCGATCGGGCCCTGTTCGTCGCTGTAGACGATTCGGCCGACCCGAGCCAGTCCGAGCAGCTGCAGGCACTCCGAGCGCGGGATGTCGTGCAGTGTGGCCTGCTGCAGGTCTTCATAGGCGTCCATGTCGGTCCTCCCTCACTCACGCCAGCAGACGTCCACCGTCGACGACGATCTGCGCCCCGGTGATGTAGGACGCGAGGTCGCTGGCAAGGAAGAGGGCGGTGCGGGCGATGTCGTCGGGAGCACCCATCCGGCGCATCGGGACCTGGGCGAGGAAGGCCTTGAGGACCGCCTTCATGTCGACGCCGGAGCCCGTCGCCTGCATGGCGGTCACGCCGGGTGTCGCGATCGCTCCCGGAGCGATGGCGTTGACCCAGATGCCGTGCGGGGCGAGCTCGAGGGCGAGGTTCTTGGTGAAGCCCCAGACTCCGTGCTTCGACGCGTCGTAATGGGCCAGGCCCACGCTCGAGGGGTGCAGGGCGTCGATCGACGTCACGTTGATGATCCGGCCGCCCGTCTCCTGCTGGCGCATCCGGAGCGCGGCCTCGCGCGAGCACAGGTAGACGCCGCGGAGGTTGGTGCGGAGGACACGGTCGAAGTCGTCCGGCGTCATGTCCAGCACCGGCACGTTGGGGAAGATCCCGGCGTTGTTGACCAGGATGTCGACGCGTCCACGCCAGCCGATGGTGTCGGCGACCAGGCGGTGCACCTCGTCGGCATCACCGACGTCGACGTACATCGCTAGGGCCGACCGGCCGTGCTCGACGAGCTCCTTGGCGGCCGTCTCCGCGGCTTCGAGGTCCGCGTCGGCGATCACGACGGACGCGCCCGCTTCGGCCAGACGCTCGACGATGCCGCGTCCGATGCCCATGGCTCCGCCGGTGACGATCGCGGTGCGTCCGGTCAGGCTGAGCAGGTCGGTGATGCTGGGCGAGCTGATGCTCATGTCTGTTCCTCTCGTTCCGTGTGGCACAGCCTCAGGTTGCGTCGTTGCGGCGTCGAGGCACAGGGCCTCAGGTCCCGAGCCTGAGGACCTGTGGCCCGGGTCCTCGAGACAACCGGGGAAGGGCCCGGGCGAAGAGGGACCTCGGGCACTGCCAACCGCACGCCGCTCGGCGGAGGGTTGACGCAGTCACGGCCCAAGGAGCTGTCATGCACAACGCCACTGCAACCTCACCCACGCCCATCACCTCACAGCCGGTCCGCGGAACAGCACTCGTTCGCGGACTCGTCGGCTGGCTCGTTGTCAGCGGCCTGGTCGCTGCAGCGGGCAGCCTGTTCTTCCCTGACGTACTGAAGGGCGCTGCGGTCATCGACGGCAACCTGCGGGGGACGGCGGTGGTGATGCTGGTGGTCGCGGTGCCTCTGATGATGCTCGGGCTCCGACGCACGTCGCTCGGCGACGTCCGCGGCCTCGTGGTCCTCATGGGCGCCACCGCCTACCTCACCTATCAAGGTGTCATGTTCTGCTTCGCGACACCCTTCAACGCCCTGTTCCCGGCGTACGTCGCGTTGCTGGGGCTCGGAGCGTGGTCGCTGGTCGCGCTCGTGGCCAACGTCGAGACAGGGGTCGTCGAGCGCTGGGTGGGCGAGCGGACTCCGTTTCGTGCCGTCAGTGTGGCGCTGGCGCTCTTCGCCGGCTTGAACGCCCTCGCCTGGCTGTCGCGGATCGAGCCTGCGGTGCTGGCGGGCGCGCCAGCCGTTGGCCTCGAGGGCAGTGGGCTGCTCACCAGCCCTGTGTGGGTCCAAGACCTGGCCATCTGGATCCCCGCCGCGTTCATCGCGGCTCGGCTGATGTGGCGCCGGCAGCCCCGTGGGGTGATTCTCGCCGACGCCACCCTGCTGTTCTACGCGCTGGAGTGCGTGAGCGTGGCCAGTGATCAGTGGTGGGGGGCGCGCGCGGACAGCAGCGAGCCGGCCCTCGCATCGATGGCGATGGTTCCTGGTGCCCTCGTGGCTGCGGTCGTCGTTGCCGTACCTCTCGTGTGGTCCATGCGGCACCTCGTTCCGCCCCGCGAGGCAGCGGATCTCGCAGGGTGACCGCGTCTCTCAAGAGGTCTCGAGTCGACACCACAGTGGCCGTCTTGCGCGCAGCCTGACGTGTGCATGCGTTGCCCTCTCGATCGCCGCGGCGTCGCTGGGGATCTGGAGTCCCGCCTACCGTGGATCGCCCGCGATGGAAACGGACCTCGTGGTGCGGGTGTGCATCGTCCTCGACCTGTGGCTCCTCGTCCCGCTCGACGTGTTCGCCGCGGTGAGAATGTGGCTGGGGCGGGACCTGGCCGGTGAGCTGGGTCGTTCGGCTCTCATCTCGGGCCTCGGCCACCAGGTGGGCTGTTGCGCAGCACTTGTCGTCCAGGACAGGTCCGGCGTACCTGGCTCCGCAGGCTTCGATCCTCTCGAACCGGCCATCGTTGCCATGTGCCTGATCGGCGTCGTGAATATCCTGGTGGCCGAGCGCAGATCGACCACTACGTCGGGTGAGGGCACCGAGGTCCTCTGCCGCCCCGGTGGGGCGGGGCGGCAGAGGGGTCTTCTCAGCGGAAGGTGCAGCCGGTCGGCACGCCGAGTCGGCGCAGGATGACAGCAGCCGGGCAGAACCGGGTGATGCTGGACTGCAGCAGGTTGGCGCCGACGAAGCCGGTGAGCAGCAGCCACCACGGCGACACGAGCGTGGCGAGGACGATGCTGACCAGCACCAGGGTGCCGGCGAGGGCGAGGACGAGACGGTCGACGTTCACCGCCACCACCGCTTCGGCTTGTCGTGGCCCTCGCACCACTGGTCGGCGGGCACCCGGGCCCTCACGGCCGCGACGTGCTGGCCGCACCCGGCCCAGGTCGTCCTGCTGCAGGTCCTGCAGCGCACGGGACGGCACACGACTCAGGCCTCCTGGGCGTCGGCGAAGGAGCAGAACGCGTCGTACGCCCGGGCGCCGTGGATGGTCGCTGGACCGCCGTGCATCAGGAAGGTGACGCCGATGGCCTCGGCGGCCTCCTGCTTGGTCGCCCCGGCGCGGGCGGCGGCCTGTGCGTGGGAGGCGATGCAGCCGTCGCAGCCCTCGACCACGCCGATCGCCATGGCGATCAGCTCCTTGGTGCGCCTATCGAGAGCGCCGTCGGCGAACGCGGCCTGGGAGAGCGCGCCGAAGCCGGAGTAGACGTCGGGGATCGCGCGGCGCAGCTGGCGGTGGAGCGGCGAGAGCTCGTCGAGGACGGGCTTGCCGTGGGGGGAGTCGTGCTCGGTCATGGTGGTTCCTCTCCGGTGGGTGGGCTCAGTCGTGGGCGAACGTGATGGTGGGCAGGATCCGGCGCAGCCAGCCCGGTGTGGCCCAGGCGGCGCGGCCGGAGAGCCGGAGCATCACGGGCAGCAGGACCAAGCGGACCAGGAAGGCGTCGAGCAGGACGGCGACGCCGAGGATCACGCCCATCTCCTTCGGTGGCAGCGGGCCGGACAGGGCGAAGGTGAAGAAGACCGCGACCATCACGCCTCCGGCCGCGAAGATCACCCGGCCGGAGTGAGCGACCGCGCCGACCATGGCCTCGCGGGGGTCACCCGACTTCTCCCAGTGCTCCTTGGCCGAGGCCAGCAGGAACACCGTGTAGTCCATCGCGATCGCGAAGATCATCGCGAAGAAGAAGACCGGCGCCCAGGCGTCGAGGAAGCCCTGGTGCTCGAAGCCGAGCAGGCCCGAGCCGTGGCCGTCCTGGAACAGCAGCCGCGCGACACCGAACGCGGCGGCGGTCGACAACAGGCTGGCCAGCGTCCCGAGCAGCGAGATCAGCGGAGCCTGCAGGGCGATCAGCAGCAGGAGGAAGCCGAGAAGCAGCACGACGCCGATCACGACGGGGGTGGAGCGTTGGAGCTGGTCGGTCAGGTCGATGTTCTCGACCGCAGCGCCTCCGACGAGGGCGGACGACGGCAGGTCGGCCCGCAGCCGATCGATGGTGGCCGGCAGGGCCGGGTCCGACGGGTCGACGGTCGGCATCGCCTGGATCATCGTGAGGTCGGTGCCATCGGTCGCCGCCATCGGCGGCAGGACCGCCTCGATGCCGGCATCCTCGGTGAGCACGGTGGCCGCCGTGCCGGCATCGTCCGTGTCGACGATGACCTGCAGCATCCCCGGAGCGCCGGGCCCGAAGGCGTCCTTGACCTGTGCGTACCCGACACGGGCGCTGGCGTCCTCGGGGAGCACCTTGATCGACGGCATCCCGGTCTTCAGCCCGACGATCGGAGCGGAGAGCGCCAGCAGGACGACGCTCGCCCCGACGCCCCAGGCGACGGGACGGCGCCACAGGTGCGCGCCCCAGCGGGCGAAGACGGGGGAGCGGTGCTCGCCCACCTTCACCCAGGGCAGCGCGAACCGGTTGATCCGGTCGTCGAGCTTGAAGAGGACCAGGGGCAGCAGAGTCAGCGTCGCGGCGAGCACGAAGACGACCGAGATCATGATCCCCCCGGCCATCGAGCGGAATGACGGCGACGGCACCAGGAGCACGGCCGACAACGACACGAGGACGGTCGCGCCCGAGAGCAGGACGGCCTTGCCGGCCGTGTCCATCGTCTCCGCGATCGCCTGCTGCACGGAGCCGTGCTGGCCCATCCGCGCCGCTCGATACCGGACGACGAGGAAGAGCGCATAGTCGATGCCCAACGCAAGGGCGAACATCATCGCGAAGTTCATGGCCCAGATGGACACCGGAACCAGCTCGTTGATCAGCACCAGCGAGCCGGCCGACGCGACCAGTCCGGCGAGGGTCAGCAGCAGCGGGAGACCGGCCGCCACGAGGGCACCGAACGCGAGCACGAGGATCGCCAGGGTCACCGGCCAGGACACCATCTCGGAGGTCAGCATCGCCTCGAGGTTGGCTTCGTTGAAGTCCGACCAGAGCAGCGAGGACCCGGTCGGGTTGACCTGCACGGTGTCGCTCGACAGGTGCTGCAGCTGCTCCTTGAGATCGGTCGCGACCCGCACCATCTCGTTGGTGTCGGCCCCGGCACCGGCCAGGACGACGGCAGTACGCCCGTCGGGGGAGAGGCTCGCCCCGGGCATCGGCGCGATCACCTCGGCGATCCGCGGCTCGTCCTCGAGCACCTGGGTGACCTCGGCGAGCACTCGTGCGCCCTCGCCCTGGTCGAGCGGGCCGTCTGTGCTGTGCACGACGACCTGGATGGCGTGGCTGGCGTTGCCGCCGAAGTGCTCCTCCGCGAGGTCGCGCACGGCCACGGACTCCGAGCCGTCGGCCTGCCAGCCGGCGCCGGACAGGTTCTTCTCGACCGCCGGTGCGAAGATCCCGAGCCCGATCACGATCGCGATCCAAGCGATGCCGACGATCCGGCGGTGCTCGGTCACCCAGACCCCGAGCCGGCCGAGCGGTCCCGGCAGCCAGGTGTGGGGAGCCGCCTCCGGTGCGGCCGATGTCGTCTGCGCCACGGTGGCGCCTCCTTTCACGTTATCCCCCCGGGGGGTTACGATGAAACGATAACAGATCCCCCTGGGGGGATAACGAATCGACGAAGGAGAGACCGATGGACCTCGCAGAGTTCACGCTGAGCACGATCGTTGTGGCGTCGTACGACGAAACGGTGGCGCGCGTGCGGGACCTGCTCGGCCACGCCGGCTTCGGCGTGCTCACGGAGATCGACATCCGCGCGACGCTGAAGGCGAAGCTCGACGTGGATGTCCCGGCGCAGCTGATCCTCGGCGCCTGTCGACCGCAGCTCGCACACCGTGCACTCCGGGTCGAGCCACGGGTCGCTGCGCTGATGCCGTGCAACGTCGTGGTCGCCGACGCGGGGGACGGGCGGACCCGGGTCGACGTGATGGACCCCGCCCTGCTCGCATCGCTGGCGCCCGATTCCGAGCTCGCCGAGGTGGCTGCCGACGGCCGCGCCCGGCTCACCGGCATGATGGAGGCACTGACGGCCGGAGAGACGGGAGCGATCGCATGAAGCTGGAGCCCGAGGAGATCAAGGCGATCATCACCCGCCTCAAGCGCGCGAACGGACACCTCGCCTCGGTGATCCGGATGCTCGAGGAGGGCGCGGAGTGCGAGGACGCGCTGATGCAGCTCGCCGCGGTCAACAAGGCCGTCGGGCGCGGTGGCTACGCGCTGGTCGCCACCGGGCTGCAGAAGTGCCTGGTCGAGGGCGGACCGGACTCGGTGGACGCGAAGAAGATGGAGAAGCTGTTCCTCGCGCTGGCGTGAGCCTTGGCTCGAGGCCGCGTCAGGTGCGGCGATTGCAGGACACTGGTTCCCTTCCCTGAAGGTGGTCCAGCGACGACGGAGGGCGCGAAGCGCGACGACGCGCTGAGGCAGCTCGCCGTCGTCGATATGGCCGTCGGCCGCCGCGGCTACGCCCTGGTCGGAGTCCGAGTGGGGATCACGTCCCTCGGGGCCATTCCGGACGGTAGCGTCGGGATCAACGGTCGACCTCGATCGGATCACACAAGAAGACCCGGTCCGAACGCGATCGAACGGGTGGCAACGGGAGCTGGATCTCACGCTCAGAACGCCACTTCGGCTCTGTTGAGCGGAAGAATCCACTTGCTCAAGTCCCGCTCTCACATGGATGCTCCGGGCTCGGTTCACCGGTGGGCTTGCCATTCGGCGTCCTGCCGGGACCGGGGGAGGCGTCGTCGTCCGGGCTCTCAGCCGTTCCGCCCGTGGCCTCGTCGGGTGCCGGGGCGCCCGCCCCCTCGACGGGGTCGGGGACGGCGATGGGCTGGGTGCTCTCGGTTGGTTCGGGAGCCGCCGGCACGGCATCGTTCGCCATGGCGGCCGTGGCAGAGGCGACCTCCCCTGCAGTGGGCCTGGCGGCGGGATCGCGGGCGGTCATGGCCTGCAGGAGGTCGCGCCACGCACGTGGCAGCGACACCGGCAGCGCTGGGGAGGGGGAGAGCCGTCATACGGCCGACTCGATCGGGGCGCCGGGGAACGCACGTTCTCCGGTCAGCGCCTCCAGCAGCACCAGACCGAGGGAGTAGACGTCGGCTGCCGGCGCTCGGCTTGACGTCGCGATGCGTGACCCCCTGCTGATGTGAACAGGCGAGCGCCGCGGCGATCTGGGTCCCGATCGCCGCGACCTCGTGCGGCGGCAGGGCCCCGCCCTGAGCTGCGCGCTCAGGGTCGGCCCCTCTGCCAAGGTCATCACGAGGTACGGCCTGTCCGAACGGATGCCGGCATCCAGAAGGGTCGCCAGGCCGGGTTGGTTGAGTCCCGCGAGCAGCTCGGCCTCGGCGACGAAACGCGCACGCAGTCCGGGATCCTCGACATCGCGCAGGATCTTCACCGCCACCTCGCGCTTGAGCACCTCGTCGAACGCGCGGTAGACATCCGACATCCCAGCGTGACCCAGCTCGTCGAGCAGCCGATAACGATCATCGAGGACGATGGCCGACTCGATACCCATGGAGGCGCAGGGCCCGTGGCCGAGTGCATCAACTGCACCGCGGACCCGTCGACCAGACGGTATGGCTCGGCGAGCAGCGGGCACTGCGGTGGCATGTACATCGGACTGGGAATCGTCCTGCTGGTGCTCGGCCTGATCCTCGTCATGGACGTGATCACCGTCGACCTGAGCTTCGTCAACGACGGCGCGCTCGGGACGATCCTGATCGTCGCCGGAGTGCTCGCCATCGCCCTCTCCCTGCTCTATGCGCCGCCGTGGCGTCGTGAGGCCCGCGACACCGTGGTCCACCACCGTGACGATCCGCGCTACTAGTCGGTCCTGTTCGACCGTGCCATGAGCAGCGCACCGCTCGTCGATTCACCAGCGGTGGCCCACGACCACGAGTGGCACCTGGCGAGCGTGGAGAACGAGCCGGGCGGTGTGGTGACGGAGTACGTCTGCGGTGGCTGCCCAGCCGTGATCTTCCGGTAGATACGTGGAGAAGTCAGCCCGCCTGTACGCGGAATGGCTTCTTCGCGCTGTCTGGACGACCGCCGAGTGGCTCCTCCCGGGGCCCGCCCGTCAAGCAAGGTCGCGAGAAGCAGCGGGAAGGTGCGCGGAGCTGCACCGGCGGGTGGCGGAGGTGAGGCCTCCTGCGTCTGCCGTCCGTCGTGCGAGGTACTGCACAAGCACGTCGTGGGGATCCACAACAACTGGGGGAGAGACATGAACATCGACGACAGCCTGCAGAATGCCCTGGACAGATTCATCGGCTTCCTGCCCAACCTGATCGGCTTCCTGGTGTTGCTGATCATCGGCTTCATCGTGGCCAAGCTCATCCAGGTCGCCGTTCGCAAGGGACTGGAGCTGACCGGTATCGACGGGCGCCTCGAACGCTCCAACGCGCACCCCTACCTGTCGCGGGCCCTCCCGGGTGTGGGCGTGTCCCGCGCGGTGTCCTTGGTGGTGTTCTGGTTCGTCCTGGTCTTCTTCGCCGTCGCCGCCGTGACGGCCCTCGAGATCCGCGAGCTCACCATCTTCATGAACGCCGTCCTTGCCTACCTGCCCAACGTGGTCGTCGCGATCGCGATCTTCGTCATCGCGGCGCTCCTGTCGACCGCCATCGCGACCGGGGTCTCCCGGATGATGGGCGACACCCCGACTGGAAAGATCGTCGCGACGGTGCTGCCTGCCGTGGTGATGGTGATCGCGATGTTCATGATCCTCGAGCAGCTCCAGATCGCTCCGGAGATCGTGCGGATCGCCTTCGCTGCCACGATGGGCGCTCTCGCCCTGGGCCTCGCGCTCGCGTTCGGGCTCGGCGGCCGTCCCGTCGCCCAGCGGGTTCTCGAGGATGCCTATGCCAAGGGACGCGAGGAGGCCGAGCGCACTCGGTACAACCGCCGCGCGAGCCGCGCCGGCACGGAGACAGGACCGAGCACCGGTGTGCCGGCGGCGGACCAGGGCAGCATGGCCACCCAGCAGTTCGGCGCGAACGAGTCGACCGCGGGAGCCCACACCCGCGAGGGCCGCGGCGACGTGCTCTGAGCAGGATCTGACGTCCACGGCGTCGGGCCCCCGGGGGAGTCGAGAGACCGGGCCCGACGCCGTGGCCTGTCGGCGCCCGGCGGGCAGTGCGTGGGGTCCAGGCAGCGCACCACGAGGAGGCCCGGGCGACGACGAGGATCGAGATCACGAGCCCTACGTGGGTCGCTCGTACTTCCGACCTCTCATGCCGTTGGGCGTGAGCGGCCATCATCTCCCCGAGAACGCGATGCACGTGGTCCGATTGCCATGCCTCTGAGGTACCGGTACGCAGCTGCCGACGATCGCAGCCCGGTCCTCATCGGATCACGAGAGGTGCAGGCGCTCTCGCATCTTGTGCGTCCCGTCCTTCGTGCGCCCCTTCACCTCGTCCTTCACCGTGCCGGAGGCATCCTTCGCCTTGCCAGAGGCGTCCTTCGCCTTGTCCTTGGCCTTGCTGGTGACCTTGCCGGCCCTCTTCCTCGCCTTCTTCCGGACGCCCGCGGCACGGTCCCCGAGCTCGTCGAGCGGATGCCTGACCTTGCGCGGCACGACGAGGCGACCGGCAAGCCCGAGGATGCGCCGCGCCAGATAGAGGAGCGGAGCTCCGAGGGGGATGAGGATCAGAGTCACGCAGAGGATCGCGCCCAGGAGGCCGAGGAGGCCGCCGACGATCCACAGCAGGGCAGCGGCCGTCCACCGAAGGAACCGCATGACGGCCGCCTCAATCCGATCCCGCAAGGGACGCGAGGCGGGCCAGCATCGAGACACTCGGGTAGTTGGCCTCGCTGATCTTCTGCATGAGGACCTCGGCGTAGGCCGGCACCTCATCGGGCTCGAGGAGCTGCTCGAGCAACGTCATCATCGGAACCGACGGGAACGCGTCCTCGGCAACCTTGTCCATCAACAGGGCAACGATGCGTGCGCGCGTGTCGGCACTGTTCTGCTCCATCCCGGCTTCCCCCCTCATGAGCTTTCCCTCCGAGTCACTGCGGTACCCCACGGCGCGTGACGAATGCCGCCAGGAGGGAGAGGATTTGCCTGCAGGAACCATGCTCTGGACCTTTTGGGGTACTGCGAAGTGGCTCGCCGAAGGGAGGCCTGTCATGCAGGTCGCGGAGATCGGCGCGTCGTCGGACAGCAACTGGCGGTCGGCGCCGTCGCTGACGATCTGGGTCTACGACTCTCCGCTGGGCGCCGCTGCGGGTGAGGTCCGCTTCAAGGACCTCGTGCGGCGCGGCGCCGTGATCGTGATCGAGGCCGTGGCCGTGACCTGGATCCGAGGGAGCCACCGCCCGCACATCGGCCACCTCCGTCGGCGCTCACCCTCGCCCGGCGCTTCGGTGCTCAGCGGTCTGGTGGCTCTCCTCGCCGAGCGGAGCCCGCATGCCGGGCAACGCATCGCCGCTCTCGCGGCGCGGCTGCAGGGGACCGGGATCGACCACGAGCTCCTCGCCGAGGCGCGGCGCGTCCTCGCGCCCGGAACCTCTGCGTTGCTGGTGCTGGCGAGCGACGTCAACCTCGACGTGGTCCGGCCGATCGTCGAGCATGGCCGCGCCCGCCGGGGAGTCGTCATGGTGCACGCGGACCTGACGTCGGACGCCCTCGAACTTCTGAGGAGAGAACTCATACCCCAAATCGGGTAGGTGTGAGCGGGCTCACATTCCTGCCGACTGTCGGGCGGGGAGGCGGGTACATCGCTGCCGAGGGAGGTGACCGCGACTTGCGCCCAGGGGGAGCGCATCGCGGTCAGCACAACATGTCTGCCAACTCTAAGATCGCCCTGGCCGTCGCCGGGGGCTACATGCTCGGCCGCACCAAGAAGCTGCGCTTGGCCATGACACTCGCCGGAATGCTGGCGGGCAAGCGCATGGCGACCAACCGTCAGCTGCTGACGCAGGGCGCGAAGCTGGTGGAGAACAATCCGCAGCTCAAACAGCTGCAGGGTCAGCTCACGGGACGCCTCGTCGACGTCGCCCGCGAGGCCGCCCTGGTCGCCGCCGCCTCACGGGTCGAGTCCTTCACGCGCTCGCTGCAGCCGAAGGACTCGGACGAGGACGGCCAGGATGCCGCGCCGGACGACGAGGACCCGTCAGCTGAGGACGAGACCGACACCGAGGCCGAGGACCAGGACGCTCCGGCGTCCGAGGAGAAGCCGCAGTCTCGCAGGTCGACGAGCGCCCGGACGGCACCGAGGGCCACGGCCAAGAAGGCGGCGGCGAAGAAGTCCACCGCCAAGGGGTCGACCGCCAAGAAGTCCACGGCCAGGAAATCGACGGCCAGGAAATCGACGGCCAAGAAGTCCACGGCCAAGAAGTCCACGGCGAGCTCGGGGAGGTGAGTGCGATGCTCGAGAAGGATGGCCGGACCAGGTTGAAGTCGGCCTCGGGCGGCCTGGCTCAAGCGCTCGCGGACAAGGCGACGGCGTCCGTCGGGCGGCGCGTCGAGGGGCTGACCGACCGGCTGGAGGGCGTCGCGAGTGGACGGCAGTCGTCCGACACGACCTCCGCCGACGCCGACCAGGGCCCGGGGATGGGCGAGAAGCTCAAGGACGTCGCGACAGCGGTGACCGACAAGATCCCGGTGTTCGGACGGAATGCACGACAGTCATCCGGATCTCCGAAGGCGACGAAGGCCACCAACATCGTCGAGGACATCGACGTCGGCGTACCGCTGCGCGTCGCCTACGACCAGTGGACCGAGTTCGGGGGCTTCCCGACCTTCATGAAGAAGGTCGAGTCCGTCGAGACCGACGAGGACGACCGCCTGACCTGGCGCGCGAAGATCGTCTGGTCCCACCGCACCTGGGAGGCGCAGATCCTCGACCAGGTTCCGGACGAGCGCATCGTCTGGCGTTCGACCGGCGACAAGGGGCACGTGGACGGTGCGGTCACATTCCACGAGCTGGCTCCGAGCCTGACCCGGATCCTGGTGGTCTTGGAGTACCACCCCAAGGGCCTCTTCGAGCGCACCGGGAACATCTGGCGCGCGCAAGGGCGAAGGGTGCGGGTCGAGCTGAAGAACTTCCGTCGCCATGTCATGACCACGACGGCGCTCGATCCGGACGCCGTCGAAGGCTGGCGCGGAACGATCCAGGACGGCGAGGTCGTCCAGTCCCACGAGGACGCTCTCGCTGAGGAGGAGGCCGGGACCGGCACGGAGGGCGAGCAGCAGGACGGAGCCGACGAGCCGGAGGAGCCCGAGGACGAGTACGAGGAGGAGCCCGAGGAGGAGCCCGAGGACGACTACGAGGAGGAGCCCGAGGAGGAGCCCGAGGAGGAGCCCGAGGAGGAGCCCGAGGACGACTACGAGGAGGAGCCCGAGGAGGAGCCCGAGGACGACTACGAGGAGGAGCCCGAGGAGGAGCCCGAGGAGGAGCCCGAGGAGGAACCGCGTCGGTCCAGGTCCCGCCGTCGCCGCGCCAGCTGAAGCCCAACCCGACCACCAGGAGGTAATCCCATGACCGTCCAGACCACCCAACGCCAGGGAGGCTATCTCGGACGTCCGGCGCCCAGCGGGCTCGCCGACGTCATCGACGCGATCCTCGACAAGGGCATCGTCATCGACGCCTACGTCCGGGTCTCCTTGGTGGGCATCGAGCTGCTCACCATCGACGCCAGGATCGTGATCGCGAGTGTCGACACCTACCTCAGGTTCGCCGAGGCGACGAACCGGCTGGACCTGTACGAGAAGGGCGGCAAGGACCTCGGCGAGATGGTCCAGGACCTCCAGCACGGCGGGGCTGCCGGCAAGGCCCAGGGTGCTGTCGAAGGCGTGAAGCGCGCGCTGACGGGCGGCCGCAGTGACGATGAGGAGAAGGAGCGCCGTCCTGCCAAGAAGGCCCCGAGCCGGCGACGCTCCGAGTCAGACTGATGGGCAGCGGCGCGGCCTCCCGCGAGTCGGCTCCTGAAGGAGCCTCGGACCACGGTGCCCTCCTCGTGTTCGGGGTCGTGCCCGCGCCCGACGACGGGCCGCCCGTGATCCTGAACGACTCGTCGGCGATGGCAGTGGCCCACAGTGGCGTCGCGGCGGTGGTGGCTCCCGTTCGACTGGATCGACCCGCGGGCCGCGCGGAGCTGAAGCAGTACCAGGCGGTGCTCGATGACGTGGTCGCCCAGACGGCGGTCGTCCCGGTCCGTTTCGGAACGGTGCTGGAGGACGAGGAGGCGGTCCTGGAGTTCCTGGCCCGGCAGCACGACCAGCTCGGCCTGGCCCTGGACAGGCTGCGCGGTCACCGTCAGTACAACCTGCGGGTCACCTACCGGGAGGAGGAGGTCCTGGCCCAGCTGGTGGCCGGCGAGCCCGAGATCGAGGCGCTCAGGAATCGCACGAAGGATCTCCCGGAGGACGCATCCTACGCCGACCGGATCAGGTTGGGCGAGCTGATCGCTCGGGCACTCGAGGCGCGCGCCGCCGACGACGCGCGGCCACTGCTCGACACGATCGCACCGCTGGCCGCCGACCTGCGTGTGCGGCAGCAGCCTGGTGGGCTGCAGGTGCTCGACGTCGCGCTGCTGGTCGAGGACCAGCGGGCCGAGCAGATGCTCGACGCCCTCGAGGCACTCGCCTCGGAGAACCGAGACCTCCTGGTCTTCCGTGCGGTCGGTCCGTTGCCTGCCTACGACTTCGTGGAGGACGCGGCATGGGCCTGATCTCCGGCATCCTCACGCTCCCGCTCGCGCCGTTGCGCGGAACGCTCGCGGTCGCCGACCAGATCCTCCGGCACGCCGAGGACCGCTACTACGACCCTGGTCTCATCCGCCAGGAGCTCGAGCAGGTCGAGCAGCTGCGTCTCGACGGAGAGATCGACGAGGCTGCCGCGACGGCATGGGAGGAAGAGCTGATCGACCGGTTGATGACCGGGCAGGCGAGGATCGGCCATGTCTGACCCGCGCAGCGCGTCGAGGCGACCAGCCACGTCCTCCGAGCACGGGAGCGCGCCGCGGCGGTCCACCAGGATGTCCCCCGGGCAGGCCGCCGCTCGAGGCGCCCAGCAGCTGGTCGAGCTGACCGGACGGGAGCTGGAGGGGGTCGTCGGGCTCGAGCAGGACGGCGACGGCTGGAGTGTCCAGGTCGAGGTGCTGGAGGTCCGCCGCATTCCGAACACGACCGACGTCCTGGCCATCTACGAGGTCGTCGTGGACGGGGCAGGGCAGCTCACGTCGTATCGCCGCCTCGACCGCTACATGCGGGGCGCCGCAGGGGAGGAGGGTCGATGAGCGAGGCCATGGGGCGATCGGCCGCCCGCGTGCAGGACACGGCACCGCTGAGCCGGTCCGGGCCCGAGCCCGCCTCGCTGGCGGACATCCTGGAACGGGTCCTGGACAAGGGCATCATCATCGCCGGCGACATCCGGGTGAACCTCCTCGACATCGAGCTGCTCACCATCAAGCTGAGGCTGCTGGTCGTCTCGGTCGACAAGGCCGAGGAGATGGGGATCGACTGGTGGCGTCACGATCCGATGCTGACGGTGGGCGAGCGCGGGATGGAGGAGGAGAACCGCCAGCTGCGCGCCCGCGTGGCCGAGCTGGAGGGTCGCGGGGACGAGCAGGAGGAGGCCCGCGATGACCGCTGACGACCAGTCCCGGGCCCGGTACCTGTACGCCGTGTGCCGCGGACTGGAGAGGTCCGCGATCGAGGACGTCACGGCGCTGGACGGACAGCCGCTCGATGCGGTGTGCCACCAGGACCTCGTGGCCGTCGTGTCCACCGTGCCGCTGGAGGAGTTCGGCGAGGAGGCGCTGCGGCGCAACCTCGAGGACCTCGCGTGGCTGGAGGAGACGGTGCGGGTCCATGACGAGGTGATCCGGGCCGTCTCCAATCGTGCGCCGACGGCGCCCATGCGGCTGGCCACCATCTGCTTCGACGACGCAGCGGTGCGCGCCCGGCTCCGGGAGTGGTACGTCGACCTGACGCACGTCCTCGACCGGATCGAGGGGTGCGCCGAGTGGAGCGTCAAGGTAGTGGCCGAGGCCGCCGAGCCGGGACCTGAGGACCCCACGTCGGCCGAGGTCCTCAACGGAGCCGACTACCTGCGCCGGAAGAAGGTCGAGGCAGAACGCCGAGCGGCCCGAGACAGCTCCGTGGCCGAGGCCGCGAGCCGGATCCACGACGCGCTCGTCCTCCTGGCGAAGGCGAGCCGGATCCTCCCGGCCCAGGATCCGCGTCTGTCCGGGCACCGCGGGACGATGGTGCTCAACGCGGCGTACCTGGTGCCCGACGAGGAGCAGGAGGCGTTCGCCGCGCTCGTCGCCCGGCTGTGCACCGGCGACGACCGGGTCGTGGTCGACAGCCGCGGTCCGTGGCCGCCGTACTCCTTCGCCATGCTGGAGCCGCGATGACCAGCGCCGCGCCCGCGAAGCGGGATCTTGCACCGGTGGCGCTGGTCGACCTGCTCGATCGGCTGCTCGGCACCGGCGTCGTCGTGGCGGGAGACGTGGTCGTCTCCCTCGCGGGAGTCGACCTGGTCGAGATCCGCCTGCAGCTGCTGGTGACGTCCATTCGGGCCGAGATGGCCGAACGCCGCAGGGCCGCGACCCGATGACGACGCGGCCCACGGGTGAGGCCGGCGTCGGTCGGCACCGCGCTGTCGTGCCCCAGCGGATGGAGACGGACGCCGAGGCCATCGAACGCGACCTGCTGAAGCTCGTGCTCACCGTCGTCGAGCTCATCCGGCAGCTCATGGAGAAACAAGCCCTCCGCCGGCTCGACGAGGGAGACCTGACGGACGCCGAGATCGAAGGACTCGGCACGGGGCTGATGCGCCTCGAACAGGCCATGGAGGACCTGAAGGACCGCTACGGCCTCACCGCCAGCGACCTGAACATCGACCTCGGCCCGCTCGGAATGCTGGTGGACGAGTAGCTCCTCCGGCGCCGGTCGACCTCGGGGACGAGGGCGGTGCCCGGGCCGTCCGACTGCGTAAGTGGAGGGCCCTCGGGCGGGCGCCGGACACAGGTCTACTCGACTGTGGCGTGGATCACAACGATCGTTGAAGATCCAACCGGAGGTGGAGAGGCGTCACGAGTTCCGCGCCCGCCCGTCCGAGCCCAACTCTGGGTACTTTTCTCGGCGCCGGTCGGGGCGGGCGACCCGGGCGGCGATGCTGGTGGGTGGACCGGGGGCGGGGCACCAGCAACCGCCGGAAGCCTCGCCATTGTCGAGTGCGTCGTACGCAGCATCGACGCCGGCGGGTGCCTGCACTTGTTGACGCGTGCGCTCTCCGACCATGCGGGCCGTGGTGGGCGGTTCGACTCGAGGAGGGGAGAGGCAGGATGGGAATCCTTCGGCATCTCGGTGCGAGCACGGCCGCGCTCAGCGCGGCACTGGTCCTGGCGGCGCCGCCGGTGCACGCGTCCCGACCAGGTCCGGCCGCGCCCCCCGGCGACCCATGGGTCCCCGTCCCGGTGTCGGCCGGCAGGGCCGCCCTCGGCGAGACGCCGGGGTTCAACGGCCCGGTCCGAGCGATCGCCCACCGCGGTTCGCGGGTGTACGTCGGCGGCGAGTTCACCCGCGCCATCGACTCGACCGGCACCAAGGTACGCCGGAACGCGGCCGCCTTCGACGCCCGCACCGGCCGGCTCCTGAAGTGGAACCCGCGGACCGACGGCCGCGTGCTGGAGCTCCTCGTGGTGGGCCAGACCGTCTACCTCGCCGGAGAGTTCGACCGGGTGAGGGGACACTCCCGACCCAAGGTCGCCCGCGTGTCCGGGCACGGCAAGGGCCGGGTGCTGACGTTCCGGCACCGCATCGACGGCACGGTGACGTCGATGTCCGCCCTGGGCAAGCGCCTCTACGTGGGCGGCAGCTTCTCGACCGTCGACCGGAGACCGCGGGGCCAGCTCGCTGCGTTCAACGGTCGGGGGAGGCTCACGCCATGGACCCCGCTCGCCCGCAAGGGGGCGGTCCTCGACGTCGTCGCGACCACCTCGGGCGTCTACCTGGCCGGCGGCTTCCACCACGTCAACGGCGTCGCCGGCTCGCGGCGCCTGGCCCTCGTCGACCGGACGCGCGGCACGCTGAAGGGGTGGTTCGACCCACCCGTGGACAAGCCGATACTCGAGATCGCCGTGACCGGCTCGTCCGTGCTCGCGGCGGCGGGAGGCACCGGCGGCGGGTACGTCGCGGCCTTCGCCCGCGTCGGCGGCGCCCAGAGCTGGCTGCGCAGGTTCGACGGTGACGTCGCGGCCCTGGCACTCCACCACGGCAACATCCACGTCGGCGGGCACTTCGACGCGATCTGCGACGTCGACCACGCCGACCCGGTCGACGGCGACTGCCTCGGCAGCCATCAGGTCCGGCACAAGCTGGCCGCCTTGTCGACGGTGGGTGCGCTGCTCCCGTGGAATCCCGGGGCGAACTCCGTCCGTGGCGTGATGGCGGTGCACAGCCTGGGATCGCTGGGCGTGGCCGTCGGCGGCGACTTCACCATCGCCGGCGGCCGACCGCGCGAGCGGATCGCGATCCTGCCGTAGCCCGGCCGCCGAGCTGACCTATCGGCCCAGCGGCAGACGGGGCCGCGGCCGGGCTTCAGCCACGTCAGCCAGTCCCGGCGCCTGGTCCGCCCAGACCTGGCCGGAGCCGCCGATGACCTGCTGGCGAGTGCACGCCCGGGCGGGCGGGCTTCGCGTACGGGACCCTTCCCGGTCACCCGGAGTGCGGTGAGGAGGAGTTCGTCGTCGAGCCGGGTCACGACGGCCCCCTCACCTTCACGGTCTCCGCGTTCTCCCGACCGGCGACCCTGCTGGCCCGGGCGGGCGGACCCGCGACCCGGTGGGTCCAGGCACGGATGACCCGGCGCCTACCTCCGTGGGCTCGACGGCTGACTGCGTGGCGTCCGACTGCGTGGCGTCCGGCCCGTCCACCGGCGGTGGGCGACGACGAGGCTCGACGCCTCGGCGTACCCGAGCCGTAACGCGACCTCGTCGAGCAGCAGACCGCGAGCCAGGAGGTCCTGGGCGGCGGTGGATCGGACGTCGTCCAGCACCGCTCGATAGGACGTGCCCGCGTCCGCCAGTCGCCGGCGCAGCGAGCGCTCGCTGAGCCCGAGAGCGGCGGCGACGTCGGCCATGGGCGCACCGGACTCGAGGTGCTGGGCGACGAGGATCCGGACCTGGCCGGTGAAGGCGTCGCGTCCGCGGCGAGGCGACACCAGGTCGTGGCACAGTGCCTCGGCCAGCGCGCAGGCGTGGGAGTTGGCCTGCGGGAGCGGGTGCTCCAGCCACCGGCTCGCGAAGCGCAGCTCGTTGCCCGAACGGTCCCACGCGGCGTCGAGACCCGCGGCGGTGCCGCAGATCTCACGCAGCACCGCCCAGATCGCGGTCAGGTCCCGCTCGACCAGGAAGCGTCGTACGTCGTCGGGCACCCCTCGGTCGTCGACCCGCACGACCACCTCGTCGTCCTCGACCGAGGCCGAGGGGATGGTGAAGGTGAAGCTGAGGTCGATGAACCGCAGTGCGAGGTTGGCCGCATCGCCGAGGGTGGGGCTGCTGAGCAAAGCGAACCCGAGCGGACCGAAGGTCGAGGCGTGGTACGCCGCACCCACCTGTCCGCCCGTGACGCCGGGCGCCGCCGCGAGCAGGTTGCGGACAACCCGGAGCTCCTGCTCGGCGGTGACCGCGCGCTGGGGATCGGCGACGTCGCGGGCGCCGAGCCCGGACCCTCGCAGCAGCACGGAGGTGGGCACGCCGGACTCCGCTCCGACCGCGACGAGCAGCGCCGTCCCGGCGACGTGGCGCGGGAAGTGCCAGTCGCGGGCGGCCGCCGGCTCGAACTGCCCGGGCGACGTGGAGACCATGGCCGGAATTATGGATCGGGTGGCCGGAGGTCGCTGGCACCGACCACCTCGTGGTTCCTAGCGTGCAGGCATGGACGCGACTCCCTCCGTGATCGTCATCGGCGCCGGCTTCGGTGGCCTGGCCGCGGCCCACCACCTGCGGGAGGCCGGGATCACCGACATCACGATCCTCGAGCGGGCCGACGGTGTCGGCGGGGTGTGGCGCGAGAACACCTATCCCGGCGCGGCGTGCGACGTGCCGTCGGTGCTGTACTCGTGGTCCTTCGCCCGCAAGCACGACTGGTCGCACCGCTACGCCCGTCAGCCCGAGATCCTCGACTACATCCGCTCCCACGCCCGGCGCAGCGGACTGGCCGGCCTGGTCCGCACGGGCGCCGAGGTGACGGCTGCGACCTGGCACGACGCCGAGGGACGGTGGACGGTCCGCCTCGCCGATGGCGAGGAGCTGCGCGCCGACGTGCTCGTCTCGGCCGTCGGCCAGCTGTCCCGGCCCTCCGTCCCGACCCTCCCGGGCGTCGAGACCTTCGCCGGACCGTCGTTCCACACCGCCACCTGGGACCACGACGTCGACCTGGCCGGCCGGCGGGTCGCCGTGGTCGGCACGGGTGCGAGCGCGATCCAGGTGGTCCCGGCGATCGTCGAGCGAGTCGCCTCGCTCACCGTCCTCCAACGCTCGGCGCCGTACGTCGTCCCCAAGCCCGACGGCACCTACTCCGCACGCCAGCAGCGCCGCTTCGGCTCCCACCCCCGGCTGCACCGGCTCACCCGCCAGGGCGTCTTCCACCTGTCCGAGCAGCTGAACCGGACCCTCGACTCCGACGGCCCTCTCGCGGAGGTGCTGCATCGGGCATGGCAGGTCCACCTGCGCCGCCAGGTCGGCGATCCCGCGCTCCGAGAGCGCCTGGTGCCGGACTACCCGTTGGGATGCAAGCGCCTGCTCTTCTCCAACGACTGGTACCCGGCGCTCACCCGTCCCCACGTCGCCGTCGTCACCGACGCGATCAGCTCCGTCGAGCCGGACGGCATCCGGACCAGCGACGGGCGCCTGCACGAGGTCGACGTCATCGTCTTCGGCACGGGGTTCGCCGCCACCGACTTCCTCGCGGGGATCGACGTCCGGGGTCGCGGGGGCCGCCGGCTCTCCGATGCCTGGGACGGCGGCGCCCGAGCCCACCTCGGCATGGCCGTCCCCGAGTTCCCCAACTTCTTCGTCCTCTACGGCCCCAACACCAACCTCGGCGGCAGCTCGATCATCGGGATGCTCGAGGCGCAGGCCGGGTACGTCGCCCGGGCGGCCGCCCACGTGCGGGACCGGGGCCCGGTCGAGGTGCGCCGCGACCGGGCGGCCGCGTACGACGACGAGATGCAGCGCCGGCTGGGAGAGAGTGTGTGGAGCTCGTGCGCGAGCTGGTACCGCGACCCGAGCGGACGGATCACGACGAACTGGCCGGGCACCGTGCGGGAGTACCAGCGGCGCACGGCCGCGTTCGACGCCTCCGACTTCCGCGTCGTCGAGGGAGCGGTCCGATGACCCACTACGACGTGCTGGTCGTCGGGTCCGGGTTCGGTGGCAGCGTCACCGCGCTGCGCCTGGCGGAGAAGGGCTACCGCGTCGGCGTGCTGGAGGCCGGCCGCCGGTTCGCCGACCACGAGCTGCCCACCACCTCGTGGAAGGTGCGCGACTACGTCTTCAACCCGGCGCTGGGGTGCTACGGCCTGCTCCGGATGACCCTGCTCAAGGACGTGCTGGTGCTCACCGGTGCCGGCGTGGGCGGAGGATCGCTCGTCTACGCGAACACCCTCTACGAGCCGCCGCCGGCCTTCTTCGACGACCCGCACTGGGCCGGCATCACCGACTGGGCCGACGAGCTCGCGCCGTACTACGACCAGGCCCGTCGCATGCTCGGCGTCACGCCGTACCCGCGGAGGTCACCGGCCGACCTGGTGATGAAGGCGGTCGCCCAGGACCTCGGCGTCGCGGACACCTTCCGCCCCACGCCGGTCGGCGTCCTGTTCGGCGAGCGGCCGGGGCAGCGCGTGGCCGACCCGTTCTTCGGTGGCGCCGGGCCGGAGCGGACCACCTGCACCGACTGCGGCGCCTGCATGACGGGATGCCGGGTCGGGGCCAAGAACACCACAGTGAAGAACTACCTCCACCTCGCCGAGGCGGCCGGCGCCGTCGTGCACCCGATGACGACGGTGACCGACGTGCGGCCCCGCCCCGGCGGCGGATACGACGTGGTGACCCGCCGCACCGGCGGCAAGGTGCGCCGGCGGAGGCGCACGTTCACCGCCGACCAGGTCGTGCTCGCGGCGGCGTCCCTCGGCACCCAACGGCTGCTGCACCGACTCCGCGACGGCGGCAGCCTGCCGCGCATCTCTCCTCGGCTCGGCGAGCTGACCCGCACCAACTCCGAGGCGATCCTCGGTGTGCGGGCCCGGGGCGAGGAGGTCGACTACTCGCGCGGCGTGGCGATCACCTCGTCGCTGCACGTCGACGAGCACACGCACGTCGAACCGGTCCGCTACGGCCGTGGCAGCAACCTGCTCGGCCTGCTCATGGCCACGCTCACCGACGTGCCGGTCGACGGCCGGAACCGGGCGCTCGCCGGCCTCCGTGAGATGTGGCACCGGCGCCGCGACCTGCCGCGGCTGCACGACCCGCGCGGCTGGTCCGAGCAGACCATCGTGCTCCTCGTCATGCAGAGCCTCGACAACTCGCTCACGACCTACCTGCGCCGGCGACCTTGGGGTCGCACCCTCACCACCCGACAGGGGACCGGAGCCGCCAACCCGGTCTGGATCCCGCAGGGCCACGAGGTCGCACGGAAGGTGGCCGAGGAGGTCGACGGCATCCCGGGCGGCACCTGGGCCGACCTCGTCAACATCCCCGCGACCGGTCACCTGATCGGCGGCTGTCCGATCGGGGAGTCGGCGCAGACGGGCGTCGTCGACCCGTACCACCGCGTCCACGGGTACGACGGCCTGCACGTCATCGACGGCTCCACGGTCGCGGCCAACCTCGGCGTGAACCCGTCGCTGACCATCACCGCGATGGCCGAGCGGGCCGTCGCGTTGTGGCCCAACAAGGGCGAGGCGGACCCGCGGCCGGGGCCGGGGTCGTCGTACCGGAGGGTGGAGGCGGTGGCCCCGATCCGGCCGGCGGTGCCGGACGGCGCCCCCGCTGCGTATCGGGTCACCTCCTAGCATCGCCCGCATGAGCGATCCCGACGTCACCGACCAATCGGCTCGCGCCGTCGCCGCCGCGGAGGCGCTCGGCCTCGCCTTCGAGGTGACCCGGCACGGCCCGGTGGGCTCGTTGGAGGAGGCCGCCGCCGCGCGGGGGATCGAGCCGCGCCAGATCGTGAAGACCATGGTGGTGCGGGTGGCCGAGGGCGACCACCGCTTCGTGCTGGTGCCCGGCGACCGGGAGATCTCGTGGCCGCTGCTGCGCGGGCTGCTCGGCGTGAACCGGATCTCGATGCCGTCGGCCGACGCGGCCCGTGAGGTGACCGGCTACGTCCGCGGCACGATCACGCCGCTCGGTGCGCTGGCTGCGCTCCCGGTGATCGCGGACAGTCGGGTGACCGGGACCGTGTCGATCGGCGGGGGCGGGTACGGCGTCGCGCTGACCGTCGACGGCGACGCGCTCGTCGCCGCGCTCGGCGCCACCGTCGCCGACGTCACGACGGGCGGAGTGTGAGCGTCACGACGGCGGGTGCTCCTCGAGCACGGTCCCGTCCAGTGCGAACTCGACGTACGCGCTCTGGTTGAACTCGTTGCTGGTGGAGGCCCTGAGCCACTCCGGCGTCGCGTCCTCGGCGTGCGGCTTCGCGATGTAGATGGAGCAGTCCTCCGGGTCCTCGACCAGCTTCTCGACGTGTGCGCACAACCCGTCCAGGACGGCGCTGTCGATGTCGGCGAGGTCGAACGCCTCCTCGTCGCCGGTTCCCCTGGTGGACTCACGCAGCTCGCCGTCCCAGTAGAAGCTGATCTCGCGCTCGTCGGCGGTGTTGTCGAGCTTGTAGGGCACGTCCACCACGGCGTAGTCCGGGTAGATGATCGCGTTGCGCACGACGCTGGAGCCGCGCTCCTCCTGGAGCGCGGCGACGAGGGCGTCGAAGCCCTTGTCGGTCTGCGGCTGGTCGGCCCCCGGGACGTCCTCGCTGCCGGCGACCGCGAAGACCACCGCCGCCCCGAGCGCCGCCACCACCCCGCCGACGGCGATCAGCAGACCGACCGGATGGATCCCGCTCCGGCGCACCGTCCGCTCCTCGAGGGTGCGCACCTTCTTCGGCTGCTGCGGCGGCTTGTAGGCCGCGGGCTTGCTCGGCCGTGCCGGCGCGCCGTCCGGGTCGGGGGTGTCGTCGGGGCGGTACTGCTTCCACGTGCGAGGGGCCACGGCAGCACGCTAGTCGCCGCGGGCGTGCAACGATGACCGCATGGCCGAATCGACGACCCCCGCGCCGGTGCCCGACCACGACGTGGCCGACGTGGCCGATGTGGCCGGCGAGGTCGTCGACCTGTGCCGTGACCTGATCCGGATCGACACCTCCAACTACGGCGGCGGCGAGAGCACGGGGGAGCGCAAGGCGGCCGAGCACGTCGCGGCCCTCCTCGACGAGGTCGGCATCGCCGCGGAGGTGATCGAGACCAGGCCGGGACGCGCCAACGTCCTGGCCCGCTGGGGACGTTCGGGGTCGGCCGCCACGGCCGAGCGCGGGGCCCTGCTGCTGCACGGCCACCTGGACGTCGTACCCGCCGCCGCGGAGGACTGGACGGTGCACCCGTTCAGCGGCGAGGTGCAGGACGGCTACGTCTGGGGCCGGGGCGCGGTCGACATGAAGGACTTCGACGCGATGCTGCTCTCGGTCGTCCGTGCCCGGCAGCGGGCGGGCCGGGTGCCGGAGCGCGAGGTCGTGCTCTGCTTCACCGCCGACGAGGAGGCGGGCGGCCACGACGGTGCCCAGCTCCTCGTCGAGAACCACGCCGAGTGGTTCGACGGCTGCACCGAGGCGGTCGGCGAGGTCGGCGGCTTCAGCACGACCGTCCGCGGCCGGCGGCTGTACCTGATCGAGGCGGCCGAGAAGGGCATGGCCTGGATGCGCCTCAGCGCCCGCGGCCGCGCGGGGCACGGCTCGATGATGAACGACGACAACGCCGTGACCCGTCTGGCCTCCGCGGTGGCCCGGATCGGCGCGTACGACTGGCCCGTGCGGCTCACGCCCACCATGCAGATCCTGCTCGCGGCCGTCGGCGAGCTCGCCGGTCTCGAGGCCACACCGGACAACGCCCCCGCCCTGGTCGAGGAGTTCGGCGGTGCCGCCCGGATGCTGGGGGCGGTGCTGCGCAACTCGACCAACCCGACCATGCTCGAGGCCGGCTACAAGGTCAACGTCATCCCCACCGACGCCACCGCCCACGTCGACGGCCGCTTCCTGCCGGGCTTCGAGGACGAGTTCTTCGCGACCCTCGCCGAGCTGACCGGGGAGGGCGTCGACATCGACTTCGTGTCGCGACAGGCGCCCTGGGAGACGCCGTACGACGGCGCGCTGGTCGACGCCATGACCCGCAGCCTGCTGGCCGAGGACCCCGAGGCCCTGGTGGCGCCGTACCTGATGAGCGGCGGCACCGACGCGAAGCACTTCACCAAGCTGGGAATGCGCTCCTTCGGGTTCGCCCCGCTGCGGCTGCCCGACGACCTCGACTTCACCGCCCTCTTCCACGGTGTCGACGAGCGGGTCCCGGTCGACGCCCTGGAGTTCGGCGCCCGGGTGATGGACCGCTTCCTCGACCACGCCTGAGGATCCCTCCGAGCGCTCAGCTCGCAGCGCCGCGCGCCGATCCCCTCGGTGAGCCGTCCGCCACCGGACGGGAGAGGGGAGTGGCACCGTGGTTCGTACCGCGATCGCGCCGACCGGCGTGGAGAAGACCTTCCACCCGGACCAGATCATCGTGTCCAAGACCGACCGGCAGGGCCGGCTGACTTACGTCAACGACCTGTTCGTCGAGATCAGCGGATATCCCGAGGCCGAGCTGATCGGCAAGCCGCACAACGTGATCCGGCACCCGGACATGCCGCGCAGCGTCTTCTGGCTGCTGTGGGACCGGATCGCGGCCGGGCAGGAGATCTTCGCCTACGTCATGAACCTGAGCGCGGACGGCAGCCACTACTGGGTCCTGGCCCACGTCACGCCGACCTTCGACGCCTCCGGGTCGATCGTGGGATACCACTCGAACCGGCGTACCGCGGACGCGACCGCGCTCGCCGCCGTGACCGCGCTCTACCAGCGCCTGGTCTCCGAGGAGCGCCGCCACGCCAACGCCCGCGAGGCGGTCGAGGCCGGGTGCCGTCTCCTCGAGCAGGAGCTCGTCGAGGCCGGCGCGTCGTACGACGAGTACGTCTGGTCCCTCAACAACGCGACCGTGACGGGAGTGGCCGCATGACCGCCGTCCTCGCCCCGGAGACCGCGGGGAGCGCCGAGGTGGACGGGCTCCGCGCCGAGCTGGACCGCTGCCGCGCCGCGCTGAGCGCCGTGACCGCGGTCTGCCGCTCCGCGGCCGCCGGCGACCTCGAACCACGCGTCCCCGTACTCGGCGACGACGCCGAGCTGGTGGCGGCCCGGTCGGCCGTCAACGACCTGCTCGACCGCACCGACGCCTACGTCCGCGAGTCGTCGGCATCGCTGGAGTTCGCCGCGGAGGGCAGGTTCTACCGGCGTTTCCTGGTCCGCGGCATGCTCGGCTCCTTCAAGGCCGGTGCCGTCACGATCAACACCGCGATCGGCGCGATGGCCGAGGCCAACGAGCAGCTCGCCGCCCAGGAGCGGCAGCGGCTCGAGCTCGCCGACGGTTTCGAGGCGGCGGTGCTCGGGCTCTCCGACCAGGTCGCCGCGGCAGCCGCCCAGATGGAGGCGTCCTCGCGCACCCTGGCCGCCAACGCCGAGGGCACGGCGACCCGTGCGGCGCAGGTCTCGGAGAACTCCCACACCGCGGCCGACGCCGTCACCGTGGCCGCCGCAGCGGTCGAGCAGCTCGTGAGCACCGTGCGTGCGATCGAGGAGCAGGCCAGTCAGTCCAACGTCGCCGGCGTCCGCGCGGTCGAGGAGACCGAGCAGGTCATGACGACCGTGCAGAGCCTCTCGACCGCCTCGCAGGAGATCGGCGACGTGGTCGGCGTGATCAGCCAGGTCGCCAGCCAGACCCGCCTGCTCGCGCTGAACGCGACCATCGAGGCAGCCCGGGCCGGCGAGTACGGCAAGGGCTTCGCGGTCGTCGCGTCCGAGGTCAAGACGCTCGCCTCCGAGACCGCGGACGCGACCAGCCTGATCGAGCAGCAGGTGCACGCGATCCAGGCGGCCGCCGGCGCGGCGGTCACGGCGATCGAGACGATCGGCGCCGCCGTCCGGGGGATGGGCGACAACGTCGCCACCATCGCTGGTGCGGTCGGGGAGCAGCGGCACGCCGCGGCCGAGCTGAGCCGGACCACGTCCGAGGCCGCCGGCGCCGTGTCCGGGGTCAACGAGGACGTGACCGCGATCGAGGAGGCGACCATCGCCACGAGCACCGGTGCCACCGAGATGACCGGTGCGTCGCTGGAGCTGTCGCGGCTCTCCGCCGACCTGCGCACCCACGTCGCGGGGTTCCTGCAGCAGATCCGCTGACCCCGGGGGCCGAGCAGGCTCAGGCCGTGCGGACGGCCCGGATGATCTTGCGCCGCAGCACGACGCGGCGCCTGCCGTCCGGGCCGATCTGCACGCGGTCCAGCTCCCAGCCACCGTGCTCGGCGCGCTCGACGAGCAGCTTGGCGACCATGTTGCGGGAGAAGGCCCGGTCGAAGGTGATCCGCTCGAACTCCCACTCGACGCCGCGGCCCAGGCCACGCATCACGCCGGGACGGATCATGGAGACGTTCACACCGCACCTCCGGAGACGTCGTCGAGGGCGGCTCGGATCTCGGGAGGCAGCACCTTCTCCTCCGAGCCGAGCGCGCCGGCGAGCTGGGCGGCCGTGCGGGCGCCGACCACCGGCGCCGTGACGCCGGGCGAGTCGCGCACCCAGACCAGGGCGACCTCGAGCGGGGTCCAGCCGAGACCGTCGGCGGCGCGGGCGACCGCCTCGACGATGCCGCGGCTGTGGTCGTCGAGGTAGGCGTCGACGAAGCCGGCGAACACGGGCGACGCGGCGCGGGAGTCCGCGGGCGTGCCGGTGCGGTACTTGCCGGTCAGCACCCCGCGCCCCAGCGGCGACCACGGGAACAGGCCCAGGCCGAGCGCCTCGACCGCGGGCAGCACCTCCCGCTCGATCCGCCGGTTGACCAGGGAGTACTCCATCTGCGTCGAGGCGATCCGGGCCCGGCCCGCGGCGGACTCCTGCAGGGTCACCGCCCGGGCCGTCTGCCAGCCGTTGAAGTTGGAGATGCCGACGTACGTCGCCCGGCCGCTGCTCACCGCGTGGTCGAGCGCACCCAGGGTCTCCTCGAGCGGCACGTCGTCGCTCCAGATGTGGACCTGCCACAGGTCGACGTGGTCGGTGCCGAGCCGCTTCAGCGAGGTGTCGAGCCCGCGCAGCAGGGCCCCGCGGGAGGTGTCGGTGACCCGCTCCTTGCCCCGGCGCCAGATGCCGGCCTTCGTCGCCAGCACCACCTCGTCGCGCCGGACCACGTCTCCGATCAGCGACCCGAGCAGGGCCTCCGAGCGGCCGTCGGTGTAGCCCGCGGCGGTGTCGATCGTCGTACCGCCGGCCTCGACGAACGCGGCCAGCTGGTCGCGGGCCTCGTGCTCGTCGGTGTCCTTGCCCCACGTCATCGTGCCGAGGGCGAGGCGCGACACCTGGAGGCCGCTGGCGCCGACGTACCGCTGCTGCATGGGGCACAAGGTATCCGCCCGGCCGAGCGCGGCGCGCCGGGCACGCCGATGACGGACGTGACCAGCCACTCCCTAGGATGGCGCGTCGTGGCGGACTTCCTGCAGGCAGTGTTCCTCGGCGTGCTCCAGGGACTCACCGAGTTCCTCCCGATCTCGAGCAGCGCGCACCTGCGGATCTTCCCCGAGCTGTTCGGCTGGGGCGACCCCGGAGCGGCCTTCACCGCGGTGATCCAGATCGGCACCGAGCTGGCCGTGCTGGTCTACTTCCGCAAGGACATCTGGCGCATCGCGACCGCCTGGCTGCTGTCGCTGTTCAAGCCGGAGTACCGCGGTGCCCTCGACGCCCGGATGGGCTGGTACATCATCGTCGGCTCGTTGCCGATCGTGGTCCTGGGCGTGCTGCTCAAGGACGTCATCGAGCGCGACTTCCGCAACCTGTGGATCATCGGCTGCACCCTGATCGTGCTCGGCCTGGTGCTCGGCCTCGCCGACCGGATCGGCAAGAACGAGAAGGCGATCAAGCAGATGCGCCTGCGCGACGCCGTGCTCATGGGCGGCGCCCAGGCGATGGCGCTGATCCCCGGCGTGTCCCGCTCCGGGGCGACCCTGTCGATGGGCCGCTTCCTCGGCTACGAGCGCGAGGCGGCCACCCGGTTCGCCTTCCTGCTCGCCATCCCCGCCGTGGTCGGCGCCGGGATCTTCGAGCTCAAGGAGATCGGCAACGTCGGCGTCGCCCACGCCGGCGAGGCCGACTACGGCTGGGGCCCGACCATCGTGGCGACCGTGGTCTCCTTCGTCGTCGGGTACGCCGCGATCGCGTGGCTGCTGCGCTGGGTCAGCACCAAGTCCTACACCCCGTTCGTGGTCTACCGGGTCGTGCTCGGCACCGCCGTGCTCGTGCTGCTGGGGACGGGCGTGCTGACCGCGTGAGGCGCCGGGTCAGAACCAGCCGGACCGCTTGAAGAAGATCCACAGCCCGGCCACGGTCGAGGCCATCAGCAGCAGCGCGAACGGGTAGCCGAAGGTCCAGTCGAGCTCGGGCATGTGCGTGAAGTTCATGCCGTAGACGCCCGCGATCAGCGTCGGCACGACGACCAGCGCAGCGCCCGCGGAGATCTTGCGCATGTCGTCGTTCTGCTGCATCGCGATCCGGGACACGTGCGCGTCGAAGGCCGAGGAGAGCAGCGAGTCGAGGCTGTCGATCTCCTCCGCGGCCTGGGCGAGGTGGTCGCTGACGTCGCGGAAGAACGGGGCGGCCTCGGCCTCGACGAGGTCGACGGTGCCCGTGGCGAAGCGGCGCATCGGCTCACGCAGGGGGAGCACCGCCCGGCGTACCTCGGACAGCTCGCGCTTGAGGACGTAGATCCGGTCGCCGTCCTGGGTGCGCCGGTCGGAGAAGACCGAGGCCTCGACCTCGTCGACGTCGACCTGCAGCTCGGCGACCACGGAGGTGTAGCCGTCGACCACGGCGTCGCACACGGCGTAGATGACCGCGGACGGGCCGTGGTCGAGGACGGCCTGCTTCCTCTCGAGGTCGTGCCGGGCGTCGCTGAGCGCCGACCCCCGGCCGTGGCGGACCGTGATCACGAAGTCGGTGCCGATGAACACGTTGATCTCGCCGGTCTCCACGGCGTCGTCCTCGTCGACGTACCAGAGCGTCTTCAGGACGAGGAAGAGGTTGTTCTCGTACCGCTCGAGCTTGGGCCGCTGGTGGGCGACCACGGCGTCCTCGACGGCGAGCGGGTGGAGGTCGAAGGCCTTCGCGATCTCGTCGAGCTCGATGTGGCTCGGCTCGTAGAGCCCGACCCAGACGAAGTCGTGCTCCGCGCTGGCGGCGGCCCGCAGCGCGGCGTAGTCGTGGAGGTGGCAGTCCACCGGGAGGCGGACGCCGTGCCGATAGACGGCGCTGTCGACGATCACCCTCCCACGCTAGTGGCTACAGTCGCCGCCATGGCGACACTCCTGCTGGTGCGGCACGGCCGCACCACCGCGAACGCGTCGGGCATGCTCGCCGGGCGTACGCCGGGCGTCCGGCTCGACGAGCTCGGCACCGAGCAGGCGGCCCGTGCGGGCGCCCGGATCGGGACGGTGCCGCTGGCCGCTCTGGTGACCAGCCCCCAGGAGCGGTGCAGGCAGACGGCGAAGGCGATCGTCGACGCGCAGCGCGACGGTGGGCACGCCGCCACGCGGGCGGTCACCGAGAAGGCGCTGGCCGAGTGCGACTACGGCGAGTGGCAGGGCCGCCCGATCAAGGAGCTGATGCGCGAGCCGCTGTGGAAGACCGTGCAGCGCCAGCCCTCCGCGGCCGTGTTCCCCGGCGGGGAGTCCATGGTGGCGATGCAGCACCGGGCCGTGGCCGCCGTACGACGCCTCGACGCCGCCGTCAGCCACGAGCACGGTCCCGACGCGGTGTGGGTCGCGGTCAGCCACGGCGACATCATCAAGTCCGTGCTGGCCGACGCTCTCGGCATGCACCTCGACCTGTTCCAGCGGATCAGCGTCGACCCGGCCTCGGTGTCGGTCGTCCGCTACGCCCCGGAGCGTCCCTACGTGCTGGCCTGCAACACCCACGACGGCGACCTGTCCTGGCTGGCGCCCAAGCCGGGCCGCCGGCGTCGCTCGCGGAGCCAGGATGCCGTGGTCGGCGGCGGCGCCGGCCCCGCCTCGGCGGACCACTAGGCTCGGAGCATGCCGATCGTCCACGGATTCGACCCGCCCGAGCGCTTCGTCGCCGGCACCGTCGGCGAGCCCGGCAGCCGCACCTTCTTCCTCCAGGCCCGGGCCGGCACCCGACTGGTCTCCGTGGCACTGGAGAAGCAGCAGGTCATCGCGCTCGCGGAGCGGATCGACGAGCTCCTCGACGAGGTGATCGCCGACGGCCGGGCCCAGGGCGTCGTGCCCGCGATGGCTCCGTTCGGGCTGGCCGACGACCAGCCGCTGGAGCTGCCCATCGAGGAGGAGTTCCGCGCCGGCACGATGACCCTGTCGTGGGATCCCGAGGACGAGCGGGTCGTGGTCGAGGTGTTCCCGGTCGGCGAGGAGCCGGTCGAGCTCAGCGACGGCGAGGACCCCGCCGAGCTGCTCCTGGTCCGCCTCGAGCCGGGCCAGGCCCGGGCGTTCGTGCGCCGCGCCGAGAACGTGGTGGGCGCCGGCCGCCCGACGTGTCCGTTCTGCGGCCAGCCGATCGACCCCGACGGCCACCTGTGCGTGCGCGCCAACGGCTTCAAGCGGCGCGAGCCGACCGAGCAGTGACCCTTCCGGTGAGCCTGGAGATCCGCGGCCGGATCATGCCGGCCTCCAACGCCACCTTCCTCGCCGAGCTCGACGGTCGCGAGGTCGTCTACAAGCCGGTCGCGGGGGAGCGGCCGCTGTGGGACTTCCCGGACGGCACCCTCGCCGACCGTGAGGTCGCGGCGTACGCCGTCTCCGAGGCGACCGGCTGGGACCTGGCCCCGCGCACCTGGTGGGGTGAGGGCCCGCACGGCCCCGGCATGCTCCAGGAGTGGCAGGAGGTCGACCCCGACGACGACGCCGTCACCCTGGTCCACTCCGGCGCCGCCCCCGACGGCTGGCTCGAGGTCGTCGAGGGCCTCGACGACCGGGACCGTCCGGTGACCCTGGTCCACGAGGACTCCCTCGCACTGCGCCGGCTCGCCGTCTACGACGTGCTGGTCAACAACGCCGACCGCAAGGGCGGGCACGTGCTCGCGGTGCCCGGCGGCCACCGGTACGGCGTCGACCACGGCGTCACCTTCCACCACGAGGCCAAGCTGCGCACCGTCCTGTGGGGCTGGGCCGGGCTGCCGCTCACCACCGAGGAGACCGAGGTCGTCACCGCTGTCCTGGCCGCCGTCCGCGGCGAGCTGGGCGAACGCCTGGCCACCCATCTCGCCGAGCACGAGATCCGCGCGCTGGAGCGTCGTACCGAACGGCTGCTGGCCAGTGGTGTGCTCCCCGGGCCCTCCGGGGACTGGCCGGCGATCCCGTGGCCGCCCTTCTAGTCGAGCGGCTGGAGCCAACCCCTAACATCAAGTCATGCGCGCATGGAACGCCCCGGGTCTCCCGGAGCTCCCGGTCACCGGCCCCCAGGTCGTCCTCCACGACACCGCCTCCGGCGGCAAGGTCGAGAGTCGTCCTGACGGCGCCGCGCGCCTCTACGTCTGCGGCATCACGCCCTACGACGCCACGCACATCGGCCACGCCAACACCTACGTCGCCTTCGACCTGCTCAACCGGGCGTGGCGCACGGCCGGCCACGACGTCCGCTACGTCCAGAACGTCACCGACGTCGACGACCCGCTGCTCGAGCGCGCCGACAAGGTCGGGGTCGACTGGGTCGAGCTCGCCGAGCGCGAGACCGAGCTGTTCCGCAAGGACATGGAGGCGCTGCGCGTCCTGCCGCCGGTCGAGTACGTCGGCGCGGTCGAGTCCATCCCGCTGGTCATCGAGCTGATCGAGCGGCTCGAGGCCGCCGGCTCCATCTACCGGGTCGACCAGGACCTCTACTTCTCCGTCGCCGCCGACCCGGCGTTCGGCGAGGAGTCGAACTACGACCGCGAGACCATGCTTCGGTTCTTCGCCGAGCGCGGCGGCGACCCTGACCGCGACGGCAAGAAGGACCCGCTGGACTGCGTCGTGTGGCGCGGCGAGCGTGAGGGCGAGCCCTCCTGGGACAGCCCGTGGGGTCCCGGCCGTCCGGGCTGGCACATCGAGTGCGCCGCGATCGCGCTGAAGCACCTGGGCGGCGCCTTCGAGGTCCAGGCCGGCGGCAGCGACCTGGTCTTCCCGCACCACGAGATGTGCGCCGGCCACGTCCAGGTCGCGACCGGCGAGCCCTTCGCCAAGCTCTACACGCACGCCGGCATGGTCGCCTACGACGGCGAGAAGATGTCGAAGTCGCTGGGCAACCTGGTGTTCGTCTCCGCGCTGCGCAACAGCGACATCGACCCGATGGCGATCCGGCTCGCGCTGCTGCGCCACCACTACCGCACCGACTGGGAGTGGACCGACGCCCACCTGTGGCGGGCCGTCGACGACGTCGCCGCCTGGCGTCGCGCCCTCGCCCTCGGTGCCGGCGCTCCCGCGGCCCCGGTGGTCGAGGAGATCCTCGCCGCCCTCGCCGACGACCTCGACGCCCCGCGGGCGACTGCCGCGGTCGACGCCTGGGTCGCCGCCACGCTCGGCACGGACGGGCTCGCCGACACCAGTGACGCCGAGGCCGCCGTGGTGCTCCTGCCGGTGCTGGACGCGGCGCTCGGGCTCGCGCTGTAGCGGTCGTCGTACCTCGGCCGGGGCGGCGTCCGTCACTGGTCAGACCAGTCACGGTTCGGGCAGAGACCGCAGCTCAGCGGCCCGAATTGTCGCGGTTTGGGACCAAACCGCAACGACACGCCGGACCCGCGAGCCGCCTAGGACTCCTCGCCCCGCCGCTTGAGATACCGCTCGAACTCCCGCGCGATCGCCTCACCCGACGCCTCGGGCAGGTCCGCGGTGTCCCGCGACTCCTCGAGCGAGCGGACGTAGTCGGCGATGTCCTCGTCCTCCTCGGCCAGCTCGTCGACCCCGCGCTCCCACGCCCGGGCCTCGTCGGGCAGGTCGCCCAGCGGCATGGGGATCTCGAGCAGGTCCTCGAGCCGGGTGAGCAGCGCGAGCGTCGCCTTGGGGCACGGCGGCTGGGCGACGTAGTGAGGGACGGCGGCCCAGTACGACACGGCCGGGATGTCCACCCGGGCGCAGGCGTCCTGGAGCACGCCGACGATCCCGGTGGGCCCCTCGTAGGTCGACTGCTCCAGCACCAGCCGGTCCATCAGGTCCGCCTCGGTGGTGGAGCCCGAGACGGGGATCGGGCGGGTGTGGGGGCTGTCGGAGAGCAGCGCTCCCAGGGTCACGAAGAGCTCGCCGCCGAGGTCGTCGATGGCGGCCAGGATCTCCGCGGTGAACTGCCGCCAGCGCATGTTGGGCTCGATGCCGCGGATCAGGATGACGTCGCGGTCGAGGTCCGGGGGAGAGGCCACGGCGATGTGGGTGCTGGGCCAGGTCAGCTTGCGGAAGCCGTTCTCGTCGATGCCGACGGTGGGCCGGTTGACCTGGAAGTCGTAGTACTCCTCGGGGTCGATGGCGGCCACGACCCGGGCGTCCCACGCCTTCATCAGGTGGTCCACGACCGCGGTCGCGGACTCGGCGGCGTCGTTCCATCCCTCGAACGCAGCGATCACCACGGGCCGGACCAGCTCGGGGACCGTCTCGATCTCCATCACTCTCCTGAGCCTAGCCGCGGTTCCGAGTAGGATCGGCACAAGCCGAGAGGCGTTGCAACGGCCCGTCACCCCTGGACGGGCCGCCACGCTCGGCCGATGAACCAAGGACGCCTTCCGACAGGAAGGATGGGACATGTCCGAGACCGCGGGTCACGACGCCACGACCCCCCAGTGGCGGCCCGACGCGACCGACGAGCTCACGCAGCTGCTCCGCGAGCGCATCGTCATCCTCGACGGTGCGATGGGGACGGCGATCCAGCGCGACCGTCCCGACGAGGCGGGCTACCGCGGTGAGCGCTTCGCCAGCCGCGAGGAGTGGCCGAGCGACCTGGTCGGCAACAACGACCTGCTCTCGATCACACAGCCGGACATCATCGGCGGCATCCACCGCGAGTACCTCGACGCCGGCGCCGACATCGTCGAGACCAACACGTTCAACTCGAACTCCGTCTCGCTGTCCGACTACGGCATGGAGTCGCTGGCCTACGAGCTCAACCTCGAGTCCGCGCGCCTGGCCCGGCGGGTCGCCGACGAGGTCGCCGCCGCCACCGGGCGCCCGCGGTACGTCGCCGGCGCGCTCGGGCCCACGACCCGCACCGCCTCCATCAGCCCCGACGTCAACGACCCGGGCGCGCGCAACGTGTCCTACGAGCAGCTCGTCGACGCCTACCTCGAAGCCGCCCGCGGACTGGTCGACGGCGGCTCGGACCTGCTGTTCATCGAGACCATCTTCGACTCCCTCAACGCGAAGGCCGCGATCTTCGCCGTCGAGACCCTCTTCGAGGAGACCGGCCGGCGCTGGCCGGTCGTCATCTCGGGCACCATCACCGACGCCTCCGGCCGCACCCTGTCCGGCCAGGTGACCGAGGCCTTTTGGGACTCCGTGCGCCACGCCAAGCCGCTGGCCGTCGGCCTCAACTGCGCTCTCGGCGCCAAGGAGATGCGCCCCTACGTCGCCGAGCTGTCTCGGCTCGCCGACTCCTTCGTGTCGGCGTACCCCAACGCCGGGCTGCCCAACGCCTTCGGCGAGTACGACGAGGCGCCGGGCGACACCGCGGCCGTCCTGGTCGAGTTCGCCGAGGCCGGCTTCCTCAACATCGTCGGCGGCTGCTGCGGCACCACGCCCGACCACATCGCCGAGATCGCTCGCCGGATGGAGGGCCGCGCGGTCCGCCAGCCGGTCGTCCACGAGCCCGCGATGCGCCTGTCCGGTCTCGAGCCGTTCACGATCACCGAGGACAGTCTC
Source organism: Pimelobacter simplex (assembly GCA_016803235.1). Lineage (GTDB taxonomy): Bacteria > Actinomycetota > Actinomycetes > Propionibacteriales > Nocardioidaceae > Nocardioides > Nocardioides simplex_A. Next base: position 139,100 of record JADCLI010000008.1, read on the forward strand.
TTCGTCAACGTCGGCGAGCGCACCAACATCACCGGCTCCGCACGCTTCCGCAACCTGATCAAGGACGGCGACTACGACACGGCGCTGTCGGTCGCCGCCCAGCAGGTCGAGGCCGGTGCGCAGGTGATCGACGTCAACATGGACGAGGGCATGATCGACGGCGTCGCCGCGATGGACCGCTTCATCAAGCTGATCGCCAGCGAGCCCGACATCAGCCGGGTGCCGCTGATGATCGACTCCTCCAAGTGGGAGGTCATCGAGGCCGGCCTGCGCTGCGTCCAGGGCAAGCCGATCGTCAACTCGATCTCCATGAAGGAGGGCGAGGAGAAGTTCGTCGAGCAGGCCAACCTGTGCAAGAAGTACGGCGCTGCCGCAGTCGTGATGGCCTTCGACGAGGACGGCCAGGCCGACAACCTCGAGCGGCGCAAGGCGATCTGTGAGCGCGCCTACCGGATCCTGGTGGACCGCGTCGGCTTCCCGGCCGAGGACATCATCTTCGACCCCAACGTGTTCGCGGTGGCCACGGGCATCGAGGAGCACGCGACCTACGGCGTCGACTTCATCGAGGCGACCCGGTGGATCAAGCAGAACCTGCCCGGCGCCAAGGTGTCCGGTGGCATCTCGAACGTCTCCTTCAGCTTCCGGGGCAACAACCCGGTGCGCGAGGCGATCCATGCCGTGTTCCTGTTCCACGCCATCGAGGCGGGGCTGGACATGGGCATCGTGAACGCGGGTGCCCTGGTGCCCTACAGCGAGATCGACCCGGAGCTGCGCGACGCGATCGAGGACGTCGTCCTCAACCGCACCGACGACTCCCTGGCCGCGACCGAGCGGCTGCTCGAGCTCGCCGAGGCCCACCGCGGCACCGGCGAGAAGGTCGAGGCCGCCGCCGAGGAGTGGCGCTCGCTGCCCGTCGGCGAGCGGATCACCCACGCCCTGGTCAAGGGCATCGACGGCTTCGTCGAGGGTGACACCGAGGAGCTGCGCCAGGAGATCGCCGCGCGCGGCGGTCGCCCGATCGAGGTGATCGAGGGCCCGCTGATGGACGGCATGAACGTCGTCGGCGACCTGTTCGGCGCGGGCAAGATGTTCCTCCCGCAGGTCGTGAAGTCGGCCCGCGTGATGAAGAAGGCCGTGGCGTACCTGATCCCCTTCATCGAGGAGGAGAAGGCCACCAACCCCGAGCTGGCCAGCCAGAAGGACACCAACGGCACGATCGTGCTCGCCACCGTCAAGGGCGACGTCCACGACATCGGCAAGAACATCGTCGGCGTCGTGCTGTCCTGCAACAACTACGAGGTCATCGACCTCGGCGTGATGGTGCCGGCGCAGAAGATCCTCGACACGGCCAAGGAGGTCGGCGCCGACATCATCGGGCTGTCCGGGCTGATCACGCCGAGCCTCGACGAGATGGTCGGCTTCGCCACCGAGATGCAGCGTCTCGGGCTCGAGATCCCGCTGCTGATCGGCGGCGCGACCACCTCGCGCGCCCACACGGCGGTGAAGATCGACAAGAAGTACGACGGTCCCGTGGTGTGGGTCAAGGACGCCTCCCGGTCCGTCCCGACCGCCGCCGCCCTGCTCGACGACAAGCAGCGTCCCGCGCTGCTCGAGGCGACCCAGGCCGACTACGACTCGTTGCGTGCCCGGCACTCGCAGAAGTCCGAGCGCCCGCAGCTGTCCTTCGGCGACGCCCAGGACAACAAGTCGCCGATCTCGTGGGACGGCTACGCCCCGCCGCAGCCGAGGACCCCGGGCGTGCACGTGCTCGCCGACTACGACCTCACCGAGCTGCGCGACTTCATCGACTGGCAGCCGTTCTTCAACGCCTGGGAGATGAAGGGCAAGTTCCCCGACATCCTCAACAGTCCCACCCACGGCGAGGCCGCGCGCAAGCTGTACGACGACGCGCAGGTCATGCTCGACAGGCTGGTCGCGGAGAAGTGGCTCACGGCCAACGGCGTCTACGGGCTGTTCCCCGCCGCGAGCACCGGCGAGGACGTCGTCGTCTACGAGGACGACTCACGGACCACCGTCCGCGCGACACTGCACCAGCTGCGCCAGCAGGGCCAGCACCGCGAGGGCGTGCCGAACCGCTCGCTCGCCGACTACGTCGCCCCGATCGGGAGCGACCTCACCGGCGGCGGCGACTGGGTCGGCGCGTTCGCGGTCACGGCCGGCATCGGCACCACCGAGCGGATCATGGCGTTCAAGCAGGACCTCGACGACTACTCCGCCATCCTGCTCGAGGCGCTGGCCGACCGGCTCGCCGAGGCGTTCGCGGAGCGGCTGCACCAGCGGGTGCGCACCGAGTTCTGGGCGCACGTGCCGGAGGAGCAGCTGAGCAACGAGGACCTGATCGCCGAGAAGTACACCGGCATCCGGCCCGCCCCCGGCTACCCGGCGTGCCCGGACCACACCGAGAAGCGCACCATCTGGGAGCTCCTCGACGTCCAGGCCAGCACCGGCATCGAGCTCACCGAGTCGATGGCGATGTGGCCCGGCGCGTCCGTGTCCGGCATCTACTACAGCCACCCGGAGGCGCAGTACTTCGTCGTCGGGCGGCTGGGCCGCGACCAGGTCGCCGACTACGCCGAGCGCAAGGGCTGGACGGTCCAGGAGGCCGAGCGCTGGCTCTCGCCGAACCTCGGGTACGACCCGGAGGACTGAGCCGACCCTCACGCCGTGCCGCCGTGCGTGACGGCGGCTGCCGCGATCGCCAGGTAGACCCCGGCGACCGGCAGCCGCCGCAGCACGGGGTGCCGCTGGGTGCACCGCTGCCGGAACCGTCGTCCCAGGGCACCGGCGGCGACGGCATAGGTGAGGTCGACGGCCAGGGCGACCAGCACGGTCACCAGCCCCAGGACGAGCACCTCGGCCCGGGCGCCGGCACCGGTCGCACCCCGGCTCAGGAACTGCGGCAGGAAGGCCAGGAAGAACAGCGCCACCTTCGGGTTGAGCAGGTTCATCAGCAGACCGTCACGATAGACGCGACCCAGGTCGGCCGGGCCGGCCCGGCCGGGACCGTCGCCGGCGGTGCGGCGCCGGGACAGCTCGCGGACCGCGAGATGCACGAGGTAGGCGGCGCCGAGGTAGCGGATCAGCGTGAACGCGGTCGGGCTGGCGGCGATCAGCGCGGACAGGCCGAGCGCCGTGGCGGCGGCGTACACGGCCGTGCCGGTCTCGACGCCGAGGACGGACACGACGCCGGCCCGCGTCCCGTGGGCGAGGCTGCGGGTCGTGATGTAGATGGTGTTCGGGCCGGGCATGCCGACCAGGACGACCGACGCGGCGGCGAAGGCGACCAGCTGGGCGGGTTCGAGGGCGGGACTCACGGCTGCTCCGTTCGGGTGGGTGCTCCGGGTTCCCCTAGCGTGGGCGCCGACCGCACCGCCCGACCCGGGCCATTGGAGGCGCAAGTGGATCGTTCTCGACACGCCGACGAGCTGGCGCGCGTGCTCGGCGACGGCCTGTCCGGCGCCGGTGCCCTCTACCGGCAGCTCGCCGCCGCCCTGTCCGCCGCGGTGACGTCCGGTGCGCTCGTCGCGGGGGACCGGCTGCCCTCCGAGCGTGACCTGGCCCGCGCCCTGCACGTGAGCCGGGCGACCGTGGTGGCGGCGTACGACGAGCTGCGCGGCCGCGGCCTCGTGGAGAGCCGGCAGGGGAGCGGCACCCGAGTCGCCGCTCCTGCCTCGCGCGAGCCCGCCGCCGTCACCCGACGGCTGCGACGAGGACTGTCGGCGGCCGCCGTGCGCCGCTTCGACGGCGCGCCCGAGGGGCTGATCTCGATGAGGTACGCCCTGGAGCCCGGCGACCCGCGGATCGCCTCCGCGCTCGCGGAGGTGGTCGAGGAGGACCTTCCCGCCCTGCTCGACGAGGTCGGCTACGCGCCCCGTGGACTGCCGTCGCTGCAGGTCGCCGTCGCCGACCACTACACCTCGTCCGGCCTCCCCACGACGCCCGCCGAGATCCTGGTGACGACCGGCACCCACCAGGCCGTCGCCCTCGTCTCGCAGCTCCTGGTCGAGCGCGGCTCCACGGTCGCGGTCGAGTCGCCGAGCTGGCCGGGCTGCTTCGACACCTTCAGCGCGCTCGGCGCCCGGCTGGTCGGCGTACCGATGGACGACGACGGGATCCGCGTCGACCGGCTCCGGCAGGTGCTCGCAGCCGAGCGGGTGGCGGCGCTGTTCGTGATGCCGACGTTCCACAACCCGACCGGGACGCTGATGTCGGCGGTCCGACGCCGGGACCTCGCACAGACCGCCGCCGAGCACGGCGTGCCCGTCGTCGAGGACCTCGCCTACTCCACGGACCTCGGCCACCGGGGAGCGATCCCGCCGCCGGTCGCCGCCGCCGCGGCCTCCAGCGCCGGCTCCCGGGTGTTCACCGTCGGCTCGCTCTCGAAGTCGCTGTGGGCGGGGCTGCGCGTCGGCTGGGTCCGGGCGGCCGCAGGCGACATCGAGCAGCTCGGCTACCTCAAGGCGGGCGCCGACATGGGTACTCCGCTCCTCGACCAGGCCGTCGCGGCACGCCTGCTGCCCGGGCTCCCGGGCCTCGCCGAGGACCGCACGGCGGTCGCCCGCGAACGCCTCGAGCACGCGACCGGCCTGCTCCGCACCCACCTGCCCGCCTGGACCTGGCGGACCCCCGACGGCGGGACCGCCCTGTGGATCCGGCTGCCCGGCTACGACGCCTCGAGCTTCGCGCAGGTCGCGCTGCGCCACGGCGTCGAGGTCACGCCGGGCCGCGAGACCGACCCCACCGGCGCCTGGGACGACCACCTCCGGCTCCCGTTCACCTTCGAACCGGCGCTGATGGCCGAGGCGGTACGACGCCTGGCCGCCGCCGCCGCCGATGAGCTGACCGGGCGCAGCGGCTCCTAGGCTGGTCCCGTGAACCTGCCAGCTGCGGTCCTGTGGGACATGGACGGCACCCTCGTCGACACCGAGCCGTACTGGATGGCCACCGAGGAGGCCATCGCCGCCGAGCACGGCGGCACGTGGACCCACGAGGACGCGATGCAGCTCGTCGGCAACGACCTGATCGTGTCCGGGGAGTACATCAAGGCCAAGCTCGGCCTCGCCCAGTCCGCCGAGGAGGTCGTCGAGATGCTGCTCGACGGCGTCGTCGACCAGGTCCGGCACGCGGTTCCGTGGTGCCCGGGGGCGCGGGAGCTGCTGCTGGCCCTGCACGACGCGGGCGTGCCCTGCGCACTGGTCACCATGTCCTACCAGCGCTTCGTGGCGCCGATCCTCGAGCACCTGCCGCCCGAGACGTTCCGGGTGATCGTCACCGGCGACATGGTCGACAACGGCAAGCCGCACCCGGAGGCCTACCTCACGGCGGCCGCGGCCCTGGGCGTCGACCCGGCCGCGTGCATCGCGGTCGAGGACTCGCCGACCGGCGCGACCTCCGCCGCGGCCGCCGGCTGCACCGTGCTCGTGGTCCCCAACCACGTCCCCGTCCCCCCGGGGCCGGCCCGGGTGTTCCGCGAGACGCTGGAGACGATCACGCCGGCGGAGCTGGGCTCCCTGCTTCCGGCGTAGCCCGCTCCGCAGCGGCGGGGTACGGCGGCGGTGCGCCGCCGTACGCCGGGCAGAGCGCCTGATGGGCGCACCACGTGCAGCCCGCGCCCCTGCGCGGCTCGAACGACTTCCGCTCGGTCGCCGTCCGGATCGCTTCCCACACCGCCAGCACCTTGCGCTCGGTGGCCAGCAGGTCGCGCTCGTCGGGCTCGTAGCGCAGCACCTCGCTGTTGCCGAGGTAGACCAGCTGCAGCATCTTCGGCACCACGCCGCGCATCCGCCACAGCACCAGCGCGTAGAACTTGAGCTGGAAGAGGGCCTTGCCCTCGAACATCTCGTTGGGGCTGGCCGAGGTCTTGTAGTCCACCACCCGGATCGCGCCGTCCGGCGCGACGTCGACGCGGTCGATCACCCCACGCAGCAGCAGCCGGTCGTCGGTGAGCGTCTCGACGTACAGCTCGCGGTCGGCCGGCTCGAGGCGGGTGGGGTCCTCGAGGTCGAAGTACTTCGCGAGGGTGTCGTGGCACGACGCCAGCCACGCGGTGATCTCCGGGCCGTCCTCGGGGAACATCGTGGCGACCGCGGGCTCGATCTCCTTGAGCTCCGCCCAGGCCGGGGCCAGCATCCGGTCGGCCTGCGCCGGGGTGCGCTCAGCGGCCGGGAGGTCGAAGAGCTGCTCGAGCACCCGGTGGACGACGGTGCCGCGCACCGCGGCAGGGGAGGCCGGCTCGGGGAGCCGGTCGATGCTGCGGAAGCGGTAGAGGAGCGGGCAGTTGAGGAAGTCGCCGACCCGCGACGGTGAGAGCGCACCCAGCACCTCGACGCCGTCGACCCGGGTGCCGCCCCGCTCCGACGGGTCGGCCGGCTCGATGCCGGCGGCTGCGGGTGTGGTCGTCATGCGATCGACAGTAGGCCAGCCCTCCGACACCGTGCCGGGAGCGTCCGGCAGCCGGTTCCCGGATAGCCTCGTCATGTGTCCGGAAGACAGCGAGCCGCCCAGGAGCGCGCGCCCCTGCCCCGTGGCATGTTCCGGATCGGGCGGATCGCCGGCAGCGACGTGCTGGTCTCCAGCTCGTGGTTCCTCATCGCCGGGCTGATCGCGGTGGTGATGAGCCCGCGCGTCGAGCAGGTGCAGCCGGGCCTGGGCCCCTGGCGCTACGTGGTCGGGATCGCGTTCGCGATCGCGCTCTACCTCGCCGTACTGCTCCACGAGGCCTCGCACGCGGTCGTGGCCCGTCGGTTCGGGTTCACGGTGCACTCGATCACCCTGCACTTCCTCGGCGGCGCCACCGCCATCGAGGGCGAGGCGCGGCGACCGCGCCAGGAGTTCTGGATCGCGGTGGTCGGACCGATCACGTCGATCGCGGTCGGTGCGGCGGCTCTGGCGGCGTGGTTCGTCACCCCCGACGGCCTGTTGCGGCTGGTCGTCGAGGGGCTGGCCGGAGCCAACCTGATGATCGGTGTCCTCAACCTGGTGCCGGGTCTCCCGCTCGACGGCGGCCGGGTGCTCAAGGCCGGTGTCTGGGCGATCACGGGGCGGGTGCACACCGGAACCGCCGTCGCCGCCTGGGCCGGGCGCGGCACCGCTGTCCTCGTCGTGGTGTGGGCGCTGTGGTCCTCCCGCGACGGCTCCGTCGTCAACCCGCTGGTGCTGATGATCGTCGCGCTCTTCCTGTGGACCGGCGCCAGCCAGGCGCTCGCGGTCGCCGGCATCACCCGCCAGTTCGACGACGTCGTCGCCAGCGACCTCGCGCGGCGTGCGCTCACCGTCCCCAGCGACCTCCCGCTGGCCGAGGCGATGCGCCAGGCCCGCGAGGCGGGCGCCGGCAGCATCGTCACCGCGACCGCCGACGGGCGACCGGTCGGCGTCGTCGACGAGACGGCCGCGCGCGCCGTACCCGCCGACCGGGCTCCGTGGGTGGCCGTCTCCACCGTCGCCCGCACCCTCGAGCCCGGCCTGGCGCTGCCCGTGCGGATCAGCGGCGCGGCGCTGCTCGACAAGGTCCGGTCCACCCCGGCGTCGGAGTACGTCCTGCTCGACGACGACGGCGGCGTGTACGGCGTGCTCGCGGCGGCCGACCTGATCCGCGCCGTCCGGCGGTGAACCGGTAGATTGCGCCGGTGACCGATGCGCCCCTGAGCCCCGCCGGCGACCCTGTCGGCGACGTAGCCCCCGAAGCCTGGTCCGGCGTCCACCGCGGCCCCCTGCGTGCCGGCGAGTGGGTCCGGCTGGTCGACGGCAAGGGGCGCAAGCACAACTTCGAGCTCGTCCCTGGCAAGCGGTTCTTCTCCAACAAGGGCCACCTCGAGCACGACGACCTGATCGGCCGCGAGGAGGGCTTCGCGGTCACCTCGTCGGTCGGCGGCGAGTACCTCGTCTTCCGGCCGCTTCTCTCCGAGTTCGTCGTCTCGATGCCGCGCGGCGCGGCCGTGGTCTACCCCAAGGACTCCGCCCAGATCGTCGCGATGGCCGACATCTTCCCCGGCGCCCACGTCGTCGAGGCCGGCGTCGGCTCGGGCGCACTGACCTGCTCCCTGCTGCGGGCGGTCGGGCCCTACGGCCGCGTGTCGTCCTTCGAGCGACGCGAGGAGTTCGCCGACGTCGCACGGCGCAACGTCACGCAGTTCTTCGGCGGCGACCACCCCGCCTGGACGCTCACGCTGGGCGACCTCGCCGAGGCGCTGCCCGCGTCGGGCGAGCGATGCGACCGGATCATCCTCGACATGCTCGCGCCGTGGGACTGCCTCGACGCGGCGGCGGACGCGCTGCTGCCCGGCGGCATCGTGTGTGCGTACGTCGCCACGACGACCCAGCTCTCCAAGTTCGTCGAGGCGGTGCGGGTCCACGGCGGCTTCACCGAGCCCGCCCCTTGGGAGTCGCTCGTCCGCGACTGGCACGTCGAGGGCCTCGCGGTGCGCCCCGGCCACAAGATGATCGGCCACACCGCCTTCCTCGTCACCGCCCGCCGGATGGCCCCGGGCGAGCGGGCCCCGCTGAAGAAG
>JADCLI010000009.1 GCA_016803235.1 Pimelobacter simplex
GGAGGTGGGCCGGGCGACGCGCTTGCCGACGTAGGTCGACGGCGTCTCCTCGGTTGCGGCTCGCCTGGCCGCGCGCTTGCCCACGTAGGCGGTGGGAGAGGGGGAGCCGAGGGTCGAGTCCGGGCGCGGCGCGTTCTGGTCCGCTCGGTGGCTACCCATCGACTGCTGACTCCTTGGGGGACGATCGTGCAGGCGCGCTTCCCCCTGTGTGCCCAGCTCCTGGCGCCCCGAGTGGCGGCCCAGCTGAGGTGGCCGTCTGGTGACAGCCGGGTGAAACGTGCGTGCCGACCCTAACCGATGCCGGCACGGCCCCGAAATCGTAGGTCCGGGCCCTGGGGACAGTCAGGCGAACGCCGAAACCCGCCGATCGCGTGACCCCTGTCACGTCGGGTCCAGCCAGCGGTTCCCGGACTCGTCCTACTCGTGGGTCAGGACTATCGTGCCCGGGGGTGTGCCGCTGTGCGCACCGAACCTCTGACCAAGACGTGAGGACGTATCAGTGGACCTGATGGAGTACCAAGCGAAGGAGCTCTTCGCGAAGCACGGTGTGGCCACCACCCTCGGGACGGTCGTCGAGACCGCCGAGGAGGCGCGGGCCGCGGCCGAGCAGATCGGCGGCGTGACCGTCATCAAGGCGCAGGTCAAGGCCGGTGGCCGTGGCAAGGCCGGTGGCGTCAAGCTCGCGAAGACGGCGGACGAGGCCTTCGAGCACGCGTCCAACATCCTCGGCATGGAGATCAAGGGCCTGACGGTCAACCGCGTCCTGGTGACCCCGGCGACCCCGCCGGAGGAGGAGTACTACTTCTCCTTCCTGCTGGACCGCTCCAACCGCCAGTACCTCTGCATCGCGTCCGTCGAGGGTGGTGTCGAGATCGAGGAGGTCGCGAAGACCAACCCCGACGCCGTCAAGAAGATCGGCATCGACCCGGGCAAGGGCGTCGACGCGGCCAAGGCCCGCGAGATCGCGACCGAGGCGAAGTTCCCCGAGCCCGTCTTCGAGCAGGCCGTGAAGATGATCGAGGACCTCTACAAGGTCTTCGTCGAGGAGGACGCCACCCTCGTCGAGGTCAACCCGCTGGCCCGCCTGGCCGGCGACAAGCTCGAGGCCCTGGACGGCAAGGTGTCGCTCGACGACAACGCCTCCGAGGTCCGGCACCCCGACCACGAGGAGTTCGAGATCCGTGAGGAGGCCGACCCGCTCGAGGCGAAGGCCAAGGACCTCGGTCTCAACTACGTCAAGCTCGACGGCCAGGTCGGCATCATCGGCAACGGCGCGGGTCTGGTCATGTCGACCCTCGACGTGGTCGCGTACGCCGGCGAGAACCACGGCGGCGTGAAGCCGGCCAACTTCCTCGACATCGGTGGCGGCGCCAACGCGCAGGTCATGGCCAACGGCCTCGACGTCATCCTCAACGACGAGCAGGTCAAGTCGGTCTTCGTGAACGTCTTCGGCGGCATCACGGCGTGCGACGAGGTCGCCAACGGCATCAAGGGCGCCCTCGAGCTCCTCGGTGACAAGGCCACCAAGCCGCTGGTCGTGCGCCTCGACGGCAACAACGTCGAGCAGGGTCGCGCGATCCTCAACGAGCTGAACCACCCGCTCGTGACGCAGGTCGACACCATGGACGGCGCGGCCGACAAGGCCGCCGAGCTGGCGAACGCCTGAGATAGAGAGCAGGGAAGATGAGCATCTACCTCAACAAGGACAGCAAGATCATCGTCCAGGGCATCACGGGCGGCATGGGTGCCAAGCACACCGCCCTCATGCTCGACTCGGGCGCCACGATCGTCGGCGGCGTCAACGCCCGCAAGGCCGGCACGACCGTCACCCACAAGGACGCCGACGGCGCCGACGTCGAGCTGCCCGTCTTCGGCAGCGTGGCGGAGGCCATGAAGGAGACCGGCGCCAACGTGTCGGTCCTCTTCGTCCCGCCGGCCTTCACCAAGGACGCCGCGATCGAGGCCATCGACGCCGAGATGCCGCTGATCGTCGTGATCACCGAGGGCGTCCCGGTCCAGGACACCGCCGAGGTCTGGTCGTACCTGCAGGGCAAGTCGACGCGCATGATCGGCCCCAACTGCCCCGGCATCATCACCCCGGGCGAGTCGCTGGCCGGCATCACGCCGCACACCATCGCCGGCAAGGGCCCGGTCGGCCTCGTGTCGAAGTCGGGCACGCTGACCTACCAGATGATGTACGAGCTGCGTGACTTCGGCTTCTCGACCGCCATCGGCATCGGCGGCGACCCGATCGTCGGCACCACGCACATCGACGCGCTCCAGGCCTTCGAGGAGGACCCGGAGACCAAGGTGATCGTGATGATCGGCGAGATCGGCGGCGACGCCGAGGAGCGGGCCGCGGACTACATCAAGGCCAACATCACCAAGCCGGTCGTCGGCTACGTCGCGGGCTTCACCGCCCCCGAGGGCAAGACCATGGGCCACGCCGGCGCCATCGTGTCGGGCTCCGCGGGCACCGCCCAGGCGAAGAAGGACGCGCTCGAGGCCGTCGGCGTCAAGGTCGGCAAGACGCCGTCCGAGACCGCCGCGCTGGCTCGGGAGATCCTGCAGTCGCTCTGACGGGTCTCGAGGCGGTCGCTGCGCGACCTCCTCGACCACCGGAAGCATGAAGGCCCGCCGCCCCCTCAGGGGTGGCGGGCCTTCGTAGGTCGTCGGCGGCGTCAGCCGAACGGGGGCGCGCCGGAGTGCGGCGCCCGCCAGGTCGAGGCCTCGGCCTTGCTGGCCTCGTGGGCGCGCTCGATCGCGGCGGCCTGCTGGCCGTGGCGGTTGGCCCACGTCCACAGCGCAGCGGCGATCACGAGGACGGCGATGGCGAGGATCCAGAACATGACCTGATGATCCGCCGCGGATCAAGCCGTGGCAAGGGCCGCGGCAGCCTTCGGCAGCATCCGCTCGACGGGCGTGCCGTCGACGAAGTCGTAGTCCTGGCCGATGACCACCGAGGTGAGCACGACGAGCCGGTCGCCGTCGCGCAGCACACCGGTCTCCATGATGTACGCCGCGTCGCCGGTCGGGTCGACCTCCGGCGGCACCGGACCGAGGTGGGCGTCGGTGACCACCGCGTCGGAGCCCGGTACGGCGACCTTGCGGGTCTGCAGCGCCCGGTACCGCGTGATCGCCTTCGGCCGGTCGCGGCACTCCTCGAGCAGGCCGTTGACCGACGACCAGGCGGCCTCGGCGGCCGCCTCGTCGGCGTACTCACCCACCAGCTGGACCATCAGGTCGCCGGTGACCTCGACCGACGGGTCCGAGGTGTTGCGCAGCTCGAAGTCCGCCCGCACGACGGACGTCGCGCCGGTGCCGGTCAGCCCGTCGGGCAGGCAGGGGTGGGCGAGGTCGCCGTTGCCGTCGAGGTCCTCGTCGCCGGAGGCGGTGCGGAACCAGTCGGCGCCGTCGCTGTGGACGGTGTCGTCGTCGGTGAGCAGCACCGCGCCGGTGCGGGCCGACGGGGTGGTGGTGGGCGCCGAGTCGGCGGCTGCGGGGGCATCGGCGCCGCATCCGGTCAGGGCGGTCAGGGCCGATAGGGCGGCGAGCGCCGCCAGGGCGATCGCGGGCAGGGTGGAGCGTTCGAGCACGGGAGTGCCTTTCGGGAGGAGGGAGGGGAGGGGACGTCAGCAGCCGGCGTCGGTGAACGCGCACATCGCGTCGATCACCGGTGCTGCGTCGGTGGAGACCGCGTCGACGACCTCCTGCTCACGGCCCTGCGGGTTGCCCGCGTGGCCGCCGCGGGTCTCGACCAGGACGGCCTTGCCGACGCGGACGACCAGTGTCGTGTCGCCGAACGGCGTCGGGCCGCCGGACGCCTGCTGCCAGCCGAGGACGGCGAAGGCCTCGTCGCCGGCGTCGACGTCGCGGACCTCCCAGCGCAGGGCGGTGCCGTCCTGGTCGGCCGGTCCCTCGGGACAGGCCTCGTAGACCGCGGCGATGGCGGCGGCCGCCTCGGCGGCGGCGTCCTCGGTGGGATAGGTGGTGAGCTGCCGGTAGCGGACGTCCTCGACGTCGACCCACTCCGCAGAGAGCCGGTCGGAGCGTCGCGGCTCCCGGGCGGAGGTGTCGCAGGCGACGAGGGCGATCGGGTCCAGGCCGCGCAGCGGGCCGGTGATCGGCCGGTCGGTCTCGTTGCCCGTGGTGGGCCAGCCGTCGGTCAGTGGGAAGTCGTCGGCGATCCGGGTGCCGGGCGCCTTCGCCGGGTCGAACGGCTCTGCCGTGCCCGGTTGCAGCCGGTCGGCGGCGACGGGGACCATCCGCTCCACGGGGGTGCCGTCGGTGAAGTTGTAGTCCTGGCCGACGACGACCGAGGAGAGCACGGCGATCCGGTCGCCGACCCGCACCAGGCCGGTCTCCGCGATGAACGCGGCGTCGCCGGACTCGTCGATGTCCTTCGGCACCGGGCCGTAGTGGACGTCGACGACCTGCGCCTCGCTGTCGTCGAGCCCGGTGTCGACCGGTCGCGGCTCGAACGCCTCGTAGTCGGGGGTGTCGGTCGCGACCAGCTGCTCGGCGCAGTCCTGCACCCAGCCGGCGATCGTGTCGTAGGCGGCAGCCGCGCTCGCGGCGTCCGGGAACTGCGCGACGGCCTCCACGAAGTGGTCGCCCAGGACCGGCACGGTCGGGTCGGCGGTGTTGCGCATGACGAACTCGCGATGGAAGGCTGCCGTGGCTCCCAGGCCGGACAGGCTGCTGCGGGCGCACATGTGGAAGGTGTCCTGGTCGGTGCTCTCGGAGGTGGCGTTGGCGAACCAGTCCGCCCCGTCGCGGTAGACGGTGTCGTCGTCGGTCAGCAGGTCGTGTGGTCCCAGCGGGCCGCTGCGGGCCGGGTCCTTCGTGACCAGGTCCCGGTCCGGGCCGCCGTCGCCGGTGACCAGCAGCACGGGTGCGGCCACCGCGGCGACGGCGAGGGCGGCGCCACCGGCCACGAGGGCGGTACGGCGCCGGCGGATCCGGTCGCCGCGGCGACGTACGTCGGCGGCAGAGAGCGGCATGTCTCCTCCTGCGCGGCCGAGCTCGGCTCCGAAGCGGGTGAGCTCCTCGATGGGGTCGTGGTCAGGCATGGGTCGCCCCTCCTCCCGCCAGGCCGGGCTCGTCGGCCAGCAGGGCGGCGAGCGCCGCCCTGCCCCGGCTGAGCCGGGCCTTGATGGTTCCCTCGGGAACGCCGACCTCGGCCGCGACCTGCTGGACCGGGAGATCGGCGATGTGGTGGAGGACCAGCGCCTGTCGCTGGGCCTCCGGGAGCTGGCGCAGGGCGGCGACGAGGGCGACGTGCGACTCGTCGACACCGGCGGCCACGCCGACCGGCTGCAACGCCCGGTCGGCGGAGCGCTCGCCGCGCTTGCGGCGACGCCAGCGGCTCACGGCGAGACGGTACGCGGTCGTGCGCACCCACGCCTCGGGGTACTCCGCGCGGTCCAGCTTGCGGCGGTGCGCCCAGGCCCGCGCGAAGGCCTCCTGGGTGCACTCGGTGGCCTCGTCGAGGTCACCGATCATGGCGTAGACCTGTCCGGTCACCCGGCGAAACGAGGTCGTGTAGAACTCGTCGAACTCTGTGGCGTCCACGCCGACCTCCTCTCGTGCCTCCGCGGTGCGGACTGTCGAGGTGGATACGCCGGAGCCGCGTGCCCGGTTGCACGCGTTCGCGGAAAAGTTCCGGTCAGCTCGGATCGTAGGGAGCCGTGCGTCCCAGGCGCTCGAGGGCGCGCTGGGCGAGGGCCACGAAGTCCTCGTTCGCCATGGCGGCCTTGGGCGCGGCGACGTAGGCGAGGACCGACACGGCGGAGCCCTGGCGGAGCACCGCGACGTCGTACTCGACGCTGCGGTCGCCGGGCAGGGCCGTGCTGAGGTGCCAGGCCGAGAGCGCCTGCGGGCCCTTGCCGAGGGCGAGCAGCTCCTGGACCTCGGTGCCGGCGGTCGCGTCGAGGTCGGGGCAGGCCGTCATCTGCTCACGGAAGCGGGTCACGAACGCGCCCGCGGCGCCGGCGGGCAGGGCGCCGACGGTCTGCGTGAGGCCGACCTGCGGCGGCAGCTTCGCGCCGCTGAAGACGAAGGTGCGGAACTGGTTGCCCTGGATCGCCCGGTTGCGGAACCGGTCGTAGAGGTGGACGGTGTCGCAGCCGATCGCGCCGGCGTCGATCCGGTCCTCGGTGAGCTCGGCGGCCGGCGTACCGACCCAGGGACCGGGGTCGGGCGTGATCGGCGGCAGGTCGATCTCGGAGAGCATCGAGGGCGTCTCGCCGGCGGGGAACGGCGCGCGCGGGCTGGGAGTCGGGTCGGGGATGGCGCAGGCCCCGGCATCGGGGAGCGCACAGATCCGGCCGACGGCGGTGGCGAGCAGGCGCGCGACGCCGGCCCGGTTCGCCCTGGCCGGCGGCAACGTGGTGGACAGCGAGGTGACGGTGGTGAACAGGCCCGTGCGGGCCACCCCCACGACGTACGTCGTGGCGTCACCGCGCGAGCGCAGGACGAACAACGTCGCCTGGTCACCCACGCCGGGGAGGTCGGCGGTGCTCACCAGCTGGGTCCGCGGCACCGCGGTCGTGTCCTCGTCGGGGGAGGGGCAGGTCGCGAACCAGCGGCGGGCGTGCCGGTAGGTCCGCTCCGCCCGCTGCTCGGAGGAGGAGGCCTCGGCGACCTGGACGACGTTGCGCGGGGCCTGGGGCCGGGTGGCGTCGCGGAAGGTGCGGACCCAGGCGGCGGTGCCCTGCGGGTCGGCGTACCGCGACGGCTGGCAGGGGAGCACCAGGCCGTTGCCGGTGGAGTTGTCGCTCGTGGTGCCCTGCTGCCAGCCACGCCCGGTCACGGTCGGTGGAAGGGCGTCGACGGGCACCAGCGAGGTGTCGGGCAGTGTCGTGATCGCCGGTCCGGACGGGGGCGGCGGACCGCCGGCGGCCGGCAGGTCCTCGCGGTCGAGGGTGGGGCGCACCCCGGTGCTGTCGGTGGCGACCGCGCCGCCGGCGACCAGGGCGACGACCGCGACGGCGCCGCCGACGACGGTGTGCGCCCGGCGGCGGGCGGCCCCGGCGCGGCGGATGATCGTGACCCGCGGCCAGGTCACCGACCGGGTGGCGTCGGCCAGCCCGTTGAGGGCGAGTGGGATCGAGGAGGTCGGGATCTCCAGGGCGGTGGCGAAGTGCGCCGCCCCCTGCTGCAGCTCCCGCTCCGCGGCCTCGGCGGGCAGCCCGATCTCCTGGGCCATCTCGTCCATGGTCACCGCGGCGAGCTGGGTGAGCAGCAGCGCCTTGCGCTGGACCACCGGCAGCGCGCCGAGCGCCTCGAGGGTACGGCGGGTCTCGTCGCCGAGGTCCTTCTTGCGGTGCCACGGCCGGGTGCTGGCGCGGCGCAGCGCCTTGCGCCACGCGTCGGGGCGCACCGCCGACTCCGGCTCGGTGAGCCGTCCGGTCTTGCGCCAGTGGTGCCAGGACACGACGAACGCCTCGCGCACCGCGCCGCGGGCGACCACGAGGTCGCCGGTCAGGGCGAAGGTCTGCAGCAGCAAGCGGTCCCGGGCGTCCCTGTAGAAGGCGTCGAAGCTGCTCGTCAGGTCCGCGCTGCTCACGTAGGCGGACCGGGGGTGCTCGGTGCTCGGGGTCACCTGGTCGTCCGCGGTCATGGCCGCACCAACCTACTTGGCCGGCGGTCACCGGTTCCAACCCGTGCCGCGGTGGCGGTCGTCTCGTCCGGTGTCTCGGCCCTGCCCGGCGTGGCGGGCCGAACCGGCCGGTCCCGCGCGTGAAGATGGACGGACCATGACGTCCCTCCAGTCGCCGCCGGCACGCCGCAGTGGACCCGGACGCTCCGGACGCTCCGGGGCCGCCTCGGACGCCGACCTGCGCCGTCAGCTGGCCACGACCCGGCCGCTGGTGCCGACGGCAAGCATCGGCGGCATCATCGCGGCGGGTGCGCCGTTGCTGGTCTGCATGGCGGTCGCCGTCGTCGGCTGGTTCCTCACCGACGCCGGTGGCGAGGGCGCGCCGAGCGGTGCCCTGCGCGTCGGCGCCCACGGCTGGCTGATGGCCCACGGCTCGACCGTCGCCGTCGAGGGCGTGCGGCTCACCGTGATGCCACTCGGCCTGACCCTGCTCTGCGCCTGGGTGGTCTGGCGGGTCGGGCACCGGGTCGGCGAGTCGATCTCGGGGCACGGTCCCGACGCCGACCGGATCGCCGACGGAGCCCGCGACCTCACCGTCCCGTACGCCGCCGGCCTGTTCGCGGTCGGGTACGCCGTCGTCGGCGTCCTCACGACGTCGCTCGCCGCCACCGCCGCCTCCTCGCCCGTCGCGGCGCGGGTCGTGCTCTGGTCGGTGCTCCTCGGCCTCGGCGTCGGGGGACCGGCCATCGCGTTCGGCTCCGGTCGGGCCGCGATCTGGCTGCCCGTCGTACCGCCCGCGGTGCGCGACTCCGCCCTCGTCGCCCGCCGGATCCTGACCCGCTGGGCGCTGGTCTGCGCGGTCGCGCTGGTGGCGGCGTTCGTGCTCGACTTCTCGACCGCCGCCAACGTGGTCTCCCAGCTGCACGCCGACGCCGGTGCGGTGCTGCTGATGACCGCGCTCACCCTGCTGCTGCTCCCCAACGCCCTGCTCTTCTCCAGCGCCTATCTGGTCGGGCCCGGTTTCACCGTCGGCGCCGGCACCACGGTGTCCACGACCGCCGTCGTGCTCGGCCCGCTGCCGATGTTCCCGCTGCTCGCCGCACTGCCCGACCAGGGCAGCCAGCCGTGGTGGACCGACTGGCTGATGCTCACCCCGCTCCTGCTCGCCGCCCTGACCGCCGGCCAGGTCCAGCGCGACCGTCCGATGCTGGCCTGGGACCGCGCGGCGATCCGCGGGTGCGCGGGCGGGATCGGCGCCGGCGTCGTCCTCGCCCTGCTGTCGGCCTTCGCCGGCGGCGCGGTCGGACCGGGCCGGATGCAGGAGGTCGGTCCCTACACCTTCGACGTGCTGCTCCACGCGATCACCTCCTTCGGGATCGGCGGCGTGGTCGGAGCCGTGGTCGTGTGCTGGTGGCAGCGCGACACCGACGGCCGGGTCCGTCGCACGCTGCGGGCGGTCCGGGCGCGGCTGCCGCGTCGGGGCTGACCGTCCCGACGCCCTAGAATCCAGGCCGTGCCTGCTCGTCCTCGCCTCGTCGTCCTCGTGTCGGGCTCCGGCACCAACCTCCAGGCGCTGCTCGACGCCAGCGCCGACCCGGCGTACGGCGCCCGGGTGGTCGCCGTCGGCGCCGACCGCGACGACATCGAGGGCCTGGCCCGGGCCGAGCGGGCCGGCGTGCCGACCTTCGTGGCGAAGGTGAGCGACCACAGCAGCCGGGCCTACTGGGACCGGGCGCTGACCGACAAGGTGGCCGCCTTCGAGCCCGACCTGGTGGTGCTGGCGGGGTTCATGAAGCTCGTGGGGCAGAAGTTCCTCGACCGCTTCGGCGGCATGACCGTCAACACCCACCCGGCCCTGTCGCCGTCCTTCCCCGGCATGCACGGACCCGCGGACGCGCTGGCGTACGGCGTGAAGGTCACCGGGGCGACGCTGTTCGTCGTCGACGCCGGTGTCGACACCGGCGCGATCGTCGCCCAGACCGTGGTCCCGGTCGAGGACGACGACAGCGTCGAGAGCCTCCACGAGCGGATCAAGGTCGCCGAGCGGGCGATGCTCGTCGAGACGGTCGGCCGGATGGCCCGCGAGGGGTTCACCGTCGACGGCCGGCGAGTTCGGCTGGGAGGCTGATCCTCACTAGGATGAGGGCACACGACTGGCGCAGGTGGGCAACCACCAGGGAGTGACGAGTCGGCATCGATCGCCTGGGTGCCCTCATCGAGATGCAACGACCCGATGAGGAAGTGAACCCCGCATGACCGACCGGATCCAGATCAAGCGCGCGCTGGTCTCCGTCTTCGACAAGACCGGCCTCGAGGACCTCGTCCGCGGACTCCACGACGCCGGTGTCGAGCTGGTCTCGACCGGCGGCTCGGCCGCCCTCATCGAGGGCCTCGGCCTGCCCGTCACCAAGGTCGAGGACCTGACCGGCTTCCCCGAGTGCCTCGACGGCCGCGTGAAGACGCTCCACCCGCGCGTCCACGCCGGCATCCTCGCCGACCGCCGCCTGCCCGACCACGTCCGCCAGCTCGAGGAGCTCGAGGTCGCGCCCTTCGACCTGGTCGTCGTCAACCTCTACCCGTTCGCCGCCACCGTCGCCTCCGGCGCCGGCGTCGACGACTGCATCGAGAAGATCGACATCGGCGGCCCCTCCATGGTCCGCGCGGCCGCGAAGAACCACCCCTCGGTCGCGATCGTCACCGACGGCGCCGACTACGCGGCGGCCCTCGAGGCGGCGCAGGGCGAGGGCTTCACCTACGAGGAGCGCAAGGCGCTGGCCGCCAAGGCGTTCGTGCACACCGCGACGTACGACGTCCAGGTCGCCTCGTGGATGGGCTCGGTGCTCACCGACTCCTCGATCGAGGACGGCGCGAGCACCGGCTTCCCGGCCTGGGTCGGCGGCACCTGGGACAAGTCCGCCGTGCTCCGGTACGGCGAGAACCCGCACCAGCCCGCCGCGCTCTACCGCTCCGGCTTCGGCCCCGGCGGCCTCGCCGCCGCCGAGCAGCTGCACGGCAAGGAGATGTCCTACAACAACTACGTCGACACCGACGCGGCCCGCCGCGCGGCGTACGACCACGGTGACCTGCCGACCGTCGCGATCATCAAGCACGCCAACCCGTGCGGCATCGCGGTCGGCGCCGACGTGGCCGAGGCGCACCGCCGCGCCCACGAGTGCGACCCGGTCTCCGCGTTCGGCGGCGTGATCGCCACCAACGTCCCGGTCTCCGTCGAGATGGCGCAGCAGGTCGCCGAGATCTTCACTGAGGTCATCGTCGCTCCCGGGTACGACGACGGCGCGGTCGAGGTCCTCCAGGCCAAGAAGAACATCCGGATCCTCGTCGCCGAGCCGCCCGCGCAGGGTGGCGTCGAGACCCGCCCGATCAGCGGCGGCCTGCTCATGCAGCACGTCGACCGGTTCCAGGCCGAGGGCGACGACCCGGCGGCGTGGACCCTCGCGACCGGCGAGGCCGCGGACGAGGCCACGCTGGCCGACCTCGCGTTCGCCTGGCGCTCGGTCCGCGCCGCCAAGTCCAACGCGATCCTGCTGGCGAAGGACGGCGGCGCGGTCGGCATCGGCATGGGCCAGGTCAACCGGGTCGACTCCTGCAGGCTCGCCGTGGAGCGCGCCAACACCCTGGTCGAGGGGCAGGAGCGGGCCCGCGGCTCCGTCGCCGCCTCCGACGCGTTCTTCCCGTTCGCCGACGGCCCGCAGATCCTCCTCGACGCCGGCGTGAAGGCGATCGTGCAGCCCGGCGGCTCGGTGCGCGACGAGGAGACCATCGCGGCCTGTGCCGCCGCCGGGGTCACCATGTACTTCACCGGCACCCGCCACTTCTTCCACTGAGACCTCGAGACGTCGTGACCACCGTCGTGTCCGGCCGGCACTCCGTCGACGAGCACCGCACCGAGGTGCTCGTCGAGACGGAGGGCCGGCAGGTCCGTTTCGACGTCGTCGAGATCCCGGACGGGACCTACGGCTACTCGCGGGCCGACCGCGAGCTGGCGCAGGCCGGCGGACCCTCGTCCCGGGTGGGCTGTGGGCCCGCCCCGGCAGCTACCGCTGGCTGGTCGAGGAGTTCGCCCGGGCGGGGGTCGACGACGCCCAGGTGTCCCGGGTGCTGGCCGCCGTCAGGTCAGGCATGGGCGCCGACGAGTTCCGGTTCGTCTACGACGGACCGCACTGAGAGGATGAGCACGTGACTGCACAGAAGCTCGACGGCAACGCGACCGCGGCCGCCATCAAGGACGAGCTCCGGGTCCGGATCGAGAAGCTGCGCGACCAGGGGATCACCCCCGGGCTCGGTACGGTGCTGGTGGGCGACGACCCCGGCTCGCGCTGGTACGTCAACGGCAAGCACAAGGACTGCGCCGAGGTCGGCATCGCCTCGATCCGCGTCGACCTGCCCGAGGTCGCCACGCAGGAGGAGATCGAGGAGGCCGTCGCCGGCCTCAACGCCGACCCCGCCTGCACCGGCTACATCGTCCAGCTCCCGCTCCCGCGCGGGCGCGACGAGAACCGGGTCCTCGGCCTGATCGACCCGGCCAAGGACGCCGACGGGCTGCACCCGACCAACCTCGGCTGGCTGGTGCTCGGCAACGAGGCCCCCCTGCCGTGCACGCCCTACGGCATCGTCGAGCTGCTGCGCCGCCACGACGTCCCGATCGCGGGCGCCGAGGTGGTCGTCGTGGGCCGCGGCATCACGGTGGGCCGCCCGCTCGGGCTGCTGCTCACCCGCCGCTCGGAGAACGCCACCGTGACCCTGTGCCACACCGGCACCGTCGACCTCGCTGCCCACGTGCGCAAGGCCGACATCGTGGTCGCCGCCGCGGGCGTGCCCGACATCATCACCGGTGACATGGTCAAGCCGGGCGCCGCCGTCCTCGACGTCGGGGTCAGCCGGGTCGACGGCAAGATCGCCGGCGACGTCGCCGCGGACGTCTGGGACACCGCCGGGTGGGTCTCGCCCAACCCGGGCGGCGTGGGCCCGATGACCCGCGCCATGCTGCTGGCCAACGTCGTCTCGATGGCCGAGCAGCAGGCGGCGAACGGGAAGGCAGCGCGCTGAGCGACCAGACCCCCGCCCAGCCCGAGCTGCCCGAGCCGCTCGAGGAGCCGCGCCGGTACCCGTCGACCATCGGCGGCGCCTGCTACATCGCCGTCCTGGCCGTCGTCGGCAGTGGACTGGCGCTGGCGGCGGTCTCGGACTGGCGGCTGGGCCTGCGGATCATGTCCGGCGGCCTGGTGGCCGCCGCCGTGCTGCGGCTGGGGCTGCCGGAGAAGGACGCCGGCATGCTCGCCGTGCGCCACCGGTTCCTCGACGTCGGGATCCTGGTCGCGGTCGCGGTCGGCCTGGTCCTGCTCGCCGGGAGCATCCCCGAGCAGGCCTGAGGACCCGCCTGCGCGCAAGGACGACGAAGGGCCGGTGCCACGCGGCACCGGCCCTTCGTCGTACGGCTGTGATCAGCTGATGGTCAGATCAGGCCCAGCTCGGTGACCGCGGCCTTCTCGTCGGCCAGCTCGGCGACGGAGGCGTCGATCTTGCCGCGCGAGAAGTCGTCGATCTCGAGGCCCTGGACGATGCTCCAGTCGCCGTTCGCGGTGGTGACCGGGAACGAGGAGACCAGGCCCTCGGGGACGCCGTAGGAGCCGTCGGAGACGACCGCCATCGAGACCCAGTCGCCGGCCGGGGTGCCGTTCAGCCAGTCACGGGCGGCGTCGCAGGTCGCGGACGCGGCCGAGGCGGCCGAGGAGGCGCCCCGCGCGTCGATGATCGCGGCGCCGCGCTTGGCGACGGTCGGGATGAAGGTGTCGGCGATCCAGGCCTGGTCGTCCACGACCTCGGCGGCGTTCTTGCCGGCGATCTCGGCGTGGAAGATGTCGGGGTACTGGGTGGCCGAGTGGTTGCCCCAGATCGTGATCTTCTTGATGTCGCTGACGGCCGAGCCGGTCTTCGCGGCCAGCTGGGAGATCGCCCGGTTGTGGTCGAGGCGGGTCAGCGCCGAGAACCGCTCCTTGGGGATGTCGGGGGCGTTGCTCGCGGCGATGAGCGCGTTGGTGTTGGCCGGGTTGCCGGTGACACCGATGCGGACGTCGTCGGCGGCGACGGCGTTGAGCGCCTTGCCCTGGGCGGTGAAGATCGCGCCGTTGGCGGAGAGCAGGTCGCCGCGCTCCATGCCCGGGCCGCGCGGACGCGCGCCGACCAGCAGGGCGAG
This sequence comes from Pimelobacter simplex, assembly GCA_016803235.1. GTDB lineage: Bacteria > Actinomycetota > Actinomycetes > Propionibacteriales > Nocardioidaceae > Nocardioides > Nocardioides simplex_A. Next base: position 13,818 of record JADCLI010000009.1, read on the forward strand.
GTTGACGCCGTCGAAGATCTTCTCCGGGTCGGAGCCGATCTCGACACCGGCGAGGTTCGGGAACGCGCAGTCGTCGAGCTCCATGACGACGCCCTCGAGAGCCTTGAGCGCGGGCTCGATCTCGAGCAGGCGCAGCTCGACGGGACGGTCGCCGGCGATGGCGCCGCTGGCGATGCGGAAGAGCAGGCTGTAGCCGATCTGGCCGGCAGCGCCGGTGACGGCGACCTTGAGCGGGCCGGATGAGGTTGCGCTCACGAGGAAACTCCTAATGCGGTTCAGGTGGACTCCCGCGACGCTAGCAGCGCACCGCCCCGCGCGGGCAGCCGGTCCGGGTGCTGAGGCCCGCCTGCCGAGCTGCCTGCAACCATGACGCCATGCGGACACGTGTTCCGGCGACGATCGCGGCCCTCACCCTCGCCGGCACCGTGCTGGCCGGGTGCGGCTCCGCCTCCGCCCCCAGCCCGCCGTCCGGCGTCGACGGCCTGGTCGTCCCGACCCCCGACCCGGACCCGGCCGACTTCGTCGCGCGGGTCGACAACCCCTGGCTGCCGCTGGCGCCCGGCTCACGCTGGCAGTACGCCGACCCCGCCACCGGAGCCGCCACGCTCACCCTCACGGTCGAACCCGGGCCCGCCGCGGACGGCGTCGCGACCACGACCCTCGTTCGCGCGAGCGCCGACGGCACCGTGGTGCGCGACCTGTACGCCCAGGACCGTGCCGGCAACGTGTGGTGGTTCGGCCGGGAAGGGCAGTGGCGGGCGGGGGAGAACGGCGCCGAGGCCGGGCTCGCGATGCCCGCCGCGCCCCGGTTCGGCGACGGCTTCCGCACCGCGTCCGCGCCCGGGCTCTCCGAGGTCGCCACGGTCGCGGCCCTCGACGAGGAGGTCACGGTGCCGCTGGCGACGTACCGTCGCACGGTGACGCTGGAGGTCGAGGACGCCACCGGCTCCCGCCGCGAGGTCTACGCCCGCGGCACCGGCCTGGTCCGGACGGACGAAGCGGGCCTCGTCGCGTACGACGAGGCCCGCTAGGTCGTTGCTGAACTTCTGCGGCGCTACTGCGGCGGACGCACCTGCGTCTGGTCGCTGGCCGGCGGGGCCCACCCGCCCTGCGGGTCGGACCCGCCCGGCGCCGCCGGCGCGGACGGCTGCTGCTGGGCCGGGATCCACTGCTGGGCCGCGGGGTCCCACTGCCAGCCGTCCTGGATGATCGGCTGGCCCTGCTGGGCGGGCTGCTGGACCTGCTGCTGGGCGTGCTGCGCCTGGTGCTGGCCGTAGGCCTGCTGCTGGCCGTACGCCTGCTGGTTCCACTGCTGGGTGAAGCCCGGGTCGGACGAGCCACCGGCGCCGAAGTTCAGCCCGGAGCCCGCGACCGGGTCGGCGCCGTGGCCGAAGACCAGGGGGTAGAGGACGCCGGCGACCGCGCCGCCGAGCAGCGGCGCCACGATGAACAGCCAGAGCTGGATGATCGCGTCGCTGCCCGAGAAGAACGCGACGCCGATCGAGCGGGCCGGGTTCACCGACGTGCCGGTCGCGGGGATGGCCACGAAGTGGATCGCCGCCAGCGTGAGACCGATGGTCAGCGGCGCCATCGCCGCCACCGCGCGGTTGCGCTCGTCGGTGGTGCCGAGGATGACCGTCACGAAGATGAAGGTCAAGATGAACTCGATGAGCAGGGCACCGAGCAGCTCGACGCCGCCGTGGTCACCGAAGCCGTTGGAGCCCAGCGGCTCGCCGAACTCCCAGCCGAAGTCGCTGGACAGGGCAGTGAGCGCGAGCAGGAGGCCGCCGCCCAGGCCGCCGACGATCTGGGCCGCGCTGTAGAGGCCGGCGTCCTTCCACGAGATCCGGCCGCCGAGCGCGGCGCCGATCGAGACGGCCGGGTTGAAGTGCCCGCCGGAGACGCGGCCGAAGGTGTAGGCCATCGCGACGATCGCGATGCCGAACGACAGCCCGATGGACGTGATCGCGAACAGGCCGGCGAGGCCGGTGTCGTCGCTGGCGGCGTTGGTGAAGATGACCGCCGAGCCGCAACCGATGAAGACGAGGACAGCGGTGCCGAGGACCTCCGCCGCGATCTTCTGGACGAGGGTGGGGGGTGTGGACGTGTCCACTGCTGCATCTGACATGGGCTGGACCTTCTCCTCCGTGGGGCTCCCGAAAACCGCCGGGTTACAGAGCCAACCCTAGTCATTACTGTGGCCACCGAAGGGGACCTGCGCCCCACCATCAGGTATCTTGACGTCAAGAATCCCATCCACGGCCCAGGAGTGACGCCCGGACATGTCGAGCATCATCTACACCCACACCGACGAGGCGCCGCTGCTCGCGACGTACTCCTTCCTGCCGATCGTCGAGGCCTTCGCCGCCAAGGCCGGCGTCGCCTTCGAGACGCGCGACATCTCCGTCGCCGCGCGCATCCTCGCCCAGTTCGGCCTCGCCGACGACGCGCTGACCGAGCTCGGCGAGCTCGCCAAGACGCCCGAGGCGAACATCATCAAGCTGCCCAACATCTCCGCCTCCATCCCGCAGCTCAAGGCCGCGATCAAGGAGCTGCAGGAGCAGGGCTTCGCCGTCCCGGACTACCCCGAGGCGCCGGCGACCGAGGAGGAGAAGGAGATCCGGGCCAAGTACGACAAGGTCAAGGGCTCCGCGGTCAACCCCGTCCTGCGCGAGGGCAACTCCGACCGCCGCGCGCCCGCGTCGGTCAAGAACTACGCCAAGTCGCACCCGCACACCAACAAGCCCTTCGCCGAGGGCTCGCGGACCAACGTCGCCACGATGGGCGCCCACGACTTCGCCAGCAACGAGAAGTCCGTGACCATCGCCGCCGACGACACCCTGTCGATCGTGCTCGAGACCGAGGCCGGCGAGACCGTCGTCCTCAAGGAGGGCCTCAAGGTCCTCGCCGGCGAGATCGTCGACGCCACCAAGATGGAGGCCGACCACCTCCAGGCGTTCCTGCGCAATGCCCTCGCGAAGGCCAAGGCCGACGACGTCCTCTTCTCGGTGCACCTCAAGGCGACGATGATGAAGGTCTCCGACCCGATCATCTTCGGCCACGTCGTGAAGGCCTACTTCGCCGACGTCTTCGCCCAGTACGGCGACCAGCTCGCCGCGGCGGGCCTGTCGGCCAACGACGGCCTCGGCGCCATCCTGTCGGGCCTCGACGCCCTCGAGAACGGTGCGGAGATCAAGGCGGCCTTCGACGCCGCCCTCGCCGCCGGCCCGCGCCTGTCCTACGTCAACTCCGACAAGGGCATCACCAACCTGCACGTGCCCTCCGACGTCATCGTCGACGCGTCGATGCCGGCGCTGGTCCGCAACGGCGGCCGCCTGTGGGGCGTCGACGGCGGCGAGGACGACACGCTCGCCGTCATCCCCGACTCGTCGTACGCCGGCGTCTACCAGGCCGTGATCGAGGACGTGAAGGAGAACGGCCCGCTCGACCCGGCCACGATCGGCACCGTCCCCAACGTCGGCCTGATGGCCCAGGCGGCGGAGGAGTACGGCTCGCACGACAAGACCTTCGAGATCCCGACCGACGGCACCGTGCGGGTCCTCGCCTCCAACGGCGACGTGCTCCTCGAGCACGACGTCGAGTCCGGTGACATCTGGCGCGCCTGCCAGACCAAGGACATCCCGGTCCAGGACTGGGTCAAGCTGGCCGTCACCCGGGCCCGCGCGTCGCAGACGCCGGCGATCTTCTGGCTCAACGAGTCGCGTGCGCACGACCGCGAGCTGATCAAGAAGGTCAACACCTACCTGCCGCAGCACGACACCGAGGGTCTCGAGATCCGCATCCTGTCGCCCGAGCTCGCCACGTCGTACTCCCTCGAGCGGATGCGCAAGGGCGAGGACACCATCTCGGTGACCGGCAACGTGCTGCGCGACTACAACACCGACCTGTTCCCGATCCTCGAGCTCGGCACGTCGGCCAAGATGCTCTCCGTCGTCCCGCTGATCGCCGGCGGCGGCCTGTTCGAGACCGGCGCGGGCGGCTCGGCGCCCAAGCACGTGCAGCAGCTGGTCGAGGAGAACTACCTGCGCTGGGACAGCCTCGGTGAGTTCTTCGCGCTCGTCCCGTCGCTGGAGAAGTACGCCGAGCAGGCCGGCGCCCCCGCCGCGCAGGTCCTCGCCGACGCGCTCGACCGCGCGACCGGCACCTTCCTCAACGAGGACCGCTCGCCGGGCCGCAAGCTCGGCACGACCGACAACCGGGGCTCGCACTTCTACCTCGCGCTCTACTGGGCCGAGGAGCTGGCGAGCCAGACGGAGGACGCCGACCTCGCGGCCGCGTTCAAGCCGCTCGCCGAGACGCTGCGCGCCAACGAGGCGAAGATCGCCGAGGAGCTGATCGCCGTCCAGGGCAAGCCCGCCGACATCGGTGGCTACTACTACCCGGACGCGGAGAAGACCTCGGCCGTGATGCGCCCGAGCGCGACCCTCAACGACGCGCTCGCCGGTTTCTGACCGCTCGATCACCGTGTCGCTGCCAGCCGCGGTCCGCACCTCGTTGCGGGCCGCGGCTGACGCGTCCCTGGCCCCGGGGCAGCAGGCGTACATGAGGTCGGCGATGCCCTTCCTCGGGGTCCGCGTGCCGCAGGTGCGCCGCCTGGTCCGCACGCTCGTGCGCGACCTCGGGATCCGCGACCCTGCCGTGCTGGCCACCGCGGCCCGCGAGCTCTGGGACGACGCCACCCACCGCGAGGAGCGGTACGCCGCGGCCGCGCTCCTCGGCCTGCCTCCCCTCGAGGGCGACCTGGGGCTGGTGCCCTTCCACGAGCACGTCGCCCGCACCGGCGCCTGGTGGGACCATGTCGACGAGGCCGCCCACCGGATCGCCGACCTCCACGACGCGCATCCCGAGGAGACGGCCACGGTCGTCGTGCGCTGGTCCACCGACGACCGGTCCCTGTGGGTGCGCCGACTCGCGATCATCTCCCAGCTGGGCCGCAAGGACCGGGTCGACCTCGACCTGCTCGCCACCGTGCTCGAGCCCAACCTCGCCGACCGCGAGTTCTTCATCCGCAAGGCCGTCGGCTGGTCCCTGCGCGAGGCCGCGAAGGTGCATCCCGACTGGGTGCGCGCGTACGCCGCCGGCCACGAGCTGAGCCCGCTGAGCAGGCGCGAGGCCCTCAAGCACCTGTAGCGGGAGCGGGCCCCGGCCGCAGCTTATTCGGAGGCGACCTGTCGGCGCCGGAACATACTCTGGTCGCGATGACCACGACGCTCACCCGCCCCGATGCTCGCGAGCGGCCCGCTGTCGGTGGCGACCCGGCGCGTCGCGTTGACTGGCGCCGCCTCCGCACGCCGGCTGCCGGCTTCGCCGTGGCCGCGGTCGCGCTCGCCGCGCTCGGGCAGGCGCTCGGCACCGTCGTCGCCGGCCGGATCGCCGACCACCCGACCGAGGCCCTGGTCGCCTGGCTGGCCTTCTTCGTCGTCGGTGCCGCCGCGGTCGACACCGCCGGCCGGGTCGTGTGGGCCGGGGTCGTCGACCGTGCCGAGGGCCGATTGCGAGGCGACCTGCTCAGCGCCGCGCTCCAGCAGCCGCTCGAGCACCTGACCGAGCAGGCCGTCGGCGAGGTGCTCGACCGGGTCGACGACGACACCCACGAGGTCGGCACCCTGCTGCGCCAGCAGATCTGGATGGCGATGCGCACCGGCTTCGCGTCGGTCCCGATGTGGCTCGTCGCGGGCTTCACCTGGTGGCCCGCGTTCGTGCTGTTCCCCCTCGTCGGCGCCGTGACCGTCTGGGTGATGCGGCCGGCGCTGGTCGAGATCGCGCGCCGAAAGGTGATCGAGGAGGCAGCCTGGACCGACCACGCCGCCGCCCTCGAGGAGGGCGTCGCCGGGCGCGACGACCTGCGCACGAGCCTGGGCCAGGCGTTCGCCGTACGCCGGCTCGCGCAGCTCTCGGCCGACGTCCACGAGAAGTTCCGCCGGGTGCTGATGATCGAGGCCCGGCTCGCTATCAAGGTCGGGCTGCTGCTCCACGGCCTGCTCGCCGCGATCGCGATCTCCGGCGTCGCGCTGGTCGGCGGCGACCACCTCGGCGTCGCGCGGCTGGTCACGCTGTTCCTGGTCACGACGATCTTCGTCGGCCAGATCAACAACCTGGCCCACCAGCTGCCCGACATCCAGGCCGGCCTCGGTGCGGTCCTCCGGCTGCGCCAGCTGCTCGCCGTGGAGGCCGAGCCCGAGGGCGGCGCGTCGGTCCCGTCGGGCGCGCTGGACCTGCGCATCCGGCACCTCGACTTCGCCTACGACGAGAGCTCGTTCGCGCTGCGCGACGTCACGCTCTACGTCGAGCAGGGCCACACCCTCGCGCTCGTCGGCCGCACCGGCTCGGGCAAGTCGACCCTCGCCTCGCTGCTCTCGCGCGCCGCGGAGCCGCCGCCCGGCACGATCTTCCTCGGCGGCGCGGACATCACCACCCTCGACCTCCACGAGCTGCGCCGCCGGGTCGGGGTGGTCACCCAGCGCACCGAGATCCTCGCCGGCTCCCTGGCCGACAACATCACCTTGTTCGCCGACGTGCCGCGCGGGGAGGTCGAGGCGGCCGTGGCCGAGCTCGGCCTGACCGACTGGGTCGCCGGGCTGCCCGACGGCCTCGACACCCTCCTCGGCCCGGGCGGCACCACGCTGTCGGCGGGGGAGGAGCAGCTGGTCGCGTTCGCGCGGCTGCTCGTGCGCCACGTGCAGGTCGTGGTCCTCGACGAGGCCACCGCTCGGATGGACCCGGTCACCGAGGCCCGCGTCGTCGCCGCCGCCGACCGGCTGATCAGCGGCCGCACCGGCATCCTGGTCGCCCACCGGCTCAGCACGATCGAGCGGGCCGAGGCCGTCGCCGTGCTCGACCACGGGCGGGTCATCCAGCACGGCCCGCGCGACGAGCTCGCCGTCGTCGACGGGCCGTTCCGCCGGCTCCTGGCCGCCAGCGACACCGAGGGCTTCGCCGACGCCGACCTCGACGCCGTCGAGACCGGCTCCGCGGTCGGTGGGCGCCGGCGCACCGGCGAGCCGCCGCAACGCCCCGAGGCCGGACCCGGCTCCTCGCTGGCACGCGGCACCTGGAACGCCTTCTGGGTGCGCCCGTGGTGGGGCGCCTGGTCGGTGGTGCTCTTCCTCGGTGGCACGATCTTCGCGCCCCTCGGCGCGATCACCGGGTTCGTCTGGGGCCGGGTCGTCGAGCGGCTCGAGGCGGGGGAGTCCACGCTCGCGCTGATGGTCGTGCTGGTCGGGACGCTGCTGGTCGCGCCGTTCCTGCTCGCCGACGCCTTCCGCCGCTACCCGCGCTGGTGGATCGAGGTGATGCTGCGCGTGCGGATGTCCGTGCTGCTGGGCCAGGTCCGCAGCCACCGCCTCCCGCGCACGCCCCCCGGCGAGGTGGTCGCGCGCTCGATGGACGCCGATCGCTACGCCCGGTACGCCGACCGCTGGGTCGACTTCGTCAACGGACTGCTCATCGCCGCGATCACCATGGTGGCCGGTGGCACCTGGCTGGCCGGCGGCGTGCTGCTCGTCGTGATGGTCACCAGCGCGCTGGCCTCCTCGATCGGGCGCCCGATCGCCGGTCGTTCCGCAGCCCGCTCCTCGGCCGCTCGGGCCCGCTTCGGTCGCGCCGTCGTCTCGGCCGTCGAGTCGGCCCGCACCGTCAAGCTCGCCGGGCGCACCCCACAGGTGCATGCCCACCTGCGCAGGGTCGACGACGGCCGGGTCGAGGCGGCCGTGTTCGAGCACCGCGTGCAGGCCGTGCTCGACGGCGTCCCGATCGTGATGGTGCAGGTCGGCGTCGTCGCCGCCTGGGCGCTCTACCTGTGGGACGTCTGGGGCCTGGCCACGGCGCTGCTCGTCGCGACGGCGGTCAACGGGTTCGACTGGTTCGGCCGGGTCGCCGGGGCGGTCGTCACCGAGGCGCCGGGCGTGCGGGCCTGGCAGCAGGCCACCGCGCAGTTCGCCGGTGGCCGCGACCTGATGGCGATGGCCGACGGGATCGACCTGGTCACCGGGGTCGCGCCCGAGCCGGCCGTGCCCACCCGGGTGCCGCTGCAGCGGCTCGAGCTGGCCGGCTACACCGCGGTCCACGACGACGGCACGATCGGCGCCACCGGCGTCGACCTGGTCGTCGAGCGCGGCGAGCTGGTGCTGCTGGTCGGGCAGGTCGGCTCCGGCAAGTCCAGCCTGCTGTCCTCGCTGGCCGGCCTGATCGACCACCGCGGCGCGCTGTGCTGGAACGGCCGGGCGGTCACCGACCCCGAGGCCTTCCTGCGGCCCGGCCAGGTCGCCCACGTCGCCCAGGTCCCGCGGGTGCTGTCGGGGACCTTCGCCGACAACATCGTGCTCGGTCACGACCGGGCGATCGCGCAGCCGGTGGAGACCGCCCGGATGGCCGAGGACGTCGCCGATGCCGGCGGCGCCGACGCCGTGATCGGCCACCGCGGCGTGCGCCTCTCGGGCGGGCAGGTCCAGCGCCTCGCCCTGGCCCGCGCGCTGGCCACCGACGCCGAGCTGCTGCTCGCCGACGACGTGTCCAGCGCGCTCGACGCCGCCACCGAGATCGAGCTGTGGGCGGCCCTGCGCGAGCGACACACCACCGTGATCGGCGCGACCTCGAAGCGTGCGGCACTGGCCCAGGCCGACCGGGTCGTCGTCCTCGTCGACGGCGAGGTGGCCGCGGTCGGGCCGTGGGCGGACCTCGCGGGTGACTGGGGTCACCTCGCCGGCTGAGTCCCGCGGAGACGTCCGACGTCCCGGAATAGCCGCGGGTGGCGGCCGGTTAGCATCCCCCGTGACCTCCTCGCCGACGACGACCTCGACCGAGGGGCGCCCGGCGGTGTCCCACCACCGACCCGCGCTGGCGATCCTGGCGCTCGCGGTCGGCGGGTTCACCATCGGCACCACCGAGTTCATGACGATGGGCGTGCTGCCCGAGATCGCCCACGGCGTCGGCGTCTCGGTGCCCGACGCCGGGCACGTCATCTCGGCGTACGCCGTCGGCGTCGTGGTCGGCGTCCCCATCCTCGCCTTCTTCGGTGCGGCCCTGCCGCGGCGCGCGATGCTGGTCGGGCTGATGGCCGCGTACGCCGCCTTCAACCTGCTCAGCGCCGCCGCGCCGGGCTACGAGGTGCTGGCCGTCGCGCGCTTCCTCGACGGGCTGCCCCACGGCGCCTACTTCGGTGTCGCCAGCCTCGTCGCCGCCAGCCTGGTCACGCCCGAGCGGCGTGGACGGGCGGTGGCGAGCGTGATGCTCGGCCTGTCCGTCGCCAACGTCGTCGGCGTCCCACTGGCCACCTTCCTCGGCCAGCAGGTCGGCTGGCGCTCGACGTACCTCCTCGGCGGGCTGCTCGCCCTCGCCACCGTCGCGATGGTGCTCGCCGCCGTCCCGTCGGTGCCGGGCGACGCGGAGGCCAGCGGCCGCAAGGAGGCACGCGAGTTCTTCGGCAGCCTCCAGGTCTGGCTGACCATGGCGGTCGGTGCCGTCGGCTTCGGCGGGATGTTCGCCGTCTACTCCTACATCGCCAAGACCGTCACCGTGGTCGGCGGCCTCGAGCGCGGCACGGTCCCGTTCTTCGTGCTCGCCCTCGGCCTCGGCATGGTCGCCGGCACCTGGCTCGCCGGCGAGCTCGCGGCCTGGTCGGTCTACCGCAGCCTGCTGCTCTCCGGTGTCGCCGGCATCGTGCTGATGCTCGTCTACTACGCCGCTGCACCGCACGGCTGGGTGCTGCTGCCGGTCGCCTTCCTCGTCACCGCCACCGGCTCCGTGCTCGTGGTCAACCTGCAGCTGCGGCTGATGGACGTCGCCGGCGACGCGGTCACGCTCGGGGCCGCGATGAACCACGCCGCCCTCAACATCGCCAACGCCCTCGGCGCGTGGCTCGGCGGCCTGGTCATCGCCGCCGGACACGGCTACCGCGCGCCGGCCCTCGTCGGCGCCGGCCTCGCCGCCGTCGGGACCGCGATCCTGGTCGTCTCGGCCGTAGCGCACCGCAGGCAGGTCGCTCCCACCCTCGGCTGACGCTGGACGGGGGCTTTACCGGAACTTCCAGGGGCCTGAGAGAATCCCTCCCATGTCCGCCACCACCGAGCACCCGCCCGTGCCGGAGACCGCGCAGCCGGCCGCGCCCGAGGGTGCAGCGCGCCCGCGCGTGCTGTCCGGGATCCAGCCGACCGCCGACTCCTTCCACCTCGGCAACTACATGGGCGCGCTGCGGCAGTGGGTGGACCTGCAGCGCGACCACCAGCCGTTCTTCTTCATCGCCGACCAGCACGCGATCACCACCGACTGGGACCCCAAGCTGCTGCGCGAGCGCACCCTGCGCAGCGCCGCCCAGCTGCTCGCCGCAGGCGTCGACCCCGAGAAGTCGGCGATCTTCGTGCAGAGCCACGTCCCGGCCCACGCCCAGCTCGGATGGGTGCTCAACGGGCTGACCGGCTTCGGTGAGGCCCGGCGGATGACCCAGTTCAAGGACAAGTCGGCCAAGGGGGGCGAGGGTGCGGCGAGCGTCGGCCTGTTCGCGTACCCGATCCTGATGGCCGCCGACATCCTGCTCTACCGGCCCCACTACGTGCCGGTCGGCGAGGACCAGCGCCAGCACCTCGAGCTGACCCGCGATCTCGCCCAGCGGTTCAACAGCCGCTTCAAGAAGACCTTCCGGCTGCCCGAGCCCTACATCCTCAAGGCGACCGCGAAGATCTACGACCTGCAGGAGCCGACCAAGAAGATGTCGAAGTCGGGGTCCACCCCCAACGGCATCATCGAGATGCTCGAGGACCCGGGCAGGTCGGCGAAGAAGATCCGCTCGGCGGTCACCGACTCCGGCACCGAGATCCGCTTCGACCAGGACGAGAAGCCGGGCGTCAGCAACCTGCTCACCATCTACTCCGCGCTGACGGGGGAGCCGACCCAGGCCCTCGAGGAGCAGTACGCCGGCCGGATGTACGGCGACCTCAAGAAGGACCTCGCCGAGGTGGTGGTCGACTTCGTCACCCCGTTCCGGGACCGCACCCTCGAGCTCCTCGACAACCAGGACCACCTGATGCAGGTGCTCGCGCAGGGCGCCGAGACGGCCGGAGCCGTCGCCGAGAACACCCTGCGCGACGTCTACCAGCGGATCGGCTTCGTAGCACCGGTGGAGCGTCGCACGGAGGCCGGCTGATGCCGGTGATCGGCGTCGCCGTCGCCATCCCGGAGCCCTGGGCCACCGAGCTGGTCGACTACCGGCTCCGGATCGGTGACCCCACGGCCGAGGGCGTCCCGAGCCACATCACCCTGATCCCGCCCACCGAGGTGGACGGCGACCTCGCCGCGATCGAGGCCCATCTCGCCGTCGCGGCGACCGAGGTGGCGCCGTTCCGGGTGCACCTGCGCGGAACGGGTACCTTCCGGCCCGTGTCGCCCGTGGTGTTCGTCAGCCTCGCCGAGGGAATCTCCCAGTGCGAGCAGCTCGCCGACGCCGTACGACGGGGGCCGCTCGCCGTCGAGCTGCACTACCCCTACCACCCGCACGTCACCGTCGCCCACCACCTCGACGACCCGACCCTGGACCGGGCGTTCGACGACCTGGCCGGCTTCGACTGCGCCTTCGACGTCGTCGACTTCCACCTGTACGTGCACCACGAGCAGGAGGGCTGGCGCTCGACGCGCACCTTCCCGCTCGGCTGACCCGGACCGGAGGCTCCCATGAAGCTCGTCGAACGCGCGAAGGCGAAGGTCACCGAGCTGCGTGAGCGGTGGCCGGTGGTCGACCACGCGGTGCGCACCCAGGAGCACTACAGCGCCGTGCAGGGCAGCCAGCAGGCCGGCGGCGTCACCTACTTCGGCTTCCTGTCCGTCTTCCCGATCCTGGCCCTCGCCTTCTTCGTGGTCGGCTGGATCGCCCACGTCTACCCCGACGCCCAGGACACCCTCGTCAAGGCCATCGACGAGGTGCTGCCCGGCCTGGTCGGCAGCGGCGACGGGCAGGTCGACCTCACCGACATCCAGGACGCCGCCGGGACGGTGGGGATCATCGGTCTCGTCGGTGTGCTGTACGCCGGGCTCGGCTGGCTGTCCTCGGTCCAGTCGGCGCTGACGGTGCTGTTCGACATGCCCACCCGGCTGCGCCCGAGCTTCGTCATGGGCAAGGTCCGCGACCTGGTCACGCTCGCCGTCCTCGGTGTCGTGCTCTTCTCGAGCGTGATCGCCTCCGCGGTGCTCACCCGCACCTCCCGCGCGTTGCTCGACCTGGTGGGGATCGGCGCCCGGCTCGGCTGGCTGGTCGCGGTGATCGGCGTCCTGCTCGGCCTCGCCGCCTCGGCGCTGCTGTTCTTCTTGATGTTCCGGATCCTCGTCGCGCCCGCGCTGCCCGACCGCGCGCTCTGGTCGGGAGCGGTGCTCGGCGCGCTGGGCTTCGAGGTGCTCAAGCAGCTCTCCGGGCTCCTGCTGACCGGCACCCGAGGGCAGCCGGCCTTCCAGGCCTTCGGCATCGCGCTGATCCTGCTGGTCTGGATCAACTACTTCTCGCGGGTGATCCTGTACGCCGCCGCCTGGGCCGAGACCAGCCCGCTGGGCCAGCGACCGCCCACGCCGGTCCCGGCGGCCACGGCGATCGCGGCCGCCGCCGCACCGGCGCCGGCGGCCGGGGAGGCCACGGCCGGCTCGCGGACGCCGGGCCTGCTCGCCTTCGCTGCCGGCGGCGTCGCGGGGGCACTGGTCGCCCGGGTCGGCCGTCGTACCCCACGGTCTGGGAGACTGGGCAGGTGAAGTTCGAGCGCAAGCACGCCATCCTGCTCCTCGCCGTCGCGGCCTGGAACGTCTTCTCCTTCGGCAACTTCGCCAAGAACCTCTACAACGCCTACGACGCGGGCGAGGACCGGGCCACCGGCTACTGGGTCGCCCACACCGTGCTGATCGTCGTGAACTTCGCGATCGCCGGCCTGCTCGGCTCCCTGGGCTGGAAGGCGCTGCGCGCCTCGAAGCAGCAGCCCAAGGCCTGGGCTCGCCCCCAGGTCGTCGGTGAACTCGAGGGCCTGCTCGGCGAGCGAGGCGGCGTGGTCGGCGACCCCGCCGACCCGGCGCCTGGTGACCCGGGAAAAACACGCCGACCCGGCAGAAAGCAGCGGCTGCTTTCTGCCGGGTCGGCGCGAATCCGACGCCAGCTCCTGCCGGGTCAGTGACCGTTCTTCAGCGCGGTGCGCAGGTCCTTGTTGAGCTGGGAGATCACGTCGAGCGGGATCTCCTTCGGGCACGCAGCGGCACATTCGCCGATGTTGGTGCAGCCACCGAAGCCCTCGTGGTCGTGCTGGCCGACCATGTCGACGACGCGCGACCAGCGCTCCGGCTGGCCCTGGGGCAGCTCGCCGAGGTGAGTGATCTTGGCACCGAGGAACAGCGAGGCGGAGCCGTTGGGGCACGCCGCGACGCACGCGCCGCAGCCGATGCAGGTCGCGACGTTGAACGCCCGCATCGCCTTGTCGCGCGGAGCCGGCACCGAGTTGGCCTCGGGGGCCGAGCCGGTGTTGGCCGAGATGTAGCCGCCGGCCTGGATGATCCGGTCGAACGCGGAGCGGTCGACGACCAGGTCCTTGAGCACCGGGAACGGCTCGGCGCGCCACGGCTCGATGGTGATCGTGTCGCCGTCGTTGAACGAGCGCATGTGCAGCTGGCAGGTCGTGGTGACCTCCGGGCCGTGCGCCTGGCCGTTGATCATCAGCGAGCACATGCCGCAGATGCCCTCACGACAGTCGCTGTCGAACGCGACCGGCTCCTCGCCGTTGGTGACGAGCTGCTCGTTGAGCAGGTCGAGCATCTCCAGGAAGGACATGTCGGAGGAGACGCCGTCGAGCTCGTAGGTGTGCATCGCACCCTGGGCGGCGGCGTTCTCCTGGCGCCACACCTTGAGAGTGACCTTCACTTGTCGCCTCGCTTCGCGTCGGCCACAAGTGAAGTGGCTTCGCTGTACATCTTCGTTCGCTCGCTCACTTGTAGCTCCTCTGCTTGAGCTCGATCGCGGTGTAGATGAGGTCTTCCTTGTGCAGGATCGGCTTGCCACCCTCGTTGGAGTCGCCGCCCCACTCCCAGGCCGCGACGTAGGCGAACTCGTCGTCGTGGCGCAGCGCCTCGCCGTCCTCGGTCTGCGACTCGGCACGGAAGTGGCCGCCGCAGGACTCGCGCCGGTTGAGCGCGTCGATGCACATGAGCTCGCCGAGCTCGATGAAGTCGGCGACCCGGTTGGCCTTCTCGAGGTCCTGGTTGAGCGAGTCGGGGGAGCCGAGCACACGGACGTTGGTCCAGAACTCCTTGCGGAGCTCCTTGATCTTCTCGATCGCGAGCTTGAGGCCCTCCTCGGTGCGCTCCATGCCGCAGTACTCCCACATGATCGAGCCGAGCTCCTTGTGGATGGACTCGACCGAGCGGGTGCCGTTGATCGACATCAGCTTGGCGACACGCTCGTTGACGGCGTCCAGCGCGGCCTTCACCTCGGGGTGGCTCTCGTCGATCTTGTCGAACGGGCCGTCGGCGAGGTACTCGCGGATGGTGTTCGGGAGGACGAAGTAGCCGTCGGCCAGGCCCTGCATCAGCGCCGAGGCGCCGAGGCGGTTGGCGCCGTGGTCGGAGAAGTTGGCCTCACCGGTCACGAACAGGCCGTCGATGTTGGAGCGGAGCTCGTAGTCGACCCACAGGCCGCCCATGACGTAGTGCACGGCGGGGTAGATGCGCATCGGCACCTCGTAGGGGTTCTCGCCCGTGATCCGCTCGTACATGTCGAGGAGGTTGTCGTACTTCTCCTCGACGCCGTCCTTGCCGAGGCGCTTGATGGCGTCGGCGAAGTCGAGGTAGACGCCGCGGCGGACCATCTTGGTGGTGCCGTCGGGCTGCTGCTCCTCGATGGCGGGCCCGACGCCGCGGCCCTCGTCGCACATGTACTTGGCCGCACGCGAGGCGATGTCGCGGGGGACCAGGTTGCCGAAGGACGGGTAGATCCGCTCGAGGTAGTAGTCGCGGTCCTCCTCGGGGATGTCCCGCGGGTCCTTGTCGCAGTCCTCGGCCTTCTTGGGCACCCAGATCCGGCCGTCGTTGCGCAGCGACTCCGACATCAGGGTCAGCTTCGACTGGTGCGCGCCCGAGATCGGGATGCAGGTCGGGTGGATCTGCGTGTAGCAGGGGTTGGCCATGTAGGCGCCCTTGCGGTGCGCGCGCCAGGCCGCCATCACGTTGGAGCCCATCGCGTTGGTCGACAGGTAGAAGACGTTGCCGTAGCCGCCCGAGGCGAGCACGACGACGTCGGCCAGGTGGGTCTCGATGTCGCCGGTGACCATGTCGCGGGCGACGATGCCGCGGGCCTTGCCGTCGACGACGATCAGGTCGAGCATCTCGTGGCGGGTGAACTGCTGCACCGTCCCGGCCGCGACCTGGCGCTCCATCGCCTGGTAGGCGCCGATGAGCAGCTGCTGGCCCGTCTGGCCGCGCGCGTAGAACGTGCGGGACACCTGGACGCCACCGAAGGAGCGGTTGTCGAGGAGACCGCCGTACTCGCGGGCGAACGGGACGCCCTGCGCGACGCACTGGTCGATGATGTTCGCCGAGACCTCGGCGAGGCGGTAGACGTTCGACTCGCGCGAGCGGTAGTCGCCGCCCTTCACCGTGTCGTAGAAGAGGCGGTACGTCGAGTCGCCGTCCTCGCGGTAGTTCTTGGCCGCGTTGATGCCACCCTGGGCGGCGATCGAGTGCGCCCGGCGCGGGGAGTCCTGGTAGCAGAACGACTTCACGTTGTAGCCGGCCTCGCCGAGCGTGGCCGCGGCGGCGCCACCGGCCAGGCCGGTGCCGACGATGATGATGTCGAGCTTGCGGCGGTTGGCCGGGTTGACCAGGCGGTTCTCGAACTTGCGGGTCGTCCAGCGCTCGGCGATCGGGCCGGTGGGCGCGTGGGGGTCGACCAGCTTGTCGCCGAGCTCGTAGTAGCCGGCGGCGTCGTCGGAGGTCTGCACCGACGGCTGGTTGGTCTGGGTCAGACCGGGGAGGTAGTGGGTTCCTGCAGCCATGTTCGTTGGCCCCTTACTTCTCGATGATGCCGACGAGCACGGACAGCGGGACCAGCGAGAAGCCGCCCGCGACGACGATGGCGACGACCCAGCCGGCCGCGCGGGCGCGGGCCCGCGACGTGGCCGAGTTGGTGAGGCCGAGCGTCTGCAGGGAGCTGAAGGTGCCGTGGTGCAGGTGGAGGCCGAGGGCCACCATCGCCAGCAGGTAGATGACCGTCATCCACCACAGGTCGAAGGTGTCGACGACCAGGGCGTAGGGGTTGCTGCCGCCGGTGTCGCCGTTGCTCGGGTTGATCTTGACGATCGTGAAGTTGAGCAGGTGCCACACGATGAAGACCAGGATCGTGACGCCGCCCCAGCGCATGGTGCGCGAGGAGATCGACGAGCCGACGTTCTTCTTGGCGACGTACTTCACCGGGCGGGCCTTGGCCGCGCGGCTGGCGAGGATCGCCGCGCACGCGATGTGGACGATGACGGCGACGATGAGGCCGACCCGCATGATCCAGAGGAAGCCCTCGTGGGGGAGCATCGGCTCCCCGAGCTCGCGCAGGTGGTGGGCGTACTCGTTGAACGAGTCCTCACCTGCGAAGGCCTTGAGGTTGCCGTACATGTGTCCCAGCACGAAGCCGATGAACAGCAGGCCGCTCACGGCCATGAGCAATTTCAGGGCGATGGTCGTGCGTGCTGCACGGCTGCCCTTCACCAGTTGGGGACGCGTCGTCGATGCCACGGGGGGCCACGCTACTCCCGCTACTGACCAGTAGGTGACCGGGATCATGTGAGATATGCACGTAAGGCAAGCCTTACCCGCCAGTGGGAGTGCTGCGGACGGCACCCGGCGGTGATCACCGATGTTTATCAAACGATGGATCACTGATGTTTGACGAGGTCCGCGGGGCGGGGGACCCTGCAGGGATGAGCAAGACGCGGCCGGACGGCGACGCCCAGGACGACCTCAAGGTCACCCCGCCGAAGACGTACGCCGCCGGGGTGCCCGCCGTCGCGCACGCGATGGAGTACTCCCTGGCCCAGGCCGGGCCGAGGCGCACGCTGCTGACGCTGCTCAGCCTCAACCAGGCCGAAGGCATCGACTGCCCCGGCTGCGCCTGGCCGGACCCGAAGCACCGGCACAGGAACGAGTACTGCGAGAACGGCGCCAAGCACGTCAACGACGAGGCGACGACACGGCGGGTCACCCGGGAGTTCTTCGCCCGGCACTCGGTGGCCGAGCTCGACACGAGGTCGGACATGTGGCTCAACCACCAGGGTCGGCTGACCGAGCCGATGGTGAAGCGGCCCGGCGCGACCCACTACGAGCCGATCGGCTGGGACGACGCGTTCGGCATCATCGCCGACGAGCTCAACGCGCTGGCCTCGCCCGACGAGGCGATGTTCTACACCTCGGGCCGCCTCAACAACGAGGCCGCCTTCCTGCTCCAGCTCTTCGCCCGCGCCTACGGCACCAACAACCTGCCCGACTGCTCGAACATGTGCCACGAGTCGAGCGGCTCCGGGCTGGGGGAGACCCTCGGCGTCGGCAAGGGCAGCGTGTCGCTCGACGACATCCACGAGTCCGACCTGGTCTTCGTCGTCGGCCAGAACCCCGGCACCAACCACCCGCGGATGCTCTCCGCGCTGGAGGAGACCAAGCGCAACGGCGGCCGTGTGATCGCGGTCAACCCGCTGCCCGAGGCCGGCCTGATCCGGTTCAAGAACCCGCAGAAGCCCAGCGGCGTCATCGGCAGGGGTACGCCGATCGCGGACGTCTTCCTCAAGATCCGGCCCGGCGGCGACCTGGCCCTCTTCCAGATGCTCAACCGACTGCTCCTCGAGGCAGAGGACGCCGCTCCCGGGACCGTCCTCGACCACGACTACATCGCGGCCAACACGACTGGCTTCGAGGAGTTCGCCGCCCACATCCGCACCGTCACCTGGGAGCACGTGCTCGAGGCGACCGGCCTCACGCGCGACGAGATCGAGGGCGTCCACCGCGAGGTGCTCGCCGCGAGGAGCATCATCGTGTGCTGGGCGATGGGCCTGACCCAGCACCGGCACGGTGTCCCGACCATCCGCGAGCTGGTCAGCTTCCTGCTGCTGCGCGGCAACCTCGGTCGCCCCGGCGCCGGTGTGTGCCCGGTGCGCGGGCACAGCAACGTCCAGGGCGACCGGACCATGGGCATCTGGGAGCGGGTGCCGGACTCCTTCCTCGACGCTCTCGGCCGCGAGTTCTGCTTCGAGCCGCCGCGCCACCACGGCTACGACTCGGTGGCCGGCGTCCGGGCGATGCGCGACGGCAGGGCCAAGGTCTTCGTCGGCGTCGCCGGCAACTTCGTGCGCGCCATGTCCGACAGCGACGTCACCGAGGCCGCCCTGCGGTCCTGCTCGCTCACCGTGCAGATCTCCACCAAGCTCAACCGCTCCCACACGGTGTGCGGCGAGACCGCGCTGATCCTGCCGACCCTGGGCCGCAGCGACCGCGACGTGCAGGCCACCGGCGAGCAGTTCGTCACCGTCGAGGACTCGATGAGCGAGGTGCACCAGTCCCGCGGCCGGCTCGACCCGGCCTCGCCCGACCTGCTCAGCGAGGTCGCGATCATCGGCCGGCTCGCGCGCCGCACCCTCGGCGAGGGCGGCGCGATCCCGTGGGAGGACTTCGAGGCCGACTACGCTCTCGTGCGCGACCGGATCGCCCGCGTGGTGCCCGGCTTCGAGGACTTCAACGCGCGGGTCGCCGTACCCGGCGGGTTCCGGCTGCCCAACCCGGTCAACGAGGGCGTCTTCCGCACGCCCAGCGGCAAGGCCGTGTTCACCTGCAACGACCTCGACATGATCGCGCCGCCGCCGGGGCACCTGGTGCTGCAGAGCCTGCGCTCGCACGACCAGTGGAACACCATCCCGTACGCCATGAACGATCGCTACCGCGGGATCCACGACGCCCGCCGGATCGTCATGGTCAACCCCGACGACCTCGCCGAGCTCGGCCTCGCCGACCGCGACCTGGTCGACATCGTCAGCGTCTGGACCGACGGCAGCGAGCGCCGCGCCGAGGGCTTCCGGGTCGTCGCCTACCCCGCCGCACGCGGGTCGGCGGCGTCGTACTACCCGGAGACCAATGTGCTGGTCCCGCTGGACAGCGTGGCGGAGGTCAGCAACACGCCCACGTCCAAGGGCGTGATCGTGCGACTCGAGCGCGTGGCCGCAGCCGACTGAGCGGCGCCGATCCGCGCCTAGCCGCCGAGGTCGACGCCGCGCGCCGCCTCGACCAGGGCCCGGGCGAGCAGCGACTCCGGTCCGTGGCCGGCGAGGACGAGTCCGACCTGGTGGGTACGGCGCGGCTTCGGCAGCGGGATCGCCCGCAGTCCCTCGGGCACGCCGAAGGTCGGCAGCCAGGCGTGCGGAACCACGCTGGACAGGCCCATCGACGCGACGTGGGCGTACACGGCCGAGACGGTGTCGGTCTCGACCACGACGTTGCTGTCGATCCCGGTGTCGGCGAGGTGGCCGTCGATGATCCGCCGGTTCTGCATGTCGCCGGTCAGCAGGCACAGCGGCGAACGGGCCGCCTCGGCCCAGGTCACCGCGTCGGCGGCGCCGTGCTCGCCGTCGGACGGGGTGAGGAACAGGTACCGCTCCCGGTAGAGCGGGACGACGCGCACCTTGCCGAGCGGCTCGCCGTCGACGTAGGTCATCCCGACGTCGATGTCGAAGTCGTTGAGGCGGCGCACGATCTCGCGCGACGACATCGACTGCAGCGAGAAGGTGGTCAGCGGGTGCTGCTCGCGCATCGGTGTCGTCAGCAGGGAGGCGACGCTGAGCGCCGTCGGGATCGCGCCGATCCGCAGGGTGCCGGCGAGGCCCCCGCGCATCGCGGCGATGGCCTGGTCCAGTGAGTCACGCTCGGCCAGCATCCGCTGCGCCCAGGCCAGGACCTGCACGCCCTCGGGGGTGAACCCCTCGAAGCGCTGGGCGCGCTTGACGATCTGCACGCCGAGCTCCTGCTCGAGCTTGCGGATGCCTGCGGACAGGGCCGGCTGGGTCACGTGGCACGCCTCGGCGGCCCGGCCGAAGTGGCCCTCGCGCGACAGTGCGGCGAGGTACTCCAACCGGCGCAGCAGCATGGAGCATCACTACCAGACGCGGGCCTGCCGCGTCCGGGGTCAGGCCACGACGGGTGCCGCCAGCGGGTACGCCGAGGCGACCAGCTCGTCGACCGCGTCGGCCCAGGCGCGGCGCAGCGCCCGCTCCCGGCCGGCCGCGCCGAGCAGCTGGCGGTGCGGGTCGGCGGCCACCGCGGTGACCGCGCGGACCAGGTCACGGGGGTCGGCGGCGTCGTACAGGACCCCGGTCTGGAGGTGGTCGACCACGTCGCGCGCACCGCCGGCCCGCGGCGCGACGACGGGGACGCCGGACGCGCCCGCCTCGCGCAGCGCGTGGCAGTCGGTCTCGTGCTCACCGGGGTGGACCAGCACGTCGAGCGTCGGCAGCGCGACGGTCAGGTCGCCCACGGACAGTGGGCCGGTGAACCGGGCGCCCGGCAGCCGCCGCGCCAGCCACTCGCGGTCGGGCCCGCTGCCGACCACCACGAGCCGGATGCCCGGGACCTCGGCCAGGGCCGCCAGGCGTCGTACGCCGGCCGCCTTGTGCAGGCCACCGACGTACCCGACGACGACCTTGCTGCTGCCGGACCGCGCGCGCGACCAGGACTGGTGCAGCCAGGGGTCCCTCAGGGTCGGGGTGAACGCGAGGGGGTCGACGCCGGGCTCCCAGAGCGTGGCGTCGACGCCGAGCTCGGCCGCCCGGTCGACCATCCACGCCGAGGTGACCAGGACCCGGTCGGCGCGCTCGGCGACCTTGGCCCGCCAGTAGTCGGCGGCCAGGTCGAGGACCGGAGACTGCTCGACGGCGAGGGTCGGCACGCCGGCGCGGGCGGCGTGCTTGAGCGCCTTGCGGCCGACGGCACGGGGGGAGTGGACCTGCACCAGGTCGGGGGCGAACCGGTCGATCGCGTCGCGCACCTGCGCTCCGGTCGGCTCGAGCGGGCGGACCCGCACGACGTCGCAGCCGCGGTAGCTCGCAAGCCCCGGTCCGGGCGCGACGATCCGCACCGCGTGGCCGCGGTCGACCAGCCGGTCGACGGTCGCCTTGAGGGTCGTGGTGGTGCTGTCGACGGCCGGGTAGAAGGACTCGGTGGCCAGGACGATCCGCATGGGCACAGCGTGGCTCGCCGCGGTGACGGGGCCTCACGCACCCGGTGTACGGCGGGTGGCTCGTGAGCGAATCCTGGCCGATCAGCTGACGCCCTTGTCCTCCTTGGTCTGGGACTCGGCCTCCTCGGCCAGGGTGTTCAGCTCCGTCATCGCCCGGCGGGCCGCCCCGTCGGTCGTGTCGAAGTCGTGGAGGATGAGGATGCACTTCTTGCCGACCTCGTGCATCTCGGCTCCGTTGTTCTCCAGCAGCGCCACCAGGACGTTGACCATGCCGCTGAAGGCCTCGAAGTGGCCGAAGGCGCCGCCCTTGGCTCCGACCACGCCCCGTGACCACGCTGCCCGCTCGGGAGCGCCCTTGAGCTTGGCCGCGACGTCGTCGCAGTGGTCGCCGATGAGCTCGTAGCGCCCGGAGACGCGCTTCAGGGCCGCGTCGGTGACCTGGACGTTGACCCGCTGGCCGTTCACGTTGGTGTAGATGCCGTGCTCACCGGCGTTGAGGAATTCCGTGGGGTTCTTCAGGTCGAAGGAGGTGGTGACCACCCGGTTGTTCCCCTCCTGCTGCGTCGCGCTCGTGATCGCGTTCTCGGCGCAGGTGGCGAAGGCGGCCTCGGTCTCGTCGACATCCTCCAGCAGGCCGGTGACCGCCTTCCAGAAGGAGGCGTCGAGCGCCTGGTACGACGAGCCGTCCAGCGTGTACTGGTACGGGGCGGGCGCGGGTGGCAGGAACCCCTTCACGATCCCGTGCAGGGTCGAGGCCTTCCCGATCACGCTGGCGACGCCCTTCGGGAGCGACAGCAGGCCGCTGGCGTCCGCGACCGACTGGACCACGTCGAACACCTCACCGGCACTGACCTCGTTGCCCTCGGAGAAGGCGTGGAAGTCCGCCGTGGCGGTGTCGATCAGCTTGGACAGGTCGCGGTGGTAGCGGGCCCACACCTGCGCCTCACCGGCGACGAGGACGCCGCTGACGACGGCCAGGGCGTGTAGGCCGGTCATCACGTCGGAGATGCGGTTGGCGCCGTAGAGCTCGCGGAGCCGGATGACCGCCATGCCGTCCAGGTCGCCCAGCTCGGCCTCGATCTCGGAGATGTACTCGGGCACGAGGACGTTGCCGATCTCGGTCTTGGTGTCGGCCTCCTCGCCGGTGGTGCGCACCTCGCCGGAGACCGACAGCTCCTGCATCGCGTACTGGGCGACTGAGATCTGGTCGTCGAAGTCCTCGGCGCGGGGGGCCTGCCCGCCCTCACCCTTGCTCAGCATGGGGGTCAGATAGGTGCTCACCATCTGCTTGATCGGCTCGTACACCTGGCCGACCGCGTCGAAGTAGTCGAAGCCGAGGTCGGGGTCGTCGCCGATCAGGCCGCCGTCCTTGGTCCAGTGCCCACCGGGGTAGCTCACGTACAGCCGCTCGGACTGGTGCCGGATGGTCGGGCGGGGCGTGATGATCTCGAAGCGCCCCTCCTTGCAGGAGCCGTCGACCACGCCCCCGCCGCTGCGGCGCATGCACGCGTCGATCATCGCCTCGGCCAGCGCGTCGAGGTCGGACGAGGTGGCGTACGTGACCGAGCCCTCGAAGTTGGGGAAGTCGATGTCTTCGCCTGTCATGGAATGCTCCCGGAGGTGTCGATGAGTCGTGTGCGCTCGGTCTGCGCTCAGCGCTGGAGGTGGAAGGTCTGGTCGACCCCGAACCGGATCGCCGCGGGTCCGGCGGTCGTCCCGGCGGAGCGGGTCGCGGTCATCGGCGCGGCGACGTGCAGGGTCTCGTCGGTCTCGTCGGTGTCGTCGGCGGCGGAGTCGAACACCCAGGTCCCGGTCCGCGCGGCCTCGCCGTCGGCGCCGGACCGAGGCGTCCGGACGGCCTCGGCCGCGCCCAGGGACACGACCACGGGGTCGCGCCGCACCCGGTAGCGCGCGCCGGTCGGGATCCAGCGGACCGAGCGCGGTGCGGTGACGGTCACGTCGACCACGCTCCAGGTCCGACCGTCCTCCGCCCAGCCCAGGTCGGGCAGGTAGGGAGTGCGGGTCAACGGGTCGACCCGGCAGTAGATCGAGCCCCGCCCGGCGTCGACGTACTCGATCCGGGTGGTGCTGTCAGGGGTGCGCCGCGCGTCGCAGTCCTCGTCGGTCCCGAGCGTCTGCGGCCCGTCGGGGTACAACGACGCGGCGCGGCCCGCCTCGACCTGCCCGGATGCCATGTCGACGCGCTGCGTCTCGTCCTCGTAGCTCACCTCGAACCCGAGGTCATCGCCGTCGCCCGCGACGACGACGATGAAGGATGCCTCGGGGAACAGGCCGGAGCCGGCGGCCTCGTGGAGGTCGACGTCCGGCTCGCCGAGGTCGGTGCGCTCGCCTCCCGCGGTCACCGCGAGGGAGAAGGTCGTCGGGTACCCGAGGAGGTCGTCGTAGGACAGGGTGGGCCGGAAGCTCCACGCGACCGGCACGATCTTCGAGCCACCGACCGCGCGGAGGGAGCCGTCCTCGTCCTTGCCGACCCGCCCGGCCGCGATCTCCTCGATCGGCGCACCCGACGAGAGCCGCACCGTGCCGATGGGCAGCTGGACCTCGACCTCGTGGGTCATCTCCTTGCCGGAGCTCCCTTCGGCGACGAAGCCGGCTTCGAGCTCGCCACCGCCTCGGAGCGTGAGGATCGTGACCCCGGCCGCGACGGCCAGGAGTACGGCGACGACGGCCGTCCAGACGATCTTCATGTTCCCGAGCATCCTGTCCTCATCGTCCCTGCCCACGGCCGGGCTCCTTGCTTGTTGCCGTCGCGCTCGGCGCCCAAACCTGAGGGCCGCGAACGTTGTCGGTGCTGCGGCCTAGTGTCGCGACATGGACATGAAGCTCGAGCTGGTGACCGTGCCCGTGACCGACGTCGACCGGGCGAAGGAGTTCTACGTGCGGGTCGGCTTCAACGCCGACCACGACCACACCGTCAGCGAGGACGTCCGGTTCGTGCAGCTCACGCCACCGGGATCGGCCTGCTCGATCGCGATCGGGAAGGGGCTGACCACCATGGCGCCGGGTTCGCTCGAGAACCTCCAGATGGTGGTCGCCGACGCCGACGCGGTGCGCGCCGACCTGGCCGGCCGCGGCATCGACGTGACGCCCGTGGACGACCAGCCGTGGGGCCGGTTCGTGTACTTCGCCGATCCCGACGGCAACCGGTGGTCCCTCCAGCAGCTGCCCCAGTGGTCGGGGCAGGCCGCCGACTGACCGGCGCTACTCCGGGACGGGGTCCGCGGCGGCCGCGTCCTCGGCGCCGACAGTGCGCGGCGGCAGCTGGCCCTCCTGGATGGCGCGGGCGACCGAGCGGATCCGCTCGCCGCTCTCGCGCCAGCTGCCCACGGGGCGTCCCACCAGATCGTGAAGCCCCGGCGGGCCTCGATGGTCCAGTGCGCGCCGAAGGCCACGCGGGCCAGCGCCGCGAACGGGATCAGCAGCAGGAGCAGCACGAGCTCGAACGCCACGAACAGCGCCAGGATGACGAACGGCAGCGCGAGGATCAGCAGGACGATCGCGATGATCGCGCTGACCGGGTCGTCGCCGAGCCCGTTGAGGCCGTCGAGCGGACCGGCATCGGGTGCCCTGAGGCGTCGTCGCCACGGCACCCAGCGCCGGGTCACTCGCCAGGACTGTCCCTCGGGGTCACGCACCTTCACGCGGTGGATCGTAGGGCGTCGGCGGTCGCACCTCGGGCTCCCCGGAGCCGAGGGTCTGCATCGGTGCGTCGCCGCGCTCGATGGCGGCGGCGACCGCATGGATCCGCGCGCCGCTCTCCCGCCAGTCGCCGACCTCTTCCTCCCAGTGGGGCTGGTAGCCCAGCCGGGCCTCGATCCACCAGCGCTTCCCGAAGGCCATCCGGGCCACCGTGACGACCGGGAGCAGCAGCACCAGGAGCACCAGCTCGCCACCGGACAGCAGGACGAAGCTGAGCACGGGGAGGATCACGAGCCCGAACACCAGCGCGACCACGAAGCCGAGTGGGCCGTCCACCATGTCGAACGAGAGGCTGGGGCCGAGCGCTCGGCGGCGCGGTCGCCACGGCAGCCAGCGCCGGGTCACCCGCCACGTGCGCCCGTCGGGATCGACGACCTTCATGGACAGAACCTAACGAATGCTTGGTGAGTCTCCGGCTACCTTCCGGTAGCCGGAGATATCTCACACCTCGGTAACAGGGCCGCTGTCACGGATAGGCTTGCCGCTTGTGACTGACTCGCCCCTGACGCTGGCGCAGCCCGAGGACGCGCACACGCGCGCCGAGTGGGAAGCCGCCACGGCCGCCGTGCTGCGCAAGACGCGCAAGCTCGGCGACAGCGACCCCGACAGCGCCGTGTGGGACAAGCTGACCCGCACCACCCTCGACGGCATCGGCATCACGCCGCTCGGCCTGCCCGGCGGACCCGCGACCGCCGTGCGCCCCACCCGCCACGGCGCGTGGGACATCCGCAGCCTGGTCTCCGGCCCCGACGCCAAGCTCGCCAACGAGGCGGCCCTGGTCGACCTCGACGGTGGCGTGACCAGCCTGTGGCTGGCCGCCGACGCTGACACCGACGTGGCCGCGACCCTGAAGGACGTGCTGCTCGACCTGGCACCCGTCGTCCTCGACGCGCCGTCGGCGACGACGCAGGTGGCGGAGGCCTTCCTGGGCCTGCCGGGCGCCAAGCATCCCGACAGCAACCTCGGCATCGACCCGCTCGGCGTCATGCTGCGCGACATCCCGCTCGCGGTCGACGAGGCGGTCGCGGAGCTGCAGACGCTGGCCCGCAAGGCCGACCAGCACGACGTCCGCGCCATCGTCGTCGACGCCACCGCGGCCCACGACCTCGGCGCCAGCGACGCGCAGGAGCTCGGCTGGTCCGTCGCCGTCGGCGTCGCGTACCTCCGCTGGCTCACCGACCACGGTCTTTCCGTGACCGACGCCGCGAACCAGGTCGAGTTCCGCTATGCCGCCACCGACGAGCAGTTCCCGACCATCGCCAAGCTGCGCGCCGCCCGCGTCCTGTGGGCCCGGGTGCTCGAGCTCAGCGGGGTCGAGGCGCCCGTGGCCCAGCGCCAGCACGCCGTCACCAGCCGGCCGATGCTCAGCAAGTACGACCCCTACGTCAACATGCTGCGCGGCACCGTCGCGGCCTTCGCCGCCGGCGTCGGTGGCGCCGACGCCGTCACGGTGCTGCCCTTCGACAGCGCCAACGGCCGCCCCGACGCCTTCGGCCGCCGGATCGCCCGCAACGTCAACCACCTCCTCATCGACGAGTCCCACGTCGCCGCGGTCGCCGACCCCGCCGGCGGTGCGTACGCCGTCGAGCAGCTCACCGCCGACCTGGCGGCCGCCGGCTGGGCGGAGTTCCAGCAGCTCGAGGCCGAGTGGGAGGGCGGCCACGACTTCGACCCGTTCCGGGCCCGCATCGCCGCCGTCGTCGAGAGGCGCGAGGCCGACATCGCCCGCCGCAAGCGGCCGCTGACGGGGCTCAGCGAGTTCCCGAACCTCGGTGAGGCACTGCCCGTGCGCGATGCCGACCCGCTCAACGACCGGGTCCGCCGCTACGGCGCGTCCTTCGAGGCGCTGCGCGACGAGCCTGCGGCCCAGCCGGTCTTCCTCGCCACGCTCGGCACCATCGCCCAGCACACCGCCCGCGCCACCTTCGTGAGCAACCTGCTCGCCGCCGGTGGCATCGCGGTCGAGGTCGCCGGGCCGACCTCCGGCGTCGAGGACCTGGTCGCGGCGTACCGCTCGGCGGGCACGCTGCCGGTCGTCTGCCTCGCCGGCACCGACGCGGCCTACGGCGAGTGGGGCTCCGCCGCGATCGCGGGATTGCGCGAGGCGGGCGCCCAGCACGTGATCATCGCCGGCAAGCCGGACGCCGTGGACGCGGAGGTCGACGACGCCGCTGCCATGGGCGTCGACGCCCTGGCGTTCCTGACCGCCACGAGGGAGAAGCTGGCATGACGATTCCCAAGAGCTTCGCGGGCCTCTCGCTCGCTCCGGACGCCGCCGCTGCCGCCGCGCCGCAGGCGCCGAGCGGTGAGGGTTGGAAGAGCCCCGAGGGCATCGAGATCGCGCCGTCGTACGGCCCCGAGGACCTCGCCGGCCTCGACGCGCTCGACACCTACCCGGGCCTGAGCCCGTTCCTGCGCGGGCCCTACCCGACGATGTACACCACCCAGCCGTGGACGATCCGGCAGTACGCCGGGTTCTCCACCGCCGAGGAGTCCAACGCCTTCTACCGCCGCAACCTCGCGGCCGGCCAGAAGGGCCTGTCGGTCGCGTTCGACCTGGCGACCCACCGCGGCTACGACTCCGACCACCCGCGGGTGCGCGGCGACGTCGGCATGGCCGGCGTGGCGATCGACTCCATCTACGACACCCGCACCCTGTTCGACGGCATCCCGCTCGACCAGATGTCGGTGTCGATGACGATGAACGGCGCGGTGCTCCCGGTGCTCGCGCTCTACATCGCCGCCGCCGAGGAGCAGGGGGTGAAGCCGGAGCAGCTCTCGGGGACCATCCAGAACGACATCCTCAAGGAGTTCATGGTCCGCAACACCTACATCTACCCGCCGGCGCCGTCGATGCGGATCATCTCCGACATCTTCGCCTTCACCAGCCAGAAGATGCCGCGGTTCAACTCGATCTCGATCTCCGGCTACCACATGCAGGAGGCCGGGGCGACCGCCGACCTCGAGCTCGCCTACACGCTGGCCGACGGTGTCGAGTACATCCACGCCGGCCTCGAGTCCGGCCTGACCATCGACCAGTTCGCGCCCCGCCTGTCCTTCTTCTGGGCGATCGGCATGAACTTCTACATGGAGGTCGCGAAGATGCGCGCGGCCCGGGCGCTGTGGAGCCGGCTGGTGCGCCAGTTCGACCCGCAGAACCCGAAGTCGCTCTCGCTGCGCACGCACTCGCAGACCTCCGGCTGGTCGCTGACCGCGCAGGACGTGTTCAACAACGTCGGGCGCACCGCGATCGAGGCGATGGCCGCGACCCAGGGTCACACCCAGTCGCTGCACACCAACGCGCTGGACGAGGCGATCGCGCTGCCGACGGACTTCTCCGCCCGCATCGCCCGCAACACCCAGCTGCTGCTGCAGCAGGAGAGCGGGACGACGTACTCCATCGACCCGTGGGCCGGCTCCTACTACGTCGAGAAGCTCACCCACGACCTCGCCGAGCGGGCGTGGGCGCACATCCAGGAGGCCGAGGCCGCCGGCGGCATGGCCGCCGCCATCGAGCAGGGCATCCCGAAGATGCGCATCGAGGAGGCCGCGGCCCGCACCCAGGCGCGGATCGACTCCGGCTCGCAGAAGGTGATCGGCGTCAACACCTTCCGGCTGCCCGCCGAGGACCCGCTCGAGGTGCTCAAGGTCGACAACGACGAGGTCTACCGCCAGCAGGTCGCCAAGCTCGAGCGCCTTCGCGCCGAGCGCAACAGCGCGGACGTCGAGGCCGCCCTGCACGCGCTCACCCGCAGCGCCGAGAGCGGCGACGGCAACCTGCTCGACCTCGCCGTCAACGCCGCCCGCGCGAAGGCCACCGTCGGCGAGATCTCGGATGCGATGGAGAAGGTCTACGGGCGCCACCAGGCGGTCATCCGTACGATCAGCGGCGTGTACCGCGACGAGGCCGACCTGGCCAACGACGGCGAGGGCGACACCCTCGTCGCCCAGGCTCGTGAGGCGACCGACGAGTTCGCCGAGGCCGAGGGGCGCCGCCCGCGCATCCTGGTCGCCAAGATGGGCCAGGACGGCCACGACCGCGGTCAGAAGGTCGTCGTCTCGGCCTTCGCCGACCTCGGCTTCGACGTCGACGTCGGCCCGCTGTTCTCCACGCCCGAGGAGGTCGCGCAGCAGGCGATCGACGCCGACGTGCACATCGTCGGTGTGTCGTCGCTCGCCGCCGGCCACCTCACCCTGCTGCCCGCGCTCAAGAAGGCGCTGGCCGAGCAGGGCCGTGACGACATCATGGTCGTCATCGGTGGCGTGATCCCGCCGGACGACGTCCCCACCCTCAAGGACATGGGCGCCGCGGCGGTGTTCCTCCCCGGCACGGTGATCGCGGAGTCCGCGCTCGACCTGCTGGCGAGGCTGCGCGAGTCCCTCGGGCACTGATGCGGGTCGCCGACCTGCTCGACGGCCTGCGTGCCGGGCACCGCGCCACGATGGCGCGGGCCATCACGCTCGTCGAGTCGACCGCGCCCCGCCACCGCGAGACCGCCCGCGAGCTGCTGCTGGCACTCGCCGGGGAGGCGACGACCCGGACGCCCGCCGTCCGGGTCGGCATCTCCGGCGTGCCCGGCGTCGGCAAGTCGACCTTCATCGAGTCGCTCGGCGGCCTGCTCACGGCCGCCGGGCACAAGGTCGGGGTGCTCGCCGTCGACCCGTCGTCGGTGCGCACCGGGGGC
The DNA here is from genome assembly GCA_016803235.1 of Pimelobacter simplex. Classification (GTDB taxonomy): domain Bacteria; phylum Actinomycetota; class Actinomycetes; order Propionibacteriales; family Nocardioidaceae; genus Nocardioides; species Nocardioides simplex_A. Next base: position 43,452 of record JADCLI010000009.1, read on the forward strand.
TCGGTCCTCGGCGACAAGACCCGGATGTCCACGCTCTCGGCCCACCCGAACGCCTTCATCCGGCCCTCGCCGTCCGCCGGCACGCTCGGTGGCGTCGCCCGCGCGACCACCCAGGCGATGGCGGTCCTCGAGGCCGCCGGGTACGACGTCGTGCTGGTCGAGACCGTCGGTGTCGGCCAGTCCGAGGTGACCGTGGCCGGCATGGTCGACACCTTCCTGTTCCTCACCCTGGCCCGCACCGGCGACCAGCTGCAGGGCATCAAGAAGGGCATCCTCGAGATCGCCGACGTGATCGCGGTCAACAAGGCCGACCCCGACGACCCGGCCCGCGAGCAGGAGGCGCGTGTCGCCGCCCGCGACCTCGCCGGCGCGCTGCGCCTGGTGCGGGGCCACGCCGAGTGGGCGCCGCCCGTCGTCACCTGCTCCGGTCTCACCGGCGCCCGGGTCGACGAGGTGTGGGCCCAGGTGCTGATGCACCGCGACCACCTCGGCGCCGACGGCCTGGCCCACAAGCGGGCCGAGCAGCAGCTCGACTTCACCTGGGCGCTGGTCCGCGACGAGCTCGACCAGCGGCTGCGGCACAGCGCCGGCGTCAAGGCGGTCCGGGCCGACGTACGCGCGGCGCTGCTGGCCGGCGAGCTCACCGCGCCCCTGGCGGCCGACCGGCTGCTGGAGGCGTACGACAGCGACGAGTGGTGATCCGGCGTTTCGTCCGAGCCGCAGCGGGCATCGGTCAGGCGTCGGCGAACCGAACGGATCCAGGAGTGCGGCGTGCAGGTTGACGGTGGTGGCGGCGGGAGCTCGGTCGGGGCCTACAGCAGCCTGATCGCGGCGGCAGCGGCGAAGAACGAGCTGCTCCACCTCGGCTGGGACTCCACCGGCGACTACAGCGCCAAGCGCGAGGTCGAGACCCACGGCAGCCCGTCGGACCCGGTCGACTACCACGTCCGGATCGACGTCGACACCTACTCCGGCGACGTCACGATCCTGGCCGAGGGGCCCGGCGCCGAGTACGCCCGCGACCATTGGGTCGAGCAGGCGACCGACGCCGTCGAGAAGTGGGGGCCGAAGATCGACGGCCTGTTCACCCGGTGGAAGGACCTTCCCAGCCGCTACAGCACGTCCGAGGGCCTGCTCGACTGGGCGGTGCGCGAGCTCAACATCGACCCCGACAACCTCACCGGCACGTCGGACTCCGCCGGCGGTGTCAACACCCGCCTGGCCGGCGACCTCGAGCGGCTCCAGACCCGCACCAGCCAGCTCCAGGGGCAGTACGCCACGACCTTCGCCGACTACTACATCAACCAGCTGCCCACGACCTTCCAGGCCCAGTGCCTGCTCGTCTCGGCACTGTCGGTGTCCTGTCGCGCCCAGAGCGAGGTGTGGGGCCGGACCGCGACCGACCTCGCGACCTTCGAGTACGACGCCCTCCAGGCGATGAAGGACTCCGGGCCCGAGGGCGGGCCCAACACGGGCCTGGTGCTGGCGCTGACCGTCGTCGCCGCGTTCGGCACGGCGCTGGCAGCCGTACCCTCGCTGGGAGGCTCGGTGGCACTGTTCGGCGCGATCAGCGGCGCGGCCGCGATCGGTGCCGGCGTCGAGGCGGCCCAGACCGCGGACAGGTCCTTCGAGGACCTGCCCCTGGGGGCCGGGCACCCCGACCAGGTCTTCACGAACATGGAGGACGCGCTCACCGCGCTGGACGCCCAGATCGAGAAGCAGGAGACCGGCATCCAGCAGCTCCTGGTCGCCGCCCAGACGTTCGCCGACAGCGGCGACTGCGAGCTGACCCGGCCGAGTCTCAACACGGCCCCGGCCGGGGAGGTCTTCAGCCAGGTCAGCGTCGACCCCGACACGATCGCGAAGATCACCGAGCTCTGGCTGCCCTCGATCGCCGCCGACCTGCGCGAGGCGGAGAGCCGGCTCACCGTCACGTCGGCCGACGGCTTCCACCGGGCCACCGACGTCGGTCTCGCGCCCAACGGGGCCTGGGCCGAGTTCAGCTCCCTCCAGGGCCGCGCCTCCACCCTGCTCACCACCTTGTCGACCGACCTCGAGGACGCCGGCGCCAAGCTCGAGGAGGCGGCCCTGCAGATCGGGATGGCCGACGAGGGGATCAACGCCCGTTACCGGGGGATCGAGCAGCAGGTCGAGAACCGCAACCTCAACGACCCCGACCAGGTCGTGCCGCTCCTGTGAGGCGCGTCCGGGCGGTCGCAGCCGTGGTCGCGCTCCTCGCCCCGCTGGCCTCCGCATGCTCCAGCGAGACCCACGACGGCCTGGTCCCCGACGCGCGGCCGGCCGACGTCGACGGCACGCAGCTGTGGGTGCAGCTGCCCACCGGGCGGGTCACGGTCACTGTCGGCGCTCCCGTCTCCACCATCCCCGCGGCCGAGGTCGGCGGTGGCCAGGCCATCGACGCCGGCGGCGGCCGGGAGTTCCTGCCCGTCGCGGTGGCCTACGACGACCTGGTCGGCGTGCCCCACGACGCCCCGCAGGCCGACACGGACCCCACCGAGCTCACCCGGCTCGACCTCCACGTCGGCGAGCGCACCCACCGGGTGCCGTTCGCCGAGGGCGGCCGGACGTCCTACCTCGAGGTCGCGAAGGGTGCGAGCGACGACCTCCGCCTCGACGTCGCCTTCGACGGCGTCGCGCAGAGCGTCGACGCCGCGGGACAGCGGGTGACCGGCGTGGCCGCGGGCCTGTACGACGCCAGCACCCGCACCGCGCTGGAGTCGTGTGGTGAGCAGGTCGAGCGCACGTGCCGCTACAACCTGTGGGAGTACCCCTACGTCGAGGGTCTGGGCTGGGCGTCCCAGCGGCAGCCGGACGCCACGTGGGTCGTGGCGACGGCGCAGACCTGGCTGCGCGCGGATCAGGTGCGCGTCGACGGCGAGGCGTGCCGGCCCGCGGCGATGGGTGGCTCGATCGCGGTCCGGGTCGACGCAGGGACGCCGACCGAGGAGCTCTCGGTCGCACCGAACCGCCGCGCGGGCGGGCACGGACTCGGCGCCAGGGCGGCCTTCCTGCTCGCGCCGGCGGACCACCACACCCTCGAGGTCGCCAGCACGTGGGGCTGCCGCCTCGGCGACCGCAGCGCCGACCGCGAGTTCGTGGACCGGGTGAGCGCTCCGTCCTGACAGGCATAGGCTGGTGGCGTGGATGCAGCACTGGCCCTGGTCGACTCCGTCGTCGCGAAGTACGACGACGAGCTGGTCGAGCTGCGCCGTGACCTCCACCGGCACCCCGAGGTGTCGTGGCAGGAGCAGCGCACGTCCGACCGGGTCGTCGAGCAGCTCGAGCGGTCCGGGTGGCGGATCAGCCGGATGCCGCGCAGCGGCGTCGTCGCGGACCTCGGGGAGAGCGGCACGACCATCGGGCTCCGGGCCGACCTCGACGCGCTGCCCGTCGCCGACCTGACCACCGACCCGTGGGCCAGCTCCGTCCCGGGCGTCGCCCACGCCTGCGGCCACGACGTCCACACCAGCGCCCTCGTCGGCGCCGGGCACGCGCTCGCCGAGCTGCACGCGCAGGGCCTGCTCCGCGGCCGCGTGCGCCTGCTGTTCCAGCCGGCCGAGGAGGTCATGCCCGGCGGTGCCCGGCACCTGATCAACCACGGCGCGATCGAGGGCGTCGACCGGATCTTCGCCCTCCACTGCGACCCGTCGGTCGACGTCGGCGCGGTCGGCCTGCGGTCTGGCCCGATCACGAGCGCGGCCGACCGGATCGACGTACGCCTCGAGGGCAACGGCGGGCACACCTCGCGCCCGCACCTCACGGGCGACCTGACCTTCGCGCTCGCCAAGATCACCAGCGAGCTGCCGGCCGTGCTCAGCCGCCGGATGGACCCGCGCGCCGGCGTGAGCGTCGTGTGGGGCATGCTCCGCGCCGGCTCCGCCGCCAACGTCATCCCCGACCACGGCATCGCCAGCGGCACGGTCCGGATCCTCGACGCCGAGGCGTGGGCCGCGTGCGAGGCCGTGGTCCGCGAGGCGGTGCTCGACATCGTGCGGCCCTACGGCGTCACCGCGGTCGTCGACTACCTCCAGGGCGTCCCGCCGGTCGTCAACGACCGCGCGAGCGTGGCGATGGTCGCCGCCGCCGCCGACGACCTGCTCGGCCTGCACCACCGCACCGAGGTGGAGCAGAGCCTCGGCGGCGAGGACTTCGGCTGGTACCTCGAGCAGGTCCCCGGCGCGATGTTCCGCCTCGGCACGCGCAGCCCCGGCGGTCCGACCTTCGACCTCCACCAGGGCGACTTCGAGGTCGACGAGGCAGCGATCGGGTACGGCGCCCGGATGCTCGCCGGCGTCGCCGTCAACGCGCTCGCCCAGGCCTGACGGCCCAGGTCGGCGCACCCACGCGGGTTTCGGTCCCGCGGCTGTTGGCAAGGGTGCACCCATGTCTCGGAACACGCGTGCCCTGCGCACCTCTGCTGCCCTCGCCACCGCCGCCGTCGCCCTGGCGGGCGCCACGGTCACCAGCCTCCCGGCCCCGGCCCACGCCGCGGTCACCCTCGACTGCACCGGCGGCCCGATCACGATCGACGACAGCACCGAGGACTACACGCTCACCGGCGCCTGCTCGGCCGTGATCCTCAACGGCAGCAACCTCACCGTCTCGCTGGCCAGCGCCACCACGGTGATGGTCACCGGCGCCAACGTCGACGTCGTCGCGACCGGCGCCCTCGGCCCCGTGGTCGTCACCGGCTCCAACAGCTCGGTCACCGCCACGGCCGCGCCCACCGCCCGGGTCGAGGCCAGCAACGTCGACCTGCGGATCCCCGCCCTGGACCGCGCCGTCCTGATCGGCTCCAACAACAAGCTGGTCGCCGACCAGGGCGCGAAGGCCAAGGTCAAGGGCGCCAACAACCGGGTGAAGTACCGCGCGCTCGGCAAGGTCGTCGTCCGCGGCGCCAACAACACCGTCAAGGTGCGGACCGGGAAGACGAAGGTCCGGGTCAAGGGTGCCAACAACGTGGTGCGGGTTCACCGCCGCGCTGACGCCCCGCGCCGCTAGCCCTTGCGGTACGGCACCCCGTCGGCGGCGGGGGCGCGGGACGCGCCGACCAGGCCGGCGACGGCGATGATGGTGACGACGTAGGGCAACATCAGCATGAACTGGCTGGGCACGGGGGAGCCGAGCACCGACAGCACGCCGGACAGGTTCGTCGCGAAGCCGAAGAGCAGGGCGGCGAGGGTGGCGCGGACGGGGTCCCAGCGGCCGAAGATGACGGCGGCGAGCGCGATGTAGCCCGCGCCGTCGGTCATCTCCTCACCGAACTGCGGCACCGAGACCAGGGTGTACGTCGCGCCGCCGGCGCCGGCGATCAGGCCCGCGATGAGCAGCGTGGTGTAGCGGGTCCGGTTGACCTTGATGCCGACGGTGTCCGCGGCCTTGGGGTGCTCGCCGACCGCGCGGACCCGCAGGCCCCACTTGGTGCGGTAGAGCGCCCACGCGACGATCACGACGGCGGCGTACATCAGGTAGACGAGGATCGTCTGCCGGAACAGCACCGGGCCGATGACCGGGATCTCGCCGAGGACGGGGATCGGGATCCGCTCGAAGTGATCGGGGGCGTTGAGCTCCTGCGGGTTCTCCGCGAGGACCTGGCCGAACAGGAAGCTGGTCAGGCCGATCACCAGCACGTTGAGGACCACGCCGACGATGACCTGGTCGACGAAGTAGGTGATCGCGAAGAAGCCGAGGACCAGGGCGACCAGGGCGCCGGCGAGCATCGCGGCGACCAGGCCGCCCCACGGGGAGCCGACGACCGTGCCGAAGATGGCGGCGGCGAAGGCGCCGAACAGCAGCTGGCCGTCGATCGCGATGTTGACCACGCCCGCGCGCTCGCCGAGGACGCCGCCGAGCGCGCCGAAGACCAGCGGGACGGCGAGGGCGATCGAGCCGCCGAGCAGGCCGACGACGGGCACCGTCCGGCCGGCCGCGGCCCAGGCGAGGAAGCCGACCATGGCGACGACGGCGAAGATCGCGATCAGCCACAGCGGGGTACGACGCCCGCGGCTCACGAGCAGCGCGGACGCCGCGGTGCCGAGGGCGAGCAGGACCACGACCGTCGCGACCGTCGCGGTCGACGGGACCGTGACCGCGGGCAGGTCGAAGAAGTCGGTGTCGGCCGCGAGCCGGAAGGTGGTCTTGCCGGCGCGGGCCTTGAACGCGATGAGGAGCGCGACGAGCATCGTCACGACGCCGAGCAGGATCGGCGCCTTGAGCGCGGTCCGCAGGGGCACGGCGGCGGGCTCGGCCGACTCGTCGATCGGGACCGGGACCTTGGCGGTGGTGCTCACGCCGTCGCCTCCTTCGGCAGCCGGAAGATCGCTCGGACCAGGGGAGGAGCGGCGATGAACAGGACGATCAGGGACTGGATGACCAGCACGATCTCGACGGGGATGCCCTCGGCGGCGGCCATCGAGAAGCCACCTGCCTTCAGCGCGCCGAAGAGCAGGCCGGCGGCCAGGATGCCGAGCGGGCGGGACCGGCCGAGCAGGGCGACGGTGATCGCGTCGAAGCCGATGCCCGCGTCCATGTCGACCGTGACGCCGCTGGTGGCGGTGCCGAGGATCTGGTTGACGCCCGCGAGACCGACGAGACCGCCGGCGATGAGCATCACCGTGATGTAGGTGCGCCCGACGTCGATGCCGGACGCGCGCGCGGCGTCCGGGTTCTCGCCGACGGCGCGGAACCGGAAGCCCATCGCCGACCTGTTGAGCAGCCACCACACCACGCCGACGGCGACGAGCGCGATGACGAAGCCGAGGTGCAGGTTGAACCTGTCGCCCAGCAGCCGGGGCAGGATCACCGACTCGGGCATCGGCTCCGACTTCGGGTTGAGCGAGCCGGGCGCCTGGAGCAGGCCCTGCTTGGACAGGGCGTAGAAGACGAGGTAGTAGCCGACGTAGTTGAGCATGATCGTCACGATCACCTCGTGGGCGCCGCTCTGCGCCTTGAGGAAGCCGGCGATTCCCGCCCACAGGGCGCCGGCGAGGGCGCCGGCGACCACGGCGAGGGGGAGGTGCACCACGAGCGGCAGGTCCATGCCGACGCCGACCCAGCCGGCGGCGGCGCCGGCCAGGAGCATCTGGCCACGGCCCCCGATGTTGAACAGGCCCGCACGGAACGCGAGCCCGACGCCCAGGCCGGCCAGGATCAGCGGCGCGGAGAACTTCAGCGTCTCCGTGAGTGGCTTGATCCGGCCCTCGAAGCCCTCGACGTTCGTGTTGTAGATCGCGCCCCGGAACAGTGCGGAGTAGGCGTCGGTGATCGCGGTCGAGACGGCGCTGAAGAAGTCGCTGGGCCGGGCGCCGATGTAGCCCGCGGTGTCGCGGACGTTCTCGTCGGTCAGCAGGATCATCAGCGACCCGACGACGACGGCCAGCAGCACCGAGAGCACCGCGACCATCGCGTTGCCCATCACGATCTCGCGCAGCACGCCGTCGAAGCGGCCGGGCTCCTGGGGGTCCTTGGCCGGCTCCTCGACGGGAGCGGGCTCGGTCTCGTTCGTGCTCACGCAGCCGTCCCTTCGGGGCGCTCGCCGGCCATCATCAGGCCGAGGGTCTCGCGGGGGGTGTCCGCCGGGACGATGCCGACCACCTGCCCGCGGTACAGGACCATGATCCGGTCCGAGAGGGCGACGATCTCGTCCAGCTCGGTGGACACCAGCAGCACGGGTACGCCGGCGTCGCGGGTCGCGACGACCTGCTTGTGGATGAACTCGATCGAGCCGACGTCGACGCCGCGGGTCGGCTGGGCGGCGACGAGCAGGCTGAGGTCGCGGGAGAGCTCGCGGGCGACCACGACCTTCTGCTGGTTGCCGCCAGAGAGCTGGCTGGCCTTCGCCTGGATGCCGGAGGCGCGGACGTCGTACTCGACCAGCTTGGTCTGGGCGAACTCCTCGAGGTAGCCGTTGCGAATGGTGCCGGCGGACACGAAGGGCTTGCCGTGGCTGCGGTTGAGCATCAGGTTCTCGGCGATCGTGAATCCGCCGACGAGGCCGTCGACCTGCCGGTCCTCGGGGACGAAGCCGACGCCGGCGTCGAGCACCTTGCGCACCGACTTGCCGACCAGCTCGTGCTCGCCGAGCCGGATCGAGCCGCGCACGTGGCTCTGCAGGCCCATGATCGCCTCGGTCAGCTCGGTCTGGCCGTTGCCCTGGACGCCGGCCACGCCGAGCACCTCTCCGCGGGCGATCGAGAAGCTGATCCCGTCGAGGTGGGTGTGGCCGGTGTCGTCGACGACCCGCAGGTCCTTGACGACGAAGGCCTCGGGCCCGGGCTGGGCGGGCTCCTTGTGCACCGTGAGCTCGACGGGCCGGCCCACCATGAGGGCGGCGAGCTCGGCGTTGGTCGCGGTGGGGCTGGCCTCGCCGACGACGGCGCCGCGGCGGATGACCGTGATCCGGTCGGCGATGGCGCGGACCTCGCGCAGCTTGTGGCTGATGAACACGATGGCGGTGCCCGAGGCGCGGAGCTGGCGCATGATCTCCATCAGCTCGTCGGTCTCCTGCGGCGTGAGCACCGCGGTGGGCTCGTCGAAGACCAGCACGCGGGCGTCGCGGGAGAGGGCCTTGATGATCTCGACGCGCTGCTGGACGCCGACGGGCAGGGTCTCGACCAGGGCGTCGGGGTCGACGTCGAACCCGAACCGCTGGGAGATCTCCCGGACCCGCTGACGGGCGGCGTCGAGGTCGAGGGTGCCGGCGAACCCGGTCGCCTCGTTGCCGAGCATGACGTTCTCGGCGACGGTGAAGACGGGGACCAGCATGAAGTGCTGGTGGACCATGCCGATGCCGGCGGCCATGGCGTCACCGGGGCCAGACATCTTCAGCGGCGCACCGTCGAGGAGGATCTCGCCCTCGTCGGCCTGGTAGAGGCCGTACAGGACGTTCATCAGCGTCGACTTGCCGGCACCGTTCTCGCCGAGGAGGGCCAGGATCTCGCCCTCGTTGACGGTCAGGGAGATCCGGTCGTTGGCGACCAGGGGGCCGAAGCGCTTGGTGATGCCCCGGAGTTCGAGCGTCATGGAGGGATCCTCTCGGAGCGGACGGGCAGAAGCCAGCAAATGCGCCGTGACACGATCGCGAACATGCGCGGCGGCACGGCGCTGAAAGCGTCCGGGGGAGGTCGTGAGCGACCTCCCCCGGACCCTGCGTCAGCGCAGGTCAGCTGTCATCACTTGTTGAGGTAGGACTCCACCGGGATGCTGCCGTCGATGATGCCCTTCTTGACCTCGTCGAGCTCGGCCGCGAGCGTCGGGGAGATCTTGGACTCGAAGTTGTGGAACGGCGCGATGCCGACTCCGTCGTTCTCGAGCGTGCCGACGTAGGCCTCGGGGTCGAACTCGTCGTTGCCCGCCGCGACGACGGCCTCGGTCGTGGAGATCTTCATGTTCTTGAGGATCGAGGTGAACACCAGGTCCTGGGTGGTCGGGTCGGTCTCGAAGAAGTCCGCGTCGACGCCGACGATGGCGACGTCCTTGCCGGAGTCCTTGATCGCGGTGATCGCGCCCTGGTAGATCGGGCCACCGACCGGCAGGATCACGTCGGCGTTCTGGTCCAGGATCTGCTTGGCGGCGTTGGTCGCCTTCTCGTTGGCGTCGAAGCCACCGGTGAAGACGCCCTTGTCGTTGCCCTCCCAGCCGAAGAGCTCGACCTTCTTGCCCTTCTCCTTGGCGTAGTACTCGACGCCCTGCTTGAAGCCGTCCATGAAGATCGTGACGGTCGGGAAGGGCTGGCCGCCGTAGGTGCCGACGACACCGGTCTTGGTGTAGTCCGCCGCCGCGTAGCCGGCCAGGAACGCCGCCTGCGCGGTGTCGTAGAGGATCGGCTTGATGTTCTCGGCGTCCTTGGTGCCGTCGAAGTCGTTGTCGGCCGCGTCGTCGATGAGGATGTACTCGATGTCCGGGTTGGCCTTGGCCGACTCGACGGTCGCGGCGGAGAGCGCGAAGCCGACGGTGACGATCGCGTCGCAGCCCTGCGCGACGAAGTTCTCCAGTGCCGGGGCGTAGTCGTTCTCGTTCTTGGACTCGAATTCCTTGTACTCGCTGCCGAGCTCCTCGGCGGCGTCCTGCACGCCCTCGTAGCTGAGCTGGTTGAACGACTTGTCGTCGAAGCCGCCCGCGTCGGAGAGGATGCAGGGGAGGAAGTCGCTCTTCTCCGATGCGTTGTTGTCCTCGTCGGGGGCGTCGCCACAAGCGGCCAGGGCCGCGCTCGCCATGAGCGCCACGGCCGCGGCGGCCGTCGTCCTCTTCCAGGTCTTCACAGATCTCCTCCAGATCGACGCCCGGCTCCGAGCGGCAGGGCAGGGATGTTGGTTCTGGTGCTTCGGTGCATCCTCACCCAAGGACCGCGATGCGGGAAGCGCATTCGTCGAAACGGTTACCAACTTGGGACATTTCCCGTCGAAACCTGCCCGTGCGGAAGATCCTCGCGGCGGCCCGCCATGCCCTAGCGTGGCAGCGTGGTCGACTGGGACAGCCTCACGCAGGCGGCGAACGAGATCGCCGCACGGGCCTACGCGCCGTACTCCGGCTACCGGGTGGGCGCCGCCGCGCTCGCCGACGACGGGCGCCTGCTGGTCGGCTGCAACGTCGAGAACGCGGCGTACGGCGTCACGCTGTGCGCCGAGTGCGGGCTCGTGTCGCAGCTGCACGCGACCGGCGGCGGGCGGTTGACCCACTTCGTGTGCGTCGCCCTCGATCCGCGCGGCGCCGGTGACGTGATCATGCCGTGCGGGCGCTGCCGCCAGCTGCTGTGGGAGAACGGCGGCGCCGCGCTCGAGGTGCTGACACCGCAGGGCGTGCTGGCGATGGACGCGGTGCTGCCGCAGGCGTTCGGGCCGGCGGACCTGGACCGGGTGGCCGGCGTGGACACGACTGGTACAAACGCCTCGTGAGCACGCACGACGCCGTCGAGGTCATCCACGCCAAGCGCGACGGAGGCACCCTGACCACCAGCCAGATCGACTGGATGGTCGACGCCTACACCCGAGCCGCCGTCGCCGACGAGCAGATGTCGTCGCTGCTGATGGCGATCCTGCTCAACGGCATGGACCGCCGCGAGATCGCCGACTGGACGGCGGCGATGATCGCCTCGGGCGAGCGGATGGACTTCTCCTCGCTGTCGCGGCCCACGGCCGACAAGCACTCCACCGGCGGGGTGGGCGACAAGATCACCCTGCCGCTGGCGCCGCTCGTCGCGGCGTGCGGGGTCGCCGTGCCCCAGCTGTCGGGGCGGGGCCTGGGCCACACCGGCGGCACCCTCGACAAGCTCGAGTCCATCCCCGGCTGGCGGGCGCTGCTGTCCAACGAGGAGATGCTGGCCCAGCTGGAGTCGGTCGGCGCGGTGATCTGTGCGGCCGGCGACGGACTCGCGCCCGCCGACAGGAAGCTCTACGCCCTGCGCGACGTCACCGGCACCGTCGAGGCGATCCCGCTCATCGCCTCGTCGATCATGAGCAAGAAGATCGCCGAGGGCACCGGCGCCCTGGTCCTCGACGTCAAGGTCGGCAGCGGCGCCTTCATGAAGGACGTCGACCGGGCACGCGAGCTCGCCGAGGTGATGGTCGCCCTCGGCACCGACGCCGGCGTGAGGACCGTCGCGCTGCTCACCGACATGTCGGTGCCGCTCGGGTACACCGCGGGCAACGCGATCGAGGTCGCCGAGTCGGTCGAGGTTCTCGCCGGCGGCGGGCCGGCCGACGTCGTGGAGCTGACCCTCGCCCTGGCCCGCGAGATGCTCGCCGCGGCCGGCCGCGACGACGTCGACCCGGCCGACAGGCTGGCCGACGGATCCGCGATGGATGCCTGGCGCCGGATGATCCAGGCCCAGGGCGGCGACCCGGACGCCTCGCTCCCGGTGGCGCGCGAGCAGCACGTGGTGGCCGCGCCGTCCGACGGCGTGCTCACCCGCCTCGACGCCCTCTCCGTCGGCGTCGCGGCCTGGCGCCTCGGCGCCGGTCGCGAGCGCAAGGAGGACCCGGTGCAGGCCGGCGCCGGCATCGTCTGGCACGCCCGGCCCGGTGACGTCGTCCGTGCGGGGGAGCCGCTGTTCACGCTGCACACCGACACCCCCGAGCGGTTCGAGCGTGCGCTCGCCTCGCTCGAGGGCGGGTACGACGTGGCAGCGGCCGGGACGCCGTACACGCCCCGGCCGCTGGTCATCGACCGCGTCGACTGATCAGCCGCGCTCGCGGGTACGCCGGGCCAGCTCGGCCAGCGCCGCGGGGAAGATCGACGCGGGCGGGGTGACCAGGCCGGCGCCGACCTGGCCGACGCCGGCGACCTTTCCGGCCATGCCGGTGTTGATCTGCGGCAGGATGCCGGTCCGGCACACGGAGGTCACGTCGATGCCGGTGGCGGCCCCGGCGAAGTCGAGCACCGGGATCGGCCAGCGGTTGTTCTCGCCGATGGTGATCTCGCGCATCCGGCGGCTGGTGGCCAGCGCGTCGGGGACGGTGCCGCCGACGAAGCGCACGATGGCGGGCGCGGCGGCCATCGCGAAGCCGCCGATGCCGGCGGTCTCGGTGATGGCCGAGTCGCCGATGTCGGGGTTGGCGTCATCGGGGCCGTAGTCGCCGAGGAACAGGCCGTCGGCCAGCTGGGCGGGACCGGTGAACCACTGGTCGCCGGTGCCGGAGACCTGGATGCCGAAGTCCGTGCCGTTGCGGGCCATCGCGACGACCATGGTCGATCCGGGTACGTCGCGGGCCGCGTCCAGCGCGAGCTTGCAGGCGGGCATCGCGACGTTGAGGAAGAAGTGGTCGTTGCCGCCCATGAAGGCGAACGCCTCGGCGACCTCCTCCGAGGACCGCGACGAGCGGACCAGCGAGGGGGCGATGTCGCGCAGCAGCATCAGGGTGCCGGCGCGGTTGCGGTTGTGCGCCTCGTCGCCCATCTGCAGCATCTGGCCCAGGATCGCCGTCGCGTCGACCGGTCCGGCGGCGGAGACCGCCTCGCCGAGCAGCGGACCGAGCACGTCGCGCATCCAGCGCAGCCGCTCGAGCACCTCGGGACCGTAGGCGCCGTACCGCAGCACCTTGCCGAGGCCCTCGTTGAGCGAGCAGTAGGTACGACGACCGGTGGCCGGGTCCTCGAGGACGAACATCCACATCGACGGCGACACCACGCCCGCCATCGGGCCCACCGCGCTGCGGTGGTGGCACGGCTCGAGCGACACCTCCGCGCCCGAGGCGAACAGGGCCTCGGCGTCCTCCGGGTCCTCGACCAGGCCCTCGAACGCGGCCGCGCCCATCAGCGCGCCCCGCATCGGACCGGAGGCACGGTCCCACTCGATCGGCGGGCCGGCGTGCAGGAACTGGCCCTTCTCGAGGCCGAGCAGCTCGGAGGCCGGCGCGACGCCGACGAGCATCGCCTGCACGTCGAGCATCCGCGACACCGCGAGCGCGTTGGCGTCGCGGCGCAGCGGGTCGGCGGCGACGGTCGCGAGGTCGTCGGCGGTGCCGTCCATCGGCGGCTTCCAGTCGACCCGCTCGACGGCCACGGCCTGGTCGGCGACGGCGGTGGCGAACATGTCGGCGCCGACGGCGGCGACGGCGGTGGGGGCGACGCTGGGCAGGGCGGTCATCGGGCGGCTCCGTTCACGAGGGCGATCGCGCGGCGGGTGGCCGCGGCGTTGGACAGGTGGACCTCGGCGCCGGCGGCGGCGAGCGCCTCGGCCTGGCGGGTGAGGCCCTGCGGGTCGGTCGAGGTGCCGACGCAGGCGACGACGACGGGTACGTCGCGCACCGCGCGGGCCTCGGCGATCGCCGGGGCGAGCTCGGCTGCCGGGTCGGCCTGGGCGCCGTGGCCGAGGACGACGTCCATCACGATGACCGCGGTCTCCGGGTCGGCGGCGACCTTGGCGAGGTGCTCGAGACGCAGCGTCGGGTCGATCATCGGGTGGGCGCGGCCGCGGGTGAGGCCGTCGTCGCCGAAGTCGATCATCAGGTGACCCGGGCTGAGCAGGCTGCTGTCGAGCGCGAGCTCCGGCGAGAGGGGGATGTTGCTGCGGATGCCTCCCAGCTCGGCCGCGGCGAGCAGCATCGCCTCGTCGCACAGGGTGCCGCCGACGAAGAGGCCGCGCAGCGCGCCGCCGCCGTCGGGGGCGGGGACGGCGGGGGTGCCCCACACCGGCCACTCGGGTACGGCGACGCCGAGGTCGCCCAGCAGCGCCTCGGTCTGCGTGGTGAGGTCGGGCTGGCCGGCGCCGAGCAGCGCGAAGCGCACCGGCGTGCCGAGGTCCGCGGCGTACTTCTCGACGGCGGCCGCCACCTCGGCGGCCGGGGGCTTGGACACGACGACGACGTGCTCGACCGACGGGTCGGCGTCGAGGCGGTCCAGCGCGGTCTGCGTGGAGATCCCGCCGATGGCGGCGGACAGGTCGCGACCGCCCACGCCGAGGGCGGCGGCGACCCCGACGCCGGCGGCGTCGAGGAGGGCGAGGACCTGTTGGCAGCCGGTGCCCGAGGCGGCGACGATGCCGACCCGCCCCGGCGTGACGGTGTTGGCGAAGCCGAGGCCGACGCCGCCGACGACCGCGGTACCGCAGTCGGGCCCCATCACGAGCAGGCCGCGGTCGCGTGCGATCCGCTTCATCGCGAGCTCCTGCTCGACCGGCACGTTGTCGCTGAAGACCATCACGTCGACCCCGGCGTCCAGGGCGTCCATCGCCTCGACCAGTGCGGAGGCGCCCGGGACCGACACCAGGGCCAGGTCGCCACCGGCCCGGCGCAGCGCGGATCCGGTGGTGCGCGGCGGTGCGGTGACCTCGCCGCCGCTCGAGGAGCCCTTGCGGGCCGCGGCGAGGGCGGCGTCGACCGCGGCGAGCGCGGCGGGCAGCGCCGACTCGTCGTCGAGGCGCAGCGCCACGACCATGTCGTTGGTGCTGGCCGGCGGCAGCGTGAAGCCCATGCCCTGCAGCACCTCCACGTTCAGCTCGGTGGCCATCGCCACCTGGGCGGCGGCGACACCGGGGGTCGCGGCGACGTCCCGGCTGACCTGCAGCAGCGCGACGCTGTCGGCATAGGCACCGGGTCGGATCTCGACGTGCTGATGCGTCATCGAGTGCTCCCTTCAAGGGCTTCGTGGGTGATGGAAGAGGAAAGTGCGAGGTGGGCGCCGAGGAGCATCCCGGCGCCGGAGCTGTGCCCGACGGCCAGCAGCGCGGCGACCGCGGCCGCGTCGGCCCGGACGAGCACCGCGCGGAACGGGGCGATCGCCTCGCCGGCGACCGCGTGGCGCAGCAGGGCCGCGGACAGGCCGGTCGTGCGGGGGAGGTGGGCGAGGACGGCGGCGGCGACGGCGGCGTCGTCGCGGCCGGCCGCGTGGGCGGCGACCAGCCAGCCGGCCAGGACGTCGTCGCCGACCGGCGTCAGCCCGTCGCCGCGACCGACCAGCGCCGGTACGGCGGCCGGGTCGCCGGCCGCGAGCCGGGCGAGCGCCTCGGCCGGCAGCTGGTCGCGGGCGGTGGAGAGCTCGGCGGTGACGTCCGGGAGCACGGCGGCGGGCGTGCGCGGGACGGTGAAGGAGACCAGGCGTGTCGCCGCGACGCCCAGCGGGCCGACCCGCAGCACCCCGTCTCCCGCGGTGACCTCGTCGCCCGCCGCGACGTCGGGGAGGTCGGTCAGCGTGGTGGCGACGGCGCAGGGCACGTGCACCGCGCCGCGGGCGACGACGCCGACGACCGCGCCGCCCAGGTCGGCGTACACCGCCTGGGGCCCGGCGTGCACGACCGTTCCGGTCGCCGGCGGGCCCGCGAGCAGGGCGCGCAGCGCCGGCGAGCCGGCACCACCCGCCACTGATTCGATCCCTCGCACTTCTGGGACGCTAACGGGCTGGGTAAGGTGCATCGAATGGTGAGCATTGCCAACGTCCGAGCAGAAGTCGGGCAAGAGTTGATAGCCACCGCGGGGGGCGGTATCCCGGACGATGGCGTCATGGACACCGACGAGCTGGCCGAGGCGCTCGCCCAGCTCGTGCTGGCGGGGGCCGACCTCGCCGAGCTCGTCGCCGCGATCGGCGACGCCCTCGGCGTGCACGTCGCCGTCACCACGACCGACGGCCGCGAGCGCGCGGCGCGCATCGACGACGCCATGCGCGAGCGGATCTCCGCCGCGGGGCTGACCGACGAGACGGGCCGGTTGCGGGTCGAGTGGCTGGGCGACCGGGGTGGGCACGAGGGCCAGCCGGTGGCCGGCGCGCACGTGCACCGCGAGCCGCTCGCGGCGCCCAACCAGGCCCTCGGCCACCTGGTCGCGGTCGCCGAGCAGGGGATGGTGCCCCAGCACGTCGTCGCGCTGCAGCGCGCGGCGACGGCGGTGTCGCTGTGGATCACCCGCGAGCAGGCGGTGTCCGCGGTGGAGAACAAGTACCGCGGCGACTTCCTGCGCGACGTCTTCCTGGGCCGGGCCGGCAGCGACGAGTTCGTCCGCGAGCACGTCGTCGGATTCGGCTGGGACCTGACCCGCCCGACGATCGTGCTCGCCGCGCAGATCGACCCGCAGCCGTCGTACCAGGCCCCGGCGTCGGTCGAGGACCGCCGGCACTGGCAGGAGCGCTTCGCCAACGCCTGGCGCCAGGTGACCGCCGCCGTCGACCGGGCCATCCCGATCGCCGACTTCGGCTCGGAGGTGGTGGCGGTGCTGCCGGCCGAGGACGCCGAGGCCACCGCCGCGCTGGTACGACGCCTGGTGGTCGCCGTCGCCGGCGACAAGGGCGGCGGGCGCCGCCCGTTCACCGCCGGCGTCGGACGCGTCGCGTCGAGCCCGTCCGGCCTGCCGGACAGCTACACCCAGGCGCGACGCGCGCTCGAGGTCGGCCGCCGCTTCCGCGGGCCGAGCACCACGACCTGGTTCGACGACCTCGGCCTGCACCGGCTGATCGCGATGGTGCCCGACACCGAGGAGCTGCGGGCCTTCGCGCACGACGTCCTCGGCGAGCTGGCCGGCTCCACCGAGGAGGCGGTGACCCTGCGCGAGACGCTGCAGGTGCTGCTCAACACCAACTTCAACGTGGCCGAGGCCGCGCGCACGCAGTTCTTCCACTACAACACGATGCGCTACCGGGTCGGGAAGCTCGAGCGGATGCTCGGACCGGTCGCGTCCGACCAGAACCTCCGTCTCGACGTCGCCGTGGCGCTCAAGGTGCTCGAGGTCGTCAGTCGGTGAATCGCGGGCAACTTCCGCCAGCAGTTCCCGGGGATCCTTTGGCGAATGTGGCCAGTGAGGTGTGATCTGGCCCTCAATAGGTTGGTGAGTCTCGGGAGCCCTTGCGGGCGCCAGACGAGCAAGCCCCAGATTCAGGAGGACTCAGCATGTCGATGTTCAAGTGGGAGGTAGTGGACCCGGCGCCGGGCGAACCGGTCGCGCCGAACCAGCGGCTCCCGTGGGGCCGGACCGCCGGCCTGGGAGCCCAGCACGTGGTCGCCATGTTCGGCGCGACGTTCGTGTTCCCGATCGTGATGGGCCTCGACCCGAACCTCGCCATCATGTTCTCGGGCCTGTGCACGATCGGCTTCCTGCTGATCTGCAACAACAAGGTCCCGAGCTACCTCGGCACCAGTGCCTCCTTCGTCGCCGGTGTGGCCGCGATCCGGGCCCAGGGCGGCGACTCGGCCGACGTCACCGGCGCGATCCTGGTCGCGGGCCTCGTGCTCGCCGCGATCGGTGTCGCCGTGCACTTCGCCGGCGCCGGCCTGATCCACAAGATCCTGCCGCCCGCGGTCACCGGCGCGGTCGTCATGCTGATCGGCTTCAACCTGGCACCGGTCGTCGCGGGCATCTACTGGCCCCAGGACCAGTGGATCGCGCTGGCCACCGCCGCGTTCATGGTGTGCGCGGCCGTGCTGCTGCCGGGCTTCTGGTCGCGGATCGCGGTCTTCCTGGCCCTCGTCTTCGGCTTCGTCGTCTCGATCCTCGCCGACAAGGTCTTCGGCCAGATCACCTCGGTGACGCCCGTCTCCGGCGGCGAGGCCGTCGCCCACGACCGCGTCTCCTGGGCCGGCGTCAAGGCAGCCGACTGGATCGGCTTCCCCAGCGGCGACCTCGCCGACGGCGTCTCGGTCGTGCACGGCCCGAGCTTCTCGATGACCTTCATCCTGCTCGTCCTGCCGGGCGTCATCGCCCTCATCGCCGAGAACACCGGTCACGTCAAGGCGGTCGCCGAGATGACCGGCGAGAACCTCGACCCCTACATGGGCCGCGCCATCGGTGCCGACGGTGCCGCCACCGCGTTCGCCAGCCTCTTCGGCGGCTCGCCGACCACGACGTACGCCGAGAACATCGGCGTCATGGGCGCGACCAAGGTCTACTCGACCGCGGCCTACTACGTCGCCGGTGCGGTCGCCATCCTGCTCGGCCTCTGCCCGAAGTTCGGCGCGGTCGTCAACGCCACCCCGGGTGGTGTCCTCGGCGGCATCACCGTCGTGCTCTACGGCATGATCGGCCTGGTCGGCGCCAAGATCTGGGTCGAGAACAACGTCGACTTCGGCAACCCCGTCAACATGGTCGGCCTCTCCGCCGGCCTGATCGCCGGCATCGGCGGCGTCACGCTCAAGGTCACCGACGACTTCGAGCTCGGCGGCATCGCCCTCGGCACGATC
The DNA here is from genome assembly GCA_016803235.1 of Pimelobacter simplex. Classification (GTDB taxonomy): domain Bacteria; phylum Actinomycetota; class Actinomycetes; order Propionibacteriales; family Nocardioidaceae; genus Nocardioides; species Nocardioides simplex_A. The sequence goes on from JADCLI010000009.1 coordinate 62,068, forward strand.
CTCGTCATCGTCTTCTTCCACCTCGTGAAGGGACGCACCGCCGACGCCACATCGGGAGAGGTGACCAAGAGGCTGTGAAGCCCGCACCGTTCGACTACGTCCGGCCGGGGACCCTGGAGGAAGCCCTCCAGGCCCTGGCCGGGCACCCGGAGGCCAAGGTCCTCGCCGGAGGACAGAGCCTCGTCCCCCTCCTCTCGATGCGGCTCGCCGCGCCGGCGGTGCTGGTCGACATCAACGACCTGCCGGGCCTGGACCACGTCCGGGTCAGCGCCGACGGCGTCCGGGTCGGCGCCCTCGCCCGGCACGCCGCGGTCCTGCGTGACCCCGACGTCGCGCGGGTGCAGCCGCTGGTCCCGCTCGCGCTGGCCAACGTCGCGCACGCGACCATCCGCAACCGCGGCACCACCGTCGGCTCGCTGGTCCACGCCGATGCGGCGGCCGAGATGCCGATGGTGCTGCGGCTGCTGGACGGCTCCCTCGACGTCGTCGGACCCGGCGGGCGTCGTACGATCCCGGTCGCGGAGCTGTACGTCGGCCCGCTCGAGTCCAGCCTCCACCACGACGAGATCGCGGTCGAGGCGTTCTTCCCGGCGCTGGCCCCGCACACCGGGGTCGCGTTCGAGGAGATCGCCCGCCGCCACGGCGACTACGCCATGTGCGGCGTCGCGGCCGTCGTCACCGTCGAGGGCGACCGGGTGGTGAAGGCATCGGCCGGCTACCTCTCCGTCTCCGACATCCCGACCGTGGTCGACCTGACCGAGGCGCTCGACGGCTCGATCAGCGACGCGTCGCTCGCCGCGGCTGCCGAGGCCGCGCTGGAGCAACTCGACCCGGAGACCGACATCCACGCGACGGCCGACTACCGCGCGCACCTCGCGAGGGTGCTGACCGCGCGGGTCGTGACCGCCGCCTACGAGAACGCACGCGAGGAGAAGGCGTGAGCACCGAGCAGACCCACGAGATCAGGCTCAACGTCAACGGAGTCGAGCACCAGGCGGCCGTGCCCGCCCGGCGGCTGCTGTCCGACGCGCTGCGCCACGACCTCGGCCTGACCGGCACCCACGTCGGCTGCGAGCACGGCGTCTGCGGCGCGTGCACCGTCCTGGTCGACGGCCAGCCGATGCGCAGCTGCCTGATGTTCGCGGTCTCCGCCGCGGGCCACGAGATCACCACGGTGGAGGGCCTGTCCCGGCCCGACGGCGAGCTCGGCCCGGTGCAGCAGGCGTTCCGCGAGTGCCACGGCCTGCAGTGCGGGTTCTGCACCCCCGGCTTCCTGACCACGATCACCGCCGGCATCGCGGAGAACCCCGACCCCACCGAGGACGAGGCCCGCGACATGGTCGCCGGCAACCTGTGCCGCTGCACGGGCTACCAGAACATCGTCAAGGCCGTCTGTCGTGCGGCCGAGCTGGCCCGCTCCGACGAGGACGGTGCCGCATGACCACCCGGATGATGGGCGCGAAGGTCCAGCGCGTCGAGGACGACCGGCTCGTGCGCGGCACGGGACGGTACGTCGACGACGTGGCCCCCGACGCCCTGCACGCCGCGGTCCTGCGCAGCCCCCACGCGCACGCGCGGATCGTGTCGATCGACGTCGACGCCGTCCTCGACGTCGAGGGCGTGCACGCGGTGTGGACCCACGAGGACCTCGAGGGCGCGATGGCGGACCCCCTGCCGCTGCTCATCCCGCACCCGACGCTGACCCACGGCCGCACGCAGTACGCGCTGGCGAAGGACGAGGTCAACTACGTCGGCGAGGCCATCGCGTTCGTCGTCGCCGACGACCGGTACGTCGCCGAGGACGCCCTCGCCCGGATCGTGGTCGAGTACGAGCTGCTGCCCGCCGTGGTCGGCATCGAGGCCGCTCGCTCGGGCGCGAACCTCGTCCACGACGACGTCCCCGGCAACGTGGCGGCCCGGATGGAGCAGTCCAACGGCGACGCCGCGGCCGCCATCGCCGCCGCGCCCCACACGCTCTCCCTCGACCTGCACATCGAGCGCAGCGCCTGCATGCCGATGGAGGGCCGCGGCACCGTCGCGCGCTGGGACCCCGACCAGGGGCGGCTGCAGGTGTGGACCTCCACCCAGACCTCGACCGGCGTGCGCGCCGCGGTGGCGGCCAAGCTCGGCCTCGACCTCGGCCAGGTCGACGTCATCACGCCCGACGTGGGCGGCGGCTTCGGCGTCAAGATCGTGCACCCGTGGCCCGAGGAGCTGCTCGTCCCGCTCGCCGCGCAGAGGCTCGGCACGGCCGTGAAGTTCACCGAGGACCGCCGCGAGCACTTCATCTCCTCGGCCCACGAGCGGGCCCAGGTGCACCACGTCGAGGTCGGCTTCGACGACGAGGGCCGGGTGCTCGGCCTCGACGTGCGGTTCTGGCACGACCACGGCGCGTACACGCCGTACGGACTGATCGTCCCGATCATCACCTCCACGCAGCTGCTCGGGCCCTACAAGCCGGGCGCGTACCACGTGCAGTTCGACTCGCTCTACACGAACACCGTGATCGTCACGCCGTACCGCGGTGCCGGGCGGCCGCAGGGCTGCTTCGTGATGGAGCGGACCATGGACGCGATCGCGGCCGAGCTGGGTCTCGACCGGGCCGACGTCCGCGCCGCGAACTTCATCCAGCCCGACGAGTTCCCCTACGACCAGGGCCTGATCTTCCAGGACGGTCGCGAGCTGAAGTACGACTCCGGCGACTACCCGGCGATGCTCGACAAGATCAAGGAGCTCGTCGACTGGGACGGCTTCGAGTCCTTCCGCGCCGAGAAGGCCGCGGAGGGCAAGCGGGTCGGCCTCGGCCTGGCCTGCTACGTCGAGGGCACCGGCGTCGGCCCCTACGAGGGTGCGCACGTGCACATCGAGACCTCCGGCAAGGTGAAGGTCGCCACCGGCCTGACCTCACAGGGCCAGGGCCACCAGACCGCGTTCGCGCAGATCGTCGCCGACGAGCTCGGCGTGCGCTTCGAGGACGTCGAGATCACCACCGGCGACACCCGCCGGATGCCGTACGCCGTGGGCACCTTCGCCTCGCGCGCCGCGGTGATGAGCGGCTCGGCCATCCACCTCGCCGCCAAGCGGGCCAAGGAGAAGGCGCTGCGGATCGCCGCCGACGCGCTCGAGGCCGACGTCGACGACCTCGAGATCGTCGACGGCGTCGTCAGCGTCAAGGGCACCGACTCGTCGATCCCGCTGGGCACGGTCGCGGTGCTGTCCAACCCGCTGCGCTACGCCTTCGACGAGGCGTCCAAGGCGGCCACGCAGTTCAACGTGGGCGACCCGACGAAGCCGCCGGTGGCCGAGGACGACGAGCCTGGCCTGGAGGGCAAGGACTTCTACTCGCCGCCGCGCTCGACCTTCGCCTCCGGCATGCACGCCGTGATCGTCGAGACCGACGTGGAGACCGCGGAGATCCGGATCCTCAAGTACGCCGTGGTCCACGACTGCGGGCACCTGATCAACCCGATGATCGTCGAGGGCCAGATCCACGGCGGCGTCGCGCAGGGTGTCGGTGGCGCACTCTACGAGCGGATGGCGTACGACGAGTCCGGCCAGCTGCTCAACGCGTCCTTCATGGACTTCCTGATGCCCTACGTCACCGAGGTGCCGACCAGCATCGAGATCGACCACCTCGAGACACCGTCCCCGCTCAACCCGCTCGGCATCAAGGGTGCCGGCGAGGCCGGCGTGATCCCCGGATCCGCTGCCTTCGCCGCCGCCATCGAGGACGCCGAGCGGCTTCCCATCACCGCCATGCCCATCTCGCCGTCGGAGCTGTTCGCGCTCCGCCAGGCCCACGCACAGGAGCCGAAGTGAAGATCTCCGGTCAGAACACCATCGCCGCGCCCGTCGAGAAGGTCTGGGAGGCGATCCTCGACCCGCGGGTGCTGGTCGCGACCATCCCCGGCTGCGAGCAGCTCGAGGCCACCGGCGAGAACGCCTACGCGATGACGGTCAGCGCCGGCGTCGCGGCGATCAAGGGGACCTACTCGGGCTCCTGCGTGCTCGAGGACCTGCGGGCCGGCGACGGGCTGACCATGAAGCTCAAGGGCGCCGGTGCGCCCGGCACCATCGACGCGACGGTGCTGGTGACCTTCAAGGACGACGGCGGCCAGACCGTCCTGTCGTACGACGCCGACGCGGTCGTCGGCGGCATGATCGGCGGCGTCGGCCAGCGGATGCTGACCAGCGTCTCGCGCCGGATGGCAGCCGAGTTCTTCGGCAACGTCGAGAAGGTCATCGCGGGCGGCCTGCCCGCTGCCACCGCCGGTGGTGCTCCGGTCGAGACGGTGTCGGCCGACGGGGCGCCGGTCTTCGCGGCTCCGGCCAAGGCGTCGTCGGTCCCGTCCGTGGGCGGCGAGTCGTTCCTGATGGGCGTCGCGGTCGGCGGCGGGCTCGTGCTCGCCGGCGTGATCGTGGGCGGGCTGCTGGGCCGTCGGCGATGACCTCGGCCACCTCGCTGTCGGTCGACTCGACCGCACGCGACCAGGCGGCCGCCGTACGACGCCGCGAGATCTCCGCGCGGGAGCTCCTCGACCTGCACCTCGAGCGGATCGCCGAGCGCAACCCCCGGCTCAACGCGATCGTCTCCCTCGACGAGTCGCGGGCCCGGGCCGGGGCGCTGGCCGCGGACGAGGCGCTCGCGTCCGGCGCCGAGGTCGGGCCGCTGCACGGCCTGCCGTTCGCGTTCAAGGACACCCATGCGGTGGGTGGTTGGCGCACGACGTACGGCTCCGCGGTGATGGCCGACAACGTGCCCGCGCAGGACGAGCTCATCGTCGAGCGGGTGCGCTCGGCGGGTGCCTTCACGATCGGCAAGACCAACGTGCCGGAGTTCGCGGCCGGGTCGCACACCTTCAACCGGGTCTTCGGCACCACGCTCAACCCCATCGACCCCACGCGCTCCGCGGGCGGGTCCAGCGGGGGAGCGGCCTGCGCCCTGGCAGCGGGCATGGTCCCGCTCGCCGACGGCTCCGACATGGGCGGCTCGCTGCGCAACCCGGCGTCCTTCTGCGGTGTGGTCGGGATGCGGCCCAGCCTCGGGCGGGTGCCCGAGTGGCCGCTCTACAACCAGTGGGAGACCACCTCGGTCGGCGGCCCGATGGCCCGCAACGTGGGGGACCTCGCGCTGCTGCTGTCCGTCATGGCGGGCCCGGACCCGCGGGCGCCGCAGGCCCTGGGCACGCCGGGCGCCACGTTCGCGGCACCGGTGGCGGCGTCGTTGGCCGGGCTGAGGGTCGCGCTCAGCGTGGACCTCGGCGGGGCGCTCGACGTCGACCACGAGGTGGCGGCCGTGGTCGAGTCCGCCGGTCGGGCCTTGGCCGGCGCCGGGGCGGTCGTCGCCTCGGCGTACCCGGACCTCTCGCTCGCCGAGGACACCTTCCGCACCCTGCGCGCCTGGCACTTCCAGGCCAAGCTCGGCTCGTTGCTCGCCGCGCATCCCGACGACTTCAAGCCGTCGCTCGCCGACAACATCCGGCTGGGTGAGACCCTCACGGGCGCCGACGTCGCGCGTGCGTACGGCCAGCGGACCGCGCTGTCGGAGACGATGCGGCTGTTCTTCGGCGACCACGACGTGCTCGTGCTGCCCGTCTCCCAGGTCCCGCCCTTCCCGGCCGACCAGGAGTTCCCGACCGAGATCAACGGCAAGCCGATGGCGACCTACCTCGACTGGATGAGGTCGGCGTACTTCATCACCGTCACCGGCTGCCCCGCGATCTCGGTCCCCTTCGGCACGACTGCCGACGGCCTCCCGGTCGGTGTCCAGCTGGTCGCTCGGCACGGTGCCGACCTGCAGTTGCTCGAGGTCGCCCTGGCCGTCGAGGAGCTGGCTGCTCGCTGACGGCAACATCTGCCCACGATCGGGCGATCCATCGGCAGATGATGCCGTCGTGCAGCGCGACGTGGCTCACTTGAATGTGAGTCATGACAGCGAGGCGGATCAGGATCGGCATCGACACGGGCGGCACGTTCACCGACGTCGTTGCCTTCGACGAGGACAGCGGTGAGGTCGTCACCACCAAGACCCCCAGCACGCCGGGGAACCCGGCCGACGGGTTCCTGGCGGGCATCGACAAGGTGCTCGGGATCGCGGGGGCGGAGTTCGACGACGTCGTCGCCGTCAGCCACGGCACCACGGTCGCGACCAACCAGCTCCTCGAGGGCAAGGTGGACGCGCTGGGATTCATCACCACCGAGGGCTACGAGGCGATGCTCGAGATCGCCCGCCAGTCGGTGCCGGACGGCTACGGCAACTCCTACTTCTGGGTCAAGCCCGACCGGATCGTGCCCCGCGACCTGGTCAAGGGCGTCGGCGGCCGGCTCGACTTCACCGGTGCGCAGATCCGCCCGTTCGACGAGGACAAGGCCCGCGAGGTCGCCCGCTGGTTCAAGGCGAAGGGCATCGACACCCTCGGTGTCTGCTTCCTGCACGCCTACGCCAACCCGGCGCACGAGGAGCGGATGCGCGAGATCATCGCCGAGGAGCACCCCGACGCGGTGGTCTCCATCTCCAGCGAGGTGCTGCGCGAGTACCGCGAGTACGAGCGCTCGATGACCACGCTGGTCGACGCGGCGGTCAAGCCGAAGCTGAGCCGCTACGTCAACAACATCAAGGACCGGCTCGCGACCCAGAGCGGCCGGACCATCCCGTTCTACGTGATGAAGTCCAACGGCGGCGTGCTCTCGGCCGACGAGGTCGTGCACCAGCCGATCACCACCGTCCTCTCCGGCCCGGCGGCCGGCGCCCTCGGCGCCGCGCTGATCGCCAAGGTCGCCGGCTTCGACAAGGTGCTCACCTCCGACGGCGGCGGCACGTCGACCGACGTCTCGGTCGTCATCGACGGCGACCCGACGCTGACCACCGAGGGCAGCGTGGCCGTGTACCCGTCCAAGATCCCGATGATCGACGTCGTCACCGTCGGTGCGGGTGGCGGCTCGATCGCCTGGCTCTCGCCCGAGGGCACCCTCAAGGTCGGCCCCCACTCGGCCGGCGCCGACCCGGGCCCGATCTGCTACCGCAAGGGCGGGGCCGAGGTCACCATCACCGACGCGCACGTCTTCCTCGGCCGGATCCCTCCCCACCTGCTCGGTGGCGAGATCCCGCTCGACGTCGACGCGGCGAGCGCCGCGATCCAGCAGCTGGCCGGCAAGCTCGGCATCTCGGCGGAGGCCTGCGCGACCGGCATCCTGGAGATCTCCGCGTGGAACCAGGCCAATGCGCTGCGCCAGGTCACCGTCAAGCGCGGGCTCGACGTCCGCGACTTCACCCTCACCACGTTCGGTGGCTCCGGCTCCCTGCTGCTGTGCCGGCTGATGGACATCCTCAACGTCCCGACCGTGCTGGTCCCGCCCAACCCGGGCAACGTCTCCGCGTTCGGTCTGCTGACGGTGGACGTCAAGAACGACTACGTGCAGACCCACGTCGCGCTCCAGGAGAACCTGGACCCGGCCGACCTGCAGCGGGAGTACGACGTCCTGACCGCCCGCGCCGCCGAGGCGCTGAGCAAGGAGGGCTTCGCGGAGGCCGACCACGTCTTCGTGCGGACCGCCGACGTGCGCTACTTCGGCCAGGCCTTCGAGGTGCGGGTCGGCGTACCGGACGGCCCGATCACCGAGGACACCCTCGCCACCGTGGCCGACCGCTTCCATGCCGAGCACCGGGTGCTCTACGGCTACGACTTCTCCGGCGACGCGTCGCAGCAGGTCGAGGTCGTCAACCTGCGCGTGTCCGGCGTCGGCCCGATCAAGCGGCCCGAGATCCTGCGCGCCGACGGCGCCAAGCCGGAGCCCCGGCAGACGGGCTCGCGCTCGATCTGCTTCGACGCCGATGCCGGGTACGTCGAGACGCCGGTCTTCTGGCGCACCGACCTGCCCGCCGGCCAGGTGCTCACCGGCCCGGTGATCATCGAGGAGTTCGGCTCCACCGTGCCCATCCACCCCGGCTTCACGGCCCGGGTCGACGACTACGCCAACATCATCGTGACGCGCTCGGAGGAGAGCTGACATGTGCCTGAGCTGCCAGACCGCCTCGGTCCAGAACCCGACCGCGCCCCGCACCTTCACCCACGACGGTGACATCACCTCGCGCCGTGCGCCGACCGACTTCCCGTTCGGGACGCTGACCGGCGACGCCGGCCGCAGCGCCGACCCGGTGCTCGTCGAGATCGTCCAGGGCTCGCTCGCCGCGGTCGAGCACGAGGTCGAGACCGCCATCGCGCGCACCTCCCGCAGCCCGATGATCCGCGACGCCCACGACTTCCGCGCGGGCATCCACGACCGCCTGCTGCGCAAGCTCACCGGACGCTCCTACTCCGCGCTCGTGCACCCGGTCGCCCGGGACTTCCCGATCGAGGAGATGCAGGAGGGGGACGTCTTCTTCCACAACGACGTCTACCTCTCCGAGGGCGGCATCGGCCACCTCCCCGACCTGTGCGTCACCGTCCCGGTGTTCGCCGGGCCGGAGGGTGAGCGCCGGGTCGTCGGCTTCATCCAGGCCTTCGGCCACCACGACGACATCGGCGGCGCCGTCCCCGGCTCGATGCCCTCGCACGCCACCAGCGTGTTCGAGGAGGGCCTCGCGGTGCCCCCGATCAAGCTGTGGGACGCCGGCGTCCCCAACCGGGCGGCGCTGCGGATCATGACCCGCAACTCGCGGATGCCCGAGTCGCTGGCCGCCGACCTCGACGCCGAGTGCTCGGCCTGCCTGATGGGCGCGCGACGCCTGGGCGAGCTCTTCGACCGCTACGGCATCGAGACCGTCGAGGCGTGCTTCGACGCGATCATCGACCGCTCCACCGAGACCTACCGCCGCGAGATCCTCTCCAAGATCCCGGTCGGCACCTGGACCTGGGAGGACTACGCCGAGCACGACGGCGTCGACGACCCGCAGCTGCACACGCAGCGGATCACGCTGACCCGGACCGCGGCCGAGGACCCCGAGGGGGAGCGGCTGATCCTGGACTTCGCCGGTACCAGCCCGCAGGCGAAGGGCCCGATCAACCACTGCGGCGACTACTCCGACGGCGTCTTCCTCAAGAAGTGGCTCGCGCCGATCCTGCGCAACCTCGCCGACACCCCCGAGCGGATGGCCGAGCTGGACGTCAACGAGGGCGTGGTGCCGCTGATCGAGATGCGGTTCCCGCCGCCGGGCACGCTGCTGACGCCGGTCTTCCCGGCGCCGACGAACGCGCGCACCTTCGTGATCCTGCGCCTGCTCGGCGTGCTGGCCGGCGTGATCGCCAAGGCGGTCGACGGCAAGATGCCCGCCGACCAGGAGACGATCCGCTACACCGGTGTCTACGGCGAGGACCTCGAGGGCCGCTCGTACCTCATGCGCGAGGTGCTCGGCGGTGGCTCCGGCGGGCGCTACTACGCCGACGGCGAGGACACCATCCACGTCGTCCCGGACTCGCGGAACCTCCCCACCGAGTTCACCGAGTCGCGCTTCCCGTTCGTGGTCGAGTCGCTCGGCCTGGCCATGGACTCCGGCGGCGCCGGCCGGTTCCGCGGCGGCCTGGGCTACGAGAAGCACATCCGGATGCTCAAGGACGCCAACTTCATGTCCATCGCCGACCGCTCGATCCTCGCCTGCTGGGGCGTCAAGGGCGGCAAGGCCGGCAAGCCGTTCCAGGTCACCATCGACCCGGGCGGTCCCAACGAGCGCGAGGTCGACGCCCTCGCCGACGCCGAGCCGGTCGTGGCGGGGGAGACCATCCGGATCCGCACCACCGGCGGTGGCGGCTGGGGCAACCCGCTCGAGCGTGACCCTGCCCTGGTCGTGCGCGACGTCGTGTGGCGCAAGGTCTCGCCGGAGGCGGCGCTCGCCGACTACGGCGTGGTCCTCACCGGCTCGCTCGACGACGACACCCTCGGGCACGACGCCGACGCCACCGCCGCCGAGCGGGCCTCCCGCCCGGCGCCGGCCGACGACGACGCCTTCTTCGACCGCGGCCCCGGCTACGGCGTGCTCGCCGGTGGCGCGGCCGCCGCCGCGGTGGACGTGCTCTGAGGAAGCACGAGGAGCACACGATGAAGGTCGCGATCCTCGGGGGATCCGGCAAGACCGGTCGCGCCGTCGGCGCGGCCCTGGCCCAGGCGGGCGTGGCGACACGCCCCCTGGGCCGGGCCGCGTTCGACGACCTGCCGGCCGCCCTGGCCGGCGCGGACGCCGTGCACGTGATCGCCCCCAACCTCCACGCCGACGAGCCGGCCTACGTCGCCGCGGTGCTCGCCGCCGCCACCGAGGTCGGCGTGGGCCGGGTGAGCTACCACTCGGTCGCCTCGCCGTACGTCCCCGCCATGCCGCACCACCTCGGCAAGGCCGTCTCGGAGGACCTGGTCCGCCGCTCCGGCCTGGCCTGGACGATCGTCCAGCCCTGCGCCTACGTGCAGAACCTGCTCCCGGCGCTGCGGTCGGGCTCCCTGGACGTGCCGTACTCCGTCGACACCCCCTTCGGGATGGTCGACCTCCAGGACGTCGCCGCCGCGACCGCGGTCGTGCTCACCGGCGACGCGCACGTCGGTGCGACCTACGAGCTCGGCGGACCCGCCCTGGTCAGCATCGCGGACGTGGCCGCGGCCGCCGGGGTCGCCGCCCGCCGGGTGTCCGCCGGGGACGACGTGCACCCGTGGCTGCGGGCGATGTTCGACTACTACGACGACCACGGCCTGCCCACCGGCGGTGTCCCGCTGGCCGCGCTGCTCGGTCGCCGGCCGGCGTCGGTCGCCGAGGTGGTCGCCCGCGAGCTCCCCACCGATCCGGCCACCGATCCCGGCGCCGGTCCCGCGGTGTGAGAGCCGCTGGCAGGTGTTGCCAGCCTTCTGCTCCCGAGTTGGCTGTTCCTCACGATGAACGACGGTGATCCGGCTCACTAGGTTCGCTGCATGAGGATCCTGCTGGCGCTCGGCGGCAACGCGATGACGTCCCCCGACGGGAAGGCCCGTCCGGAGGACCAGATCGCGGCCGCGACCGAGGCGATGGAGGCCGTGGCCGACCTGGTCGCGGCGGGTGTCGACGTCGTCATCACCCACGGGAACGGGCCCCAGGTCGGCAACCTGCTCGTCAAGAACGAGCTGGCCGCGCCGGTCGTGCCGCCCGTGCCGCTCGACTGGTGCGGCGCCCAGACCCAGGGCACCCTCGGCGACATCTTGATGAACGCCCTCGACGGCGCGCTCGCCGCCCGCGGCCTCACCCGGCCGACGGCGGCCCTGGTCACCCGCACCCGTGTCGACGCCGACGACCCGGCGTTCGCGAAGCCGAGCAAGCCGGTCGGGCGCTACCTGTCCGCCGACGAGGCGCGCACCATGATCGAGCACGGCGAGACGTGGGAGGACCGCGGCGAGCGCGGCTGGCGGCGCATGGTCGCCTCGCCCGAGCCGCTCGAGGTCCTCGACGCGCCGGCCGCGGTCGCGCTGGTCGACGCCGGCTTCGTCGTCATCGCCAACGGCGGCGGCGGCATCCCGACCGTGCGTCACCCCGACGGCCGGCTCAGCGGCGTCGAGGCCGTCATCGACAAGGACCTCGGCGCGGCCCTGCTCGCCCAGGCGATCGAGGTCGACCTCCTCGTCATCGCCACCGACGTCGCGCACGCCGTGCTCGGCTTCGGCACCCCCGATGCCGCCGACATCGGCGAGGTCACCCTCGACCAGATGCGGACGTACGCCGCCGAGGGCCACTTCGCCGGCGGCTCCATGGGCCCGAAGGTCGACGCGGTCTGCCGCTTCGTCGCCAGCTCGGGTCGCCGCGGCGTCATCACCGACCTCGGCAGCATCCTCGCGGCCGCCGAGGGCCGCGCCGGAACCATCGTCACCCCCAACTGAAGAACCCCGAAAGGAACCCGACCATGCCTTCTGCCATCGAGGTCCGCAAGGTCCCGATCCACTCCGTCGCCGACGCCTCCGAGCTGGCCAAGCTCATCGACGACGGCGTCTTCAAGGCCGACCGCGTCATCGCGATCATCGGCAAGACCGAGGGCAACGGCGGGGTGAACGACTACACCCGGATCATCGCCGACCGTGCCTTCCGCGAGGTGCTCGTCGACAAGGGCGCCCCTGCCGACCAGGTCAAGCAGGTCCCGATCGTGTGGTCCGGCGGCACCGACGGCGTGATCAGCCCCCACGCCACGATCTTCGCGACCACCGACGTCGCCGAGGACGACCCGAGCCGCGAGGAGTCGCGCCTCACCGTCGGCTTCGCGATGAGCGAGCCGATCCTGCCCGAGGAGATCGGGTACGTCGCGATGATCGAGAAGGTCGCCGCCGGCGTGAAGGTCGCCATGGAGCGTGCCGGCATCACCGACCCCGCCGACGTGCACTACGTCCAGACCAAGACCCCGCTGCTCACCATCCACACCATCCGTGACGCGCACAGCCGCGGCAAGCAGGTCTGGACCGAGCACACCCACGAGTCGATGGACCTGTCCAACGGCGTCACCGGTCTCGGCATCGCCGTCGCGCTCGGCGAGATCGAGATGCCGACCGACGCCGACGTCATGAACAACCGCGACCTCTACTCGTCGGTCGCCTCCTGCTCCTCGGGCGTCGAGCTCGACGTGGCGCAGATCGTCGTGGTCGGCAACGCGAAGGGCGTGGGCGGCCGCTACCGGATCGGCCACTCGGTCATGAACGACGCCCTCGACCAGGACGGGATCTGGAACGCCATCAAGGACGCCGGCCTCGACCTGCCCGAGCGCCCGCACCCCTCCGACCTGCAGGGCCGCCTGGTCAACGTCTTCCTCAAGTGCGAGGCCTCCCAGAACGGTGAGGTCCGCGGTCGCCGCAACGCGATGCTCGACGACTCCGACGTGCACTGGCACCGCCAGATCAAGTCGTGCGTCGGTGGCGTCACCGCCGCCGTCACCGGCGACCCGGCGGTCTTCGTCTCGGTCTCCGCCGCGCACCAGGGCCCGGAGGGTGGCGGCCCCGTCGCCGCCATCGTCGACCTGGGCTGATCACCAGGACCGACCTCCTCCCGGATCCCCGTCCCCGCCCACCGGCAGGGGCGGGGATCCGTCATGTGTGCGGTGCATCAGCCGGCCGGCGGCGCGAAGACGCTGAACTGGTTGCCGGCCGGGTCGCGCAGGTAGGCGAACGTCGGCACGCCCGGGCCCACGTCGAGGTGCTGGCTGAGCACGGTGCCGCCGAGCTCCTCGGCACTCGCGCAGGTGGCTGCGACGTCGGTGACCAGGATCGAGAACACGGCGTGCCCGGGCAGCCGTCCGCCGGTGCCGAAGATGCCGCCGGACGGCGCTCCGCCACCGGCCGTGGAGACCAGGCGGTAGTCGAGCCCGCCGGCCTCGGAGGCCTCGTCGGTGGCGAACGTCCAGTCGAACAGGCCGCCGTAGAACTTCTCGGCGGCGCCGGGGTCGTCGGTCGCCACCTCGAACCAGGCGACGGTGCCGGGGGCGGGTGCGGCCGGGGGAGTGGTGGTCATCGTAGAGCTCCTTGCTGGGTCGTGGAGGGGGAACACGACCACCGTCCCAGGGCTTCGCGACAGCCCTATGTCGGAGTTCCCGGGGAGATTCCGAGCAGCTCCTCGGGCCGCAGCGCCGCGGCCGGGACCGGACCGAGCGCGCCCACGAGCGCCGGGTCAGGCGGCCGGCGCGGGCTGCGCGGGAGCGCCGGCGTGCGCTCGGCACGGCTGATCCGGTCCATCCGGAAGACCCGGTCGTCCTCGCGCAGCCGGCACCAGGCGGTGAGGTACGACCCGCGCGGGCCCATCACGACGTGCTGCGGCTCGACCTCGCGCTCCGACTCGACACCGTCCACGTCGACGTACCCGATGCACAGCACGTGTCCCTCGCGCACCGCGCGCCAGATGGTCTCGGCGACGTCGGCGTCGGGCGTCGCCCCGAGCGGTACGACGAGACGCACCTTGGCCGCCGCCGCCCGGGCCTCGGTGAGCGCAGCGGCCGGCATCGCCGCGACGATCTTCTGCAGCGCCGAGCGGGCGTCACGAGCGAACAGCACGTGGGTGCTGCTGCTCAGCGCCACGGCGACCGCCGTCGCCTCGCGCGGGGTGAAGTTCAGCGGCGGCAGCGTCATCGACGGGTCCAGGCTGTAGCCGCCGGTGCGGCCCTGCCGGGTCGCGAGCGGCACACCGGCCTGCCCGATCGCGCTCAGGTCGCGCTCGATCGTGCGCACGCTCACCTCGAAGTGAGCGGCGAGCTGGCTCGCCGTGCGCCCCCGCGGGCCGGCCGCGCGCAGCTCCTCGACCAGGGCGTAGAGGCGGTCCGTGCGGTTCATGTCGGCAGGCTAGGCGCGATCATCGACACCCCGGGGAGTGACGGCCCCGCGCCACCAACCCGGCACCAACCACCCCTGCCTAGCGTGAGCCGGGTCACAGGTCCCACGCTCAAGGGAGAGTCATGACCCGGATCAGCCTCACCGTCGACGGTCAGCAGGTGGTCGACGACGTCGAACCGCGGATGCTTCTGGTGCAGTACCTGCGCGAGAAGCTCGGAAAGACCGGCACCGTCGTCGGTTGCGACACCAGCAACTGCGGCGCCTGCACGGTCCACCTCGACGGCAGGAGCGTGAAGTCATGCAACGTGCTGGCCGTGCAGGCCGACGGGGCGGCGGTCACCACGATCGAGGGGCTGGCCGGCGACGACGGCACGCTGCACCCGGTGCAGGAGGCCTTCCGCGAGTGCCACGGCCTGCAGTGCGGCTTCTGCACGCCCGGCATGATCATGCAGACCGTCGACCTGCTGGCCGAGAACCCCAGCCCGTCCGAGGAGGCGATCCGGCTCGGCCTCGAGGGCAACCTGTGCCGCTGCACCGGCTACCACAACATCGTCCGGGCGGTGCAGCACGCTGCCGGGGTCTCGGCGGGCTCGACCAGCTCGGCGGGCGAGGGGGCGACGGCATGACCGCCACCCAGGAGCCCGCCCAGGGCGAGATCGGCCGCGACCGCCGCCGCAAGGAGGACCAGCGCCTCATCACCGGCCGCACCCGCTGGACCGACAACATCACGCTGCCGGGGATGCTGCACCTGGCGATGGTGCGCAGCCCGTTCCCGCACGCCCGGATCACCTCGATCGACACCGCGGCGGCCAAGGGCGCCCCCAACGTGGTGGCCGTGCTCACCGGCGCCGACCTCGGCGAGGGCCAGGGCGCGTGCATCAACGCGTGGCCCGTCGTACCCGACCAGGTCACGCCCGCCCACCTGCCGATGCCGACCGACCGGGTCGCGTTCGCCGGCGAGACGGTCGCCGTCGTGGTCGCCCGCAGCGCCGCCGAGGCGCGCGACGCCGCGGAGCTGGTCGAGGTCGACTACGAGGAGCTCCCGGCCGCGCTCGACCTCAAGGAGGCGGCCGCGAACACCGTCCTCGCGCACCCCGACCTCGGCACCAACGTCAGCGCCGTGTGGCGCTTCGACTCGGCCGAGGCCGGCACCGGTGGCGACGTCGAGCAGGCCATCGCCGAGGCCCGCGAGAACGGCATCGTGATCGAGCGGGAGTACCGCCAGCAGCGGCTGATCCCGGCGTTCATGGAGCCGCGCAGCGTCGTCGTCGACCCGACCGGCGAGCAGATCACCGTCTGGTCGGCGACCCAGGTGCCGCACATCCTGCGCTTCGCGATCGCGGCCACGACCGGCGTGCCCGAGTCGAAGATCCGGGTGATCGCGCCCGACGTGGGCGGCGGCTTCGGCGGCAAGCTGCAGCAGACGCCGGAGGAGATGATCGCCTTCGCGGTGGCCCGCAGGCTCGGCAAGCCGGTGAAGTTCACCGAGACCCGCAGCGAGTCCCTCCTCACTGCCCACCACGGCCGCGACCAGTGGCAGCGGCTCACCCTCGCCGCCACCAAGGACGGGCACGTCACCGGCCTCAAGGTGGACCTGCTCGCCGACCTCGGCGCGTACGTCGCCATCGTCGGCGGCGGCGTCCCGGTGCTCGGGGCGTTCATGTTCAACGCGATCTACAAGTTCCCGGCCTACCAGTTCCAGACCACGAACGTCCTCACCAACAAGACCTGGACCGACGCCTACCGCGGCGCCGGGCGGCCCGAGGCGACGTTCGCGATCGAGCGGCTGATGGACGAGCTCGCCCACGAGCTCGGCAAGGACCCGCTCGAGGTCCGGGAGATGAACTGGATCAAGCACGAGGAGTTCCCGTTCACCACCGTGGCCGGCCTCGAGTACGACTCCGGCAACTACGAGGCCGCCACCGCGCGCGCCAAGGAGATGTTCGGGTACGACGCCCTCCGCGCCGAGCAGGCCGACCGCCGCGCCCGCGGCGACCGGGTCCAGCTCGGGCTCGGCGTCTCGACGTTCACCGAGATGTGCGGCCTCGCGCCGTCCCGGGTGCTCGGCAGCCTCAACTACGGCGCGGGCGGCTGGGAGCACGCCGAGGTCCGGATGCTCGCGACCGGCAAGGTCGAGGTCGTCACCGGGGCGTCCGCCCACGGGCAGGGGCACGAGACGGCGTTCAGCCAGATCGTGGCCGACCGCCTCGGCGTACCGTTCGAGGACGTCGAGGTGCTGCACGGCGACACCCAGATCTCCCACAAGGGCCTGGACACCTACGGCTCCC
The DNA here is from genome assembly GCA_016803235.1 of Pimelobacter simplex. Lineage (GTDB taxonomy): Bacteria > Actinomycetota > Actinomycetes > Propionibacteriales > Nocardioidaceae > Nocardioides > Nocardioides simplex_A. Next base: position 78,603 of record JADCLI010000009.1, read on the forward strand.
GCAGCCTGGTCGTCGGCGGTGAGGCCCTGGTGCGGGCCGTGGACAAGGTGATCGAGAAGGCCCGGCCCGTCGCGGCCCACCTGCTCGAGGCCTCCGCCGACGACCTCGAGTTCAGCGACGGCCGGTTCACCGTCAGGGGCACCGACCAGGGCATGGCGATCACCGAGATCGCCACCGCCGTCTTCGCCGCCCACAACCTCCCCGACGGCGTCGAGGCGTCGATCGACTCGGAGGCGACCTACGACCCCGTCAACTTCAACTACCCCCACGGCACCCACCTGTGCGCGGTCGAGATCGACACCGAGACCGGGCAGGTGCGGATGCGCAAGTACGCCTGCTGCGACGACATCGGCAATGTCATCAACCCGCTCATCGTGTCCGGCCAGGTCCACGGCGGGCTGGTCCAGGGCATCGCCCAGGCGCTGTGGGAGGAGGCGGTCTACGACGACAACGGCACCCTGGTGACCGGGTCGTTCGTCGACTACCTGCTGCCCACCGCGGCCGACACGATCAGCTTCGACCTCGACCACACCACCTCGCCGGCGACGACCAACTCGCTCGGCACCAAGGGCGTCGGTGAGGCCGGCACCATCGCCTCCACCCCGGCGGTGGTCAACGCGGTCGTCGACGCCCTGCGTCCCTACGGCGTCCACGACGTCGCGATGCCCTGCACGCCCGAACGGGTCTGGCGGGCGATCAACAGCGGTGGGTCCGGGGGAGAGACGACCCAGGCCGCCGCACCCCACTTCGACGAGTCGGAAGGAGCAGCCCAGTGATCCCCGCAGCCTTCGAGTACGTCGCCCCGGCCTCGGTCGAGGAGGCGCTGGCCGCGCTCGCCGAGCACGGCGACGACGCCAAGATCATCGCGGGCGGACAGAGCCTGCTGCCGGTGCTCCGGATGCGGCTCAACGCGCCCGAGTGGGTGATCGACCTGGGCCGGATCGCCTCGCTGCGCGGCATCCGCGACGGGGGCGACCACCTCGCGATCGGCGCGATGACCACCCACCACGACGTCGGCCAGGACCCCCTGGTCCACGAGCACGCGCTGCTCGTCAGCAAGGCGATCACCCACCTCGCCGACGCCCAGGTGCGCCACCGCGGCACCTTCGGCGGCGCGCTCGCGCACGCCGACCCGGCCGGCGACCTCGGCGCGCCGGCGCTGGCGCTGGGGTCGACGTTCGTGGTCCAGGGGCCCGGTGGCACCCGGGAGGTCCCGGCCGAGGAGTTCTTCGTCGACCTCTTCGAGACCGCGATCTCCGAGGACGAGATCCTCACCGAGGTCCGGGTCCCGAAGCACGACGGCTGGGGCGCCGCCTACGAGAAGTTCGTCCGGATCGCCCACCAGTGGCCGATCGTCGCGGTCGCGGCGACCGTGCGGATGGACGGGGACGCGATCGCCGAGGCCCGGGTCGGGCTGACCAACATGGGCTCCACACCGGTGCGGGCGCGGGCGACCGAGGCCGCGCTGTCCGGCGTGCCCGCGACGGAGGAGGGAGTCGCCGCCGCGGCCGCCCTCGCCGCCGAGGGCACGAACCCGCCGAGCGACCTCAACGGCGACGCCGACTACCGCCGTCACCTCGCGACGGTGCTCACCCGACGGGCCGTCCTCACCGCCGCCGGGAGGGGCTGACCTTGGACCTCAGCCACTCCTTCACCGTCCCGACGTCGCTCGACGCGACCTGGGCGCACTTCCAGGACATCGGCGCGCTCGCCGAGTGCTTCCCGGGCGCCCAGGTCACGGCGGTCGGCGAGGACGACGACGGCGCGCCGACCTTCGAGGGGACCTGCAAGGTCAAGCTCGGCCCGATCGCGCTGGTGTACGCCGGCTCCGGCAGGTTCGTGGAGCGCGATGAGTCCGGGCACCGCTTCGTCGTCGACGCGAAGGGCCGCGACAAGCGCGGCAACGGGACGGCGGGCGCCACGGTCACCGTGACCATGGCGGACGCGGGGACCGGCAGCACGCAGGTCGACGTGGTGACCGACCTCGCCATCACCGGCAAGCCCGCGCAGTTCGGGCGCGGCGTGATGCAGGACGTCTCCGACAAGCTGCTGGGGCAGTTCGTGTCCTGCCTCGAGCAGCGGCTCGCGACCGAGGGCGCCGCCGCGCCCGAGCCGGCCGACCAGGACGCCGGCCCGGCGTCGCAACCGACAGGGGCGGCTGCAGTGGGGGCGCCGTCCGGGGACCCGGACGCCGGGCCGGCCTCAGCCCCACCCCCTCCCGCGCTCGACCTGGGCTCGGCGGTGCTGCCGATCCTGCTCAGGACCTACGGCAAGCAGGTCGGGGCCGCGCTGGCGGTGCTGGTCGGAGTCCTGCTGCTGCGCCGGCGTCGCCGGCGGCGCTGACGCCTCACCAGGCGTCGGGGCGGGTGTAGTCCTCGTCGTCGTAGAGGTCCTGGTCCTCCCGTCGCTGGTCCGCGCCGCGGTCGTTCTGCTCCTGCAGCCGGTCGCGGCGCGGGTCGGACTCGCCGGGGTCCTGCGGCTGTTGCTCCGGAGGCGGCTGCTGGTCCTGAGGGTCCTGCGGCTGTTCCGGGCTCTGCTCGAGCTTCTCGCGAAGCCGCTGGTCGACCGCGCCGGCGTCGGCACTCTGCTCCTTGCCGCGGCCGGAGTCCTGGGGGCAGTCGCCGGCCGCCAGCACGTCGATGCCGGCCTGGTACGCCGCCCGGGCGTCCTCGTTCGCCCCTGCCGAGGCGGCCGCGTCGCCGACCGCCTCGTGGGCGAGCGCCAGGTTGATCCGCACGGTGCACTCGTCGCGGCGCGGGACGTCCTCCAGCGCCGCCCGGTAGGAGGCGATCGCGTCGTCGTACGCCCCCTGGGCGTGCTGGGCCGCACCCTCGTCGAAGGCCGCGATCCACGACTCGAACCAGTTCAGCCGCCGGGTGCCGGCGAACTCCGCGGCCGCGCCGTCGAGGTCCCCGCGGTCGAACGCGTCGCGCCCGGCGGAGTTGGCCTGCAGCATCAGCGTCACCTTGAGCGCGTACAGAGCGACCAGCAGCGCGGGCAGCAGCCCGGCGACCAGCAGGACCCGCCGCAGCCGGCCGCGTGGGTTCGTCATCGCAGCGCTCCCTTCCGGGACGGGCGGGCCGGCGCCAGCACGTGGCGCGTGGCCCAGACCGCGCGCCACCCGGCGTGCAGCTCGACCAGCAGCAGCCCGAGCAGCGCGATGCCGACCAGCCAGGTCAGGTCGTGCTGGGCCGGGCGCTCGTGACCGCCCGCCCCGTCGGAGTACGACGCCTTGAACGACGCCGCGATGTCGTCGACCCCGCCGGGGCGGGTGCGATGCTCGAAGGGGACGTCGAGCTCGTCGGCGACCTGCTGGAGGTTGTCGAGGTCGGCGCGGGACTGGGCGGTGTCACCCGTCTCGGGGTCCTGGACGAAGCCGAGGTCGCCGGTGAGGTCGTCGTCGGCCGGCATGGGGGCGCCCTGCTGCGTGCCGTAGCCGAGCACGACACCGCCGGCGACCAGGTCGGTCACGTCGGCGTACGTCTCGTCGTCGCCCTCGCTGGTGGTGTCCTCGCCGTCACCGACGTAGACGACGACCCGGCGCCGCTGGGGCGCCTGCTCCGCGGACCGCTCGAGCAGGTCCGTCAGCTCCGGAACCGGTCGGTCGGCGCGTGAGCCGATGCCGTCCTTGGGCTTCTCGAGGTCGAGCGTCTCGACGGCGGCACCGAAGGCTGCGCTGTCGGAGGTCAGCGGCAGCACCACCCGAGCGTCGGTGCCGAACGCCAGCATCCCGAACCGGGCGCCGGGCAGCGCCTCGGCGAGTGCGACGAGGTCGGCCTTGGCGCCGGTGATGCGGGGCAGCTTGGTGTCGTGGTCGAGCGCCGCCATCGACCGGGTGCGGTCGACGACCACGATCACGTCGAGGTCGGCGAGCTGGGTGGGGACCTCGGTGCGGCCGACGCCGGGGCGCAGCAGGATGACCACGAACAGGAGCACGATGCCGATCCGGCGGGCGATCACGAGGGCCGTGGAGGTCGAGGCGGTCATCGGCGCTCCCCGGCACGACGGTCGCGCAGCACCAGCACGGCCTGGGCGACCCACACCGCCACCAGGCCGGCGAGGCCGACGCCGACGACGACGGTGCCGAGCCGCGGCCGGTCGAGCACCTGCACCAACGGCGGCCGCTTGATCGGCTTGGCGTCCAGGCTCGCGATCGCGTCGATGACCGCCTTGGTGCTGCCGTCGGCGCCGAGCACCGAGAAGGTGCCGCCCGTGCTGGTCACCGCCGCCTCGAACTGCTGGGCCGCGTCGGGCCGCTCCGCCGTCGCCGGGGCGGCGATGCCGTGGACCACGACCTTCTTCTCCCGCGCGAACGCCGCCGCGTCCGGCACGGTGAAGATCCCCGCTCCGATCGGCTCGTTGTCGGAGGCCAGCACGATCGCGCGGCTGCGGTCCTCGTCGCTGCGGTCGAACCGCTGCACGCACGAGGCCAGGCCGTCGCCCATCTGGGACTGGACGTCCCAGTCGAGCACGGTGCCGGCGGTGAAGACGGCGTACTCGTCGCTGTAGACGTCGCCGGACGCGAACGCCTTCTCCGCCGCGTTGAGCTGGTCGAGCACGTAGGTGTAGTCGTCGGTCAGCGGGAACACCGTGATCGCGGCGCCGCTCCAGATGGTCAGCCCGATCCGCTCACCGCGCAGTCCCGAGATGATGGTGCGGAACTCACGCAGCACGTCGGCGTCGACCTCCGCCATCGACCCGGAGGCGTCCAGGCACAGCACGATGTCGCGGGTGCGCTCCTCCTGGCTCATCGACTGCCGCTGCTGCAGGCGGCCGGCCAGCACGACGGCGCCGGTGCACGCGACCAGGGCGGCCAGGGTCAGACAGGCACCGAGCGCGACCTGGCGGCGGACCAGCGTGCGGTAGCGGGGGAGGGACTGCAGCCGCGCCGCGTGGGCGACGTACGACGCCCCGGTTCGGCTCGGCCGCCGCCACGGCCGCAGCCACAGGACGAGGAGCAGCAGCACGAGGGCGCCCAGCGCCAGGGCCAGCCACGGCCAGCGGAACGTGGTGGCGTCGCTGTCCCACATCACACGGCGCTCCGGACCGGGCTCCAGGTCGCCACCAGCCCGCGGGCACGGCCGACCGCGGTCTCGAACAGGTCGCGCGCGACGGCGTCCTCGGGTGCGAACTCCGGGGGGTACACGAGCTCGAGCACCTCGACCAGGGCGAGCGGCGCGCGGTCGCGGAAGTCGGCCAGGGCCATGGTCCGCGCCGGCAGGGTGGTGACCGCGGCGACGTAGTCGCGCACCACCTCGCTGAGCTGCTGGTGACCGTCGCGGGCCGTGATCTCGCCCGCCCGGACCCGGGCGTCGACCTGGTCGATCCGGGCCAGGTGCTGCTGGCGTACGTCGGGCAGCGGCACGCCGGGGCGGGCCAGCGCCGGCGACCGGGGCGCACGGGTGAGCCACCAGGCGAGCAGGTAGTAGAGCACGAGGGCGACCACGAGCCCGACCGCGATCCACAGCCACCGGTCGGCGTACGCGACCGGGCCGGTGAACTCCTCGGGGAGGTCAACGGCGGCGCGCATGGCGGTGCCTCTCGAGGAGCCGGAAGACGGCGGTGATCGCGCCGTCGTGGTCGCGGACGACCTCGTGGGCGATGCCGAGCTGGTCGAGCCGGCGGCGCATCCGCTGGCCCTCCTCGTCGACGAGGGCGGCGAACTCGGCGCGCAGCCGGGCGTCGCGCCGCAGCCAACCGGGCACCTCGGCGTCGGCGTCGACGTCGACGAGCCGCCGGCCCGCCACCTCGCGCCGGGTCGGGTCGAGGTCGCCGACGGTCAGGAAGAGCACCTCGTGCTGCGCGGTGAGCCGGCGCAGCAGCAGGGTGGACTCCTCGGAGAGGGTCACGTCGTCGGTGACGACGACGAGGATGGTGCGCCGCCGGATGGTGCGCACGACGTGGCGCAGCAGTCCGGGGAGGTCGCTGTGCGGGCCGTCGGGCGTGATCGCGCGGTGCACCGTGCCGAGCAGCCGCTCGAGGTGGAGCTCGCCGGCGCCCGGGCGCTCGACGTGGCGGCGGTGCTCGTCGCCGTGGACCAGCGCGACGAGGTCGCCGTGCTGCACGGCGAGCAGGCCCAGCACGCCCGACACCAGGACCGCGAGCTCGCGCTTGGCCACCGCGGCGTCGTTGAGCGCCGCCATGCTCCGGCCGGTCGAGACGCACAGCAGCACGGTGTGCTTGCGCTCGGCGACGTACCGCTTCACCAGGAGCTGGCGGCTGCGGGCCGAGGCCTTCCAGTCGATGTCCTTGACGTCGTCGCCCCGGACGTACTCGCGCAGGTCGTTGAAGTCGATCCCGCGCCCGACGTGGATCGCGGCGTACTCGCCCTCGAGCAGGCCCCACACCTTGCGGTGGGCGTGGATCGCCAGGCGGGACTTGATCCGGGTCAGGTGCGCGGTCATCCGCGGCTCACGGGGTCGGTACGGCGCGGAAGACGGCGTCGATCACGGTCTCCGGGCGGACCCGGTCGGCGAGCGCCTCGAAGCTGAGGTGGAGCCGGTGGCGCAGCACGCTGTGGCGCAGCTCGCGGACGTCCTCCGGGATCACGTAGTGACGGCCCTGCACGACCGCCATCGCCCGCGCGGCCTGGAAGAACGCGATCGAGCCGCGGGGGCTGGCGCCGATCTCGACATAGTTGCCGAGCTCGGGCCCGAGCAGTCCGGTGACGTCGCGGGTCGCCCGCACCACGGCCGTGATGTAGCGCCGGATCGCCGGGTCGACGTACACCCGTCGCACCAGCTCCTGCAGCTCGGCGACCTCCTGCGGCGTGATCACGGCGGCGACGTCGGTCATGTGCTGGCCCAGGGTGCCGTCGTCGATCCGCTCGAGGACCATCAGCTCGTCGTCGTCGGTCGGGTAGTCGACGATCTCCTTGAGCAGGAAGCGGTCCATCTGCGCGTGGGGGAGGACGTAGGTGCCCTCCTCCTCGATCGGGTTCTGCGTGGCCAGCACCATGAACGGGTCCGGCAGCGGGTGGATGGTGCCGGCGATCGAGGTCTGCCGTTCCTGCATCGCCTCCAGCAGCGCGGACTGGGTCTTCGCGCTGGCCCGGTTGATCTCGTCGAGGAGCACGAAGTTGGCGTGCACCGGGCCGAGCTGGGTCTCGAACTCGTGGCGGCGCGGGTCGTAGACCTGGGTGCCGATGATGTCGCTGGGGAGCAGGTCGGGCGTGCACTGGATGCGGGCGAACCGGGCGCTGACGGCCTGCGCGAGGGTGGAGGCGGCGAGGGTCTTCGCCAGGCCGGGCACGCTCTCGAGCAGGACGTGGCCCTCGGCGAGCAGGGTGACGAGCAGCGCCGTGCGGACCCGGTGCTGGCCGACGACCCGGCTCGAGAAGGCATCGGACACCTTGCCGATCGCCTCGGTCGCGCGGCCGAGCTCGTCGAGGGTCAGCGGCGTGCTCGGGCCGGCCGGGGTGCGCCGGGTGGGGCCGGAGGGAGCGGCCGGCGACTCGTTGACCTGCGTCATGCCGCCCAACCTACCCAGTGGGCGAGGGGGTCACCCCTCCTCGCTGAGCAGCCGGTGGCGCAGCTGCTCGTCGCGGTGCAGCCGGGCCAGGTCGCGCTCGCGGCGCTCGGCCACCACCGCCATCAGCACCAGCTCGGCGGGCGCCCCGGGCGGCGGCGGCGGAGCGACGTACGGCGCCACGTCGGCGAGCAGCGCGCGCCCGACGCGGTCGCGGGACACCGGGTCCAGCGTGGGCAAGCGGCCCAGGAACTGGCGCACGGCCAGCGCCGTGCCGGTCGGCAGCGCCGCGAGGTCGGTCCGCCGCGCCCACGCCGCGAGCTGCGGCGGCATCGGCGGCGGTGGGGGCAGGCGCAGCGGGACCCGCTCGCGCACGACGTAGGTGCCGGCGGCGTAGTCACCGAGCCGCTTGCCGCGGGTGCTGAGCATGATCGAGAAGAACGCCGGGGCCCCCGAGAACGCGTAGATCTCGACGAACCCGATCAGCGCCCTGACCAGCGCGTGCTGGAAGCTGATCGGCCCGCCGTCGTCACGCACGGTGCGCAGCCCCAGCGCCAGCTTGCCCACCGACCGGCCGCGGGTCAGCGTCTCCAGCGCGGTCGGCACCACCAGGAAGGTCACCACCGAGGTGAGCACGATGCCCGCGCCGATCAGTGCCTCGTCGTGGGCGACCGAGGCGCCGACGAGCAGCAGGATGTAGAGCGCGACCAGCGTCAGCACCGTCACCACGACGTCGATCAGCCCGCTCGCCATCCGCAGGCCGAGGGACGCGGCCGGCAGGTCGAGCGCCACGCCCTCGCCGGTGACGAGGTCGTCGGCGGTGACGGTGGCGAAGTCGGAGGTGGTCATCGTGGGCAGCCTACGGGTGGGACCGGAGTCAGTCAGGAGAGCAGGTCCAGGCCTGGAGCGTTCTGATAGATGCCGTCGCCTGCGAGTAGTGCTGCGCCCTTGGCGATCGCGCTGGCGGCCACCCACCGATCGGCCGTGTGGTGCTTGGCGTGCAGCGCGTGACCGAGCCGCCTGCACGCTGACGTGAGGTCCGCGTGGGCATCCACCACCTGGTTGTCGGACCGGATCGTCGGTGTCTGGTCGAGGACCATTCGAAGGTCCGTGCGGCGCCGTGCCCCCCAACCATCCGCAAGCGCTCCGGCCAGCAGCTCGGCCCTCGTCTGGAACGAGATGAGGACCCTGCGGTCGCGGAGCAGCTCTCGCCACGCAGGAACGCGAGGATCAACAGAGTTCCTGTGGACGAACAGGTGGCTGTACACGTCGGTGTCGACGACAGCGACAGCGACGGCGCTCACCCTCGCGCAGCCTTCATGAAGGAAGAGAACTCCTCCTCGTTGAGGTCGAGACCACCGCGCGGATCAGGTCCGGGAGCCGAGGCGAGGATCTCGTCGAGGTCCAGGATGTGACCGTCCTCGAGGTCGGCGGCTGGATCGTCCAGCGCGGCGATGGAGACGTCGTCCAGTGCCACGAGCTGTCCCGAGACGAGGATGCCCTTGCCGGTGGCGAGCACCCACTGCCCGACGAGGTGAGCGGCTGGCAGATCGTTCTCGACGTGCTTGAGGTCGACTGCGTGACCGACGTCGTCGCGCACCCGGAACTCGTGCGAGCGGAGATCGACCTTCTCGAGACGTCCCTTCGCGGTCATCACCACGTCCGTCAGCTCTCGTCGGGAGGTCCAGGTCTCGACGTTGATCGCGCTGGACTCGAGCTCGATGGGTGGGTGCGCCGAGTCGCTCAGTGTCGCGCGTGGGCCTGCTTCGCGGAGCGCCGCCACCAGCTTGCCTGCGCTCTCGGCGATGAGCTCGGTCGTCCACTCGGGACGCTCGTCGGCGCGGATCGCCTCGATGATCTCCCAGAATCGCAGATCGGCGAGCTCGTGCTGCTCCAGGTCGAGGTCGAGCTTGTCGATGGGGCCCTTGCTGAAGCGGAGGATCGTGCTGCCCGGCTCGACGGCCCGAAGCCGCAGCTCGGCGAACTCCTCCATGAAACGCATCGTGCGGCCCGGACCCGGGGTGTTCACGACATGCCGACCGATCCGGGTCGTGAGCTCCTGGAGGGCCGTGGTCAGTGCGGCGAGGTCCCTCACGACGACCTCGCCGTCAGGGAACGGTGCGTCGATGAGCCGCAGCTCGAGGTCCTTCGTCATGGCGGACACCTCCTGACTTCCATTCTCCACCTGGGCTGGTTCGCGCATCGATCATCGGTCGAACCCTCGACAGATCCCGGGAAGGCCACGCCGGTAGCGGCCCGGCAGGTCACCAGGTCTCGACGCGGAGTCCGTCGACGCGGCGGAACTCGCGCTCGTCGCGGGTCACGACCGCTCCGCGCGACGGATACGCTCGCCTCGTGCCCCGCATCGACCTCGACGCCTACGTCGCCACCCATGCGGGGTCGTGGACACGCCTGGACCAGCTGGTGCGCCAGCGGCGCCGGACGGGGGCGGAGGCCGACGAGCTGGTCGACCGCTACCAGCAGGTCGCGACCCACCTGTCCGTCGTGCGCACCTCGGCGCCCGACGGCGAGCTGGTCGCGCACCTCTCGTCACTGCTGGGGCGGGCACGGATCGCGATGCTCGCCTCGCGGGTGCCGAGCTGGCGGGGGTTCGCGGGGTTCTTCACCGAGCGCTTCCCGGCGGCGCTCTACCAGCTGCGCTGGTGGTGGCTCGGCTGCCTGGCCGGCAACGTGGTCGTCACCGCGGTGATGATGGTCTGGCTCGGCCAGCACCCCCAGGTCGAGCAGAGTCTGCTCTCGCCGCAGGAGGTCGACCAGCTGGTCGACAACGACTTCGAGAGCTACTACAGCGAGAACGCCGCGGGTGCCTTCGCCACCCACGTGTGGGTCAACAACGCGTGGGTGAGCGCGCTGTGCATCGCGCTGGGGATCCTCGGGCTGCCGGTGCTCTACCTGCTGTTCCAGAACATCGCGAACCTCGCCATCGTCGGCTCGATCATGATGCGGCACGACCGCGGCGACCTGTTCTGGGGCCTGATCATCCCGCACGGCCTGCTCGAGCTGACCTGCGTCTTCGTCGCCGGCGGGGTGGGCCTGCGGCTGTTCTGGTCGTGGGTCGAGCCCGGCCAGCTCTCCCGCGCGGCCTCCCTGGCACGGGCGGGACGTACGTCGGTCACGGTCGCGCTGGGGCTCGCGGTCTGCCTGTTCGTGAGCGGCATCATCGAGGGCTTCGTGACCCCCTCGCCGCTGCCGACCTGGGCCCGGATCGCGATCGGCGTGCTCGCCGAGCTGGTGTTCCTCGCCTATGTGTTCGTGGTGGGCCGCGCCGCGGCGTCGCGAGGTGTCACCGGAGACGTCTCGGCGTCGCTGCTGGAGGACCGGGTCGCCACCCAGGCCTGAGACCGGCCTCCCTAGGCTGGGCACATGAGCCGGGCCGTCGTGGTGGGAGCAGGCATCGCCGGACTGACCGCCGCCCGCGCCCTCGCCGAGGCCGGTCACGACGTCCTCGTCCTCGAGGCGACCGACCGGGCCGGCGGGAAGCTGCGGTCCGGCCGGGTCGCCGGCGTCACGGTCGACGTCGGCGCCGAGGCGATGCTCCACCGCCGTCCCGAGGGCACCGCGCTCGCCAGCGGGCTCGGCCTGCCGCTGACCCACCCCACCGCCGCCACCTCGCGGGTGTGGACCCGCGACGCCCTGCGCCGGCTGCCCCGCACCGTGATGGGCGCGCCGCTCGACCTCGACGACCTCGCCGCCACCGGCATCCTGTCGGCCGACGGCCTCGACCGCGCCCGGCACCAGGCCGTCCCGCACCCCGGCGGCGACGTCTCCGTGGGCGACCTCGTCGCCGAGCGGTACGGCGACGAGGTGGTCGACCGGCTCGTCGAGCCCCTCCTCGGCGGGGTGTACGCCGGCCAGGCCCGCCGCATCTCCACCCGCTCCGCCGCGCCCCAGCTCCTCGAGCTCCTCGCCCGCGACCAGGTCGCCGTCCCGGCGCCGCCCGCGGACGCACCCCCGGTGTTCGCGGCCGTCGACGGCGGCATGTGGCTCCTGCCCGCGGCGCTCGAGGCAGACCTCCACGACCGCCCCGCCGCCGAGGTCCGGTACGCCGCCCCGGTGACCGCGGTCCGCCGTACTCCCACCGGCTTCGTGGTCACCACGCCCACCGGTGACGAGACCGCCGACCGGCTCGTCCTCGCCACGCCCGCGGCGCCGACCGCGCGGCTGCTCGCCGACCTGGCCCCCGCGGCGTCCGCCGAGCTCGAGGCGGTCGCCTACGCCTCGGTCGCCCTCGTCACCTTCGCCTTCCGCGGCGACGACCCGGGCGTCGCCGAGGCGCTCGACACCGGCGCCTCCGGCTTCCTGGTGCCGCCGGTCGACGGCCGCCGGGTGAAGGCGTCGACCTTCTCGTTCGCCAAGTGGGACTGGGTGCGCCGCGCGGGGGAGGGCCTGCTGGTCCTGCGCACGTCGCTGGGCCGCTTCGGCGAGGAGCGCACCCTCCAGGTGCCCGACGAGGGACTGGTCGGCGCCTCGCTCGCCGACCTCGAGGCCGCCACCGGCCTCACCGCCGCCCCGGTCGACGCGGTGGTCCAGCGCTGGGGCGGCGGCCTGCCGCAGTACTGGGTCGGTCACGCCGACCGGGTCGCCCGGATCCGGGCAGCCGTCGCCGAGGTGCCGGGCCTGGCCCTGTGCGGGGCGGCGTACGACGGCGTCGGGATCCCCGCCACCATCGGCTCCGCGCAGCGGGCGGTCCGCGACCTGCTGGCCTGAGCCCGAGAACCTTGCCCCGATGTCCCTGTCCCGCGGGACACCGGGCCCGGGATGGTCCTGCCATGACAGCCCAGACCCACGTCCCCCCGACCGCCCTCGACCACACCGCTCCGCGCGACGAGCCGGTCGTCTACCCCCCGACCCGCTGGGCGCTGGCCGGCCTCGGCGCCGGCCTCGCCGGCGTCGGCGTCATGGTCTCGTCCTCGATGGTCGACGCCGTCTACGACGAGAAGCTCCAGGGCGACGCCGACGCGATCTCCCGGGCGCTCGGCGACATGGTGCCGCAGATGCTCGTGTTCCACGTGAGCGCGATGGTCGCCGCCGTCCTGATGATCCCGTTCGCGGCGGGCCTCCACCGCCGGCTGAAGGCGACCACCCCGGCCGACAGCGTCCTCCCGCTCGTCGCGTTCTCGGGCGTCCTGGTCACCGCCGTGATGCTGGTCGTCGGCTCCGGGCTCGACACCGAGTTCATCTTCGCGGCGGGCGACCCGGAGATCGTCGTCGCCGAGGACGCCGCGATGTTCAACCACTGGATCGGCACCGTCCCGTGGTGCTGGGGCCTGCTCGGCCTGGCCGGGCTCACCCTGTTCGGCGCCGCGCGCCACGGCGGCGTCCCGAGGTGGATCGGGCTGGTCGGCCTCGTCGGCGGCGGGCTGACCCTGCTGCTCGGCATCTCGCCGCTGCAGTACATGGCCGGCATGACCGGCCCGATCGGCCTCGTCGTGATCGCACTCGGCTTCCTCGCCGGGGACAAGGCGTTCCGCGGTCGCTCGTGAGGCGAGTGTCCAATTCGGCCGGTCCGCACCGTGGGGGTGCGGGCCGGCTGCACAATGTGCCGGTGACCGAGCCGGTGCCGCCCCAGGCCGCCACCCGCCCGCGCGGCCTGACGGTCGTCGCGGTCCTCGTCGTACCCGCCCTGTGCGTGGCGATGGTGCCGATCGCCTCGTGGCTCGACATGGGCGCGCCGACCTCCGGCCCGGGGTACGACGTCGCCGGCGGGGCGGGCTGGCCGTGGACGTTGATCGGTGCGCTGCTCGGCGTGCTCGCCGGCATCATCCTGGTGCGGGAGCCGCGGCAGCGGGTCGGCTGGGTGCTCGCGGGCTCCGGGCTGTTCTGGGCGCTCGACGGCCTCTCGCAGAGCTACATCCTGTCCGGCCTGCGGGAGACCGAGGCCTGGCCGGGGATGACCTTCGCGCTGTGGTTCCTCAACCGATTCGGGTCCTACCTGACCTCGGTGACCGCGGTGCTGGTGATGATCTTCCCGACCGGCCGCTTCCTGCCGGGACGCTGGGGCACCGCGTCGTGGGTCGCCACGGTCGCGATGGTGGTCAGCGGCCTGTGCTTCCTCGTCATCCCGGCCGACGGCGATCGCGCGATCCCCGACCTGCCGCCCGGCGTCGACGAGGACCCGACCTCGATCGACGCCCTCGCCGGTCACGGCGACCAGGTCGTCACGCTCGGGCTCGCGCTCGGCATCGCCGGGTTCTTCTTCGCGCTGCTCACCGTGGTCGTGCGCTACCGCCGCTCCGCGGGCCTCGACCGCGACCGGATGCGCTGGCTGCTGTGGAGCGTCATCGTCGTCGTCGCCGTCAGCATCGCGACACTGGCCTTCTCCGTGCCCGACGGCGACTTCGTCGGCGCCGTCGTGGCCTCCGTCGTCCCGCCGATGGCGATGACGATCGCGATCGTCCGCCCGGCGCTCGTGCCGATCCAGGACCTGCTCGCCCGCACGTCCGTGCTGGCCGCGGTGTTCGCCGTCCTCGTGGCCGCCGACGCGCTGGTGCTGGGGCTGTTCACGCTGCTCCTCGACGACGAGCTGACCCAGGCCCAGGTCGTCGGCGTGGTGCTCGTCGTCTCCGTCGTCCTCTACGGGCCCGTGCGGCAACGGCTCTCCGCCGGGGTGCGCCGGGTGATGCTCGGCGAGCGCGGGAACCGGTACGACGCCGTGGCCGGTCTCGCGTCCACGCTGGAGAACACCGACGACACCGCCGAGCAGCTCGCCGAGGTCGCCCGGGCGGTGGCCTCCGCGTTCGCCGTCCCGTTCGTCAGCGTCGAGGTCGACCGCGGCCACGGCGAGCGGTTGGTGACCACCTTCGGCGAGCGACCCGCCGAGGTGCGCACGCTGCCGATCACCTGGCGCGACACGACCATCGGCCGGCTGGTCCTGCCCGCCAAGGGCCTGCGCAGCCGGCTGACCGTGCGCGACGAGGAGCTGCTCGGCGACCTGGTCCGCCAGGCCGCCACCGCCGCTCGCACCAGCCAGCTCGCCGAGGAGGTCCAGCGCAGCCGCGAGCGCCTGGTCACCGCCCGCGAGGAGGAGCGGCGCCGGATCAGGCGCGACCTGCACGACGGCTTCGGGCCGGCGCTGAGCGGCATCGTCTTCCAGCTCGAGGCGGCCCGGATGACCGTCGAGCGTGACCCGGCCCGAGCCCAGGCCCAGCTGGAGACGGTGAGCTCGCAGGTGCAGGAGGTCGTCGCCGACGTACGACGCCTCGTGCACGACCTGCGTCCGCCGGCCCTCGACGACCGGGGGCTGGTCGGTGCCCTGCGGCAGCAGGCCGAGCACCTCGCCGTCCCACTCGACGTGTCCGCGCCCGAGGACCTGCGGCTCCCGGCGGCGGTCGAGGTCGCGGCGTACCGGATCGCGGGCGAGGCGCTGACCAACGTCGCCCGGCACGCCGGCGCGAACGGCGCCCGGCTGCTGGTCGAGAGGGCCGACGACGACACCCTCGTGCTCGAGGTCGCCGACGACGGCCGCGGCATCCCGGCCGACCGGGCCGCCGGCGTCGGCCTCGCCAGCCTGCGCGAGCGCGCCGCCGAGCTCGGCGGCACCACCGTCATCTCCAGCCCACCGGGCGGCGGCACCGTCGTCCGGGCCCGACTTCCCCTGAGGAGCCCCGCATGACCAGCCCGATCCGCGTGGTCGTCGTCGACGACCACCAGATCGTCCGCGACGGACTCACCTCGCTGCTCGGCGCGCTCGACGGCATCGAGGTCGTCGGCTCGGCGTCCGACGGCCGCGAGGCGCTGCACGTCGTCGAGGAGACCACGCCGGACCTGGTGGTCATGGACATCCAGATGCCGCACCTCGACGGCATCGAGGCGACCCGCTTCCTCACCGGCCGCAACCCGGCCCTGCGGGTGGTCATGCTGACCATGAACGAGGACGACGACATGGTGCTGAGCGCGATCCGGGCGGGCGCCTGCGGCTACCTGCTCAAGGGCGCCGGCGCCGACGAGGTCCAGCACGCGATCCGCTCCGCCGCCGCCGGCGGGATGGTCTTCGGCGCCAGCCTCGCCGCGAAGGTCGCCGGCTTCTTCGCCGGCGCCGTCCCGGCCGCCCGGGCCGACGACGAGCCCTTCCCCGAGCTCAGCGACCGCGAACGCGACGTGCTGCAGCGGATCGCCGCGGGCCGCACCAACGACGAGATCGCCGCCGCCCTCTACGTGTCCAACAAGACCGTGCGCAACACGGTCTCGGCGATCTACGCCAAGCTGCACGCCACCGGGCGGGCCGACGCCATCGTCAAGGCGCGGGAGGCGGGCTACGGTCGCGACTGAGGGCCCGGCAGAATGGGGGCATGTCGGACCAGGACCCCCAGGCGCACCTCAAGACCAACGCCGCGAAGATCAACGAGCTCAACGACACCGTCCGCTTCACCATGTGGTCGGTGTTCCGGCTCGAGCAGCCGCTCGGCGCCGACGACGTGGTCCGCAAGAACGAGGCCGCCGAGGTCGAGGCGCTCCTCGCCGACCTCGCCGCCGAGGACGTCGTCGTCCGTGGTGTCTACGACGTCGCGGGGCTGCGTGCCGACGCCGACCTGATGATCTGGTGGCACGCCGCCGACAGCGACCGGCTCCAGGACGCCTACCACCGGCTGCGTCGTACCGCCTTCGGGGCACGGCTCGCCCCCGTCTGGTCGCAGATGGCGCTGCACCGCCCGGCGGAGTTCAACCGCAGCCACCTGCCGGCGTTCCTGGCCAACGAGCGCGCCCACGCGTACGCCGCGGTCTACCCCTTCGTCCGCTCCTACGAGTGGTACCTCCTCGAGGACGCCGAGCGCCGCCGGCTGCTCGCCGAGCACGGCCAGATGGCCCGCGGCTACCCCGACGTGCGGGCCAACACCGTCCCGAGCTTCGCGCTCGGCGACTACGAGTGGATCCTCGCGTTCGAGGCCGACGACCTGACCCGGATCGTCGACCTGATGCGCCACCTGCGCGGCTCGGAGACCCGCCGCCACGTCCGCGAGGAGGTGCCGTTCTACACCGGGCGGCGCATCGAGGTCGCCGACCTGCTCGCCAGGCTGCCCTGAGTCATCGTTTGCAAAGTCTATTGACTTAGTCCACTATGGAGGCATGACCAGCCTCCTCCCAGTCCTGCGTGGCACCCTCCGGGCGTCCGGGCTGTGTTGTCGCTGCTGTTGATCCGCGCCATCCGATCCAGCCGATCCAGCACCGACCACTCCCGGAGGAACCCCATGACCCAGCTCGCCGTCCTGCCCCTGCTCGAGGTGGTGCGCAACCACGCGGCCGACCCCGACCTGCTCCACCTCCTCGACCACGACCCGCACGAGCGCTCGTGGATCCGCCTGCTCGCCACCGACGACTACGAGCTCTGGCTGATCTCGTGGCCCGCCGGTGCCGCCACCGACTGGCACGACCACGGCTCGTCCTCGGGTGCGTTCACCGTCCTCGAGGGCCGGCTCACCGAGCACACCTTCGACGGCGGGCTGCGGCTCGTCGACATCGGTCCCGGCGACGGCAAGGCGTTCGGTGCGGGCTACGCGCACGACGTCCGCAACGCCACCGACCGCCCGGCGCTCTCCCTGCACGCGTACTCGCCGCGGCTGCACACGATGACCCGGTTCAGGTTCCACGGCGACCGGCTGGAGGCGCTCGGCGTCGAGCGGGCGGGGGAGGGCTGGTGAGCGCCCTGGCCCCGGCGTCCGTCCGGTACGACGGCGTCGACGCCCTCCTCGCCGACGCCCGGTCCCGGCTCGACCGGATCAGTGCCCGCGCCGCCTTCCAGGAGCTGGTCGCCCTCGGCGCGCTGCTCGTCGACATCCGGCCTGCCGCCCAGCGGGCCCGGGAGGGCGAGGTGGCGCGCTGGCTGCCCGCGCTCGTGGTCGAGCGCAACGTGCTCGAGTGGCGCTTCGACCCGCGCAGCGACGCGCGGCTGCCCGAGGCGTCGTACGACCGCCGGGTGATCGTGCTGTGCCAGGAGGGCTACACCTCCTCGCTCGCCGCGGACGCGCTGCGCAGCATCGGCGTCGAGCGGGCCACCGACGTCATCGGTGGCTTCGCGGCCTGGCGCGAGGCCGGCATGCCGGTCAACGGGCTCGCTGCCTGAGGGCTGCTGAGTACGCTCGTCGTATGGCATACGAGGTCGAGAAGACGGACGAGGAGTGGCGCGCCGAGCTGACTCCCGAGGAGTACCAGGTGCTCCGCCAGGCCGGCACCGAGCGGGCCTTCACCGGTGAGTACACCGACACCGAGACCAAGGGTGTCTACCGCTGCAAGGCTTGTCAGGCCAAGCTCTTCGAGTCCGACACGAAGTTCCACTCCGGCTGCGGCTGGCCGAGCTTCTACCAGCCGATCAGCGACACGATCGAGTACCTCGAGGACACCTCGCACGGCATGAAGCGGGTCGAGGTGCGGTGCGCCAACTGCGGCTCGCACCTCGGTCACGTCTTCCCCGACGGCTACGGCACGCCGACCGGTGACCGGTACTGCATCAACTCGATCAGCCTGAGCCTGGAGCCGGCCGACGGCAGCTGACCCGGCGGTGCCGGCTTGACGGACACCGGACTTGCACATGAGAATCATTCTCATGTTGACCAAGTCCGGTGTCCTCGTCGTCCTCTCCTCCCTCCTGCTCGCCGCGTGCGGGACCGAGCAGTCCGCTCGTCCCTCCTCCGACCCCAGTGACCGCTCGCCCGCCGGCGAGGCGGCGACGGAGGTCGACCGGCCGCAGGCCCGGCTCGCCGTGACCTACGACGGCGGCGTGCTCGTGCTCGACGCCGCGAGCGGCGAGGTGCTGCTCGACGAGAAGCAGGAGGGCTTCCTCCGGCTCAACCCGGCGGGCGACGATCGGCACGTCTTCGTCTCCGGGGCGGGCGGTCTGACCGCGCTCGACACCGGCGCGTGGACCGACGAGCACGGTGACCACGGGCACTCGTGGACGACCACGCCCCGGCTCACGGACTTCACCATCCCGGCCGAGGAGCCCGGTCACGTCGTCCCGCACCACGGCCGCACCACGGTCTTCGACGACGGCACCGGCGCGATCACCGCCTTCGACCCGGCCGACCTGGCCGACCTCGACGAGGACGAGCCCGAGCTCGACACGTGGGAGGCCGACGAGGCGCACCACGGCGTCGCCGTCCAGGACGGTCACGGCAACCTGGTCCTCACGGTCGGCGACCATGAGTCCCGCAGCGGCATCCGGGTGATGACGGCGGCCGGCAACGTGCTGGCCGAGACCGACGAGTGCCCGGGCGTCCACGGCGAGGCGTTCGCGGGCGAGGTCGCCCTCTTCGGGTGCGAGGACGGCGTCGTCCTCGTCGACGGGCGCGAGATCACCAAGGTCGACGCGCCGGACGCCTACGGCCGGATCGGCAACCAGGCCGGCCACGAGACGTCGCCGTACGTGCTCGGCGACTACAAGGTCGACGCCGACGCCGAGCTGGAGCGCCCCACGCGGGTCTCGGTCATCGACACGCGTGACGCGTCGCTGCGCCTGGTCGACCTGCCCGCCAGCTACAGCTTCCGGTCCCTCGGCCGTACGCCGGACGGCGCCGCCCTGGTCCTCGGCACCGACGGCAGGCTGCACGTGATCGACGTCGCCGAGGCGAGGGTGGTCGCGTCGGTCCCGGTCACCGCGGCGTGGAAGGAGCCGAAGGACTGGCAGCAGGCCCGGCCGCTCCTGGAGGTCGTCGGCGCGACGGCGTACGTCACGGAGCCGGCGACCAAGCAGGTCCATGTCGTCGACCTCGACTCCCTCGAGGTCACCGGCAGCCTCACCCTGCCCCAGGTGCCGGTCGAGCTGACCGGCGTCACCGGCTGAGCCGCGCGCCGCGGTCCTCGCCGTGGCACGGCCGGGCTTAGGCTCGCGCCATGGCGAAGACCGCGGCGGCGATGGTCCAGGCAGGCGACCGCGAGGTCCGGGTGTCGAGCCCGGACCGGGTGATCTACGAGGCGACCGAGCGCACGCCCGAGGTGACCAAGCTGATGGTGGCCGAGTTCTTCGTCGCGGTGGAGGACGGCCTGATGCGCGCGCTGCGCGACCGGCCCACCGCGCTCGAGCGCTGGCCGGACGGCTACCGCGAGGGCTTCCGGCTCTCCACGGGGTACGGCGACGACGGCGAGGGCTTCTACCAGAAGCGCGTCCCCAAGGGCGCCCCCGACTACCTCGAGCCGGTGCGGATCACCTTCCCGTCGGGCCGCACCGCCGAGGAGATCTGCCCGACCGAGATCGCGGTGCCGGTCTGGTGCGCCCAGATGGGCACGCTCACCTTCCACCCGTGGCCGGTGCGGCGGGGCGACGTGGACCACCCCGACGAGCTGCGGATCGACTTCGACCCGCAGCCCGGCACCACCTTCGGCGACGCCGTGCGGGTCGCCGGGGTCGCGCGCGAGCTGCTCGAGGAGCTCGGGCTGCAGGGCTACCCGAAGACCTCGGGCAACCGCGGCGTCCACGTGTACGTGCGGATCGAGCCGCGCTGGGAGTTCACCGACGTCCGCCACGCCGCGATCGCCTTCGGCCGGGAGCTCGCCAGGCGCGACGACCAGGTCACCACCGCGTGGTGGAAGGAGGAGCGGGGGGAGCGGATCTTCATCGACTTCAACCAGAACAACCGGGACCGGACCATCGCCTCGGCCTACTCCTTGCGGCCCAAGCCCGGCGCGCCGGTGTCGACCCCGCTGACGTGGGCCGAGCTGGCCCACACGACCGATCCCCGCGAGCTCAACCTGTTCACGGTGCCCGAGCGGATGACCGACGGCGACCCGTGGGCCGGGATCGACGACACGGCGTACTCGCTCCAGCCGCTGCTCGACCTCTGGGAGCAGCAGGTCGCCGACGGCGAGGGCGAGCTCAACTTCCCGCCGGACTACCCGAAGATGCCGGGCGAGCCGCCGCGGGTGCAGCCGAGCAAGAAGGTCGCCGAGCACTGGGACGAGGACGGCAACCGGGTCGAGGGCACCTGAGGCCCGCCGGACGTCACCCCAGGCCGCGGACGACCGCCACCTCGCACAGCCGCGCGATCGCGCCCCGGACCGCCAGGTCGAGCGCCGGGACCGACGTACCGACCAGCAGGTGGACCGCCGAGCGCGTCGTCCGCGCGGGGTGGGGGAGTCCGGAGCCCGGCACCATGGCGACGACGAAGTCGCACAGGTCGATCACCCGGTCCCGCTCCTCGGCCCTCAGGCCCGCGCCGGCGAGCGCCTCGTAGAGGCGGACGTCGAGGGTGTGCAGGGCCGACATGACCGGTCAACGACCTCCTCGGTCGGTGCGTTACGACTCCTCGTGCTCCAGCAGGTGCAGCACGGGGACGCCGAGCTTGCGGCGCGCCCGCGAGGTCCAGTCGACGTGGAAGAACTCGGCGACCAGGTGCGGGCGGGTGAGGATGATCGACTCCCGGCCGTCGACCTCCTTCACCTTGCTGATGAGGGCGTCCACCGGCGGCTCGGTGACGATCGAGACCGAGCCGATGATCGCGCCGGCCGCGACCAGCGCCTCGCGGGTGGTGGCGAGATCGCGCTCGGCCTGGTCGCGGTACTCCCCGCGCAGCCGCTCGATCTCGTCCGGCGACGGCGTGATCGGCGGCGCGATCAGGTCGGCGCCGCCGATGACGCCGAGGGAGGCCTCGACGGCGGCCGCGGCGTCGGCCATCGGCAGCAGCACGTGGTACTGCACCTCGATCGTCGGGTCGTCGTCGAGCTCCTGGTGCAGGCCGCGGACCTGGGCGGCGTCGGCGGCGGTGAGCGCCTGCTCGATGAGCAGGACGACGGCGTACGGTTCCTCGCGGGGAGCGGTGCTCATGACACCATCCTGCCGCTCCGGCGCTCGCGCGTCAGCCCCGGTCAGCCCCCGAGGACGTCGGCGAGGTCGTAGCGCACCGGCTGCTCGAGCTGGTCGTAGCCGCACGACTCCGGGTCCCGGTCCTCGCGCCACCGCTTGAAGTGCGCGGTGTGCCGGAAGCGCCGGCCCTCCATGGCGTCGTACTTCACCTCGATCACGCGCTCGGGCCGCAGCGGCGTGAACGAGAGGTCCTTGCCCTGGCTCCACCGGCTCTGCGTGCCGGGCTGGCGGCCGGGGTTGGCGACGAGGAACTCCTGCCACCGGCCCCACGGGTGCTCCTCGATCGGCACGACGAGCGGCTGCAGCTCGTGCCACAGCTCGGCCCGGCGCTTGGCGGTGAAGCTCGCGCTGACCCCGATGTGCTGGAGCTCGCCGCCGTCGTACAGGCCCAGCAGGAGGCTGCCGATCAAGGGGTTGTCCGGGGTGCTCGTCTTGTGCTCGCGGTAGCCCGCGAGGACGACGTCGGCGGTCCGCTCGTGCTTGATCTTCAGCATGGTGCGGGCGTTCGGGGCGTACGGCGCGCTCAGCGGCTTGGCCACGACCCCGTCGAGCCCGGCCCCCTCGAACTGGTGGAACCACTCCTCGGCCATCGCCGGGTCGGTGCTGGTGCGGGTCAGGTGGCAGCGTCCGGTGTCCGCGCCCAGGTGGGCCAGGGCCTCCTCCAGCGCGGCCCGGCGCTCCGCGAACGGCCGGTCCAGGTAGCTGTCGTCGTCGAGCGCGAGCAGGTCGAAGGCGACGAAGTCCGCCGGTGTCTGCTCGGCCAGCAGGTTGATCCGCGAGGCCGCCGGGTGGATCCGCTCCTGCAGCACCTCGAACTGCAGCCGCCCCTTCCCGTCGGCGCCGTCGAGCGCCACGAAGATCTCCCCGTCGAGGACGCACCGTGGGGGCAGCTCGGCCCTCATCGCCTCGACCAGCTCGGGGAAGTAGCGCGTCAGCGGCTTGGTGTTGCGGCTCGCCAGCTCCACCTCGTCGCCGTCACGGAACACGATGCACCGGAACCCGTCCCACTTCGGCTCGAAGCTGAGGCCCAGGGGGTCGTGCTTCGCCGGGTCGGGCACGCCGGACACGGCCTTCGCGAGCATCGGCAGGACGGGCGGCATCACAGGCAGGTCCACGCTGCCCACCGTAGTGCCGCGCGCCCCTAGGATCGGCGGGTGAGCGCGAACCTCGTCACCAAGAACCTCTCCGGTGGCCATGCTCACCGCGTGCTCTTCGAGGCCCTCGACCTCACGGTGGCGCCGGGGGACGTGGTCGGCGTCGTCGGCGTCAACGGCGCCGGGAAGTCGACCTTCCTGCGGATCCTCGCCGGCGACCTCGACCCGCTCGACGGCACCGTCACGACCGCACCCTTCGACGCCTTCGTCGGCTGGCTGCCGCAGGAGCACGAGCGGGTCGTCGGCGAGACCGTGGGCGGGTACGTCGAGCGTCGTACCGGCGCCGCTGCCGCGACCGCCGCGATGGAGCAGGCCGCCGCCGCCTTCGGCGCCGAGGACTTCACGAGCGCCGACGAGGACGCGTACGCCGCCAGCCTCGACCGCTGGATCGCCAGCGGGGCGGCCGACCTCGACGAGCGGCTCGCGCCGGTGCTCGCCGACCTCGGGCTCGACGTCGGCCCGGACGCCCTGATGACCTCGCTGTCCGGAGGTCAGGCGGCCCGGGCCGCCCTCGCCGCCCTGCTGCTGAGCCGGTTCGACCTGGTGCTGCTCGACGAGCCGACCAACGACCTCGACATCGCCGGTCTCGAGCGCCTGGAGGGCTTCGTGCGCGGCCTGCGCGCCGGTGTCGTGCTCGTCTCCCACGACCGCGAGTTCCTCTCCCGCGTGGTCACTCGGGTCGTCGAGCTCGACCTGGCCCAGCGCCAGGTGGCGGTCTACGACGGCGGCTACGACGCCTACCTCGAGGAGCGGGCGGTCGCTCGCCGTCACGCCCGCGAGGCCTACGAGGAGTTCGCCGCCACGAAGGCCGACCTGGTCAACCGGGCGCGCGTCCAGCGGGAGTGGAGCTCCCAGGGCGTCCGCAACGCGATGCGGAAGTCGCCCGACAACGACAAGGTCCGGCGCCGCGCGCAGAGCGAGTCGTCGGAGAAGCAGGCGCAGAAGGTGCGCCAGATGGAGTCCCGGATCGCGCGCCTGGAGGAGGTCGCCGAGCCGCGCAAGGAGTGGGAGCTGCGGTTCACCGTCGGCGCCGCCCCGCGCTCCAGCTCCGTCGTCGCCACGCTCGACCAGGCAGCGGTGCACCTCGGCACCTTCACCCTGGGGCCGGTGTCCCTGCAGGTCAACGCACGCGACCGGATCGGCGTCACCGGGCCCAACGGCGCCGGCAAGTCGACCCTGCTCCAGCTCCTCCTCGGCCGCCTGGCCCCCGCCACCGGTCGCGCCGGCCTGGGCGCCTCGGTCGCGATCGGCGAGATCGACCAGGCCCGCACCGGCCTCCCCGAGGACCGCGCCCTTGCCGACGCCTTCGAGCAGGCCGTCCCCGAGATGTCACCGGCCGACGTCCGCACCCTCCTGGCGAAGTTCGGCCTCAAGGCCGACCAGGTCACCAGCCTCGTCGGTCGGCTCTCCCCGGGCGAGCGGACCCGCGCCGCGATGGCGCTGCTGCAGGCGCGCGGGGTCAACCTGCTCGTCCTCGACGAGCCCACCAACCACCTCGACCTGCCCGCCATCGAGCAGCTCGAGGAGGCGCTCGCGTCCTACGACGGCGCGCTGCTCCTCGTCTCGCACGACCGCCGGCTGCTCGACAACGTCCGGCTCGACCAGCGCTGGCACGTCCAGGACGGTCGGGTGAGCGTCACGCACGTCGAGGGCGGGCAGTAGCCGGTCGCGCGGAGTCAGTAGGACTGACCGTTCGCGTACCGCTCCCGCCGGAAGTGCCGACCCCTGCCTCGGTTGCGGCTCTTGAACGTCGGCAGCTGCGAGTCGCAGTTCGGGCAGACCATGCGCAGGTTGTCTCGGTGGTTGTTGGTGGCGTCGCCGTCGACGTGGTCGAGCACGAAGACCAGGGGCTGGTCGTTCCACTCCTCGGCGATGCCGCAGATCTCGCAGCAGCCGTCCTGGGCATCGAGGAGGTAGCGCCGGATGTAGTGGCCCTTCTCGCCGGCGACCGTCGCGACCCCGGTCTGTAGCCAGGCATAGGTCTTAGCGGTGCGTTCGGCCGACCGCTGGCAGTGGTTGCTGCAGAACACCTTCTGGCTGCGCCGGACCAACTCGACGCCGCACCCGAGACAGTTCGTCATGGTCGGACGTTAGGAACCGGGTCCGACGGAAATTGGAGCCGCGTGTCGGATTCGAACCGACGGCATTCGCTTTACAAGAGCGACACTCTAGCCAACTGAGTTAACGCGGCACGTCCCGCGTGGGCGGGCACGTGGGCCATCCTAGTCAGCGCAGCTGCGTGACCTCGAACCGCTCGTCCGGTACGGCGATCGCGTCCTGTGCCGCGACCAGCCGCAGCTCCCGCTCACCCGACTCCAGGGTCGCCGCGAGCACGTCGTACACCGACGCGACGGTCCGCCCCAGGGCGACCGCGGCCGAGCCGGAGGTGTGCAGGTGGGCGGTGAACAGGGCGGCGGTGATGTCGCCGGAGCCGTTGGCCTTCATCGGCAGGCGGGGGGTCTGGACGATCCAGGCACCGTCGCCGGTGACGGCGACCATCTCGATCACGTCGTCGGGCGCGCCGGCCCGCTCCACCGAGGTGACCAGCACGGTGGAGGGCCCGAGGGCGCGCACCTCGTCGGCCGCCGCGAGGATGTCCTCGAGCGACGACGGCCCGGACAGCGCGTCGCGTCCGGTGATGAAGCCCAGCTCGAACTGGTTGGGCGTGAGGATGTCCGCGACCGGTACCACCTCGGCGCGGATGATCGGCGGGATCTCCGGGTTCACGAAGCAGCCCGACCTGGCGTTGCCCATCACCGGGTCGCAGGTGTACGTCGCCGCGGGGTTCGCCGCCTTGACCCGCTTGACGGCGTCGACGATCACGGCCGCGACGGCGGGGGAGCCCTGGTAGCCGGAGAGGACGGCGTCGCACGACGGGAGCACGCCGCGGTCCTCGATGCCCGTGATCACGTCGGCCACGTCGCCGGGTGCGAGCAGCGGGCCGCGCCAGGCGCCGTACCCGGTGTGGTTGGAGAAGTGGACCGTGAAGACCGGCCACACCTCGTGGCCGAGGCGCTGCAGCGGGAAGACCGCCGCGGAGTTGCCGACGTGGCCGTAGGCGACCGAGGACTGGATGGACAGGATCCGCACCCGCACATCCTCCCAGCCGCCCCTGACCAAGACGAGAACACGAAACACTTTCGTGAAGAAACTAGAACGCGTTACAGTGAGCCGGCCGGGCCCCGAATGACCCCGGTCACACGAGCGAAGGATGGGAAGCGGATGGCGAAGCGCGCGGCGTACGGCAACGAGGCTGACTACGTGGTGGTCGGCTCGGGCAGCTCCGGGGCGATCGTGGCCGGGCGCCTCGCGCAGTCCGGTGCGAGCGTGATCCTGCTCGAGGCCGGCAAGTCCGACGACAAGGGCATGCACGGCTACTTCACCAAGAAGCCCGGCATGATCGGCCCGATGCACTCCGAGCCGCGGCTCGAGAGGCTCTTCGACTGGGGCTACCGCTCGGTCCCGCAGCCCGGCCTCGACGGCCGCCGGATGCCCGCCCCGCGCGGCAAGGTCGGCGGTGGCTCGAGCTCGGTCAACGGCATGGTCTACGTCCGCGGCAACCGCGCCAACTACGACTCGTGGGCGGCCGAGGGCAACACCGGCTGGGACGCCGACAGCGTCAACGAGGCGTTCAAGCGCTACGAGGACTTCGAGGACGGCGAGAACGCCTACCGCGGCGCCGGCGGCCCGATCAAGATCACCCGCAACAAGACGCCGCAGGAGGCCAGCCTCCAGTTCATCCAGGCCACCGCCGACACCCTCGGCGTGAAGGTCCTCGACGACTACAACGCCGCCGAGCAGGAGGGCATCGCCCGGATGCAGCAGAACGCTGCCGACGGCCTGCGCTACTCCTCGACCCGTGGCTACGTCCACGACCTCGCGCCGCGCACGCTGGAGTTCCAGACCGAGGTCCACGTCACGAGGATCGTGGTCAAGGACGGCCGGGCGACCGGCGTCGAGGTCATCGACCAGGGCAAGGGGGGCGGCACCCGCCGGTTCATCAGGGCCGGCAAGGAGGTCATCGTCTCCGCCGGCTTCGCCAACAGCCCGCAGCTGCTGATGCTCTCCGGCATCGGCCACGCCGACCACCTCGCCAGCGTCGGCATCGACTGCATCGCGGACCTGCCGGTCGGCGACAACCTGCACGACCACCTGTTCCACCCGATGTCGTTCCACGTGCCGAGCGTCGCGTACCGCGGCAACGCCTGGACCTTCTTCAAGGGCATGGCGCGCGACCTGACCCGCGGCGGCTCGTTCCTCGACAACTCGGTCTTCGAGTCCGTCGGCTTCGTGCGTACGTCGGCCGCCACCGACGTCCCGGACCTCCAGCTGCACATGCTGCCGTGGGCCTACCCGAGCCCCAACCAGGACGAGCCGATCCGGCACATCCCCGACGGCCGCCCGTCGCTGACCGTCTTCTCGACGCTGATCTACCCGAGGAGCCGCGGCACGCTGCGCCTCGCCTCGGCCGACCCGACGGCCGCGCCGCTCATCGACTACGGCTTCTTCACCGACCCCGCCGACGTCGAGGTGCTCGCCGAGGGCACCGAGATGATCCGCGAGATCATGGCCTCGGCCGCCTTCGGTGGCGCGGTCAAGGAGGAGATCCACCCCGGCCCGTCCATCCCCAACGGCAAGGAGCTGCGGGTCGCGCTCAAGAACCGCTCCACCTCCGTCTACCACGGCGTCGGCACCTGCCGGATGGGCGTCGACGAGCGCGCCGTCGTCGGCCCGGACCTCAAGGTCCGTGGCATCGAGGGCCTGCGCGTCGCGGACGCCTCGATCATGCCGAGCATCACCGGCGGCAACACCAACGCGCCGTGCTACATGATCGGCGAGAAGGCCGCGGAGCTCATCCTGGGCGGAGCGAGCTGGTGAGTACGCCGACCCGTCCCGCCACGGTCACCGACGAGCTGCTCGAGCGCCTGGTCGCCCGGGTCCCCGGTCGCACCGGCGCGACCTGGAAGCTCACCGAGGTCTACACCGGCGAGGTGCTCGTCGAGCTCCCGCAGTCGACGCCCGAGGACATCGAGGACGCCTTCGCCCAGGCCCGCGCCGCCCAGGCGCTGTGGGCGCAGTGGCCGGTCGCCAAGCGGCTCGAGGTCTTCGACCGCGCCCACACCCTGCTGGTCGACAACGCCCACACCACCGCCGACCTGATCCAGGTCGAGAGCGGCAAGAACCGGCGGATGGCGATCGAGGAGACCTGTGACCCGCCGATGGTCATGTCGTACTACCTCAAGCGCGCGAAGAGGCTCCTCGCCCCGAAGAGGCACGGCGGCCCGGTGCCGGTCGTCTCCGGCTCGACCGAGGTCCGCGTGCCCAAGGGCGTCGTCGGCATCATCGCGCCCTGGAACTTCCCGTTCGCGACGGGTCTCTCCGACGCCATCCCGGCGCTGATCGCCGGCAACGCGGTCGTGGTCAAGCCCGACAACAAGACGGCCCTCTCGCCGCTCTACGGCATCTCGCTGCTCGAGGAGGCGGGCCTGCCGAAGGGCCTGTTCCAGGTCGTCTGCGGCGAGGGGCCCGACGTCGGCCCGACCCTGATCGACAACGCCGACTACGTCATGTTCACCGGCTCCACCGCGACCGGCCGGGTGATCGGCGAGCGCGCCGGCCGCAACCTGATCGGCTGCTGCCTCGAGCTCGGCGGCAAGAACCCGATGATCGTCCTCGACGACGTCAACGTCGAGGAGTGGGTCGAGGGCACCACCTTCGGCGTCTTCGGCAACACCGGCCAGATCTGCATGCACATCGAGCGGATCTACCTGCCCGAGAGCCGGTACGACGAGCTCAGGTCCGCCTTCGTCACGCGGGCGGCCAACCTGCGGATCGGCGCGGCCTACGACTTCGGCCCGGAGATCGGCTCCCTGGTCAGCCCCGACCACCGCGACCGCGTGGCCTCGCACGTGGAGGACGCCGTCGCCAAGGGAGCGACCGTGCTGACGGGCGGTCGCGCTCGGCCCGACATCGGTCCGGCGTTCTTCGAGCCGACCGTGCTCGAGGGCGTCACCAAGGACATGCTCGCCGGCCACACCGAGACCTTCGGGCCGGTCGTCTCGCTCTACTCCTACCGCACGGTCGACGAGGCGATCCACCTCGCCAACGACACCGACTACGGCCTCAACGCCTCGGTGTGGAGCGGTGACCTCGCCCGCGCCGAGGCGGTGGCCGAGAGGATCGAGTCGGGCAACGTCAACATCAACGACGCGCTCGCGACGGCGTACGCCTCCAAGGGCTCGCCCTCGGGCGGCGTGAAGAAGTCCGGCGTCGGCGCCCGGCACGGCGACCAGGGCCTGCTCAAGTACACCGACGCCAAGAACGTCGCGGTGCTCAAGAAGCAGGTCATGGGGCCACGGCCGGGCCAGGCCTACGACGCCTACGTCAAGCAGATGCTCAGCTCGCTCAAGCTGATGCGGAGGCTCCGCGTCCGCTGAGCGTGTCCGCGGACGCGGAGCCCCTCCCGGTCAGGCCTCGATCGCCTCGCGGTCGCCCGGCGACGCGGCGCCGGCGACCTCGATGCGGCGCGGCTTCGCCTTCTCGGCGACGGGGATGACCAGGCGGAGCACGCCGTCGGCGTACGCCGCCTCGATCCGCTCGAGGTCGAGGTTGTCGCCGAGGACCAGCTGGCGCGAGAACTGGCCGTGCGTCCGCTCCGACGCCAGGCGCTGCCAGTCGCCGTTGCCGGCGACCCGCTCGGCCCTGATGGTCAGCACGTTGCGCTCGACGTCGATGTCGATGCTCTCCTTGCTGACGCCGGGGATGTCGAGCTCGAGCACGAACTGCTCGCCCTGCCGCCAGGCGTCCATCGGCATCACGGCCGGACGGTTGGTCGTACCGAGTCCGGCGCCCAGGAGCTGACCGGCGAACCGGTCGAAGTCACGGAACGGGTCGGTGGTACGCAGCAACATGACAGGTTCCTCCTTCGGGATGTGCCGGCACCCGTCGTGCCGGGCGGATGCGTTGATCTGCAATGACTGTTATAGGTAATCTGAACCCGTGATTCAAGGGGATCCGGAAGGTCATGGCGAGCGGACGCGGGGCGTCTTCGCGATCTCGGTCGCGGCCGAGATGACCTCGTTGCAGATCCAGAACCTGCGCGTCTACGAGCGCCGCGGCCTCCTGGAGCCCGCGCGGAGCGACGGCGGCACCCGGCTCTACAGCCGCGCCGACATCGACACCCTGCACCGCATCCGCGACCTGCTCGCCGAAGGCCTCAACCTCGCCGGCATCGCGCGGGTGCTGGAGCTCGAGGCCGAGGTGGCCCGGCTGCGCCGGCGACTCGCTCAGGCAACCTGAAGGCTGCGCTTCGACAGGCCCATCCAGAACCCGTCGATCACCTGGTCGCCCGGCTCGGTGGGGTCGGTCGCGGCACCCAGCGTGACGAACAGCGGTGTGTAGTGCTCGACCGTCGGGTGCGCGTAGGGCATGCCCGGCGCCTTGTCGCGGTACGACGCCAGCTCGTCGACGTCGCCGCGCGCCATCGCCTCGCCGGCCCAGGCGTCGAAGTCCGAGGACCAGCCGGGGGCGGCCGCGTCGAGCTGCCAGGACGTCAGGAACGGCAGGCCGTGGGTGAGGAAGCCGGAGCCGATGATGAGCACGCCCTCGTCGCGCAACGGCTTGAGCCGGCGCCCGATCTCCATCAGCCGGCCCGGGTCGTGGGTGGGCATCGACATCTGCAGGACCGGGATGTCGGCGTGCGGGTACATGATCCTCAGCGGCACCCAGGCGCCGTGGTCGAGGCCGCGCGAGGAGTGCTGGTGGATCGGCTCCGTGCGCGGCATCATCGCCGCCACCCGGGCGGCCAGCGCCGTGGCGTCGGGCGTCTCGTAGGTCATCTGGTAGTACTTCGGCGCGAAGCCGCCGAAGTCGTAGACCAGGGGCGCGCCGCTCGCGGTGAGCGAGAGGGGTGCCGACTCCCAGTGGGCGCTGACGATGAGGATCGCCCGGGGGCGCGGCAGGTCGCCGGCCCAGGCGGCGAGCTGGCTCGACCAGAGTGGGTCGTCGAGGAGTGGGGGAGCGCCGTGCCCGATGTAGAGGGCCGGCATCCGGCTGCTGGTGTCCGTCGTCATGTCCACTCCAATAGTTGAGACTTCAACTATATTCCCACCGGGCGTGGACGGCAAGGTTCAGGCGGGCAAGGTCCAGTCCACCGGTTGCCCACCGCGCTCCACGAGCAGCGCGTTGACCCGGCTGAAGGGGCGCGACCCGAAGAAGCCGCGTGACGCCGACAGCGGCGAGGGGTGCGGGGACTCGACCGACGGGATCGGGCCCAGGTGCGGCGTGAGCGTCTGGGCGTCGCGGCCCCCCGGATGGCGGCGATCGGGGCGCCGGCCTCGGCCCGGCGTACGAGGGCCTGGATCGCGCACGCCGTGACGTGCTCCCAGCCCTGGTTGCGGTGCGACCCGGGCTCGCCGGGCCGCACCGTCAGCACCCGGTTGAGCAGCATCACGCCCTGGTCGGCCCAGCCGGTGAGGTCGCCGTGGCCGGGGTGCACGAAGCCGACGTCGTTGGCCAGCTCCTGGTAGATGTTCACGAGGCTGCGCGGGATGGGGCGTACGCCGCGGTCGACGGCGAAGCTGAGCCCGATCGGGTGACCGGGCGTCGGGTAGGGGTCCTGCCCCACGACGAGCACGCGGACGTCGGCGAGCGGGCGCCGGAAGGCGCGGAAGACGTGGTCGCCGGCCGGCAGGTAGGCGCGGCCCGCGGCGATCTCGGCCCGCAGGAACTGGCCGAGAGCAGCGATCCGGTCCTCCACCGGTGCGAGGGCCTCGGCCCAGTCCGCGGCCATCAGGCCCTGGTCGACGAGTCCCTGGAGAGCACCCACGGCCGAACCCTAGGACACCCAAGGTGTCGTGGTCCCCCCAGACCCCACCCCTCCCAGAGGGTCCGGCCGTGGTGCTGCTTCCTGTCGTCGCGGTGCCGGCGTGCGCCCCTCTCCCTCCCAGGGGCGCACGACCGGCTGCGACGTGGCTCCGACGCGGATCTCGAGCCCGGCTGGTCCTCCGGGGGCACTCCCGGCAATGGGGTGCCGGATCCCGGTGGGGCTCCCTCCAGCGGGCCTGAGGTCCGCGTCGGTAGTGAGGAATCTACGGAGCGCGCCGGGGGTCGCGAATCGGGAACGCGGCCGGGACCGGTTAGTCCTTTGGGACTATGTCCCGGGAGCGAACGGCCGGGCCAGCCGGTCGAGGAAGGCGACCAGCACGGCCTCCCGCAGGGCCGGCGGGGCGACGTCGAGCAGCGCGTTGACCGTCGCCATCCGTTCCGGCAGGCCCAGCCGGCCGTCCTCCCCGGCGAGGCCGCCGGCCGCGAGCAGCAGGTCGAGCTCGGCGTCGCCCAGCGTCGCCGGGTCGAGGCCGCGCAGCAGCTCGGCCACCCCGCTGTCGACCGCCACCGGACCCGCCTGGCGCGCCGCGGCGACCGACTCGTCCAGGGCGGCGAGGAACGCCGCCGGGTCGGTGGCCGCGCTGATCGCGAGGTGCAGGGAGGGCGCCCGGTCGCCGTACGACAGCTGGGGCTGGACGAACCAGCCGCGCGCCGCCATCTCGTCGCAGACGGTGAAGACGTCGAGGCCCGCGTCGGCCACCGCGGCGACCAGCGTCGACTCCGGGACGGCGACCAGGCAGAGCCCGTCGAGCGCTGAGATCCCCGTCGCGATCGTGTCCGTCGCCACCAGCGCCCGCTCGGCGAGGCGGAGGTACCCGTCGTCGCCGATCGCCTGCACCGTCGCCCATGCGCCGGCGGTCGGGCCGCCCGAGCGCGTGGACTGCAGCGTCGCGTTGAGCATCGTGTAGCCGGGCCAGCCGGCGTGGGCGAAGTACTGCGGCCGGCGCAGCGCGGGTGTGCGGTGCAGCAGCAGGGAGGCGCCCTTGGGGGCGTAGGCGTACTTGTGCAGGTCGGTCGAGATCGACGTGACGCCCTCGACCGCGAAGGTCCACGGCGTCACCTGCCGCCCCAGCCGGGCGGCGTACGGCAGCACCCAGCCGCCGATGCAGGCGTCGACGTGGCAGCGCACGCCGCGCTCCGCGGCCGCCGCCGCGATCGCGGGGACCGGATCCACCACCCCGTCCGCGTACGACGGCGCGCTGGCCACCACCAGCACCGTGGTCTCGTCCATGGCAGCCGTCATCGCGGCTGCGTCGGCGCGGTGGTCGGGCCCGGTGGGCACCGCCACGACGCGGACGCCGAAGTAGTGCCCGGCCTTGTGGAAGGCGGCGTGCACGGTGTCCGGCACGACGATCGACGGCGAGTCGACGTCCGGCCGGGAGTCCCGTGCCCCCTGCACCGCGAGCAGGCAGGACTCCGTGCCGCCCGAGGTCAGCGTCCCGACCATCGTCGGCGGGCCGTCCACGAGCGAGCGGGCGAAGGCGACCAGGTCGTTCTCCATCGTCAGCAGGCTCGGGAACGCCGTCGGGTCCAGGCCGTTGCTGCCGGCGAACGCGGCGACCGCCTCACGGGCCAGGGCGTCGACCTCGGCCAGCCCGGCGTCGTACACGTAGGCGAGCGTGCGCCCACCGTGCACCGGCAGGTCGTCGTCCTGCAGTGCGGCCAGCCGGCCGCGGATCTCCTCATGAGCCAACGAGATCGACCTCCCGTGCGTCGAGGGCGTAGCCGCGCAGCCACCACAGGCTCGCGAGGACCAACAGGGCCGGCAGGACCGAGAAGCCGAGGGTGATCGCGGTGACCGCGGAGTCCGGCTGCACGACGTCGCCGCCGTCGCTGGACCGGTAGGACCCGAGTGTCAGCACCACCGCGAACAGGCCGGGGCCCAGGGCCAGGCCGAGGGTCTCGCCCGCGGTCCACACGCCGGTGTAGACGCCGACCCGCGACGATCCGGTACGACGCGCGTCGACCGCCGCCGCGTCCGGCAGCATCGCCATCGGGAACACCTGCACGCCGGCGTACCCGACGCCGACGAGGCCGACCGCCGCGAACACCACCGCCGACGGGGCGTGCCCGGCGAGCACCGCCAGCGCGGCCCCGGTGGCGAGCACGATCGAGGAGGCGACGTACCCCCGCTTCTTCCCGACCCGCCGCCCCACCGCCGCCCACGCCGGCGTCAGCAGCAGGGCCGGGCCGACGAAGCACACGAAGAGGATCGTCGCGGCGCCGTCGCGCTCGAGCACGTCGCCGGCGAGGTAGTCGACGCCGGCGAGCATGCAGCCGGTCGCGAGCGCCTGGACCACGAAGGTGACGAGCAGCAGCCGGAAGTCCCGTGCGGCCGCGACGAGGCGGAGCTGGTCGCGCAGGGTGCCGGGGCCGGGCGCGACCTGGCCGATCGGTGCGGTGCGGGTGCCCCGGTAGGCGAGCAGCGCACCGGTGACGATGATCGCCGCCATCGCGACGCCCATCACCCGGTAGCCGTCGCGGCCGCCGACGGCGTCCCGGATCGCCGGTGCGCTCGCGCCCGCGAGCAGGATCGTGAACGCCAGGATCGCCACCCGCCAGGTCATCAGCCGGGTCCGCTCGGCGTAGGAGTCGGTGATCTCGGCGGGCATCGCGACGTAGGGCACCTGGAAGAAGGCGTAGGCCGTCGCGCAGGCCAGGAAGGCGACCAGCACCCAGGCCGCGTCGAGGGCGCGCGAGCCGAGGTCGGGCCCGGCGAAGAGCAGTGCGAAGCACCCGCCCAGCACCAGGCCGGCGCGCAGCAGCCACGGCCGTCGCGGACCGCGTGGATCGACCGTGCGGTCGCTGATCCGTCCCGCGACCGGGTTGAGCACGACGTCCCACGCCTTCGGCAGGAACACGATCGCGCCGGCCACGAGCGCGGGCAGCGC
The DNA here is from genome assembly GCA_016803235.1 of Pimelobacter simplex. GTDB lineage: Bacteria > Actinomycetota > Actinomycetes > Propionibacteriales > Nocardioidaceae > Nocardioides > Nocardioides simplex_A. Next base: position 112,811 of record JADCLI010000009.1, read on the forward strand.
CAGGGTGTCGGTCAGGTAGGGGAGCAGCATCAGGCCGGGGACCGTGCCGAACGCGCCCGTGGCGACCGAGCCGGCGCCGTACCCGATCCGCAGGCTCACTTGCCGAGGGCTCGCGACGCCGCCGAGGAGTGCCGCCGCTTCCGGTTGGTGCCGATCGGCGTCGTCGCCCGGTTGTCGGTCGACCACTGGGTGATCCACTCGTCCATCGCCAGCCAGGTGGTGGTCCGAGCGGCCCGGCCGGTCAGCATGCCGAGGTGGCCGCCCGGCACGACCTCGAAGCGGACCTCGGGCGACTTCGTCAGCAGGGGTACGACGGCCCGCACCGCCGGGACGGGCGCGATGCCGTCGGTCGCGCCGCCGAACACCAGCACCGGCACGGTGATCTCGCCCAGGTCGATGGTCCGGTCGTCGAGCTCGAAGGTGCCGCTGGCGAGCTGGTTGCCCTTCGCGAAGCGGTGGTAGAGCTGCCCGAAGGTGCGGCCCGGGTAGGCGATCATGTTGGCCGTGAAGTGGTCGACCGCCTCGACCTGGGCGAGGAACTCGCGGTCGTCGACGTGGGTCGCGAGCGCGATCGGCTTGGTCACCAGCTTCTGGAACGCGGTGAGCTGGAAGGCCCACTTGACCAGGGGCTTCGGTGCCCCGCCGAGCATCTGGTAGCCCCTCGTGATCGGGCCGTTGCCGTTGAACAGGTTGAGCAGCGGCCGGAACGGCGCCAGCAGCGGCACCAGCGAGATGTCGATGGGCGAGCCGACGACGGTCAGCGACGCGACGGGCAGGTCGCCGGAGCGCCGGTCGGCCAGCGTGAGCAGCGAGAAGATGCCGCCCAGCGACCAGCCGATCACGTGCACCGGCCGGCCGCCGGCGTGCTCGGAGGCCGCTCGGATCGCGCTGGGCACGACCTCGTCGACCCAGTGCTCCATGCCGAGGTTGCGGTCGCGGAAGGACACCTCGCCGTACTCGACGAGGTACGTCGGCCGGCCCTCGGTGACGAAGTGCTCGACCAGCGAGCAGCCGCGCCGCAGGTCGTAGCAGCTCGACGGCGCGGCGAGCGGGGTCACCAGCAGCACCGGGTCGCCGTGCTCCTGGACGTGACCCGACGGGCGGTAGTGGTAGACCTCCCGCAGCGTGCCGTCGTCGATCAGCGTGCGCGGCATCGGCCGCAGGTCGGCGACGCCCCCGTACAGCAGCTTGTGGGCGACATTGCTCGCCGCGGCGACGACCTGGTCCGGGGCGGGGAGCAGGCCGGCGCCCGGGACGGAGCGCAGGGGCACCAGATCCATGGAGGAAAACTACCGCGCGGTAGCCCCTCGTGAGGCTGTCGTCCGGGGATCGTCTCCCGAGGTCAGGACCGGGTGGCCGGCCGCACCGACTTGGTGTGGCTGTGGTTCTCGTCCTCGAGCTCGGTCATGAAGCTGTCGGCCCACGCCTTCACGTCGTGCTGCGCGATCTGGCGGCGCATCGCCTTCATCCGCCGGCCCAGCTCCTTCGGGTCGGCCTGGTAGGCCTCGAGGAGTGCCGCCTTCATGCCGTTCATGTCGTAGGGGTTGACCAGCCAGGCCTGGCGCAGCTCGTCGGCCGCGCCGGCGAACTCCGAGAGCACGAGCGCGCCGTCGTCCTCGACCCGGCAGGCGACGTACTCCTTGGCGACCAGGTTCATGCCGTCGCGGTACGGGGTGACGACCATGACGTCGGCGGCCCGGTAGAGCGCCGCCATCTCCTCGCGCGGGTACGACGTGTGCAGGTAGCTCACGGCCGGTCGGCCGATCCGGCCGAGGTCGCCGTTGATCCGCCCGACGAGCAGCTCGATGTCGTCGCGCAGGTTGCGGTAGTGCTCGACCCGCTCTCGCGAGGGGACGGCGACCTGGACGAAGACCGCGTCGTCGACGGTGAACGAGCCGTCGCGGATCAACTCGCCGAAGGCGCGCAGCCGGGCGTGGATGCCCTTGGTGTAGTCGAGCCGGTCGATGCCGAGGAAGATCCGGCGGGGGTTGCCGAGCGCGTCGCGGATGGCCTCCGCCCGCTCGGCGACGGCCTCGGAGCGGGCCAGCTCCTCGAAGCCGGCGGCGTCGATCGAGATCGGGAAGGCGGCGGCGCGCACGGTGCGCCCGTCGGGCAGGTAGACGAGGTCGCGGTGCGTCTTGTGGCCGACTCGCTGGCGCACCAGGCGGATGAAGTTCTGCGCGGCGCCGGGCAGCTGGAAGCCGACCAGGTCGGCACCGAGCAGTCCCTCGAGGATCTGGCGGCGCCACGGCAGCTGCTGGAACAGCTCGGCCGGCGGGAACGGGATGTGCAGGTAGAAGCCGATGCGCAGGTCCGGGCGCAGCTCGCGCAGCATCTGCGGCACGAGCTGCAGCTGGTAGTCGTGCACCCACACCGTCGCGCCGTCGTTGGCGAGCTCGGCGGCCCGCTCGGCGAAGCGCCGGTTGACCTTCACGTAGGTCTCCCACCACTCGCGGTGGAACTCCGGCTTCGCGACCACGTCGTGGTAGAGCGGCCACAGGGTGGCGTTGGAGAAGCCCTCGTAGTGCTCCTCGATCTCCTCGGCCGACATCGCCAGCGGCACCAGGTCGAGGCCGTCGACCTTGAACGGCTTGAACGGCTTCGTGCCGCCGGGCCAGCCGATCCACACCCCGTCGTGGGCCCGCATCACGGGCTCGATGGCCGACACCAGGCCACCGGGGGAGCGGCGCCAGCGCGCCTTCCCGTTGTGGTCGGTGACGCGGTCGACGGGGAGGCGGTTGGCGACGATCACGAGGTCATGGCCCACGGCCCCACCCTAGTGGGGCAGGGGGAGTGTCGGGCTGGCCCGACACCAGGTGTCGTGCTGGCAGGATTCTGCCGACGACGATCCCCGACCACGCTGGACCCATGACCGAGACCTTGGTGACGAGCCCGCCCGCGCAGCCGCTGACGAGGCGCTGGCTGCGCGACACCGGCTACGCCTTCGCCGCACTCCCGCTCGCCCTCCTCGCGCTCGTCGTGGTGGTCGCGCTGGTCGCCGCCGGGCTCGGGATGGCCGTGGTGGTCGGCGGCGTCTTCGTCCTCGTCGTCGGCGTGCACGCCGCCCGCGGCTTCGCCCACGTCGAGCGCCGCCGGCTCGCGGTGCTCACCGGGCGGGAGGTCCCGCTGCCGGCGTACCTGCGGGCGCGCGGCGACGACGGCCTCTGGCGCCGGACCCTGACCCCGCTGCGCGACCCGCAGTCGTGGCTCGACGTGGTGTGGGCGCTGGTCGGGTGGATCACCGCGACGGTGGCGTTCTCGGTCGCGATCATCTGGTGGGCCTCCGTCCTCGGCGGACTGTCGTACTGGTTCTGGGAGCGGTTCGTCCCGCGCGACGGCACCGACGCGCAGAGCCTGGCCGACCTGGTCGGGCTCGGCGAGAGCCGGGCCGCCGACGTCGGGCTGGTCACGGCGATCGGGGTGCTCGCGCTGGTCACGCTGCCGTTCGCGATGCGGTTCGCCGCCGTCGTGCACGCCAGCCTGGCGTCGGTGCTGCTGACCAGCCGGGCCGAGCTGCAGGGCCGGGTGGCGCACGTGGAGGAGAGCCGCGAGTCGGCGCACCGGGCCGAGGCCGAGTCGCTGCGCAGGCTGGAGCGCGACATCCACGACGGCCCCCAGCAGCGGCTGATCCGGCTCGGCATGGACCTCGGTCGGGCGCGCGTCCAGCTGGCCGACGACCCGGCCACGGCCGCCCGCACGCTGGACGCCGCCGTCGCCCAGACCCGCGAGGCGGTGGAGGAGCTGCGCGCGCTGTCGCGGGGCATCGCACCGCCACTGCTGGTCGATCGCGGCCTGGCCGCCGCGGTCAGCGAGATGGCCGACGGGCAGCCGATCCCCGTCCGGGTCAGCGCCGACCTGCCGCCCGAGCTGCCGCTCGCCGTCGAGACCGCTGCGTACTTCGTGGCCGCCGAGGCGCTGACGAACGTCGTCAAGCACAGCGGCGCCGACCGGGCCGAGCTCGCGCTCGGGGTCGCCGGCGGGGAGCTGGTGATCACCGTCGACGACAACGGCTGCGGCGGCGCGGCCGACGTGCCCGGCCACGGTCTGGCCGGCCTGCGCGAGCGGTTGGCCGGTGTCGACGGCGCGCTCTTCCTGGCCTCCCCGGAGGGCGGGCCGACCCGGCTGCGGGCGCAGGTGCCGCTGCGGTGAGGATGGCGTCGTGAGGATCGTGGTCGCCGACGACTCCGTGCTGCTGCGGGAGGGCCTGCAGCTGCTGCTCGTCGAGGCCGGCCACGACGTCGTGGCCGCCGTCGGCGACGGACCGACCCTGGTCGACGCGGTCCTCGAGCACCGCCCGGATCTCGCGATCGTCGACGTCCGGATGCCGCCGAGCCACACCGACGAGGGCCTGCGGGCGGCGGTGGCCTGCCGGCGCTCGTGGCCGGACGCGCGGGTGCTGGTGCTCTCGCAGTACGTGGTGGCGTCCTACGCCGACGAGCTGCTCGCCACGGGGGAGGGTGGCGTCGGCTACCTGCTCAAGGACCGGGTGAGCGAGGTCCGCGAGTTCCTCGACGCGCTGGTGAGCGTCGCCGAGGGCGGGACCGTGCTCGACCCGATGGTCGTCAAGCACCTGATGGGCCGGCAGCGCGACCCGCTGGCCGCGCTGACCCCGCGCGAGCGGGAGGTGCTCGCGTTGATGGCCGAGGGCCGGTCCAACGCCGCCGTCGCGGACGCGCTCGTCGTCTCGCTCGCGGCAGTGGAGAAGCACACGCAGCGGATCTTCGCGAAGCTCGGCCTCTCGCCCGACGACGACCAGTCGCACCGCCGGGTGCTGGCGGTGGTGCGCTTCCTGCGCGCCCACCAGGGCGGCCCGTCGTCCGATCAGTCGTCGGGGTAGCGGATCCCCAGGTCGGCCCGCAGGGCGTCCATCTGCCGTAACACCGTGAGCGTCTGCGCGTGGGGGACCAGCGGGCTCTCCCGCAGCCCCGCGCGCAGGCAGCGGCCGACCTCGGCGATCTCGTTGCCGTAGCCGCGCCCGATCACCGGCTCCTCACCGGCGAGCACGACCTGCTGGTCGGGCCGGCCGATCGGCGTGAACACCGCGGCGGTCGGGTGGTGGAAGTCGCCGTCCAGGATGATCCGGCCGAGGTCGGTGGCGATCGACGCGGCGCGGCTCGACCACGACGTCATCGAGGCGTGCAGGGTGGCGACCGCGCCGTTCGGGTAGCGCCCGGCGATCGCGACGTCGAGGTCGATCCCGCTGGGGGCGACGGTGGCCACGCCGCGCAGCTCCTCGGCCTCGCCGAGCAGCAGGTGCGCGAGGGTCAGCGGGTAGATGCCCATGTCGAGCAGGGCGCCGCCGCCGAGCTCGGGGGCGAGCATCCGGTCCGTCGGCGCGGCGTCGACGCGGAAGCCCAGCTCGGCCGCGAGGTGGCGTGGCGTGCCGAACCGGCCGGTGGCCAGGTCGCGGCGCAGCTCGCGCACCACGGGGTGGCAGGCCGTCCACATCGCCTCCATGAGGAACCGGTCGTGCTCGGTGGCGAGCCGCACCATCTCCTCGGCGTCGGCGGTGCGCAGGGTCAGCGGCTTCTCGCACAGCACGTGCTTCCCGGCGGCGAACGCCGCCCGGGCTCCGGCGAGGTGCAGGGAGTGCGGCGTCGCGACGTAGACGACGTCGACCGCCGGGTCGGCCACCAGCGAGGCGTAGCTGCCGTGGACGCGGGTGCCGCTGTCGCCGTACTCGCTGGCGAAGGCCTGCGCGGAGGTCTCGCTGCGCGATCCGACGGCCGCCAGCCGGGCGCCGGGGACCAGGGCCAGGTCGGCGGCGAAGGCGCGTGCGATCTTTCCGGTGGCGAGGATGCCCCAGCCGAGGGGGTCCGGGTTGCCCGTCATGGGCGCGAGCCTAGGGTGGGGCGGACGGCGCGGCCGAATGACATCGTTGTGATTCGCGCGTTAGAGTACTGATCAGAACACCTGTCGACCTTCCCCACCTGATGCGTCGAGGAGAACCCATGACCGCCGAGCGCAGCACCCAGGAGAACGCCGCCGCCGCGGCCGCTCCCGGCGGCCTCAGCGACCGCGATCGCGCCATCCTCGAGTTCGAGCGCCAGTGGTGGAAGTACGCCGGCGCCAAGGAGAGCGCCGTGCGTGAGCAGTTCGACATGAGCGCGACCCGCTACTACCAGGTGCTCAACGCGCTGATCGACCGCCCGGAGGCCCTCGAGGCCGACCCGCTGCTCGTGCGCCGCCTGCGGCGGCTGCGCTCGCAGCGCCAGCGGCAGCGGTCCGCCCGGCGCCTGGGCTTCGAGATCTGACCATGGCCGCCGACACTCGCACCCACCACGAGCGCGGCGCCGTCCTGCCCTCGCCCGTGGTGCTGCTCAGCATCGTCGCGGTGGCCCTCGCTGCCATCGCCTTCGTCGCCACCCGGGGCGACGGCCCCGTCGAGCGCGACATCTCCGCCACCAAGGCGGCGGCGACCCCGACCGCCACCGAGGAGCCCGGCGACGCGGGCACCGAGCCCTCCGCGACCCCCACCGAGGAGGAGAAGCCCGCGCCGCCCCCGGTGGTGCGCGCCGACCACTCCGTCGTCGTCTTCAACAACACCGCGATCCGTGGCCTCGCCGGCCGGGTCTCGGAGAAGGTCGAGGACGCCGGCTGGAAGGTCGCGGCGGCCGACAACTGGTACGGCACGGTGCCCGCCACGACCGTGTACTTCCCCAAGGGCAAGAAGGCGGTCGCCCAGCAGCTCGCGCTCGACCTCGGCATCGCCCGGGTGCAGCCGGCCGACGCCGACAGCGACATGAGCGAGACCAACCTCACCGTCATCCTCACCGGCGAGCTGGACTGATCCCGGTCGATCGACGCCGGTCCGGCCGAGCATTCACCCTCCCGTCATCCGTCGTCGCTGGTGTCGTGATGGGATGGAGGGCGTGAGGTTCACGTCCGTCTCCGGCGAGCAGCGGTACGACGCGCTGGTGCGCGTCGCGTCGCGCACCGTCGTCGGCCTGGACTTCGACGGCACCCTGTCGCCGATCGTCGACGACCCGACGCAGGCGCACATCCACCCGGACGCCCCCGAGGTGCTGATGGCACTGGCCGAGGAGGTGGCCGCGATCGCGGTGATCACCGGCCGGCCGGCCCGCCAGGCTCTCGACCTCGGGGGGCTCGAGGAGGTCGGCGACGCGCTCGAGGCGGCCGGCAAGGAGCTCTTCGTCTTCGGGCAGTACGGCAACGAGCGGTGGAGCTCGACCCACCGCAGGATCATGGGCGCCAGGCCTCCGCGGGGGCTGGCGACCTTCGAGCGCGACCTGCCCCGGGCGCTGCGCAGCGCCGGCGCGAGCGACGCGTTCGTCGAGGACAAGGGGCTCGCGGTCGCGGTCCACACCCGCCGGCTGCCCGACCCCGAGGGGGCCTTCGACCGGCTGCTGCCCCCGCTGCGCGAGCTCGCGGACCGGCACGGCCTGGTCCTGGAGCCCGGGAAGTCCGTGATCGAGGTCCGCTCGGCCGGTTCGCACAAGGGCATGGTCGTGCACCGCCTCGCCGGCGTGCTCGACGCCGCCGGCTTCCTCTTCGCCGGTGACGACCTCGGCGACGTCGAGGCGTTCGAGGCCGTCGAGGAGCTCGGCCAGCGCGGCCTGGCGACCCTGCGGGTCTGCTCGGCCTCCGACGAGCAGAGCGCCCTGGTCGCGCTCTCCGATGTCGTCGTGCACGGTCCCGCCGGCGTCCTGGACCTGCTCCGGCGGTTGGCCGCCGACGCGCGCGCCGCGCGGCGTACGCCCTGAGATCCCACATCTCGGACGCTGATCTCGACATTCGGGACCCCGATTGGTTGTCGGCGAGGGATCGCCCCTAGGCTGAGCGTGCTCATCCAGAGGGACTGAGGGAACGGCCCTGAGAAGTCCCGGCAACCGCCGCGAACTCCCGTCGGACACCTGCTCGCAGGACCGGCGTCGCGGAAACGGTGCCAAATCCGACCCGCGCGAGAGTCGCCGGGACAGATGAGAAGGAGGAATCCATGAGCGCCGTTGTGACCGAGTCGCCCGAGACGACCGAGACCGCCAAGCCCGGCCTGCGCGAGGGCGCGTTCGGCAACGCCACCGCCCTCTCCTGTCGCGAGTGCGGCCACCGGGTCGACCTGGGCCCGTTCTACGCCTGTCCGGATTGCTTCGGCCCGCTGGAGATCTCCTACGACTTCCCGAAGGTCACCCGCGAGGAGATCGAGGCCGGCCCGCGCAACATCTGGCGCTACAAGGCGCTGCTGCCGGTCCCGTCGGACATCGAGACCAGCCCCAACACCGAGCCCGGCTTCACCCGGCTGCTCAAGGCCGACAACCTCGGCCGCGAGCTCGGCATCGCCAACCTGTGGGTGAAGGACGACACGACCAACCCCACCAACTCCTTCAAGGACCGCGTCGTCGCCTGCGCGCTCAGCGCCGCCCGCGAGCTGGGCGCCAAGGTCTTCGCCTGCCCCTCGACCGGCAACCTCGCCAACGCGGTCGCCGCGGCCGGCGCCCGGGCCGGGATCAAGACCGTCGTGTTCATCCCGAGCAACCTCGAGCACCCCAAGCAGGTGAACTCGGCCATCTTCACCGACGGCCTGGTCGCCGTCGACGGCAACTACGACGACGTCAACAAGCTCGCCTCCGAGATCGCCGGCGAGGAGGAGGGCTGGGCGTTCGTCAACGTCAACGTGCGGCCCTACTACGCCGAGGGCTCCAAGACCATCGGCTACGAGATCGCCGAGCAGCTCGGCTGGCGGCTGCCCGACCAGGTCGTCATCCCGGTCGCGTCCGGCTCCCAGCTGACCAAGGTCGACAAGGCCTTCCAGGAGCTGATCAAGCTCGGCCTGGTCGAGGACAAGCCCTACCGGATCTTCGGCGCCCAGGCCACCGGCTGCGGTCCGGTCGCCACCGCCTTCAAGGCCGGCACCGACGCCATCCGTCCGGTCAAGCCCGACACCATCGCCAAGAGCCTGGCCATCGGCAACCCGGCCGACGGCATCTACGTCCTCGACATCGCCCGCCGCACCGGCGGTGCCGTCGAGGAGGTCACCGACGACGAGATCCGCGCCGGCATCGTGCTCCTCGCGCGCACCGAGGGGATCTTCGCCGAGACCGCCGGCGGTACGACGACCGCGGTCACCAAGAAGCTCGTCGAGACCGGCCAGCTCGACCCGAACCTCGAGACCGTCGTCGTCAACACCGGCCACGGCCTCAAGACCCTCGACGCGATCGCCGACCAGGTCGGCGCCGCGGCGACCATCGCCCCGACCTACAGCGCCTTCAAGGCGACCGGTCTCTGATCCTCCCGAAAGCAAAGGAACCCCCCATGGCAGTCAGCGTCCGGATCCCCACCATCCTCCGCACCTACACCGGCGGTGAGTCCGAGGTCAGCGCCACCGGCGCCAACCTCGCGGAGATCCTCGACGACCTCGACGCCAACTACGCGGGCATCAAGGGCCGGATCCTCGACGAGGACGGCAAGCTGCGCCGCTTCGTCAACGTCTACGTCAACAACGACGACGTGCGCTTCGAGCAGGAGCTCGCCACCCCGACGCCCGACGGCGCCGAGGTCTCGGTGATCCCCGCGGTCGCCGGCGGCTGCTGAGCCAGCGCCCCTTCACAGCTCCCGACGCCGGGTCCGCAGGTACGCGGACTCGGCGTCGTTGCTGCACAGGGCCAGCGCGGCGTCGTACGCGCGCCGGGCCTCCTCGGTCCGGCCCAGCCGGGCCAGCAGCTCCGCCCGCACGGCCGGCAGCCGGTGGCCCGGCAGCGCGACCGCCCCGAGCGCGGCCAGCCCGGCGGCCGGGCCGTCGCGCTCGGCGAGCGCGACCGCCCGGTTGAGGCGCACGACCGGCGACTCGCGCAGGGCCAGCAGCTCGTCGTACCGCTCGACGATGCGACCCCAGTGCGTCGCGGCCGGGGTAGGTGCGATCGCGTGCTCGGCGGCGATCAGCGCCTGGAGCAGGTACGGCGCCGGCGGCTCGCCGACCAGGGGGCGGAGTAGCTCCAGCGCCCCGAGCGCCTCGCCGTGGTGCCACCGGCCGCGGTCCTGGTCGGCGAGCAGCACCAGGGCGCCGTCGACGACCCGGGCGTCGCGGCGAGCGTGCAGCAGGACCATCAGGGCCAGCAGGGCGTCGAGCTCGGCGCGGTCGACCTCCGGCGGCAGGACCGATCGCAGCACCCGCACCAGCCGGATCGCCTCGCCCGCAGGACCCGGCCGCAGCACGTCGGCACCCGTCCCGGGCGCGTAGCCGGTGGTGAAGGCGAGGTAGGCGATCTCGCCGACCGTCCCGATCCGGGACGCCAGCTCGGGCCCGTCGGGCAGGGTGAACGCGGCATCGGCCAGCTTCTTGCGGGCCCGGGTGAGCCGGGCCGCCATGGTGGCGGTCGGCACCAGGAACAGGCGCGCGATCTCCTCGGTCGGGACGCCGAGGACCAGCCGCAGCGTGAGCGCGGCGGCCGCCTCGCGGTGGGTTGCCGGGCACGCCCTCGTCCGGCCAGTGCCGGGCCGCGGCCTCGAACGCGTCGGCCAGGCCGTCCTCGGCCAGGTCCAGGCGCCGGTAGCGCGCGACGAGCAGGGCCAGCAGCCGGCCCCACTCGTCGCACTGCAGCCGGGCCAGGGCTTCGTGCGCGGTCTGCTCGCTCAGGCCGGCTGCTCGACGGCCGGGCGGACGTCGACGGTGGTGTCGCCGTCCGCCGCGATGACGCCCGGGAGGGCTCCCGATCGACAGCTCGAGGGAGGAATTCCTCCGGGGTCAGCCCAGCAGCTGCGCCGCCAGCGCCGCACTGGCCGGGTAGTCGACCTTGCTGACCGGGGTGCGCGGCACCTCGTCGATGAACAGGATCGTCTTGGGGACCTTGTAGTTGGAGATGAGCGCGCGGCAGTGCTCGCGGACGTCGTCCTCGGTCAGCGTCGAGCCCTCCCGGCGCTGGACCAGCGCGGTGACCTGCTGGCCCCAGCGCTCGTGCGGGGTGCCGACCACGACCGCGTCGAAGATGTCGTCGTGGCGCAGCAGCACCGCCTCGACCTCCTCGGGGTGGACCTTCTCGCCGCCGGTGTTGATGCACACCGAGCCGCGGCCCAGGACCGTGACCGAGCCGTCCTCCTCGCGACGCGCGAAGTCGCCGGGGATCGCCCAGCGCACCCCGTCGATCTCCTTGAACGTGGCAGCCGTCTTGACCGGGTCCTTGTAGTAGCCGAGCGGCACCGGGCCGGAGCGGCCGAGCATGCCGTCGACGCCGACCGGGCACGGCTTGAAGTCGGCGTCGAAGACCTCGACCTGGTCGGTGACGGTGAACCGGGGCGCGCTCTGGCCGCCGTCGGTGCCGTCGTCCATCCGGGAGCCGGCGGCGCCGGACTCCGAGGAGCCGTAGGAGTCGAGGATGAACCGGCCGGGCAGGGCGCGGCGGATCTCCTCGCGCACGCCGTCGGACAGGGGAGCGGCGCCGTTGGACACCGCGGCCAGGCTGGACAGGTCCCAGCGGTCCGGCTCGGCGAGGATCGCCTCGGCCACGGGACGGCCCATCGCGTCGCCGAGGAAGGTCAGCGAGACGACCTTCGCCTTCTCGACGAGGTCCAGGATCTTCGCGGCGTCGAAGTGCGGCTCGGTGTAGAGGGCGACGGTCTGGCCGGCGACGTGGGCGTTGCCGAGGATCCACTGGCTGCCGCCGTGCATCATCGGGCCGCACGCCAGCAGCACCATCGGGTTCTCGGTCGCGCTCGCCTCGGCGACCAGCTGCTCGATCGAGTCCAGCGGGGCGCCGTACCGCGCGGCGTTGAGCGCGGCGCGGATCAGGTCCTCGTTGCGCCACACGACGCCCTTCGGATAGCCGGTCGTGCCGCCGGTGTAGAGCACGTAGTGGTCGTCGGCGGAGCGGCCGGTGACCTTGCGCTCGGGGGAGGACGCGGCCAGCGCGGCGTCGTACTCCTCGCCGAGGACGATCGTGTGCCGCAGCGTCGGCAGGTCGAGCTCGGCCACCGCGGCGACGTGCTCGGGAGCGACGATGGCCGCGACGCAGTCGGCGTTGCCGTAGAGGTACGCCAGCTCGTCGCGGAGGTACTTGTAGTTGATGTTGATCGGGACCGCCCGGGCCTTCAGGCAGCCGTAGAGCGCGTCGACCCACTCGATCCGGTTGGTCGAGTGGACGGCGACGTGCTCGCCGGGCTGGATGCCGAGCCCCACCAGGTGGTTGGCCAGCCGGGTGGAGCGCTCGTCGACCTCCGCAAAGGTCCACACCCGGTCGCCGGTGTGCACGGCCGCCCGGTCGGGCAGGGCGTCGGCCATCGCCTCGAGCACGTCGGCGAGGTTGATCGGGCGTGCGGTGGCCTCTGCAGCGGTGTCTGTGGTGGGGGTCACAGGAGAAGAGTGCCAAACTAGAACAAGTTCCTGCCAGTGAACGTCCCACTCGGTGACGGCTTTCGTGCGGGTCGGGACAATGGCCCGGTGACCGACCACCACTACGCGCTCGACCTGGTCTGGCAGGGCAACCGCGGCACCGGCACCTCCGGCTACCGCGACTACGACCGCACGGTCCTGCTCACCGCGGCCGGCAAGCCGGACCTGCTCGGCTCCGCCGATCCGACCTTCCGCGGCGACGCCGCGCGCTGGAACCCCGAGGAGCTGCTCCTCGCGGCCCTCGCGCAGTGCCACCTGCTGTCGTACCTCCACTCGGCGGTCAACCACGGCGTCGTCGTGGTCGCCTACGACGACAGCCCGGTCGGCACCATGGCGCAGGTCGGGCAGGGTGGGCGGTTCACGTCGGTGACGCTGCGCCCGCGGGTCACCGTCGCGGACGCGTCGATGGCCGAGACGGCCCAGGCGATCCACGGCGAGGCGAGCACCAACTGCTTCATCGCGGCGTCGGTCAGCTTCCCCGTCGGCCACGAGCCGACGGTGCTCGTCGCCGGAGCCTGACACCCCGCCGCCACCGGCGCGCCACGATCCGTTCAGGCCGGTCTGGTTCAAAGCAGCCATGAGCCGCACCCGTACCGCCCTCGTCGCCGCCGGCGCCGCCCTCGCCGGGATCGGCGTGACGACCGGCGGTGGGCGCGAGCTGCTGCGCCGGCAGGCCGCGATCGCCCGGGCCCGGATCGGGAAGCCGCTGGGCGAGCAGGCCATCCCGGCCGACAAGGTCTGGAAGAGGAAGTCGTACGACGGCCCGCCGCTCCACCTGCTCGTCCTCGGCGACTCGATCGCCGCCGGGCTGGGCGCCGAGCGCGCCAAGGACACCCTCGGTGCGCGGATCGCACGCGGCCTGGCCGGCGAGGTGCGGCGCCCGGTCGCGCTACGGACCGCCGCGGTCGTGGGCTCGGAGAGCTCGGCGCTCGCCGGGCAGCTGGACGGGCTCCCGGAGGGCTACCGCGCGGACGTCGCCGTGATCGTGATCGGCGGCAACGACGTGACCCACCGGGTCCCGGTGGCGACGTCGGCGGCACAGCTGGAGGAGGCCGTCGCGCGGCTGCGGGCCCTGGGGACCGAGGTCGTGGTCGGCACGTGCCCGGACCTCGGCGCGCTCCGGCCGGTCCCGCAGCCGCTGCGCTCGCTCGGCTCGCGGATGTCACGCCAGCTCGCGACGGCGCAGGCCGAGGTCGCCGTACGCAACGGGGCGCACGCGGTCTCCCTCGCCCACGTGGTCGGGCCCTTCTTCATCACCAACCCCGACGAGATGTTCAGCCTGGACCGGTTCCACCCCAGCGCGTTGGGCTACAAGCGCACGGCCAAGGCGCTGCTGCCGTCGGTGCTGCTGGCGCTGGGGCACGCGGAACGGGTGCCGTTCGGGCACCGTGCGCCCGCCTCCTAACGTGGCCCCATGGCCTGCGTCCTCCTCGTCACCTTCGACCTCATGCCCGACGGTGAGCCGGGCGGCTCCGTGCTGCCCGAGGCGTTCGCGGCGCACGGGATCGAGGCCCGGTGGGTGCGCTGGGACGACCCGTCGGTCGACTGGGCGGCGGCCGACCTGGTCGCGGTCCGCTCGACCTGGGACTACCACCGCCGGCTGCCCGCCTTCCTCGCCTGGGCGCGGGAGGTCGAGCGGGTGACCGCCCTGCTCAACGGTGCCGAGGTCTTCGCGTGGAACGCGGACAAGGCCTACCTGACCGAGCTCGCGGACGTCGTACCCACGGTCCCGACGATGCTGCTCGACGACACCGACTGCGCGGGCGGGCTGGCCGCGGCGTTGGAGCGGTGGGGGAGCGTGGTCGTGAAGCCCCGCACCGGTGCGGGCGGGGTCGGCGTCGTGGTCGTCGAGAGCATCGACGACGCGCGACTGGAGGGCCTGGTCGCCGGGCCGTGGATCGCGCAGCCGCTGGTGTCGTCGGTGCGCACGACGGGGGAGTCGTCGGTGTACGTCTTCGGCGGGGTCGCGGCCGCGCAGGTCGACAAGGTCGCGGCGGCGGGGGAGGTCCGCGTGCACGAGCTGTACGGCGGATCGAGTCGGCCGGTGGCGCTGGACCCCGAGCGGGCGGCGGTCGCGGAGGGGGCGGTGCGAGCGGCCGCGACGCGGTGGGGTGCGGACCTGGCCTACGCCCGGGTCGACCTGATGGTCTGGGAGGGCGCCTGGGTGGTCAGCGAGCTGGAGCTGATCGAGCCCGGCCTCTACCTCGACGTCGACCCGGCCAACGCGGACCGCTTCGCGACCCTGCTCGCGGGCCGGCTGGCCCGCTCCTGACCACCCCTTCTCCTTGCACTCGCCATGGTCGAGTGCTAAACATGATGCTGGCACTCTCGCCTTGAGAGTGACAACGGACATCGCGAAGGAATCGCAGGAGTTATGTCGAAGCTGATTGCTTTCAACGAGGAGGCCCGCCGCGGTCTCGAGCGTGGCATGAACACGCTCGCGGACGCCGTCAAGGTCACCCTGGGCCCCAAGGGCCGCAACGTCGTGCTGGAGAAGAAGTGGGGCGCCCCCACGATCACCAACGACGGTGTCTCCATCGCCAAGGAGATCGAGCTCGAGGACCCCTACGAGAAGATCGGCGCCGAGCTGGTCAAGGAGGTCGCGAAGAAGACGGACGACGTCGCCGGTGACGGCACGACCACCGCGACCGTCCTCGCCCAGGCGCTGGTCCGCGAGGGTCTGCGCAACGTCGCCGCCGGCGCGAACCCGATGGGTCTCAAGCGCGGCATCGAGGCCGCCGTCGCCGCCGTGTCCGAGCAGCTGCTCGGCATGGCCAAGGACGTCGAGACCCGCGAGCAGATCGCTGCCACCGCCACCATCTCCGCCGGTGGCGACGCCACCGTCGGTGACGCCATCGCCGAGGCGATGGACAAGGTCGGCAAGGAGGGCGTGATCACGGTCGAGGAGTCGAACACCTTCGGCATCGACCTCGAGCTCACCGAGGGCATGCGGTTCGACAAGGGCTACATCTCGGCGTACTTCGTCACCGACCCGGAGCGCATGGAGACCGTCCTCGAGGACGCCTACGTGCTCATCGCCAACAGCAAGATCAGCAACGTCAAGGACCTGCTGCCGCTGCTGGAGAAGGTCATGCAGTCGGGCAAGCCGCTCGTCATCCTCGCCGAGGACGTCGACGGCGAGGCGCTGTCGACCCTGGTCGTCAACAAGATCCGCGGCACCTTCAAGTCCGTGGCCGTCAAGGCCCCGGGCTTCGGCGACCGCCGCAAGGCCATGCTGCAGGACATCGCGATCCTCACCGGCGGCCAGGTCATCTCCGAGGAGGTCGGCCTCAAGCTGGAGACCGCCGGTCTCGAGCTGCTCGGCCAGGCCCGCAAGGTCGTCATCACCAAGGACGAGACCACCATCGTCGAGGGTGCTGGCGACGCCGCCCAGATCGAGGGCCGGGTCAACCAGATCCGCGCCGAGATCGAGAAGTCGGACTCCGACTACGACCGCGAGAAGCTGCAGGAGCGCCTCGCCAAGCTGGCCGGCGGCGTGGCCGTCATCAAGGTCGGCGCGGCCACCGAGGTCGAGCTCAAGGAGCGCAAGCACCGCATCGAGGACGCCGTCCGCAACGCGAAGGCGGCCGTCGAGGAGGGCATCCTCCCCGGTGGTGGCGTCGCGCTGGTCCAGGCTGCCGCGACCGCGTTCGAGAAGCTCGAGCTCGAGGGCGACGAGGCCACCGGTGCCCAGATCGTCAAGGCGTCGGTCTCGGCCCCGCTGAAGCAGATCGCCATCAACGCCGGCCTCGAGGGTGGCGTCGTCGCGGAGAAGGTTGCCAACCTCCCCGCCGGCCAGGGCCTCAACGCCGCCACGGGCGACTACGTCGACCTGCTGGCCGAGGGCATCATCGACCCGGCCAAGGTGACCCGCTCGGCGCTGCAGAACGCCGCGTCGATCGCCGCGCTGTTCCTCACCACCGAGGCCGTCGTGGCCGACAAGCCGGAGAAGGCCGCCGCTGGTGGCGACCCGACCGGTGGCATGGGCGGCATGGACTTCTGAGTCCTCCCGCTTCACCTGTTTCACACCACAGGGCCCTCGCTTCGGCGGGGGCCCTGTGGCATTTGTTCGACAGCGCGGACGGTCCGTCACATGATGAGGACATGGTCGTGTGGGACTGGATCGTCCTCGTCCTCCGTCGGCGACGCGAGCGGCAGAGGCTCGCGGCGAGCAGGGTCGCCCGGGAGCGGGCCGTGGTTCATCGCGAGGAGATGCCGGTCGTGCCGAGCCGCGGTGACCTGATCTGCTTCAACGCGGCGATCCATCCCTGCTGATCGTGTGCGAGCGCGGGGGAGCAGGCCATCGAGGCGGCCAGCCGGAACGCGGCGGTATGCGGCAGGGTTACCTGACCTCCAACCCTGCAGCAGACCCAACGTAGTACGAACGCTGGTCACATCTAGTGGCGCACGGCCGTAAAGCTGATGTCGTGTCCCGGCCGCGCCGAGCACATGTGGATTCGTGTCCGGACGACGCCGTGCTGCTGTGGAGAATCGAACTCCTTGGCACGGACGTTCCCGGGAGCGCCGAACTCGTTGCAGGTGGCTGGACCGTGAAGTGGGCGCCTGAACAGAGGATCCTGGCCCCACGCGTGCGCGCCTTCATCGGTTCGGCGGGCCTGTCCCCCTGCTAGGAAACCGCGTGATTGACCGACGGCATCACAGGTCTCCGACGACGCGGCACTCGACGGTGGGCGCCATGAGGGAGTCCGGGCTCAGAGATTCACCGAACTGCACGGTTGTGCCGGGCGGAACGGGGTCGACGATCGTCGACGAGGAACCGCCGACGACCTTGTCCCCCTGCAGGTAAATACAATCCCATTCGGGAAGCTGAATAACGACCTCGGTGGGGTTCTTCACCTGCGCGCTCAACTCGTTGCCGTACTCGCCCTTCTTGATCTTGCCACCCACGAACTCGAGGATTGCGCCCTCGCCACCGAATGCTCCCTTGGGACCCTCGTCCTCGACGAATTCGCCGACGACCTGGACCTGCAACTCGGTCGGAGCTGTCGATGCATCGAATCCGATCTGGAGGGGCGCGACTGGAACGGTCTCGCCCGGACCGACGTAGTACACCGTCTCTGATGTCGTGTCCAAGATGTTGCCGTCGGGGCCGACAAGGTTGAAGAGCACCTGAACGTCGTAGGCGGCGCGGTCGTTGTTGGGGTTGGTCAGTCGTGCGCCGGCGGAGGTGTAACGCGTGCCAATGGAGTCCTCGCCGGTCGTGAACCCGCTGACGACCACAAAGTCCTCAGCCTCTGCCGCTGGGCCGGTGTCGGCTTCTGACGAAGCGTCACGCGAGTTGCCGTCTGATCCGATCACGCGCGCCCCTTTTCCGTCGTCGGAAGAGCAGCCGGCGAGCGCGCCGCCAACGAGGGCAGCTGCGAACAACAAACTCAGGGGGGAGTGAACGCGCATGCGCGGCACCGTATGGCAATCAGGTGGGTCTGCGCTGCGAAACCGCTTAGCTGCCAGGTGAGTGGGGGCGGGGACCGCAGGGTAGTTCGGCGCCGACGCGGCCGAAGCGGGACATGAACTCGGGCGGTGCTGCCATGGTGCTTCCGCGTCGCTGCCTCGACGGTCATCTGGTTTGCATTGACCCATGACTGACGGCCGCACAACCGTAGCCCCATGGAGGTCAGGGCGCCGAGTCCGTCTCCCCGTCAGATGCATTGCCTGCAAGGAGCAGAATAGCGGGGGACATCCACGGTCGGTCAATCAATCGGCATGGCGTCCACGAGGTTCCGGGCAGCCGTCTCATGGCTGATCGGTGCGAGCAACTCGATACATAGGCGTGTTTTCCTTATCCGGCGGCAGGTGGGGTCGAAGCGCCGACCGGTCTGATCAAGTTGGTTAGAGCGAGAAGCCCGCTAAGGGATTCGTCTTTCACGGAATGTCCCGATCCGATGGTCAGATGGGCTTGAAGAACTAGTTGCCCCATGGTCATCATGAAGCGTTCTTTTTCGGCAGGATCGCTGATTTGACTGCTGTAGGAAATCATTGTTCCCATAGCGGTAGACAGGTCGTTAGCCCGTTGCGCCGAATGGTCTCGAGAACGCGCCCTTGCGAGCAACACGCCCGCGAAGGTCGCCAGGGCTAGGGTCGACGCGATATGTGCGCCGACCTGTGCAGTTTTCGAAT
The DNA here is from genome assembly GCA_016803235.1 of Pimelobacter simplex. Classification (GTDB taxonomy): domain Bacteria; phylum Actinomycetota; class Actinomycetes; order Propionibacteriales; family Nocardioidaceae; genus Nocardioides; species Nocardioides simplex_A. The sequence goes on from JADCLI010000009.1 coordinate 131,289, forward strand.
ACTCGGGCCCTTTGCCGGCGTGGTGGATGATCAATGGCAACACCGCCACCAGGGTTGCTGCACCAAGTACTGCGAGTCCTGCTCCCCAAGCGATCCGCGACTCCTTCTTGTTCCTTTCGGCGTCGGCCTTGAAGAGCGCGTTCGTCGCGTCGGACAAGGTTGCAGTTATGAGCAAGCCCGCTTGTTTAGCTCTTGTTTGGAGGTCATCCTTCGCTTTGGTGATCTCAGAAAGGGCATCGGATGCATCCGCAGTGACTCGATCTCTTTCATGTCGCGCCGACGAACTAAGCGCCTCAAGTTCTGTCATTCGTTCCCGGGCTTGCGCGACGAACCGATTCAAGCGGTCCGGAACGGGGAACCAATCTCCGGTCATGCTCATCAGGCGCAGCGCCATTTCAGGCTGATTTTGGCCGATGAGGTTCCAGGCGTTCCCAATGGGGTCGATCCCCGGTTGCCATGGAAGAGCGGCTTCGGCGAGTTCGGGTAGGCGTTCGACCAATTGTGGTGCCGAAGGAAGTTGTCCGATCACGTAATTGAAGGTGTTTACTGCCTGCCAGGGCATTCCGAGTTGCGCGGCCTTCAGTGCGTAGGCAATGCTCTGCTCAATCGCGGGGTACCCCTGCTGCATCATGAGCCAAGCGGAGAGCAACCGCCCAGGGTCGATCCGCCTCGACGAGAGGACGCATGATTTCCACGGCTTGAGGTTGATTTCCGCCATTCCAAAATTGATGAACTTGTCGAACCACCTCAACGTCGTTTGGATCCACCAATGTGTCTGGAATCGTCACGCTCATGGCCGACGAATCTAGTCCGTACTGGCTTGAGGCGGAGGAGGTTTGTGTGATCTTTCGATTGCGGGCCACGTCAATGCGGGCAAGGCCTTCGTGCCTCTCCTCAAGAAAGCGAGACCCAGTCGAATCGGTCGGCGCATAGGCAGCGACCTACGGGGCGGTTTGACCTTGGCGGCTGAGCCGACCAAGACACTGGCCTGCTGTCGGGCCGACTGTTCCTGTGCGCGCCAAAGCCCGGCGGAGCGTCAGGACCCGCAGGGCAGTCCGGCGTGGACCAGATCAATCGGTGAGCAGGGGTAGCACTCGCCGAGCACCGTGCCGTCGCGGGCGCGCAGCAGTTCGACGCGGGCTGTGCCGCGTGGAGTGACCATGCGCGCCATCCCGTGGGGTGTGATCCAGCGGTAGGCGGTGAGGCCGAGCTGGCGCACCTGGTAGCCGCCGCCTCCGTCGGGGAGGTGGCCGTGGGTCTTGATCCGATGGTGTCGTCGGGTCAGGGGCGCGGCGTTGTGGTCGCCGGTCTGGCCGGGTGGTCCGCCGCGGGCGGGTGGGACGTAGGGATCGACATGGTCCAGGTCGAAGCGGCCGCCGATGCCGGCGCCGTTCGCGGAGTGCGGGAAGACGTCGCCGCACATCCGCTGGATGGCGCGCTCGCGGACGATCGTGGGGTGCTCGTAGGCGTTGACGTTGGTGACGCCGGCGAGGTCGAGCACGGGCTGCACGGTGATGTCGTGGCGGCCGAGGAGCTCGGCGAGCTGCTCGAGCAGGAACGGGCCGAGCCCGTCTGCCCTCGCGACGCCGGGGACCGTGCCGGCAAGCGCAACGTCGGAGAGGTGCACGTGGATGACCGCCTTGCGGCGGGACGGCTTCGTCGCCGCTTCGGCGGGGCGGTCCGGGCCGTCCAGGCTGTCCAGGCTGTCCAGCCCGTCCAGGAACCGCACGGCCGCATGCGGATCGGCCAGCAGCGCCAACGCCTCGGCCCTCAGCTGGGCCCGCGTGGCCGGCGGTTCGTCGCCGATGCGGTCCTGGTGAGTCTCGAGGGCATCGGCGAGATCGTCGATGACGGCGTCCAGCTCGACGGCGGCACCTGTGGGCAGCTTCGCCGCGAAACGCCGGGTGGCCGCCTCGCCGCCGCCGACGGGTTCGAGGATGTCGCCGGGACGCGGCCTGGACAGCCAGCACCCGGTCTTGCGGGCGTCCTCGGCGACCCGGGCGCGATGAGCGGCCAGGTCGGCCTCGATCACCTTGGCCTCGGCGATCCTCAGGATCCGGCTGGGGGACTCGTGCACCGCCCTCGCGACCGCGGTGTCGACCAGCCGCACCGCGTCGCGGTCGAGCTCGCGGGCCATCACGGCGACCTTGCGGGCCAGCCAGACCGGCATCCGGAGGTCGAGCACCAGGCTCCACAGCATCGGCAACCGGTGGCGGAGGTCGAGCGCCGCGGCGGCGAGGTTGTGGGTGCTGACGTAGCCGGACTGGAAGGCGATGGCCAGCTCGCCGATGCACAGCTCGGCCACCAGCGGTGTGCCGTCGCCACCGAGCCGGACCAGGCGGTCCCCGCCCCACGTCACCGGCGCGGTGCCGGGCGCGGACTGCGGGTCGTTGGCGTTGCGGTCGCACCACGCCAGCGCCAGCAGCAGCTGGTCGACCTCGGACTGTCGCCGCTCGCGCACGTTGGCCTCGGCGCGCGCCAGCAGCTCTCCCGCTGCCAGCTCGCCCAGGTCCAGGTCCATGCCCACAGTCGATCACGCACCCCCGACATTGATGCTGGTCTTCGCTGCTCCCTGTGGAGTAGTGAAGGGGGCCCGATCGTCGTGCCTCAGCCTCCGACTGTCGCCCTGTTGGGTTGACCATCTTGTGGTCCGGTCGGCGGTCGGGACCCCGCACGCCGGCCGGGCGGACATGACCTAATAAGAGCCTGGCAAGCGCCTCATCAATGTCCTGTCTGCTCGCCCGACCGGCGTCGACCAACCCCATCGGTATCGACACGGAAGGCAGTTCCATCATGACAGCGACACGACCAGCGACCCTTGTCGTCTTCGCGGGTGCTGACACCCACGCCGACACGATCCACGTGGCCGCGATCGACGACTACGGTCGCGAGCTCGGCGACAGCCAGTTCCCCACGACACCGGCGGGCTACCGCGACGTCTTGGTCTTCCTCGCGTCGTTGGGTCCGGTACAGGTCTTCGGGATCGAAGGCACCAGTTCTTACGGGGCGGGCCTGGCCGTGGCGGCCCGTGCGGCCGGGATCACGGTGCGGGAGGTGATCCGTCCCGAAGCCACGGTGCGGCGGATGCAGGGCAAGTCCGACCCGATCGACGCCTACCAAGCAGCCAGGGCTGCCATGACCGGTCGCGCGAGGACCGCACCGAAGGACGAGGACGTCGAGGGGCTTCGAGCCCTTCTCAGCACGCGACGTTCAGCCGTCAAGGCACGTACTGCGGCGATGAACCAGATCCACGCACAGTTGATCACCGCGCCCGTCGAGATCCGTGAGAGGTACCGGAAGCTGAGTGACAAGCGGTTGATCGACGCGCTCGCTGCCTGCCGTCCCGGCACTCGCGGCGCAGTGGTGGCCACCGTGCTGCTCGGGTTGAAGATGCTGGCCCGGCGCCACCGGTTCCTCGGCCAGCAGATCGAGCTGCTCGACGAGGAGCTCCGCGATCTGGTCGCGGCGATCAACCTGAACCTGATCTCGGCACGCGGCATCGGACCGGTGACCGCGGCGCAGCTCCTCCTCACTGCGGGCGGCAACCCGGAGCGCTTGGCCAGCGAGGCATCCTTCGCTGCCCTGTGCGGCACCGCACCGGTCCCGGCATCGTCGGGTAAGACCAGCCGCTTCCGGCTCTCTCGTGGCGGGGACCGTCACGCCAACTCCGCGCTGCACACGATCGCGACCGTGCGGATGGCCAGCGACCCCCGCACCCGCGCGTTCGTCGCCGCCCAGCGGGCCAAGAACCGCAGCAACCCCGAGATCCTGCGGATCCTCAAACGCGCAATCGCCCGAGAGGTGTTCAAGCTGCTCCAGAACCCGAACGCCCTTGCCGGAATCGCCGACCTACGGCGCATCCGACGCGCGAAGAACCTGCCCATCCGAGTCGTGGTCGAACAACTCGGCACCACCTTGAACCATGTCAGCCGCATCGAACGCGGAGTCGCGTTCGACCGCGAGTTCACCCAGCGCTACCGAACCTGGCTCCAAGCCGCTTGACAACCATAGGAGCATCACAAACCCGCCCCGATGAGATAGGCATGGGGTGCGACCAGATGGGCCGCGGAGCGACGCCCGGGAGGAGCACGCAATGGAGTCCACGAACCTGACCTCGCTGGCGGACGACCAGCTCGAGGCCGCCCGTGTGGCGAGCAGCGGACGCGCCGCCGTCACCGTGTACGGCGGCCGTGAGCACCGGCTGCGCCAGACCCTGATCGCGCTGCGCGCCGGTGAGCGGCTCGGAGAGCACGACGCACCGGAGGAGGCGACGCTGCAGGTGATCGAGGGCGAGGTGGCGCTGCACGCCGGTGGGGACACTTGGCGGGGCGCGGCCGGTGACCACCTCGTCATCCCGCCCCAGCGCCACGACCTCGAGGCGATCAGCGATGCCGCCGTGCTGCTGACCGTGGCCAACTAGCCTGACCCGGTGATCACCAGCGGTCTCCTCCTCGCCGCCGGTGCCGGCCGCCGGATGGGCATGCCCAAGGCACTGGTCCGCGACGACGCCGGCACGTCCTGGCTCACCCGGTCCGTGGAGGTCCTCCGCGACGGCGGCTGCGGCGAGGTCGTGGTGGTGCTGGGCGCGGGTGCCGACGAGGCGGAGCCGCTGCTCGCCGGACTGACCGGGGTGACGACGGTGCGCTCGGAGGACTGGTCCTCGGGCATGGGCGCCTCGCTCGCGACCGGCCTGACGGCCCTGGGTGAGGCCGATGCCGCACTGGTCCACCTCGTCGACCTGCCCGACGTCACGGCGCGAGTGGTCGCCCGGGTCCTCGCCGCCGGCGACGGCGCACCGGCACTCGCCCGGGCGTCGTACGACGGCCGCCCGGGTCACCCCGTCCTGATCGGCCGCGGCCACTGGGCGGGCGTGATCGAGAGCGCAGCAGGGGACCAAGGCGCGCGCACCTACCTCAAGGCGCACGACGTGACCCTCGTCGAGTGCGGGGACCTGGCGACCGGTGCCGATGTCGACCGGCGATGATGGACCGATGAGCTCGGGCACGCAGGGACGCGAGGTGTCGGCCGGGATGCGGCTGCTGGTCATCATGGGATGCGTGGTCCTGGGCGGGGTCATCGGGACGGCGCTGGCAATCGCCCTCGATGCATCGGAGTCGACCGAGATCGTGGCTCGCGTCGTGGGCGTCGTGGGCGGGTACGTCGCCGGCCGCACGTTCCTGCGGTGGCGGTCCACGTCCCGCTGACTTCGGCAACAGTTGCCAACCTCCCGCCAACGACCGGGTCCTAGCCTTGGTGGCATGGACACCCGCGTCGCCGATCTCGCCCGCCGGCTGGAGGAGACGGGCTACCTGGCCGACGAGGAGCTGGCGACGGTCCTCTTCCTGTCGCTGGAGATGTCGCGTCCGCTGCTGCTGGAGGGCGAGCCCGGCACCGGCAAGACTGCGCTGGCCGAGGCGATCGCCGAGAGCCTCGACCGGCCGCTGATCCGGCTGCAGTGCTACGAGGGGATCGACGCGACGCAGGCGCTCTACGACTGGGACTTCCCGCGCCAGATCCTGCACCTGCGCGCCCTGGAGGCGCTGTCAGGAACGGCGAAGGGGGACGTGGAGGAGGCCGAGAAGAGCCTGTACGACGAGCGCTTCCTGCTCGCGCGGCCGGTGCTGGCGGCGCTGCAGCAGAGCCCGGCGGTGCTGCTGATCGACGAGGTGGACCGGGCCGACGACGAGTTCGAGGCGTTCCTGCTCGAGGTGCTCTCGACCTTCCAGGTGACCATCCCCGAGCTCGGCACGGTGCAGGCGGCGACACCGCCGACCGTCGTCCTCACCTCCAACCGCACCCGCGAGCTGCACGACGCGCTCAAGCGGCGCTGTCTCTACCACTGGATCGACCACCCGGGCCTGGAGCGGGAGGTCGCGATCGTGCGCAGCCGCGCGCCGGAGGTCAGCGCCACGCTGGCGCACCAGGTCGTGGAGGTCGTCCAGCAGCTGCGGGCCGGGACCGACCTGCTCAAGCCGCCCGGCGTCGCCGAGACCCTCGACTGGGCGCGGGCGCTGCAGCACCTCGGCACCACCGACCTCGACGTCGAGACCGCGGCGCGCACCCTCGGCGCGCTGGTGAAGTACCGCGACGACGCGGAGCGGGTGCGCGCGGCGCTCGACCGGATGCTCGCGCGATGACCACCGCGGCCCTGGCCCACCAGCCTGACGAGATCCTGCTCGGGTTCGCGACCGCGCTCCGGGCGGCCGGCGTGCCCGTCACCCAGGACCGCACCCGGGCCTACCTCGACGCCGTCGCCCTCGTCGGTCTCGGCGACCGTACGGCGACCAGGGCGGCCGGGCGCGCGACGCTGTGTGCGACGCCGGAGGACCTCGAGCGCCACGACCGGGTGTTCGACGAGTGGTTCCACCGCGACAACACCACGCCGACCGTCCGCCCACGAACCGAACGACAGCAGCCGACGGCGTCGCTGCTGCCGGACCAGCAGTCGGCAGCAGGAGCAGGGCCCGACGAGGACGACGACCCGATCAAGGCCGCCGCCAGCGCGACCGAGGTGCTGCGCCACCGCGACGTCGCGACCTTGGACCCCGCCGACCGGATCCGGCTCGCGAGCATGTTCAGCACCCTGCGGGTCGCCCTGCCCACCCGCCCGACCGCGCGTCGTACCCCGCACCGGCGCGGCGACGTCGACGCCTCCCGCACCCTGCGCGCCAGCCTGCGCCGGATGGGCGAGCCGGGCGAGATCCACCGCCGCCGGCGCGCGACCCGGCCGCGACGGGTGGTGCTGCTGGTCGACGTGTCCGGCTCGATGAGCGGGTACGCCGACGCGCTGCTCCGCCTCGCCCACCGGGTCGTCAACGCCGGCCCGGGCGTCGAGGTGTTCAGCCTCGGCACCCGGCTCACCCACCTGACCCGGGCCCTGAAGCGGCGCGACCCGGACCGGGCGATCGCGGCCGCGGGCGACGTCGTACCGGACTGGTCGGGCGGCACCCGCCTCGGCGAGACGCTGAAGGCGTTCGTCGACCGGCACGGCCGCCGCGGCATGGCCCGCGGTGCGGTCGTGGTCGTCTTCAGCGACGGCTGGGAGCGCGGTGACACCGCGCTGCTGGCCGAGCAGGTCGACCGGCTGCACCGGCTCGCCCACAAGGTCGTGTGGGTCAACCCGCACCGCGGCAAGGACGGCTACGCCCCGGTGCAGCAGGGGATCGTCGCCGTCCTGCCCCATGTCGACGCGTTCCTCGCCGGCCACTCGCTGGCGACGTTCGCGGAGCTCCTCGAGGAGGTACGCCGTGCGTGAGGTCCTGCCCCAGCTGCTCGCCTGGTGGGAGGCCGGCGAGACCGTCGGCATGGGCACCGTCGTGGCCACCTTCCGCTCCGCCCCGCGCCCGCCGGGGGCCTCGATGCTGGTCGGGCCGGACGCGTCCGCGGTCGGCTCGGTGTCGGGCGGCTGCGTCGAGGGTGCCGTCTACGACCTGGCCCAGGCAGTGACCACCTCCGGAGTCCCGACGCTGCAGCGCTACGGCGTCTCCGACGACGACGCCTTCGCCGTCGGGCTGACCTGCGGCGGCATCCTCGACGTCTACGTCGAGAAGGTCGACCGGACGACCTTCCCCGAGCTCGCCGACATCGCCGCCGACATCGAGGCCGGCCGTCCCGTCGCCGTCGCGACCGTGGTCGACCACCCCGACCCGGCGTACGTCGGCCGGCGCACCGTGATCCACCCTGACCAGCCCCCGACGGGGAGCCTGGGCAGCCAGCGCATCGACGACGCCGTCCGCGACGACGCGCTGGGCCTGCTCGCCGCCGGCCACAACGGCACCCTGTCCTACGGCCCCGACGGCGAGCGCCGCGGCGAGGGGATGCGGGTGTTCGTGTGGGCGTTCGCGCCCGCGCCGCGGATGCTGGTGTTCGGCGCCATCGACTTCGCCGCGGCGGTCGCCCGGGTCGGCGGCTTCCTCGGCTACCACGTCACGGTCTGTGACGCGCGGCCCGTGTTCGCGACGACCAGCCGGTTCCCCGGCGCCGACGAGGTCGTCGTCGAGTGGCCGCACCGCTACCTCGCCGCCGAGCAGGAGGCGGGCCGGGTCGACGCCCGCACCGTGATCGCGGTGCTCACCCACGACCCGAAGTTCGACGTACCGCTGCTCGAGGTCGCGCTGCGCCTGCCCGAGGTCGGGTACGTCGGCGCGATGGGCTCGCGGCGCACCCACGACGACCGGATGGAGCGGCTCCGCGAGGCCGGCCTCACCGACGACGAGCTGGGGCGCCTGCGCAGCCCGATCGGGCTCGACCTCGGCGCGCGCACGCCGGAGGAGACCGCCATCAGCATCGCCGCGGAGATCGTGGCCGGGCGCTGGGGCGGGTCGGGGGAGCCGCTGGGGGCGCTCTCCGGTCGCATCCACGCGTGATCGGCGTCACAGTGCGGGAGTAGGGTTCGCTCATGGACGAGCTCGACCAGCGTCGGCGGCGCGCGCTCGCCGCCTGGACCACCTGGGTCGAGGAGGGCGACGGCGCACTGACCCAGGTGCGCCCGGAGATCCTCGACAGCTGGACCAGGTCGGGGGCGACGGTCGCGCGCGACGTCGTCCACGCGCCCCTGGCCGACGAGTCGGAGACCCGCTCCTTCTGGCAGGGCTCACCGCTCCAGATCGCGGTCGAGCGGGTCGAGGACGAGCTGCGCCGCACCGCGGAGGACGGCGACCTGGTGCTGGCGGTCACCGACCCCGACACCCGGGTCCTGTGGACGTACGGCGGGCGCGTGATGCGCCGCAAGGCCGAGACCGTGAACTTCGTGCCCGGCGGGCGCTGGGACGACCGCTCGGTCGGCACCAACGCGCTCGACCTCGCCAACCGGCTGGACCGGCCCGCGATGGTGTTCAGCGCCGAGCACTACGCCCCGATCGTGCACAACTGGGTGTGCTGGGCCGCGCCCGTGCACGACCCGGTGAGCGGCGCCAAGCTCGGCGTCCTCGACATCTCCACCACCTGGGAGCGCACCCACCCGATCGGCCTGGCGACCGCCCGGGTGCTGGCGCGGCTGGTCGAGGGAGCGCTGCCGCGCACCCACCTGTACGAGGACGCCGCGCCACCGGAGGAGACGAGGGAGCCCGGCCTGGTGCTCAGCCTGCTCGGCACCGCCGAGGCGCGCGTCGACGGGCAGCGGCTGCTGCTCAACCGGCGCCAGACCGAGATCCTCTCGCTGCTCGCGCTGCACCCCGACGGCCTCTCGCTCGACCAGCTCCACGCCATGCTCTACGGCGACCACGCGGTGACCTTCTCCACGCTCAAGGCCGAGGTCTCCCACCTGCGCGCCGCGCTGTCCGGCCAGCTCGCCTCGCGGCCCTACCGGCTGCTCATGCCGATCGCCACCGACGTCGACCACGTGCTGGCGCTGCTGCGCCGCGGTGACGTCGCTGCCGCCGTCGAGGCGTACGGCGGCGACCTGCTGCCCGGCACCGAGAGCCCCGCGCTGGTCGAGATGGGGGAGTACGTCGCCGTCGCGGTCCGCGAGGCGCTGCTCGCCGATCCGCAGCCCGACGCGGTGCTGCACTACAGCGAGCTGGCGCCGTACGACACCGCGGTGCTGGAGGCCTGCCTCGCCGAGCTCGGCCGCGAGGGCCGGCTGCGGCACCCCGCCATCCCGCTGCTCAAGGCGCGGCTGGCCGTCGCCGACGCCTGAGCCGGCTCCGTCAGGAGTCGAGCCACTCCCGGATCGACTCGTTGTGCTGCCCGAGCGTGGGCGGCGCGACGTGCCGCTCGCGGCCGCCGGCGTAGGCGTTGTCGTCGAAGCGCAGCGTGGGTCCGGGCAGCTGGATGTCGCCGAGCGTGGAGTGCTCCACGTCGATGAGCAGTCCCTGGGACCGGGTCTGCTCCCAGGTGTAGACGTCGTCGAGGCTGCGCACCTTGCCCGCGGGGACGCCGGCCTTGTCGAGCCGCTCGAGGATCTCCTCGGCCGGCACGGTCGCCAGCAGTCCCTCGATGAGCGCGATCACCGCGTCGCGGTTCTGGACCCGCTCGGGGTTGGTCGCCATGCCCTCGCGCTCGGGGTCGATGCCGAGCTCGGCGCACAGCGCCTGCCACAGCTTCTCCGAGCCGCAGGCGATCTGCACGGGGGCGGTCGCCGTCGCGAACATGCCGTAGGGGGCGATCGACGGGTGGTGGCCGCCGGCCAGCCCGGGGACCTCCTTGGCGACGGTCCACTTGGTGCCCTGGAAGGCGTGCACGCCGACCATGCCCGCGAGCAGCGAGGTGCGCACGACCCGGCCGCGACCCGTGCGCTCGCGCTCGTAGAGGGCCGAGACGACGCCGTAGGCGCCGTTCATGCCGGCCAGCAGGTCGGCGATCGGGACGCCGACCTTGGTGGGCTCGGTGAGTCCGGTCAGCGACATCAGGCCGCCCTCGCCCTGCGCGATCTGGTCGAAGCCGGAGCGGGTCGCCTCGGGGCCGTCGTGCCCGAAGCCGGTGATCTGCAGGACGACCAGCCGCGGATTGAGCTCGTGGAGGCGCGAGACCGGGAAGCCGAGGCGGTCCAGCACGCCCACCCGGAAGTTCTCCATCAGCACGTCGGCGCGCTCGACCAGCCGGGCCAGCACGTCCTGGTCGGCGGGGTCCTTGAGGTCGAGGGTGATCGACTCCTTGTTGCGGTTCGCCGAGAGGAAGTACGTCGACTCGCGCTCGCCCTCCGCGGGCTCGACGAACGGCGGACCCCAGGTGCGGGTGTCGTCACCGCCGGGGCTCTCGACCTTGATCACGCGGGCGCCGAGGTCGCCGAGCATCATCGCCGCATGGGGGCCGGCGAGGGCACGGGTGAGGTCGAGGACCAGGACGTCGTCGAGAGGCGCGGACATGGGTCGACCCTAGTGACGACCGCCACCGGGGTGCATGGCAGGTGTTGCCAACAGATCCGGCCCGATCAGGGCAGGAGCAGCACCACGGTCTCGGCGACCGCGGCCGGCTTGTCCTCGCCCTCGATGTCGATGACGTGCTTGAGGGTGAGCTGGTAGCCGCTGGCGAGCTCGGTGACCTCGGCCAGGGTGACCGTGAGCCGGACCCGCCTGCCGACCAGCACCGGGTTCGGGAAGCGCACCTTGTTGATGCCGTAGTTGAGCTTGGCGCCCGGGGTCTCCAGCGCGAAGATCGAGTCGCCGAGCCACGGGATGAGCGACAGCGTCAGGTAGCCGTGGGCGATGGTGCCGCCGAACGGGCCCTGCTTCGCGCGCTCCACGTCGACGTGGATCCACTGGTGGTCACCCGTCGCCTCGGCGAACTGGTTGACCCGCTCCTGGGTGATCTCGACCCAGTCACCGGTGCCGAGGACCTCGCCGTTGGCGGCGATCAGCTCGTCGAAGGTGGTGAAGACCCGCATGCTTCTTGCTCCTGGCTCTCTGGTGCCTCGTCACTAGGATTCGGTCATGGAACCTACACGCGGCCTTCCGGAGGACCTGCTGCGGGCGGCACCCAAGGTGCTGCTCCACGACCACCTCGACGGGGGGCTGCGGCCGGCGACCATCATCGAGCTCGCCGCCGGCGTCGGCCACGCCCTCCCGGAGACCGACACCGACGCGCTCGCGCGGTGGTTCGCCGAGGCGGCCGACTCGGGCTCCCTCGAGCGCTACCTGGAGACCTTCGCCCACACCGTCGGGGTGATGCAGACGGCTGCCGCGCTGACCCGGGTGGCGCGGGAGTGCGTCGAGGACCTCGCGGCCGACGGCGTCGTCTACGCCGAGATCCGCTACGCCCCCGAGCTCCACGTCGAGTCGGGCCTCGACCTCGAGGAGGTCGTTGCCGCCGTCCAGCAGGGCTTCGAGGAGGGCATGGCCGCCGTGGCCGCGTCCGGTGGCCGGATCATCGTGCGGCACCTGCTCACCGCCATGCGCCAGGCCGCCCGCGCGATGGAGATCGCCGAGCTCGCGATCGCCTGGCGCGACCGGGGCGTGGTCGGCTTCGACATCGCCGGCCCGGAGGCGGGCTACCCGCCCACCCGCTTCATCGACGCGTTCGAGTACCTCCAGCGCGAGAACTCCCACTTCACCATCCACGCCGGAGAGGGCTTCGGCCTGCCGTCGATCTGGGAGGCGGTGCAGTGGTGCGGCGCCGACCGGCTCGGCCACGGCGTGCGGATCGTCGACGACATCAAGGTCGACGACGCCGGGGTCGCGCAGCTGGGTCGGCTGGCGTCGTATGTCCGGGACAAGCGGATCCCGCTCGAGATGTGCCCGTCCTCCAACGTGCAGACGGGGGCAGCGCCCTCGCTCGAGGAGCACCCGCTGCGCCTGCTCGCCTCGCTGCGGTTCCGGGTCACTGTCAACACCGACAACCGGCTGATGAGCCGCACCACGCTGAGCCGTGAGTTCGGGCTGCTCGCCGAGACCTTCGGCTACGGCTGGGCCGAGATCGAATGGCTGACGGTCAACGCGATGAAGTCCGCGTTCATCCCGTACGACGAGCGGTACCGGCTGATCACCGAGACCATCAAGCCCTGGTACGCGGCTCAGACCACGAACCAGAAGTAGTTCCAGCCCGCGACGCCGACCCGCTGCCCGGACCAGCTCTCGGCCGGGACGTCGACCAGGCGTCCGGTCGCCGGGTCGAACACCTCGACCCCGGTGGCGGTCGCGCGCACGGCCAGTACCACGTGGCGCGGGAGGCAGCGGCTGCCGAGGTAGACGCCGACGGGTCGGCTGCGCAGCTGCTCGCGCAGGACGTCGTACCCGATCGCGGGGCGGGGGCGCACGACGACGGTCGCGACGTGCTCGCCGGTGAGCGCCCGCAGGGCGTTGGCGACCGCCCACGGCGGTGTGCCGAGCGCGCGCGGCCAGGGCAGCTGGAAGCGGTCGCGCGGGCTGCGTGAGGAGGTGAGGAGGCGGTGCTCCTCGGTGATGTCGTCCTCGGGGTTCGCCGGGCGCCACGAGGTCAGCAGCGCCCGGGCGCCGAGGACGCTGGCCGCCCCGCAGCTGCGCGCGTCGGGCTGCCGCAGCGTGCCGGGCGCGAGGTCATCCGGCCACCGCATGGTCGCCCTCCTGGTCGTGCCGCTCGCGGATCTCGGCGAACGCCCGGTCGCCGGCCGCGACCCGGCAGCCGACCGCGGTCGCCCGGCGCACGATCTGCCGCTGCGCCCTGGCCAGGGCCAGGCCGCGTCGTACCAGCACCAGGGGCGGCTTGCGGTGCTCGCGCAGGTCGCGGGTGAGCCGGCGCCAGAAGGTGACGACCGGGTGCTGCGTGATGCAGTACGCCTCGGCGAGGATCCCGGCCCGGCGGCACTCCTCGACGATCTCGGTCGCGAAGATCCCCTCGGCGCAGAACCGCCGGGCGCCCGCCAGGTCGAGGCGCTGGGAGCCGGTGCGACGACTCTCGGAGATCGAGTACGTCGGCACCTCGGTCGAACCGGTCGTGCACAGCTCGAGGAGGGCGGCGAAGGCGTCCTCGTGGCTCCACGTGCCCGGGTGGTCCCAGTCGACGAGGCCGGCGTTGGCGCCCTCGGTGATCAACGGCAGCCCCGGCTCGTCGCCGTCACGGTAGAAGTCGTCGAGGCGCAGCGTCGGCCAGCCGTACGCCTTCGCGAGCCGCCCCGCCAGCCGGGACTTCCCGGAGCCCGAGGGGCCGGCGAGCACGATCACGCGGGCAGGGTCGGTCATGGGGGTCGAGTCTGCCGTACCGCGGGTGGGGGAGCGAGCCGGCCGGTAGGTTCGCGGCCATGGGAGAGGGAGGACGGCGTCCGCGCCGCTGGATCAAGAGAACGTTGCTCACACTGCTTGCCCTGGTGGTCGTGGCCGCGATCGGGTTCTTCACGTTCGCGCCGCGCATCGTGGAGAACGGGATGAACAAGGTCGACCCGGCCGACCTGCCGGAGGTCGACCCGGAGACGCAGCGGCTCCACGACTCGTTGCAGGTCGTCGACATGCACTCCGACACCTTGATGTGGGATCGCGACCTGCTGGACCGCTCCGGGCGCGGCCACATGGACCTGCCGCGGCTCGAGGACGGCAACGTCGCGCTGCAGGTGTTCTCGTCGGTGTCGAAGTCGCCGAAGGGGCAGAACTACGACAGCAACTCCGCCGACAGCGACAACATCACCCTGCTCACCTTCGCGCAGCTGCAGCCGCCGCGGACCTGGACCTCGCTGCTGCAGCGCTCGCTCCACCACGCCGACAAGCTGGAGAAGGCGGCCCGGAAGTCGAACGGCTCGCTGCGCCTGCTCCGCTCGCGTCGCGACCTCGACCGGCTGATCGCCGACCGCGAGGACGGCAAGCAGGTCACCGGCGCGCTCTTCTCGGTCGAGGGCCTGCACAACCTCGAGGGCGACTTCGACAACCTCGACAAGCTCTACGACGCCGGCATGCGGATGGCCGGGTTCACGCACTTCTTCGACAACGAGGTCGCCGGCTCGATGCACGGCGAGAAGAAGGGCGGGCTGACCGACCTCGGGCGACGCGTGTTCGCCGAGATGGAGCGGCGCGGCATCATCGTCGACATCGCCCACGCCAGCCACGACGCCGCCGCCGAGATGCTGGCGCTGGCCACCAAGCCGGTCGTGCTCAGCCACGGCGGCGTGCAGGCCACCTGCGACGTCAACCGCAACCTCACCGACGCCGAGATCCGCGGCGTGGCTGCCACCGGCGGCGTCGTGGGCGTCGGCTACTGGGACGCCGCGGTCTGCGAGCTGACCACCTCGGCCGTGGTCGACGCGATCGACCACGTGGTGAAGGTCGGCGGCATCGAGACCGCCGCCCTCGGCAGCGACTACGACGGCGCGACCACCGTCGGCTGGGACACCACCCACCTCGCCGCGATCACCCAGGAGCTGGTGGACCGCGGCTACGACCGGACCGCGATCGCCGCGATCATGGGTGGGAACACGCTGCGGGTGATGCGGGCGACGCTGCCGTAGCAGCCGGCCGGGACATGCCGACGTCCCCGCAGGACGGTGCTCCTGCGGGGTGTGAGGCGGGGTCGCTACCGGTCGGGCGGGCTGGGGTCGCTGGTGTCGTGGACGGGGTGGGTGCCGCGGTGGTCGACGCGGAACCGGAACCCGGACGGGCTGGTCCACAC